>NZ_AGTS01000102.1 GCF_000238595.1 Acidovorax sp. NO-1 | reverse complement strand
TTAGCTGGCGGTGACGACCAGCTGGTTGTTCACAGCCGTCACGCCGTCTACGGCCTTGGCCAGGCTCTCGGCGCGGTCACGGGCTACCGTGGACGGCGCGGGGCCGTTGAGTGTGACCTTGCCGTTCACCCTATCCACATTGATCTTGAGCGCGCTCAGATCAGGATCCTGGGCCAGGCTCGCGTTGACACGTGCCGTGATGGTGGCGTCATCCACGGCCGTCATGGCAGAGTTGGTGGCATCTTTGGCCGTGTTTTCCGCGCTTTGCATTGCGCTGTCGGCCTTCACCCGGGCGTCAGCGGCAGCCTGCTCGGTCTTTTCCACGGCAGAGTCCATGCGCTGGCCCACGGTGGGCTCTTCGTTCTTGCTGCAGGCAGCAAGACCCAGCGCCAGGGCGCTGACCGCCAGCACACTGGCAATGCGTTGAACGGGACGGCTGGAGTGCATCAGGGAGTTCATGGATAAAACCTCTCAGTTAAAAAACGATGGAATGACTTTAGGCGCGGCCATGGCAGGCGCAGGTCGGACACTGCTGAACCCTGTGTAGGACGAGACTGCCGGGGCGTCGCCTCGCCGCCCCCCGCACAGCATTGGCAGGCGCGACAATCGGCGCATGTCTTTTTCCCGTGCATCGCTGTCCCGCTGGTTTCCTTTTCTGTCATGGCCCCGTCCCGACCGCGCCTTGATCCGCGGGGAGTTCTTTGCCGGCATGACGGTCGGCCTCATGCTGGTGCCACAGGGGGTGGCCTACGCGGCGCTGGCCGGTATGCCGCTGGTCACGGGGATCTATGCCTCACTGGTGCCGGCACTGGTGGCGGTGCTGTTCAGCGCGTCCACGCGCCTGGGCGTCGGGCCCACTGCGCTCACCAGCCTGTTGATCGGCGCGTCGCTCACCGGCATGGCGGAGCCGGGCAGCGCGCAATGGGTGGCGCTGGCGGCGTGGATGGCGCTGTTGTCGGGCCTTGTTCAGCTGGTGATGGGCCTGGCACGCTTTGGCTGGTTGCTCAACCTGGTGACATCGCCGGTTCTCAGCGGCTTCACGCAGGCAGCGGCGCTGCTGATTCTGGGGTCGCAGCTCGCGTCGCTCACGGGCCTGCGTTCCGACTGGAGCGCGCTGCTGTCTACCCCCTCGCCCGGCCTGTTTGACCTGACGGCAGCAGCCTTTGGTTTCGGCAGCCTGGCGCTTCTGGTGCTTGCGCGCCGGTGGCGGCCGGCCTTCCCCTCGGCCATTGTGGTGGTGGCGCTGGCGGGGGGCCTGAGCTGGGCGCTGGACTACGCCGATGCCGGCGGCGCCGTGGTGGGTGCGCTGCCATCGGGCATGCCGGATCTTTACTGGCCTGCCGCCCTGCCCTGGTCCAGCTTCTCTGCGCTGGTGATGCCGGTGCTGGTGGTCACCCTGGTGAGTTTTCTGGAGACTGCGTCCAGCGCCAAAGTGGAGAGCCAGCGCTCCGGCGAGCGCTGGAACGAAAACCAGGACCTGATCGGGCAGGGTCTGGCCAAGATCAGCAGCGGGCTGTGCGGCAGCTTTGCCACCAGCGCGTCCTTTTCACGCTCGGCCATCAACCTCTACGCGGGCGCCAAAAGTGGCTGGGCCACACTGTTTGCGATTGCGCTGGTGCTGGTGGTGCTGCTATGGCTCACCCCAGTGCTCTACCACGTACCGCAGTCGGTGCTGGCCGCCGTGGTGGTGACGGCCGTGACCAGCCTCATCAAACCCGGCACCTTGCTGCGGCTGTGGCGGGTTTCGCGGACAGAAGCCGTGATCGCAGCCGTGACGTTTGCGCTCACGCTGGCCACGGCCCCGCGGATGTACTGGGGCGTGCTGGTGGGCCTGCTGATGAACCTGAGCCACTTTCTGTACCAGCGGCTGCACCCCCGCATCATCGAAGTCGGCCTGCACCCTGATGGCAGCCTGCGCGACCGCCACCTGTGGCATCTGCCCGCGCTGGCGCCGCGGCTGCTGGCGCTGCGCATGGATGCAGAGCTCGATTTTGCTTCTGCCAGCGCGCTGGAGCGCCGGGTCACGGACCACCTGGCCAGCCACCCGGAGGTGGTGCATCTGTGCCTCATGGCCCAGCCCATCAACCGGATTGACGTGACCGGCGTGGAGACATTCGCCCAGCTTCTGGCACTGCTGCAGTCGCGCGGCGGCACGCTGCACCTGAGCGGGCTCAAGCTGCCCGTGGAACGGGTGCTGCGCCAGGCCGGCTTGCTGGAAGCCGGCAGCGGCCTGGCCTTGTACCGCACCGATGCCGAAGCGCTGGTGGCACTCAACCAGCTGGAACCGCCCGTACCCCGTGTGTAGTGAGCATGCAGACCGCCCGGCTGGCCCCGGCCTTCACCAACCGAGCGATTTGCAGGGGTTTGGGGCCCACGGGCGCTCTGAAGTGCACTGGTACACTTCGAAAACTCTTTTTTGCACCTTTTTGTGTCTGACTCTGCGGCCTCTCACCTGGTAGATCTTCGCGACCTTCGCCTGGACACCGCCCATGCGCTGGTGGCCCAGGCCGGCGGCAGCGAAGCCGCCTTGCAACGCGAGGTGCCCGCCCGATACCTGCAGAGCCTCATTGACGGCCTGTGCGAACTCTCCCTCAAGGACCCTCTCACCGGGCTGGCCAACCGCAGGCACTTCCGCGCGGTGCTGGAGCGCGAAATCGACCGCGTTACCCGGTCCGGCGAAGCAGCGCTGCTGCTGATGCTGGACATCGATCATTTCAAGAGCGTGAACGACACCCACGGCCACCTGGCCGGTGATGTGGTGCTGCAGTCCGTGGCGCGCACGCTCAGCGCCTGCGTGCGGCCCATGGACACGCTGGCGCGCTATGGCGGTGAAGAATTTGCCGTGGTGCTGCCGGCATGCCAGGCCGGTTTCGGGAGCGTGGTGGCCGAGCGCATCCGCCGGGCGGTGGCAAACACACCCATCAGGATTTCCGGCTCTGTCGAGCTCAACGTAACGGTCAGCATTGGCGGCGCCTTCGCCCTGCAATGGATCCGTTCGACCACCTTGCTGTGGACGGACCGCGCCGACCACCAGCTCTACAAAGCCAAGTCGAGCGGCCGCAACTGCATCTGCATCGAGGAGCAGCCGGACAGCACGGTAAGTGCCGAAGAAAAAAGCCTGTTGTTTGGCCCGCTCTACACCCCCTCGGGTTGGGGCGATCTGCCTCCGCTGGACCCCGCTCCCGCAGGCAGCGCCTACTGAAAGTTAGATGATGAGCGACGCGCTGTCCCCTTCCCCCACCACCTCGCCAGCAGCCCCCGCCGGTGCGGCAACGCCTGTGGCGCCCGGCACCCCAGGTGCCCGCATCATTGCCGTGACCAGCGGAAAAGGCGGGGTTGGCAAAACCTTCGTATCCGCCAATCTGGCTGCGGCCCTCACGCGCCGGGGCCAGCGTGTGCTGGTGCTGGATGCCGACCTCGGCCTGGCCAACCTCGACGTGGTGCTGAACCTGCACCCCAAGATCACGCTGCACGATGTGTTCACCGGCAAGGCTGCGCTGGAAGACGCCGTCATCCAGGCGCCGGGCGGCTTCAACGTGCTGCTGGCAGGCTCCGGCATGGTCGAGTATTCGCGCCTGACGCCCGAAGTGCGCAGCCAGTTTTTGAGCGTGATCCAGGCCCTGACGCCGCAGTACGACGTGGTGTTGCTCGATACCGGTGCCGGTATCTCGGATGTGGTGCTGTTTTCGATCTCGCTGGCGTCCGAGGTGCTGATCGTGGCCACGCCCGAACCCACCTCCCTCACGGACGCCTACGCGGCCATCAAGGTGCTGGCGATGCAGCAAAAGCGCCAGCACGTGCGCATGATCATCAACCAGGCCGCGCGCCCGGGTGATGGCCGCGCCATCACCAGCCAGCTGCAGCAGGTGCTGGACCGGTTTGTCAGCACCGATTCGGGCCGTCCGATGCGCCTGATCCACATGGGTGATATTCCGGCCGACCCGTCCGTGCGCGAGGCCGTGATGCGCCGCCAGCTGCTGCTGCTGCAAACCCCGGGCTGCCCCGCTGCCCTGGCGATTGCCCAGCTGGCCAACAAGATCGAAACCACGCTGCTGAGCCCCGCTCCCTGAGAGGGCCTGCGCTCGCGCCCCGCCTGTCATCGACGCGGCGCCTGTGGGTCGCTCTGTGCGACGTTTTCCTATCGAAGTACCCGCGCGCCCCCATCGCGCCCATTGGCCGTGACTCCCATCGACACCATCCTGAACATCTCCTGCTACAAGTTCGTGCCTTTGCCCGATGCGGCAGCGCTGCGCGAGGTGCTGCATGCGCGCGCCACGGCCGCTGGCCTCAAGGGCACCATCCTGCTGGCCGAAGAAGGCATCAACTTCTTTCTGGCCGGCCCGGCCGAAGCGGTGCGCGGCTTTGTCGATGCGCTGCGCACCGATGCCCGCTTTGCCGATCTGCAGCCCAAGGAGAGCTGGTCAACCACGGTGCCGTTTCGCAAGATGCTGGTCAAGGTCAAGCGCGAGATCATCCGCATGGACCACCCGACCATCCAGCCCGCGCAGGGACGGGCGCCTTCGGTGGACCCGGCCACGCTGCGCCGCTGGCTGGCCCAGGGGCATGACGATGACGGGCGCGAGGTGGTGACGCTGGACACCCGCAACGCCTTCGAGGTGGATGCGGGCACCTTCGACAACGCCATCGACTGGCGCATCGACAAGTTCACCGAGTTCCCGCCTGCCCTGCGCGCCCACAAGGCCCAGCTGCGGGACAAGACCGTGGTGAGCTTTTGCACCGGCGGCATCCGCTGCGAGAAGGCTGCAATTTTGATGCGCGAAGAAGGCCTTGCGCATGTCTACCAGCTCGAAGGCGGCATCCTCAAATACTTTGAGCTCACCGATGGTGCGCACTACCACGGCGGCTGTTTTGTGTTCGATGAACGCCGGGTGCTGGCGGCAGACCTGTCGACCGACCCTGCACCCGTGGTTGGTGAAATCGCTATCAGTAAGTGAGCTGCCAGCGCTTTACCATCAAGCGCTAGAGGCCAATTTGGCTTGAAACCAAAACATTCAAGCCCACCCGCAAACCGGTCAAGGCTTGAAGCGGCGCTCTGGCAGCGCAATCCACTCCACCTCACCCGGCACCTGGCCCATTGCCTGGGCATCCCAGTCAGCGGCGGCCTGCACGATACGCTCCTTGCGGCTGGAGACAAAGTTCCACCACATGTGGCGCGGCGCATCCAGCGCGTCGCCCCCAATCACCATCAGACGCACCGGGCTGTCACCTGCAGATAGGTGGGTGGCCTGGCCCGGCTCCAGCACCGCCAGGCGATGCGCGGCCACGGTTTCCCCATCGATCTGGACCGCAGCATCCACGGTATAGACCGCCATCTCCGGCACCAGGGCCGGGAGGTCGAGCGTGGCACCGACAGGCAATTGGACATCGAGGTACAGCGTGCGCGAATAGGTGGCCACCGGAGAGGTCTGCCCGAAAGCCTGCCCGATCAACACGCGCACAGTGGCGGCCCCCACCTGCACTTCGGCAATGGCAGCGGCGGGCGTGTGCACAAACGAAGGGTCGGCCTCTTCATGGGCCTGCGGCAGTGCAGCCCACAGCTGGATGCCATGGTTCACATAGGCCTGATTCGCAAGACTCTCCGGGCGGCGCTCGGAATGCACGATGCCCCGCCCCGCCGTCATCCAGTTGATGGCGCCGGGCTCGATCTGCTGCACATGGCCCAGGCTGTCGCGGTGCAGGATGGCACCGGAGAACAGGTAGGTCACGGTGGCCAGCCCGATATGGGGGTGGGGCCGCACATCGTGGCTCGCACCGGGCTCCACTGTCACAGGTCCGAAATGGTCGAAAAACAAAAATGGCCCGACGGCCTGGCGCTGCACGGCAGGCAGCAGGCGCCGCACCGTAAACCCGCCGCCCAGGTCTTTGGCGTGGCCTGCCAGGCGCAGGGGCGCGCTCACGATACGTCTCCCGCTGCGTCATCGCGGCGTGAAGAACAATTTGGGCGGTGCATAAACAATTCTCCCTGGTGGCCGGTCACGATGACAGCGCGAGCCTGGCGGCGATCTGCGCCACGCGTTGGCCCAGCCTCCGGCCGGTTTCCAGATCGCCCGGAAACATTTCAGCAGCCGAGGCGTCGGAGGGCGACTGCGCCATCGCGCCGCTGTAGGAGCCGATCCAGTTCACGTCGTTGCGGGTGGCTGCCTTGGAGTTGGCCGGCATCATGCCGTTGCCCACCCAGATGCCGCCATGCTGCATGGCCAGGTGAAACAGATAGTCCAGCGTCACCTGCTTGTCGCCGTTGGTGCCGGCACTGTTGGTAAAGCCTGCAAACAGCTTGTCCTTCCAGGCCTGGCTGAACCAGGGCTTGGACGAGGCATCCGCAAACTTCTTGAACTGCCAGCTGGGGCCGGCCATGTAGGTGGGTGAACCCAGGATGATGGCGTGCGCGGCTGCCAGGGTTTCCCAGCCGCCTTCGGGCAGATTGCCATCGGGGTCGATGGCCATCAGCTCGGCGCCCGCGCCCTCTGCCACAGCCTGGGCCAGGCGCTGTGTGTGACCGTAGCCCGAGTGATAAACCACCGCAATGTCTGCCATCGAAAAACTCCTGTTCAAACCCTGGTGAAGTAAATGCACTGCGCTCCCGCGCGGGATGCAATCTCCGCGGGAGCGCTCTTGCAGCCTACAGGTCTTTGAACCTTAGTTCAACGGCCGGAGGTGCGCGCATCCACGCTCCAGCCGCCTGCGCCGAAGGCCGCCAGGGCCAGCAAGCCGCCTGTCACGCCCACGTTCTTGAAGAACATCAGCTGCTGCATCATCTGCTGGTCAGCGGGCAGGCTCCAGTAGGCGTGAAAGAAGAAGCTGGCCACCAGCGTGAAGAATGCCAGCGCCAGCGCCGCCAGACGGGTACCAAAGCCGAAAATCAACGCAAGCGCGCCGAGCACCTCGACGGCAGCCGCCACCGCCGCTGCCACGGTGGGCATGGGCAGCCCGACGGAGCTGATATAGCCCACCGTACCGGCAAAACCGGTGATCTTGCCAATGCCGGCAGGCAGAAACAATGCGGCCAAGAGAAGACGTGAGGCAAGTGCCAGAGGATTTTGCAGGGATGTGAACATGATGAACTCCTGGTGAAAAAGTGAAAGTAAAGAACGTTGGCGAGAGGGAGGTAGGGGAAAGGTGCGTCAGGGAGCCAGGTCAAAAACCAGCACCTCGGCATTGCGGGCGTCGGTCAGTGACAGGCTGGTTTCCTTTTCCATCAGCACGGCATCGCCGCCCGACAGCGCATGGCCGTTCACCGACAGGTCGCCGCGCACCAGATGCACATAGGTCTTGCGCGCCGGATTGAGGGCCTGTGTGACCGAGTCCGCGCCATCCAGCAAACCCGCATACAACGCGGCATCGGCGTGGATCTTGACTGAATCCTGCGCGCCATCGGGCGATGCCACCAGACGCAGCGCACCGCGTTTTTCTGTCTCGGCAAAAGTCTTTTGCTCGTAGCTGGGAGGAATGCCGCGCACGTTGGGCTCGATCCAGATCTGCAGGAAGTGCGTGGTCTGGCCCGCTGCGTGGTTGAACTCGCTGTGCTGCACACCGGTGCCTGCGCTCATGCGCTGCACGTCGCCGGGCGGAATGCCCTTGATGTTGCCCATGCTGTCCTTGTGGGCGAGTTCACCCGACAGCACGTAGCTGATGATTTCCATGTCGCGGTGGCCATGGGTGCCAAAGCCCGTGCCGGGAGCGATGCGGTCTTCGTTGATGACCCGCAGGTTGCCAAAGCCCATGTGTGCCGGGTCGTAGTAACCGGCAAACGAAAAGCTGTGGAAGGAATTGAGCCAGCCATGGTCGGCGTGGCCCCGGTCTTGCGATTTACGAACAGTCAGCATGTGAGTGCTCCTTTCAAGACTCAACTGTAGAACTTCGTGCAGGCCAGCAAGGGCTGCTGGATTGATGGCAATATTCAAATAATCTGAACTAACATGGCGCCACCATGCAAAACGCACGCGATGTTCTGACCCCCGATGCACTGACCATGCTGCAGGTGATCGCCGAAGCAGGCAGCTTTGCCGCTGCGGCCCGGCAGCTGGGCCTGGTGCCCAGCGCCCTCACCTACCGCGTGCGCCAGATCGAAGATGCGCTCGATGTGCTGCTGTTTGACCGCAGCTCGCGCCAGGCGCGCCCCACCGAGGCGGGCACCGAGCTGCTGCGCGAGGGCGCACGCCTGTTGCAGGACATCGACGCCGTGGCCCACCGCGTGCGCCGCGTGGCCACCGGCTGGGAGCCGCAGCTGACGATTTCGGTGGACGGCATCATCTCGCCCCACACCATGCTGGAGCTGGTGGATGCCTTCTATGCCATGGAGCCCCCCACGCGCCTGAAGCTGCGCGACGGGATCATGAAAGGCACGCTGGAGAACCTGACCTCGGGCCGGGCCGATCTGGCCATCGGGGTTTCGGTGCCGGGCACCGATGTGGCGGGCCTGCAGCAGGGCACGCTGGGGGAAGTGCTTTTCATTTACGTGGTGGCGCCCCACCACCCGCTGGCCAGCGCGCCAGAGCCCATCTCCGATGCCACGCTGCTGGAGCACCGCGCCGTGGCCGTGGCCGATTCGGCCACGCGCGGCGGCGCCACCATGGGCCTGCTGGGTGGGCAGGATGTGCTGACGGTGGACACCATGCAGGCCAAGGTGCGTGTGCAGCTGCGCGGGCTGGGCGGCGGGTTTTTGCCCGAACCCATGGTGCGCCCCTACCTGGAGGCCGGGCGCCTGGTGACGCGCCGCGTGGCAAGGCTGGAGCGCAAAGTGCGCGTGCACTACGCCTGGGGTGGCCCCGGCTTCACCGCGCCGGGCCGGGCGCTGCAGTGGTGGCTGAACCAGCTGCAAAGCCCCGCCACACGCCGCGCTCTGCTGGAAAACCACCATCATTTGTGACCTTGATCAAGTGCGACGTGCGCCCTACCGCGTGTAGAGTGGTTGGTGTTGGTTTTGCATTGCATTTCAATCGCCGCACGTCACCGAAAGGCCCTCCATGAGCAAACCTGATCCTCTCCCCGCCAAACGGCTCCGACGCACCAGCGCCCCCGCACCCGCAGCTACGCCCACCCCCACCACCCGATCCGGGAAACCGCAGCGCCACTTCGCCATCATCGGCGCGGGCATGGCGGGCATTGCCTGCGCGCGCACCCTGGTGCAGGCCGGGCACCGCGTGACGGTGTTCGAGAAATCCTCCCAGGCCGGCGGCCGCACCGCCACCATCGACTCCCCTTTTGGCAACTTTGACGCGGGCGCCCAGTACTTCACCGTGCGCGATCCGCGCTTTGCGCGCGCCATCGACACCGTGCCCGGCATCTGCAAGCGCTGGAGCGCCAACTCCGTGCAAGTGCTTGATGCCGCGGGCCGTGTGGCCGCCGTGGGCCTGCCGCACCGCGAGGCCCACTGGGTGGCCAGCCCCGGCATGCAATCGCTGGTCGCCACCTGGGCCGAGCCCCTGGTGCAGGCCGGGCAACTCATCACGCAAACCCGCGTGACGCGCATCGAGCGCGATGCGCTGAACACACCCGGCTGGCAGCTTCGCACCGAGGGTGCTGGCGGTGCCCAGCATGTGTATGCAGGCTTCGACGCCGTGTTGCTGGCACAACCCGCAGTACCTGCCCAGGCCCTGATTTCCAGCTCGGGACTGGATACACCCCTGGCCGACGCCATGTCCCGGGTGGCCATAGCCCCCTGCTGGACGCTGATGCTTGCTTACCCGCAGGCCGTGCGCCCGGGCCTCACCACGCTGGGCCCGCAGTGGAACGCTGCGCGCAGCACGCACCACCGCATCGCCTGGCTGGCGCGCGAGTCGTCCAAGCCCGGCCGCAACCTGGTGGAGCGCTGGACGGTGCAGGCCAGCCCCGCCTGGTCGGCCGAACACCTGGAGGACGACGAGGCCCGTGTGCAGGCCAAGCTGCTCAAGGCCTTCGCCGAGGTCACCGGCATCCGTGCCACGCCAGCACACGCCGACACGCGCCGCTGGCGTTATGCCCAAACCACCCACCCCCTGGGCAAAACCCACCTGTGGGATGCGGGCGCAGGACTGGGTGCCTGTGGAGACTGGTGCCTCGGGCACCGGCTGGAAGACGCGTTTGTGTCCGGCCTGGAACTCGCACTTGCCGTTGCATGACGGCAGCCGATGGGGCAGCGCTGCGCTATGTGGGCCGGTTTGCACCGTCGCCCACGGGTCCGCTGCACGCGGGCTCTCTGGTGGCGGCGCTTGCCAGCTGGCTGGACGCACGCGCGCGCCACGGCAGTTGGCTGGTGCGCATTGAAGATGTGGACACCCCCCGTTGCGTGCCCGGCGCCGACGAGGTCATCTTGCAGCAGCTGGCCACCTGCGGCCTCTTGCCAGACGCTCCAGCGCAATGGCAATCGCGGCGGGGCGAGCGCTACCAGCAGGCACTGGACCAGCTCGTGGTGAAGGGCCATGCCTACCCGTGCGCCTGCTCCCGCAAGGACATCGAAGACGTACACGCGGCGCGCGGCCACGCCCGCGAACGCCATGCCGCGCTGCCCTACCCCGGCACCTGCCGCCACGGGCTGCAGGGGCGTGCGGCGCGGTCGTGGCGGTTCAATGCAACGGATTTCAAGCCAAAACAGCCTCCAGCGCTTATCCATAAAGCGCAAGCAGCTACTAATTTAATAGCAAACAGCATCGTGCACTGGCAGGACCGCCGCCTGGGTGCACAGCAGCAGAACGTGGCTGACACGGTGGGCGACTTTGTGCTGCGCCGGGCCGACGGGCTGTGGGCCTACCAGCTGGCCGTGGTGGTGGATGACGCCGACCAGGGCATTACCGACGTGGTGCGCGGCGAAGACCTGGCGGACAACACGCCACGCCAGATCCTGCTTCAGCAGGCGCTGGGGCTGCCCACGCCGCGCTACCTGCACACACCCCTGGTGTGTGGGGACAACGGCGAAAAGCTCTCCAAGCAAAACGGTGCGCGCGCGCTGGACCTGGCCGAGCCGCTCCAGGCACTGGCCAGCGCCGCGCAGGTGCTGGGCCTTCCAGCGCTGCCCGCCGAACACCCACACCCGCAGGGCCTGCCCGATGCCCTCGCCTACTGGGTCACCGCGTGGCGACGAAACTACAATGGCGCACCGTGACCGAACTGACCACCGCATCTGCCCCCACCGCTGCGACCGCAGCAGCCCCCGCAACCCCTGGCGGGGCACCCGCTGGCGTGAGCCATCCCAAGACCATCAAGAGCTTTGTGCGCCGTGCTGGACGCACCACCACGGGCCAGGCCAAGGCCTTTGAAGATTTTGGCCCGCGTTTTGTGCTGCCGTATGCGCCCGCGCCCCTGGATGCTGCAGCAGCCTTCGGCCGCCATGCGCCGCTGGTGCTCGAAATCGGCTTCGGCATGGGCGAAGCCACGGCCCACATCGCGCGTGTGCGGCCAGATGACAACTTTCTGTGCTGCGAGGTGCACGAGCCCGGCGTGGGCGCGCTGCTCAAGCGCATCGGTGAGCAGGAACTGACGAACATCCGCATCCTGCAACACGACGCGGTAGAGGTGATCGACCACATGCTGCCGCCGGGCTGCCTCGACGGCGTGCACATCTTCTTCCCCGACCCCTGGCACAAGAAAAAGCACAACAAGCGCCGCCTGATCCAGGCCCCGCTGGTCGCCAAGCTGGCCGCCCGCCTCAAGCCTGGTGGCTATCTGCACTGCGCCACCGACTGGCAGCCCTACGCCGAGCAGATGCTGCAGGTGCTGGGCGCCGAACCCCTGCTGCAAAACACCGCCAGCGGCTTCGCACCGCAGCCCGACTACCGCCCCCTCACCAAGTTTGAAAACCGCGGCCTTCGGCTCGGGCATGGTGTGTGGGATGTGGTGTTCGTACGCCGAAACTGAACCGTAGCCCCCACCGGACGCGCCCGTACACAACGCCTATGAAACCGATTCTGCAAAACCTTGTGGAGATGACGGGTCACCGCGATCACCTTCGGCTGGAGGTGTCGGTGTTGTCCACCCTGCAAAAGCTCAGCGGCATCATCGAGGTGCGCGCGCTGGAGCTTTTCACCGATGCCGGTGTATCCCATGTCCGCCCCCGCACCTGGATCGAGGACGGGCAACTCGTCTCCACCGATTCGGAAGCCGCCTCCGACCCCCGGCGCGAGACTCTGGACAACTACACCGCCCTGCGCGAATGCATCGCCAACCACCGCGACAGCGCGCTGGTCTCGCCCCGCAAGGGTTGCCATGTCCTGTGGCTGCCCGTGTGGATGCATGAAAAGGTCACCACGTGCCTGGAGATCACGCAGTCGCGCCCCTTTTCGGCGCACAAGCTCGAAGTGGTCAAGGGCGTTTTTCAGGTGTATCAGAACTACCAGCGGCTTCTGGATTACAGCGAGCGCGACGCGCTCACCGGCCTGTTCAATCGCAAGACCTTTGACGAGCAGTTCTCGCGCACCTCGCTCAACGGCATGGTCAGTGGCCGCCTGGCGTCAGCGCCGGAGCCCCTTACCGCCGACGATGCATCCCAGCCAGGCGAACCCTTGCAGCAGTGGCTGGCCGTAGTGGACATCGACCACTTCAAGCAGGTCAACGACCGTTTCGGGCATCTGTATGGCGACGAGGTGCTGATCCTGATCGCCAACATCCTGCGCAGCTCATTCCGCAGCCACGACCGCATCTTCCGCTTCGGTGGCGAAGAGTTCGTGGTGCTGCTGCGCTCGACCACGCTGACCACGGCCCACAAGGTGTTCAACCGCTTTCGGCTCGCCGTGCAGGAATATCCGTTCCCTCAGGTGGGCCGGGTCACGGTGAGCATGGGCTTTGTCAGCACGGCCAAGGGCTCACCGGTGGAGATCCTGGGACAGGCCGATCAGGCGCTGTATTACGCCAAGGAACATGGGCGCAACCAGGTCTGTTTTTACGATGACCTGGTGGCCAGCGGCCAGCTGACGGCCAAAGTGGCCAACGACGACGTCGAACTCTTCTGAACCCCTACCCTGACGACGCAAGTAGCGCGTCCACATCCACCGCATCCCGCTGTGCGGGGTCGAGAAAAAGCTCGGCGTAGTCGCGCCAGACACCACTGGTCAGGAAGAAGCGGAACACACTGGCATCGATGTGCTGCTCGCGCACCATGTGAGACATGATGTTGAGCGACTCTGACAGGGTCTTGGGCGGTTTGTAGGGCCGGTCAGCTGCGGTCAGGGCCTCAAAGATATCGGCCAGGGTCATCACGCGGTCGGCCAGCGTGAGATCGGCTCCTTTCAGGCGCCTCGGATAACCCGTTCCGTCCAGCTTCTCGTGGTGCGACCCGGCAATGGACGGCACGCGTGCCAGGTGCGGCGGGAACGGCAGACCGCTGAGCATGATGATGGTCTGCACGATGTGGTCGTTGATCTTGAACCTGTCTTCTGCGGTGAGCGTGCCGCGCCGGATCGACAGGTTGTGCAGCTCGCCCAGGTGTGCCTCGAAGGGCGGCACCACCATGTCGAAGCCCCAGCGGTTGGCCGGGTTGTCTGCCTCCACCGGCGGCTTGCGGGCGCCCCAGGGCACGATGTGCTCGGGCCGGTCGGCCAGCAGGGGCTCGTTGGCTGGCAGGCTGCGCGCAGGCACTTTTGCCAGCCGCGCCATCTCCGCCTGCGACAGCCCGAGCCGGTCGTCAAAATGCCGCTGCCACACCTGCCGCCCGATGGTGGCAAGGCGCTGCACGTCGGCCTCGGCCATGAATTCACCGCCCACGTTGCTGCGGGCCACAAATGCGAAATCGTCCTGCAGGCGCTCCCGCCGCTGCAACAGTTCGCGCTGCAGCCGCTCCGGGTCCACGCCGGATATATGCTGCTTCCAGTAGTCCAGTTCGGCATCGCGCCACAGCACTTCAAAGCGCATGCGCACCTCATGGATGCGGTTGTACAGCGCCTCCAGCTTGGTGGCCTTGTCGATGATGTGCTCGGGGCTGGTGACCTTGCCGCAGTCGTGCAGCCAGGCACCCAGGCGGAACTCATAGCGCTCTGCCTCCGTCATGGCCACATGGGCAAATGGCCCGTCCTTGGCCTCGCACATCCGTTGCATCAGGGATTCGGCCAGCTGGGGCACCCGCTCACAATGTCCGCCGGTGTAGGGGCTCTTGGCATCGATGGCGTCGGCCAGCAGGCGGATGACGGCATCGAACAGCTTCTTCTGCCCTTCGATCAGGCTGCGGGTTTCGATGGCCACCGACAGCGTGCCGGAGAGTTTTTCGACAAACGCGCGGAAGTGCACGTCGTCCTGCTGCTGGTTGGCACGGTAGCGCAGCACCAGCAGGCCCAGCGGCTGCCCATCGCGCGTGCGCAGCTGCACCCGCAGTGCACGCTGGGGCAAGGCCTGATCGTCGTCCTGGGCATCGACGTCCTGCGGCTCTGTCGGGTTGATGAAAAACGCCATGGGCAGGTGGTCCGGGTAGCGCGCCTGCTGCTCCGGGTCTTCGCAGTACCTTGCAGTGCGCGCAAGGCCCGTGCGCTGCGCCTCCACCAGGTACACCGCGCCCCCCGTGCAGCTGGTGGCGCGCACCAGCTCATACAGCACGCTGGAGAGCATGACGTCCATGCGGGACTCGGCGCTGATGTGGTGCGTGATGTGCAGGAACTCCTCGATGGTGTCGGACATGCGGTCCATCACCTGGCCCAGTGCGCGTACCTCGCGCACGGGTGACATGCGACGACTCGGGCGCCGGAAATCGAACCGCGCCAGGGCCTGCGCCTGCAGGGCCAGCCCCGAGAGGCTGCGCCCCACCCGCCTTCCGGCCAGCCACCCGAACAGCAGCATGAGCGCAATGAGCGCCAGGGACAGCCACACCTGCCGCCGAAGGTTCTCGTTCACGTCTGCCAACAGCTCGCGGGTAGGGATGGCCATCAGGATGTGCAGGCCTTCCCAGCGCTGCGACTTGAGCGACAGGACCTTGAACAACCACTCCTCCCCATCTGCCTCGAGCCGGCGCGTGACCCCCGCCTTGAGGTCAATACCTTGCAAGCCTTGGAAACTGGGTACGCCGAGTTCCTCCAGGGTTCGCAGCTCGAGGCTGGTGTCGTTGCCTTCGCGCACCCATACGCGGGACATGTCCGGGTAGGCCAGCACGCGGCGGTCCTGGTCCACCACGGCGATTTCGGTGCGCGGTACGAGCCGGAGCTCGCCAATCTCCTGGCCCAGATCGGTGAGCGCCACATCCAGGCCAATCACCGCGCGGCCGTCCTCGCTGGGCTGGCTCAGCGTGACCCCCACCTCTTGCGTGGTGAAAAACAGATAGGGCGCAGTGAGAACCTGTGTGTTACGTTCAGCCGCCAGGGCGTACCAGGGACGGGAGCGGGGGTCATAGCGGTAGTTGGGCCGCACCGAGGAGTCGAGCAGCTTCAGTTGTGCGTCGTAGTAGTTCCAGCGGCCGGTCAGGCCAGCAGTGCCTGCTGCCCCCGCCGTGCCCCGCTCCCGCGCCATGGACTGCACCAGGAAGGCCGCCTCTGCAGGTGCCTCCAGCCGGGCACGCAGCGTCGCATTGCGCAGCGGGCGTACCAGCAAAAACTGTCCATCGGAGTACCCGATGAACACCGCCGACAACAAGGCGTTCTGCTCCAGCAGGCGAACCAACACCGGCAGGCGGCGCAACCGGGTCTGCAAGCTGGTGGCAGAGGCAATGGGGTCAAACACCAGCAGACGCAGCGTGGCATCGGCCGGGTCCACGACATGGTGCACCCGTTCGCTGATCAACTGGCTGATGTGCAGCGCACTGTCATCCGACGCCGCAATGATGGCCTGGCGCGCGCTGGTGCCCACCTGGTAGACCAGCAGCACCGCAAGCAGCACCATGGCCGACACCACCACCGACGCAATCACCACCTCAAACGGTATGGTGAAACGCAGCCACCAGGGCGGGTGGGCAACCTCGGGACCCGACAGGCTGGAGCGGGTGCCGTCGGCAGGCAGCGGATCGTGCAGGCTTTCGCGCAAGGGGTCCATGCGCTTGAATGTAGGGGGTAGCCGGTGTTCCGTCACCCGTTATCTGGCAACAAGGGCCACCCCGCCACAGCGACCCGCGCCGCCATGGTGCCCCGCTGCGGGTATCAGCCCAGCTGCTGCGTCACCCAGCCTGTGACCGAGGCCAGCGCCGCTGGCAGCCTGGAGGCATCGGTGCCGCCAGCCATGGCCATGTCGGGCTTGCCGCCGCCCTTGCCGCCGACTTGCTGGGCGACAAAGTTGACCAGTTCGCCGGCCTTGACCTTGCCCACGCTGTCGGCCGTGACGCCCGCAGCGATCTGCACCTTGTCGCCGTCCACCGCAGCCAGCACGATGGCGGCCGTCTTGAGCTTGTCCTTGAGCTTGTCCATGGTGTCGCGCAGCGTCTTGGCGTCGGCGCCAGGCAGCGCGGCCGCCAGGACCTTGATGCCCTTCACATCCACGGCCTGGTTCACCAGCTCATCGCCCTGGCTGGAGGCCAGCTTGCCCTTCAGGGCCGCGACTTCCTTTTCGAGCGCGCGGGCGTTGTCCAGCGCCTGGCTGATGCGGCCATTGAGTTCGGCAACCGGCGCCTTGAGGGTGCTGGCGGCCTGGTTAACGGTGTCTTCCAGGTTCTGCAAGTACGCCAGTGCGTTGGCGCCCGTCACGGCCTCAATGCGGCGGATGCCAGCAGCCACGCCGCCCTCACCCACCACCTTGAACAGGCCGATGTCGCCCGTGCGCTGCACGTGCGTGCCGCCGCACAGTTCACGGCTGGTGCCGATGTCGAGCACGCGCACGGTTTCGCCGTACTTCTCGCCGAACAGCATCATGGCGCCGGTCTTCTGGGCCGATTCGATGTCCATCACCCGAGCCTGCGTGGGCTGGTTCGCCAGGATTTCTTCGTTGACGCGGCGTTCGATCTCGCGGATTTCAGCCGCCGTCACGGCGCCGTTGTGTGTGAAGTCGAAGCGTGTGCGGTCGGCATTGACCAGGCTGCCCTTTTGCTGCACGTGGCTGCCCAGTACTTCGCGCAAGGCCTTGTGCATGATGTGCGTGACCGAGTGGTTGCGCACCGTGGCGGCGCGCACGGCGGTGTTCACCTGGGCCTGCACCGTGTCTCCCACATTCAGCGTGCCCTCTTCGAGCGTGCCGTGGTGGCCAAACACATCGGCCTTGATTTTGAGGGTGTCGTCCACCGCAAACCTGGCCGAGCCGCTGGTGATCACGCCCTCGTCACCCACCTGGCCGCCGCTTTCGGCATAGAACGGGGTCGTGTCGAGCACCACCACACCGTTTTGACCACTTTTCAGGGCTGCAGCGCTTGTCCCGTCTACGTAGATTGCTACTATTTTTGCAGTCTCCGCGAGATTCTCATAGCCCGTGAACTGGTTGGCCGCACCGCTGTACTCCAGCGCCTTGTCCATCTTGAACTTGCCGGCCGCGCGGGCCTGGGCCTTCTGCTTTTCCATGGCGGTCTTGAAACCGGCTTCGTCCACTTCGACGTCGCGCTCCCTGCACACGTCGTTGGTCAGGTCAAGCGGAAAGCCGTAGGTGTCGTGCAGCTTGAAGGCCACGTCGCCGGGCAGCACCTTGGCGCCGCCGTCCAGGGTAGCGTCCAGGATTTCCATGCCATTGGCCAGCGTTTCAAAGAAGCGCTCTTCTTCCACCTTCAGCACCTCGGTGATGCGCTGCTCCTGCGCGCGCAGCGATGGGTAGGCATCGCCCATCAGGCGCACCAGGTCGGCCACCAGCTTGTGGAAGAACGGGGTCTTCTTGCCCAGCTTGTAGCCGTGGCGGATGGCGCGGCGCACGATGCGGCGCTGTACGTAGCCGCGGCCTTCGTTGCTGGGGATCACGCCGTCGCTCACCAGGAAGGCGGTGGCGCGGATGTGGTCAGCGATCACGCGCAGGCTCTTGTTGTTGAGGTCGGTCACACCGGTCTCGCGGCCAGCGGCCTTGATGAGCTGGTCGAACAGGTCGATCTCGTAATTGCTGTGCACGTGCTGCAGGATGGCGGCCAGGCGCTCCAGGCCCATGCCGGTGTCCACGCAGGGTGCGGGCAGCGGGGTCACGGCACCCGTCTCGTCCATGTTGAACTGCATGAACACGTTGTTCCAGATCTCGATGAAACGGTCGCCGTCTTCATCGGGGCTGCCTGGAGGGCCGCCAGCGATGTGCGGGCCATGGTCATAGAAGATTTCGCTGCACGGGCCGCAGGGGCCGGTGTCGGCCATCATCCAGAAGTTGTCGGACTTGTAGCGGCCGCCCTTGTTGTCGCCGATGCGGATCACGCGCTCGGGTGGCAAGCCGATTTCCTTGGTCCAGATGTCGTAGGCCTCGTCGTCCTCTTGGTACACCGTGGCCAGCAGGCGCTCGGGTGGCAGCTTGTAAACCTCGGTCAGCAGTTCCCACGCCCACTTGAGCGATTCGCGCTTGAAGTAGTCGCCAAACGACCAGTTGCCCAGCATTTCAAAGAAGGTGTGGTGGCGCGCGGTGTAGCCCACGTTTTCCAGGTCGTTGTGCTTGCCACCGGCACGCAGGCAGGCCTGCACGGACACCGCCCGGTTGTACGAACGCTTGTCGGTGCCCAGGAACACGTCCTTGAACTGCACCATGCCCGAGTTGGTGAACATCAGCGTGGGGTCGTTGCCCGGCACCAAGGGGCTGGACGCGACCACGGTGTGGCCCTTGGAGACGAAGAAGTCCAGGAAGGACTTGCGGATGTCAGCGACAGAAAAAGTGGGAGTGCTCATGGTGTTATGGAGTGGATGCACGGAGCAGGCAGGCCGCAGGCTGCGCACCTGGGCGTTGCCTGTCGCTGCCCCTATGGGGACCAACCTTTCATTATAGGTTTGCAGGTCTGTGGCACGTGGCTGGAGGGAGACAGACCCGTACAGATGGAGCCTGCGACCAGTCCAAGGAGTGCTGAAAATCCGCTTGCGCCATTCAAATATCTTGTTAATATATTAATAACTTCATCGCCCATCGCACCCAAGGAGCACCCTGTGAACCCACAACCCCGCTGGCAAGGCATCTTCCCTGCCATCACCACCAAGTTCCACGCCGACGAGTCCATCGACGCCGAGGGCACGGCCCGCCACATCGACTTCCAGATCCGCAACGGCATCCATGGCCTGGTGACCTGTGGCTCGCTGGGCGAAGCCAGCACCCTCACGCTGGAAGAAAAGCTCCAGGTTGCCAAGATCGCCCTCGAAGCCGCTGACGGCCGCGTACCAGTGCTCGCCAACGTGTCCGAAACCAGCACCCGCGAGGCCCTGCGGTACATCGACGGCGGCAACAAGCTCGGCGTGGCCGGCTACATGGTCATGCCCTCGGTGATCTACGTGGCCGACGCGCGCGAAGCCATGGCCAACGTGCGCGCCATGGCCCATGCCGCCCAGCGCCCTCTCATGGTCTACAACAACCCCGTGGCCTACCGCGTGGACCTGAAGCCCGAGCACATGCTGGAGCTGGCCGACTGCGAGTGGATCGCCGCCATCAAGGAAAGCACGGGCGACATCCGCCGCATCACCGACCTGCGCAATACCGTGGGCGAGCGCTACCAACTCTTTTTGGGCGTGGACGACCTCGCCTACGAAGGCCTGGCGCTGGGCTGCGACGGCCTGCTGGCCGGCGTGGGCTGCGCCTTCCCGCGCGAGACCGTGGCGCTGTACGAGCTGATGAAGGCTGGCAAATTTGCCGAGGCACTGCCGCTCTACCAGTGGATGACGCCCATGCTGCACCTGGATGTGTCCAACAAGCTCGTGCAGAACCTCAAGCTCATCGACGCACTGGTGGGTGTGGGCACCGAACACATGCGCCGCCCCCGCCTGCCCCTGGTGGGCGACGAACGTGCGTTTGTGGAGAGCGTGGTGCGCAAGGCCCTGGCCACGCGCCCTACAAAATACCAGTCTGTCGCCTGAGACACTGAGCGCCCTACTGCACCACCACCAGAGCACCATGCAACGCATCCACGTGATCGACTCCCACACGGGCGGCGAGCCGACCCGGCTTGTCATCGACGGTTTTCCAGACCTGGGCACTGGCACCATGGCCGAGCGGCGTGCGCTGCTGGCCGAGCGCCACGACGCTTGGCGGGCCGCCACCGTGCTGGAGCCGCGTGGCAGCGATGTGGTGGTGGGGGCCCTTCTGTGTGCGCCACAAGACCCTGCCAACACGGCGGGCGTGATCTTCTTCAACAACAGCGGCTACCTGGGCATGTGTGGCCACGGCACCATCGGCCTCGTCGCATCGCTCGCCTACCTGGGCCGCATCCAGCCTGGCGAGCACCGCATCGAGACACCCGTGGGCACCGTCACCACCACCCTGCACGCCGATGGATCGGTCAGCGTGCGCAACGTGCCCGCCTACCGGCTGCACCACGCATTGGCCATCGAGGTGCCCGGCTATGGCCGCGTGGTCGGCGATGTGGCCTGGGGCGGCAACTGGTTCTTCTTGATCTCGGACCACGGCCAGCGTGTAGCCAGCGACAACCTGGAGGCGTTGATGGGCTACAGCTGCGCCGTGCAGCAGGCCCTCAAAGACCAGGGCATTCGGGGTGACGACGGCGGCGAGATCGACCACATCGAGCTGTTTGCCGACGATGACCAAGCCGATGACCCCGCCGATAGTCGCAACTATGTGCTGTGTCCCGGCAAGGCCTATGATCGCTCGCCCTGCGGCACGGGTACCAGCGCCAAGGTGGCCTGCCTGGCGGCTGACGGCAAGCTGGCACCGGGCGCACTCTGGCGCCAGGCCAGCATCATCGGCAGCCAGTTCGAGGCCAGCTACACGCTGCAGGACGATGGCAAGGTCATCCCCACAATGCGTGGCCGCGCCTACATGAGCGCGGAAGCGACCTTGCTGATCGACGAGGCGGACCCGTTCGGCTGGGGCATCCGGCTGTAAACCGCCTCCTTCCATCCGCACGGCCCCATGCAAACCACCGATGTCCTTGTGATCGGCGCTGGCATCGTCGGCGCGGCCTGTGCCCATGCCCTCGCGCAGGCCGGGCTGTCGGTGCGCGTGATCGATGCGCGCCTCGGCGGCGCCACGGCGGCGGGCATGGGCCATCTGGTGGTGATGGATGACAACGCTGCCGAACTGGCGCTGAGCCAGACATCGCTGGACCTCTGGCACACCTGGGCACCCCACATGGATGCGGGCTGTGCGTTCACGCCCTGCGGCACGCTCTGGCTGGCCGCCAACGATGCAGAGCTGCAGGCGGCCCATGACAAACGCAGCACCCTGCAAGCACACGGAATCGCCTGCGACATGCTCGACGCGGCCGCCCTGGCCCGCGCAGAACCCGCACTGCGCCCCGGGTTGGCGGGAGCGCTCAAGGTGCAGGGCGACAGCGTGGTCTATGCCCCCCGCGCAGCCCAGTGGCTGCTGGACCAGGCCGCAGCCCACAGGCACCTTGTGTTGGAGCAGGCCGAAGCGATGCACATCAACGGCAACACCGTCACTCTGCGCGACGGGAGCCAGCGCAGTGCAGGCGCCATCGTGCTGGCCAGCGGCATCCACGCCCCGCAGCTGTGCCCTGGCCTGCCGCTGCGCCCCAAAAAAGGCCACCTCGTCATCACCGACCGCTACCCGGGCACCGTGCACCACCAGCTGGTGGAGCTGGGCTACATCACCAGCGCCCACCACAGCGACGGTACCTCGGTGGCCTTCAACGTGCAGCCCCGGCCCACAGGGCAGCTGCTGATCGGCTCGTCGCGCGAGTTCGACACCACCGACCCCGCCGTCAACAACGCCGTGATGGCGCGCATGCTGCAACGTGCACTCGACTACCTGCCCGGCCTGGCCGACCTCAATGCCATCCGCACCTGGACCGGTTTTCGCGCCGCCACGCCCGACAGCCTGCCGCTGATTGGCGCGCACCCCGAACACCCGCACCTGTGGCTGGCCGTGGGCCATGAAGGGCTGGGGGTGACCACCGCCCCGGTCAGCGCGCAGTTGCTGGCGGCGCAAATCACCGGAGGCACGCCATTGATCGACCCTTCGCCCTATGCACCTGCACGCTTTGCGGGCCTGAGCCACCCATGACCCCAGCCGCGCGCTCTCTTGTGCAGATCGTCGTGAATGGCACGCCCCTTCAGGTGCCAGCAGGGACCAGCGTCGCCGCCGCTCTCGCCCAGCGAGCACCGGGCACCACACGCACTTCGGTCACCGGCGAGCCCCGGGCGCCGCTGTGTGGCATGGGCGTGTGCCATGAATGCCGGGTGCGCATCCATGGCCGCACCCGCCTGGCATGTCAGACGGACTGCGCCGAGGGCATGCTGATCCACACCGACGTCGGCGCCGCCCCTGGGAGCGCAAAACGATGACCCAGCACCACCCGGCGCACGAGCGCTGCGACATCCTCATCATCGGCGCAGGCCCTGCAGGTTTGGCGGCTGCCCTCGCTGCCGCGCCCAGCGGGGCAGCGATCACCATCGTGGACGACAACCCGCAGCCCGGTGGGCAAATCTGGCGCGATGGCCCCCAGGTGGTCTTGCCCGCCCTGGCGCAACAGCACCGCGCGGCGCTGGCCCGGCACACCAATATCCGCCTGCTGCCTGGCACCCGCGTGGTGGGCCTGGGTGACCCGCAATCCGGCGACAAGGCCCCGGCCCTGCTGCTGGAAGACGCTGACCGGGGCTGGACCCAGCACAGCCACCGCATCATCCTGTGCACCGGCGCCCGCGAGCTGCTGCTGCCCTTCCCGGGCTGGACACTGCCCGGTGTGACGGGTGCAGGCGCCTTGCAGGCCCTCATCAAGGCGGGGCTCGACGTGCGCGGCCAGCGCATCGTCATTGCAGGCACCGGCCCGTTGCTGCTGGCCGCTGCGGCAGCGGCCACAAAGGCCGGAGCCACCGTGGTGCGCGTGGCCGAGCAGGCGCCGTGGAGCGCGCTCGCTGGCTTTGCAGCGCAACTGCCGCGCTGGCCTGCCAAGGCGGTGCAGGCCCTCACCCTGCTTCACTCGCAGTTGCGCGCCAGTAGCCACGTACTGGAAGTCCAAGGCACCACCCAGGTGCAAACAGTGAGGCTGCGCAAAGGCCATCACGCCGAAGAAACCATGGCCTGCGACCGCGTGGCCTGCGGGTTCGGGCTGGTGCCCAACACCCACCTGGGGGCAGATGCTGGGCTGCGCACTGGGCGGGCCGCTGAGCGGTGGCCAGGGCCTGGCTGTCGATGCACAGATGCGCACCAGCGTGCCCGGTGTGTTCGCCGCGGGTGAAGCCACCGGCTTTGGCGGCAGCGAACGTGCACTGGTTCAGGGCGAGATGGCAGGCCATGCTGCGGCGGGACAGGTGCAACAGGCCCAGGCGCTGCGCCCGCAGCTGGCGCACTGGGAGGGCTTTGCGCAGGCGTTGCAGGCTTCGTTTCCACTGAACGAAGCACTCAAAACCCTGGCGCAGCCCGACACCCTGGTGTGCCGCTGCGAAGACGTGCCCTACACTGCGCTGGCCGATCGCGACGGCTGGATCGATGCCAAGCTCCACACCCGCTGCGGCATGGGCGCCTGCCAGGGCCGCATCTGCGGTGCAGCCACGCAGCACCTGTTCGGCTGGGTGCCTGCACCCCCACGGCACCTGCTGGCGCCAGCGCGTATCGGCACACTGGCCACAGCGGCACCACCTGCCACCCCCCAAAGCCCTGCAGCGCCAGTAGCGTCCCACCCCGCCGATGGGGCTGCGGCGCGATCTGCGCAAAGACCCTGAGCGGGTTCTAAGATGCCGCCACTTTCGCCGGATTGCGCACGATGACAACCACCTTCGCCCACCCGCCAGAGCCAGCGCCCAAGCGGCGCGCGGCAGACGTGGCCTACGACGCCATCGAAACCATGATTTCCACGCTGCAGCTTCAGCCCGGCAGCCCGGTGGTCGAGGCCGAGATTGCGGAGCGCACCGGCCTGGGCCGCACGCCGGTGCGCGAGGCGCTGCTGCGCATGGTGTCCATCGGGCTCATCGTGCAGCAGCCCCGGCGCGGGCTGCTGGTGTCGCACATCGACCTTGCCGACCACCTGGACGTGATCCAGACCCGCCGCGTGCTGGAACGGCTGCTCGCCTCCAACGCCGCCCGTCGCGCCACCGCGCCGCAGCGCCAGGCCATCGTGCGGTGCGCCGAAAACATGATGGAAGCCGCAACGCGCGGCCACCTGGACGGCTACATGCAGGCCGACCATGCGCTCGACCTCGTCACCCACCAGGCCAGCCAGAACCACTCGGCCGTCAAATGCGTGCAACCGCTCATCGTGCAGTGCCGCCGCTTCTGGTACGCCTACCAGCACGAAGGCGAGGTATCAGAAGGCGCCCGCGCGCACCTGCAACTGGCGCAGGGCATTGCGAGCGGCGACGAAGCCCGGGCGATGGCAGGTGCAGAGCAGCTGATGGACTACCTGGAAAAGTTTGCACGGCGCATCATCGACCGCTAACCCCGCAGGCGCCGCTAGCGCATGCACCCGACCCGCTAAAAATACTCCCATTTTTATAGCTATCTGCGCTTTTTGCATAAGCGCTGGAGCCCTATTTAATTCATATTTTTCTTCTACCCCCAATGCCAGCACAGGTTTGCCGACGCGACAGTCGGCCAAGGTGTTTGGCGCTACCCTTGCCCCCTTCCTTCTTGCGTTGCTGATGAGAGACCTCCATGGACATGAAGACATCCCCCCTCGCCCTGCTCAACGACCCCACCCTGCTCAAGACCGATGGCCTCATCAACGGCCAGTGGGTGGCTGGCAGCAGCCGCTTTGATGTGAACGACCCGGCCACCGGCCTCAAGCTGGCCGATGTGGCCAACCTGGGCCCGGCCGATGCAGAGGCCGCCATTGCCGCCGCCAACGCCGCCTGGGGCCCGTGGAAGACCAAGACCGCCAAGGAACGCAGCACCATCCTGCGCAAGTGGTTCGACCTGCTCATGGCCCACCAGGACGACCTGGGCCGCATCATGACCGCCGAGCAGGGCAAGCCGCTGGCCGAAGCCAAGGGCGAGGTCGCCTATGGTGCGAGCTTTGTGGAATGGTTTGCCGAAGAAGCCAAGCGCGTCAATGGCGAAACGCTGCCCACCTTTGACAACAACCGCCGCCTGCTGGTCTTGAAGCAGCCCATCGGCGTGTGCGCGGCCATCACGCCATGGAACTTCCCGCTCGCCATGATCACCCGCAAGGTGGCGCCCGCGCTGGCCGCAGGCTGCCCCGTGGTCATCAAGCCCGCCGAGTTGACGCCCCTCACCGCCCTGGCCGCCACCGAGCTGGCCCTGCGCGCGGGCATCCCGCCCGGTGTGTTCAACATCCTGCCGGCCGACAGCGACAACTCCATTGCCATCGGCAAGGTGCTGTGCGCGAGCGACGTGGTGCGCCACATCAGCTTCACCGGCTCCACCGAAGTGGGCCGCATCCTGATGGCGCAGAGCGCGCCCACGGTCAAGAAGATGTCGCTGGAGCTGGGCGGCAATGCGCCCTTCATCGTGTTCGACGATGCCGACATCGACAGCGCCGTGGAAGGCGCCTTTGCCAGCAAATACCGCAACGCGGGCCAGACCTGCGTGTGCTCCAACCGCTTTTATGTGCAGGAAGGCGTGTACGACGAGTTTGTCGCCAAGTTTGCGGCCAGGGTCAAAACCGCCAAGGTGGGCAATGGCTTTGAAGACGGCGTGAACCAAGGCCCGCTGATCGAGGAAGCCGCACTGGAAAAAGTGCAGCGCCATGTGGATGACGCCCTGGCCAAGGGCGGCAAGGTGGTGGCGGGCGGCCAGCGCCTCCAAAGCCTGGGCTCGGGCCAGTTCTTCGAACCCACGGTGGTGGCCAATGCCACGGCCGACATGCTGTGCGCCCGCGAGGAAACCTTTGGCCCCTTCGCACCCATCTTCAAGTTCAATACCGAGCAGGAGGCCATAGACGCCGCCAACAACACCGAGTTCGGTCTGGCCAGCTACTTCTACAGCCGCGACGTGGGCCGCATCTTCCGCGTGACGGAGGCGCTGGAATACGGCATGGTGGGCGCCAACGTCGGCATCCTGGCCACCGAACATGTGCCCTTTGGCGGCGTCAAGCAGTCGGGCCTGGGCCGAGAGGGCTCGCACCACGGCATGGATGACTACGTGGAGATCAAGTACCTGTGCGTGGGCGATGTCCAGAAATGACGGGGTTTGATCAACTCATTTTTTGATAGCTGCTTGCGCTTTCTGGATAAGCGCTAGGAGCCAAAAACACCAAAAAAATCCGGCAGTATCCAGCACGCACTGGATCTGCCGGTTTTTTTGGGCCGATGGCCACGACCAGCCCGGCAACGCACAGGATGCTGCCTATAATCGGCGGCTTCGCGGGTGTCGTTCAATGGTAGGACTCTTGCTTCCCAAGCAAATAACGTGGGTTCGATTCCCATCACCCGCTCCACTGTATCAATCTGCGGACTTCCGCAGAAGTCCAAGAGAGTCTGCAAGTCGTTGCCGCACAAAGACTTTTCCTCTCTTTGATGTTCTGCCGTAGTCCACTGCGATCCGCCTACAGCCGGGACTTTTAAGTCCACAAACAAGTCCATTTTTGCGGGCGCGGCTGATTCCGGATTGTTGATGGAGGGGCGAGGTCGACGTGACCAGCATCTGGTTCCTGACTCATGTTCAGGAGCAAGAGCATGGCACTCTCAGACCTGGCCGTTCGACAGGCCAAGGCAACAGGCAAGGCATACACCCTCCCTGACTTGGATGGCCTCTCCCTGGCCGTCACCGCTGCAGGGGGCAGGACTTGGCACTTCCGCTACTACTGGGCGGGCAAGCAGAAGCGGATGTCGCTCGGCACCTACCCGGAGGTGACGCTTCGCGAGGCCCGCAGCCTACGCGACGAAGCGCGCGCCCTGCTGGCCAAAGGCACCAATCCTCGCGTTCACCGCAAGCAGAAGCGCACTGCTGTCCGGCTCGCCGACGAAAACACCTTCGAGGCGGTGTATCGCAAGTGGCTCAAGCATCGCGGGCTCAGCCTCAAGGAAGGCCGGCAGACGACCCTCTCGATACTTCCGCGCATCTTCGACAAGGATGTGCTGCCCACCTTGGGCAAACGGTCGATCTATGAGATCAAGCGTCCCGACCTCTTGGAGGTGATCGCCAAGATCGAGAAGCGCAGGGCGCTCTCCGTCGCCGAGAAAGTCAGGGCGTGGTTCAACCAACTGTTCCGTTACGCGCTGGTGATCGTGCCGGGCCTGGAGCAGAACCCGGCCTCCGATCTCGATGTGGTGGCGCTGCCGCTGCCACCTGTCAACCACAACCCGTTCCTGCGCATGGCCGAGCTGCCGAAGCTGTTGCAGCGGCTGCGCAGCTATCGCGGCAGGCGGCAGACCCAACTCGGGCTTCGGCTATTGCTGCTGACTGGCGTGCGAACCGGAGAGCTGCGACAGGCGACGCCGGATCAATTCGATCTGGACCGTGGGCTGTGGATCATCCCGCCCGACGTCGTGAAGCAACTCCAGTTGGATATGCGCAAGAAGCGGCAGCAGCCAAAGGACATCCCGCCCTACATCGTGCCGCTGTCGATTCAGGCCATGGAGATCGTCCGGCACCTGCTGGATGAGTTCAAGCCGGCCCAGCGCTACCTGTTCCGGCACGACAGCGACTTGAAGAAGCGCATCAGCGAGAACACGCTCAATGGTGCGCTCAAGCGCATGGGCTATCAGGAACGCCTGACCGGACACGGTATTCGCGGCACGATGTCCACCGCGCTCAACGAGATCGGCTACCCGAAAGTCTGGGTGGATGCACAGCTCTCGCATGTCGATCCCAACAAGGTCAGCGCGACCTACAACCATGCCGAGTACGTGGAGCAGCGTCGCCGCATGATGCAGGACTGGGCCGATCGGCTCGACCTCTTCGAGCAGAACCAGGTCGAGGCGGCCAGCATGCCGCTCACCGTGCATCTGGAAGGCGTACCCGCGTTCCCGAATGAGCAAACCGCAAGCGCACCTTCCACGCCGGTTGCCGCTTCGCCAATCCTGCTGGTGACGAAGCCGGGTGACGCCATGCCGTTGGTTTCTGCCGCCACACATCGGCTGCCGGCGGTTCCGCCCCCTCGATCGGCCGCGCCGCTGGTGCCTTCGGACATTCAGCGCGAGAGGATGGAACTGTTCGATGTCTTCGAAGCGCCGCACAACCTTCCCGTCGCGGCGTTTGCCAAGATGGCGGGCAAGTCCCGCAGGTGGATCAGCTACGAGATCAAGGCGGGCAACTTGCTGGCGTTGAACGTGGGCAACCGCGGCCAGCGCGTGCCGGACTGGCACCTCGACCCACTCAAGCACGAGCAGATCCAGTCCGTCCTCAAGCTGACCAGGGGTGCGGACCCTTGGCAGCTCTACCATGCACTGCTGCAGCCGCGCTCGATGCTGCGGGGGCGTTCGGCACTGGAGGGCGTGACGGCCAGCAATCTCGACAAGCTCGTCATGGCCGTGAGCACAGCCGTGAAGGAAAGCGAATGGACCCTGCCGCGAGTCGTGGTTGCCTAGCAGCAGGAATGCGGGATCGTGGCGAAACCGCGATCCCGGCGTATCTGTCAGGACACCAAGCGCGCGCGGCGGGCGAATCTTGCCTGGGTGTCCGACAAGGAAGCGTTGCGGCGCAGCAGGTAAGCCATCACGATCGTTGGTGCGCCGGCCAGCGGCCGCACGGCGACGCCTCGGCGTAGGTAGCTCGCCAGTCTCGCGGCAGGCGCAATGGCGATCCCGTACCCGGCGGCAACCAACGTCATCGCCACATCGAATGTCTCCACCGCTTGCTCTCGCTCCTGCAGCGCGTTCTCGAACACACGCTGCACGGTCATGCGCCATGGTTCATCGGCCGTGGACTGCGAGCAGATCAAGGGCTGCTTGAGCACTTCCTGGCACGGCACTTCACGGTAGGCCAGCAGGTGGGAGCGCTTGGCCACGGCGACCGCCAGCGTGTCATGCCACAGCGGTTCGCATACCCAGCCAGGCCACTGCCGGGAAACCGCAGACAAGGCGAAGTCGAAGCCGTCGTCCGGCAGCTCCGCGCCTCGACCGGGATCTGTCCAGCCGGCCAGGACGGCATGAGTCTCCGGCTCTTCGGCACGCTGCAGGGCGAGCACGTCGGCGAGCTGGGGAGGCACCCATTCGCCGAGGACGGCCATGCGAATTTCGGCGGTGATGTCACTCGATTCCACGTCCAGCTCCCCCAGGCGGTGAACTCGTGGCAACTGATCTCGAAGCCGTTGGATGAGTTAAGTTTAACGTGGTTTAAATCGTGACCGTGTTCGACGCTCTTGGCAATGCCAAAGCGTTCGATCCAAAGGGGCCGCCCCACCGGCACCACTACCTACGAAGCGGAACCAGCCATCGCGTTTGGGGCTGCCGTGCGGGAAGAGAGAACCAACCAGGGCATCGCTCAGGAAACGCTGGCCCACATGGCCGGCATCGAACGGTCGCACATGGGCAAGATCGAGCGCGGCGAGCATGTCCCCACGCTCCCTCTCATCCTCAAGATTGCCCGTGCGCTGAAATGCAGTTCCGCCCACTTGATGACTCTGACCGAAGCCAAGCTGGCAGAGTCGGCCCCATCCGCGGATTGAAGCCGGCCCGCACAGCGGCCGCATGCCTACGCCTGATCGTCGTCCTTGCCCCCAAGGGCTGAATCTTCGCGCTTTGCGGCCTCGTTGAGGAGCCGCAGGTATGGGTTGTCTGGCGGCGTCTCCTGGAACAGCGCATCCGGGCTGACGAGCAGGTAGCCGTGCAGCCGGCGCGACTTGCGCGGCCCCGTGACTTCGCAGGTCCAGATGTTCAGCCCGCTCGGCTGCTTGCGGTGCTGTCCCAGCTTCTCGAAGCGTTTCTGCACCCACTGCCACCCCTCCAGCTTCTCCTGCTTGGCTAGCGCGGCGACTTGAAGGTACTCCTGCGCGTAGCGCTGGAACACGCCGGGGCTGACGAGATAGGTCGTACCGGCGACGGTATGCACCAGGGCCTTGGCGTCGTTGATGATGAGCTTGCGCGTCTGGACGCTCTGACGCAGCCAGGCCATGAAGTGCGCCCCGGAGGGCTCCGTGCGATCCTGGGAAGGCGCGAGGCTCATCTGCGGCGGGGGCACGGTCGAAGGGGCCGGCTCGGGCTCGGCAACAGGGGAACTCGGGATCTCCGGTGCCGTGGGTGGAGCGGAGTCGCCCAGCAGGTCGAGCAGCGCGGCCACGCCGGTATCCGTGGCTGCGGATGCGATCGGCGCCGTGCTCGCGGATGCAGCCTCGATGCCTTCCGCGCGCGGCCCATCGGCCACCGCCGGCGGCGTCGGCTCCGCCTGTTCCTCTTCGACCTGCACACGGCCTGCGAACGGCGCCGGCTGGTCGACGGCATCCCAGATCATCGCCGGCGAGAGCTTCAGGAAGGTAAAGGCGTGCGACCAGCCGGCGTCGCTGGTGACGGCAGCCTTCCAGATCGCCTTGCCATCCGGCGTTGGCTGCACGATGCCGTGATCCTGCAGCACGTTGAACACCGCCGTGTTGCTCGCCGGGATGCCGTCGATGCCCTGCGACAGCAGATGTGCGCGCAGCTTGTCGGAGACGGTCTTGCTCACCAGCCACAGGGCGTCTTGGGTCAGCCAACCGTCCGCCGGGCCGGCCTGGTTCAACTTGAATTCTTCCTTGAGCAGGTAGCGCAAGCCGTCGAGCAATTTGCGTTGCAGCGCATGCTTGGGCGCCGCCAGCGCCTTGCTGGGATCGCCGCCGAGTTCTTGGGCGACCGATGCCTGGTCGGCCTGCACGACCAGCTCGCCGAGCGTGCCGGCGTGCTCGTACTGGCCGGCCAGCACGTACAGCAGCGCGGCCCAGAGGTCGGGATAGCCGCTGAGCCAGTCGAAGATGTCCCGATCGAGAAGGCGCGCGTAGAGCAGCCCGGTGGCGGCGCTATGCAGGCGGTACTCGCGCTCCTTTCGGTAACGGAAGCGGTAGGGCTTTCGCAGCGGGCCGTGCCAGGGATGCCAGACGCTGCCGTCGGCATGCTCGACGTGCAGATCGACCGCAATCTTGCCGATGTCGTGCAGCAGGGCCGCGTAGGCCGTGCCTGCGGTCCAGGCTTCGGCCTGGGCCGCCTGTGCCTCCGGCGTGACGCCCGCAGGCAGCAGGTATGACTGCCGCAATTTCAGCGCATAGGCGACGATCTCCAGGCCGTGGTCCAGCATGCCGCCCGGATAGGCGTGGTGGTGGTTCTCGGAGGCCGGGAACTGCTGGACCAGCTCGGCGTAGCGCTCCAGTGGGGCGAGGTAGAGCGTGGCGAACTGTCGGCGCGAGAGCGAGGTGCGCTGCCAGATGTGTTCCAGCAGCTTCTGCCGACGCGGTGTGGCCAGCAGCGATGCGGCCGACTCCGGCCGCATCGACCCTTTCGGAGTTTCGATGGCGGATGTGGGCGGTGTGCCGGCGGCGGGTGGCACCCTTTTGCGCTGGAACAGCGAGAGCATGGCGAACCCCGGATGACGGGCTGCTCGGGGCGCCTTTTGGCCTTTTCAGGATAGGGCCTTTCCCCTTGGCGCCCTTCCTTTGCCCCTTCTCAGCCCTTTGGCCTTTGTCGGAAGCCTTTGGGTATAGGGCCGTTGCTTCGTGGATGCCACGATGAATGCGGCATGGGGCAATCCCGGCAAGTGGGGCGCTGCGGGATGTTCGTCAGCTCTGGCCCAAGCCGGTGTCGAGGGCGGCGGATTGCGCTGCGAAGTCGTCGGGACGGCGCTTGCGGAAGGTTTCGAGATTGGCGAGCTTCCAGCGCAGTGCCGGCAGTTGCGCGGCGTGCTGGCACTGCACCAGCGACCAGTCCGGTTCTGCGCGCGCCAGCCCGCTCAGAAACCGCCTGTGCGCGGTGCTCAGTCGCTGTGGCAGCTCGCGCCGCAGCCTGCCGCGAGCGTCGAGCAGTATCTCCAGGGAGCAGTCCACTTCGGTCATGCCGACAAAGGCCCGCTCGTACTCGCCGGCGATGTCCTTGTCGTTGCCGAACAGCACTTCGTGGGGCGGCCGGTTGTGGCCCGCCAGATAGATCACGAAGCACTCGACCATGCCGTCGCCGATGTCGCCCGATTCGTAGAGTTGCCACACGTCGAACAGGTCGCGGGGGTGCTGCCGATCCAGCGCGGCCACCAGCTTGCTGGCGTACAGCTCGTCCGGTGCCAGAACCGGCAGCTCGAACTCGACGCCGAACAGATCGCTGGTCTTGGCGCTCAGCGGCCGCCGCTCGACGGGCAGCACGCTGCCTCGGAACACGACGTTGACCTCGATCTTCACCTGGCTGGCGTCGTTCTCGACGATCAGCTTGGTGTCTCCCAGGTCCTTGGCGCGAACCAGGCGTGTCTGCACGCCCAGTGGCGCAACGCGCGTGGCGATGGCGGCCAGCTCCTGGTTGATGGCTTGCAGCGCTTCGTCGCGCGGCGTCTGCCACGGGAGGTATACCACGTCGATGTCCACCGACAGACGCGGCATGTCCCGCACGAAGAGGTTGATGGCCGTGCCGCCCTTCATGGCGAAGATGTCGTTGGCGAACACGTCGGGCGCGACGGCCAGCAGCAGGCGAACGGTGTCCCCGTAGGTCTTATCCATGAGGTCTCAGGCTCAGCAAGGTGCCGTCATCGAGCCGGCTCATCCAGCGCGTGTTGCTGCCGGTGCGAACCGGGTACTGTTCCAGCAGGGCATCGACATCCACGAGGCTGGTCTCGCGCGCCCAGGTGAGGAACAGGCGCACGGCCTTCACGCTGGCGCAGCAAGACAGCAGTTGCCCGAGCAAGTCCTTGCGGGGGGAACGCAGTCCATCGAAGAGGTTGCGGGCCTCTTCGAGGCTCTGCTTGACGCCGGCTTCGTACAGCAGCTCCAGAACGGCACGCTCGGAGGCAGCCACCCGCAGATCCTCGGGCAGGCCAGGCGGCGTGGTCAGGGTCTTGCTGGCCAGCGCCGTGTCCGGCCAGTCGAACAGGCGGGCGTGGACGTAGCGGGCCGGAAAGCGCGAGGTGAACCAGGCTGGCAACACGAAACGACCGTCGCCCCACAGCACCAGCGCCTCCCGGCTGCCCAGGTTGTGCCGCACACCCTGCAGGGCCAGGGCGCTCTTGCCGCCGACGTGCAGGCCGGGCACGCGCTGTTGCAGGAACTTCAGCGCACCGTAGACCCCGAATTCATCGTTCGGGAAGGCATAGACGCCATGGGCCAGGCGCACGAGCCACCCGCCGTCGGCATAGTGGGCGGCGAGCTGGGGCGACACCCCGAACTGGCTCAGGGTGGCAAGGTCGAACGGCGCCCCGCGGGGAAGTCCCGCCTGCAGCCGCTTGATTACCTGGTGCCTAGAATTTCCATCCATGGTGTAAAAATAGCACGGAATCCAATCAGCCCCTAGAGCTATCGCAGGAACGTGCATGGAAAGTAGCATAAGGTTTGATTTATAGTGCAGAATCTAATCGCCCTGCGACCCGAGCCAACCCGGCTCTGCCGGCCGCAACCCGCCCTCCTGATCGCGGTCTATGCTGGAGGGCAGGCCACGACCGGCCGCTCCGCGAGGTGAGGCACCACTGAAGCCGAGGCATATGAGCATGACCACCAACACGCACAACGGGCGCTGGAGCCACCGGCTGGGCCGGGGGGCTGGCCGTGCCTGGCGTGGATACCTGCGCCGCGAGCAGCGTGTCGCCGGCTGGCTGGTGACGCGCGGGGTGCCCGCGGGCGCGGCGACGGCGGTGCTCTGGATCGTGAAGCTCGCCGTGCTCGGTGCGCTGCTCTACTCCGCGTTCTGGCTGGCCCTGCTGCTTGCCTTTGCGGTGACTGCTGCATGGCTCGTGCAGCACGACGACTCTGATCAAGAGGAACCGCAACCCGAGTGGAGGGAAGGCCCCAACGGCTTCGGGCTTTATGACAAGAGCGACTGGCGCATCGACCCGCATGTGACCGACGACGACTGAACGGCGGTCACTTCTTCGATACGGCGCTCATTGCCATACCAGCGCCACGCCCTCCAGCGCCCTTGGCGTCCGAGGTGGCGGTGGACAACCCCTGCACGATATTTCCCGTGCGAACGCCTGCCCAAGCCAATGCCATGACCCAAAACGTCGGCAGCACGATGAACATCATCGCCATGACGAAGTTGAGCAGCATGTCGCCAAAGGCGTTGTTCAAGCCGATCAGCGGATCGAAGTTCGTGTGCGGCCTGTCGGCGCCAAACCCCCAGCCGTAGAGCACGTCCAGGATCGTGCTGTCGATCCAGCGCGCGAGTGTAATGACCCAGCGGTTTCTGCACAGGTCAGGCTGCTAAAGCATAGGCCTCAGCAGGTGTTTTCATGCCCAGCGCCTGATGCGGACGCCGGTGGTTGTAAAACTGGATCCAGTCGCCGATCACCCGGATGGCGTGTTGCTGGCTCTCAAAGCGATGGCGGTGCGCACACTGCTCCTTCAGCGTCCGGATGACACGCTCGACCATGCCGTTTTGCTGCGGGCAATGCGGTGTTATGAACTCCTGCTGCAAGCCATAGCTGCGAACCAGCCGCGTGTAGTGGCGGCTGGTGAACACCAATCCATTGTCCGAGCGCAGCAGGAACGGCACGGGGACGCGCCCGAGCGTGCCGTAGCGGGTGATCAGGGCTTGCTCCAGGGCCGCAGCGGCGGTGCTGGCCTTGCCGCTTCGCGAGAGTTGCCAGCCCAGCAACTGACGGGTGTGGCAGTCGATGACCAGCGCCAACGTCAGCCACCCATCCCGGCCGCCCCAGATGCGGCACAGATCGGTCGCCCAACGCTCATCGGGCCCCTGGGCCACCGATGGCAAGGCCTGGATGCGGGGCCGCCGGCCCACAGCACGTTTGCGGACCTGCCAACCCTTGAGCTGGAAGATCCGCTGCACCGTGTTCTTGTTCATGCCCAGAAGTCCGGCCACCGTGCGGTAGCCGAACGACGGCTCCTCTTCGATCAGCGCCTTGATGGGCTCGGCCAGCGCCGGCTTGACCGTCGGCGGCGCCTTCGTCGGCCGGTAATACACCGTGCGCCGCGCCACCCCGAACCACCGGCACAACTTCACCATCGAGACCTCGAAGCCCTCCGCGCGCAGTCCCTGCTGGATCGAGAGCATCAGGTCTCGTCCTTGCCCAGCAGGGACGCCAATTTTTTTCTGGCGCGCAACTCCAGCATGGCCTCGCCGTAGGCTTCCTGAAGGTCCTTGAGCTGCCGCTCGTACTGGTCCCGTACATCCTCCGGCTTCGCTCGCAGGGCGTTCTCCATGCCGCGCTTGGCGTCATCGACCCAGCTCTCGATCTCCGACGGCGCCAGATCGAACTGCCGGCTCGCCTCAGCCACCGTCGTCTTCCCTTGGATGATCTCCAGTACCAACGCCGACTTCCGCCGAGCTGTCCAACGCTTGATCTCTTCTTCCATCACTTGGCTCATCGTGCTCTCCGTCAAAAGGTAGCACCTGAGCAGGAAATCACTGGGTCATTACAGCAATCAGCCGCGCATCCAGCCCATAGCCGCGCAGCTTGCGTGCCCAGTGATGCGCACCGCCGCAGGCCTCCAGGGCCACCAGGCAGCCGGGAGGCAGCTCCGCGCACCAGGCCGCAAACTTGTCAGCGGCCAGCGCCTTGGCAACCACCACGCGCGCATCCACCGCATGCACCTAGATAACCCGCTTGGCCAGATCCACCCCGACTCGGGCAATCTCGTTCATGGACTTCCCCTTTCACATGGCTGCAGATTGATGACTTGGGGAGCACCATCGCGGTGGCAGCCAACATTTGTTTCCTGGCTGCTTACGATTGAGTCACATCAATCGGCCAGCAGGTCGCTGGGTGTTGACTCTTGACTTTCGGCATGTTAGGCGCAATATCTTGCAAAGTCTTGCAAGAATTTCCTCGAGCGAGGCCGCGTGACGACGGAACTTGTGGGGGTGGTATGACAGCGCGCCAGCAGGCGATCTTCACACTCGACGAGTTGGCTACCTACTTAAAGGTCGGCAAGCGGACGCTTTACCGGCTCGCCGCGCACGGCGAAATTCCGGCCTTCAAGGTCGGCGGGACGTGGCGGTTTCGTCAAAGTGAAATCGATCAATGGATCAATGATCAGATCCAAGCGGGCAGAAAGAAGGAGGTGATACGCACAGATGAGCAGCCAAAGTCAGCGGAACACTCCGTGTCGTCTGGGCGCGCTGTCCGTCGCCGCAGGCAAACGGAGTGAGCGAGAGTCTTCAATTTTTCTTCTGGAGGTGTGACATGGACATTGATTTCAAGAAATTGGCTCCCTGGAACTGGTTCAAGAAGGAGCAGGAAGAACAACAGAGCACTGCCTCGCTGCCGGTGCAGCGCAATGACCTGCCGGTGGCGGGTGGGCCCGTCAGTCCCATCCTGCAATTGCATCGCGAGATCGACCGCCTGTTCGACGACGCGTTTCGAGGCTTCGGTTTCCCGACGCTGGCCATGCCACGCTGGCCGTCGGAGTGGCCGGGCCTGCTGAAACCGGCGCTGGACATCCAGGAGACCGACAAGCAGTACAAGATCGCCCTGGAAGTGCCCGGCGTCGAGGAAAAAGACATCCAGATCACGCTCGACAATGACGTGCTGCTGGTGCGCGGTGAAAAGCGTCAGGAGCAGGAAACGAAAGACGGCGGTTTCCACCGGGTGGAGCGCTCCTACGGCAGCTTTCAGCGCGCTCTGAACCTGCCGGCCGATGCCAACCAGGACACGATCAAGGCCGCTTTCAAGAACGGCGTGCTCACGATCACGATGGAAAAGCGCGAGGCCAGTACGCCCAAGCAGGGGCGCTCGATCCCGATCAACGGCTGACGCGGGGCAGCGCGTTTTTCTCAAAAACCACAAAGAGATGAGGCACCGTGATCGGCGGTGCCTCGTCAGATCAATCTTTACAGGAGCATCAGCATGGCCAGAAAACAATGCCAGGTCTGCGGCCAGCCCGCCACGGTGCGGGTGGCACCATGCTGTTGTGTGACGATCACTATCGCCAACTGGTGCGCCAGCAAAAGCGCACCGTCTCACCGCTGGAAGCCTTGTTCGGCTCGCGCAGCGGGCTGTTCGAAGACTTCCTTGGCAGCGACTTCTTCCGCATCGGTGACGACGCACCGTCCATGGCGGCCGATACCGACGAGGTCGTCGATGCCTCGTTCGGCGAACCCGCCCCGGCCGGTACGGGCACCGCGCGCCGTCGCGGCAGTGGGCTCGCCAGCCGTATCAGCGAACAGTCCGAGGCCCTATTGCAGGAGGCCGCCCGACACGCTGCAGAGTTCGGGCGCGCCGAAGTCGATACCGAACACCTGCTGCTGGCGCTATCCGACAGCGACGTGGTCAAGACCATCCTGGGGCAGTTCAAGATCAAGGTCGATGACCTCAAGCGCCAGATCGAATCCGAAGCCAAGCGCGGCGACAAGCCGTTCGAGGGCGAGATCGGCGTGTCGCCCCGGGTCAAGGACGCGCTCAGCCGTGCTTTCGTGGCCTCCAACGAACTCGGCCACTCTTATGTCGGGCCGGAGCATTTCCTGATCGGGCTCGCCGAGGAAGGCGAAGGTTTGGCGGCCAACCTGCTGCGCCGTTACGGCCTCACGCCGCAAGCGCTGCGCCAGCAGGTAAGCAAGGTGGTCGGCAAAGGGGCCGAGGATGGCCGCGCCGAGACGCCGACCAACACGCCGGAACTCGACAAGTATTCGCGCGACCTCACCAAGATGGCGCGCGAGGGCAAGCTCGATCCGGTCATCGGCCGCGCGCAGGAGATCGAGACGACCATCGAAGTGCTGGCCCGGCGCAAGAAGAACAACCCGGTGCTGATCGGCGAGCCCGGCGTCGGCAAGACCGCCATCGTCGAAGGGCTGGCGCAGCGCATGGTCGCCGGCGAAGTGCCCGAGACGCTGCGCGACAAGCGTCTGGTCGAACTCAACATCAACGCCATGGTGGCAGGCGCCAAGTACCGCGGCGAGTTCGAGGAGCGCGTGCAGAAGGTTCTCAAGGAAGTGACCGAGCACCAGGGCGAGCTGATTCTCTTCATCGACGAGGTGCACACCATCGTCGGTGCAGGCCAGGGTGGCGGCGAAGGCGGGCTGGACGTGGCCAACGTGTTCAAGCCGATGATGGCGCGCGGCGAACTGAACCTGATCGGCGCCACCACGCTCAACGAGTATCAGAAGTACATCGAGAAGGACGCCGCGCTGGAGCGTCGCTTCCAGCCGGTGATGGTGCCCGAGCCGACGGTAGCGCAGACCATGATGATCCTGCGCGGCCTGCGCGACACCTTCGAGGCGCACCACAAGGTCAGCATCACCGAGGACGCGATCATTGCCGCCGCCGAGTTGTCCGATCGCTACATCACCGCGCGCTTTTTGCCCGACAAGGCCATCGACCTGCTCGACCAGGCGGCCGCACGCGTGAAGCTGTCGGCCACGGCCCGCCCGGTGGCCGTGCAAGAGCTGGAGGCCGAACTGCACCAGTTGCGGCGTGAGCAGGACTATGTGGCCTCGCGCAAGCAGTACGAGAAGGCTTCCGAGCTCGGCAAGCGCATCGAGGCCAAAGAGGCCGAACTCAAGAAGCTTGTCGAGGATTGGGAGCGCGAGCGCGCCTCGGGCAGCGCCGAGGTCAAGGCAGAGCACGTGGCGCAGATCGTCTCGCGGCTGACCGGCATCCCGGTCAACGAGCTGACGGTGGAAGAACGCGAGAAGCTGCTGCATCTGGAACAGCGGCTGCATGAGCGCCTGGTGGGACAGGACGAAGCAGTACGTGCCGTGGCCGATGCCGTGCGGCTGTCGCGCGCGGGCCTGCGCGAAGGCAGCAAGCCGGTGGCCACCTTCCTGTTCCTCGGGCCGACGGGTGTGGGCAAGACCGAACTCGCCAAGGCACTGGCCGAGTCCGTCTATGGCGATGAGGGTGCGCTGCTGCGCATCGACATGTCCGAGTACGGTGAACGCCATACCGTGGCACGCCTGGTGGGCGCGCCTCCGGGTTATGTGGGCTACGACGAGGGCGGCCAGCTCACCGAGAAGGTGCGCCGCAAGCCCTACAGCGTGCTGCTGCTCGACGAGATCGAGAAGGCGCACCCCGACGTCTACAACATCCTGCTGCAGGTGTTCGACGACGGCCGGCTCACCGACGGCAAGGGCCGGGTGGTGGATTTCACCAACACCATCATCATCGCCACCTCGAATCTGGGCTCGGACATCATCCAGCGTCGTCTCAAGGCGCGTGGTGCGGCCGGCGAGGAGTACGAAAAGACCAAGGCCGAGGTGATGGACGTGTTGCGCGGCCACTTCCGGCCCGAGTTTCTCAACCGTATCGACGAGATCATCGTCTTCCATGCGCTGGGCAAGGAGGAGATCCGCCATATCGTCGGCCTGCAGCTCGATCGCGTGGCCCGCAACGCCGCCAGCCAGGGCGTGACGCTCAGCTTCGATCAGACCTTGATCGACCACTTCGCGGAGGAAGGCTACAAACCCGAGTTCGGCGCGCGCGAGCTCAAGCGGCTGATCCGCAGCGAACTGGAGACCGCATTGGCGCGCGAGATGCTGGGTGGTGGCATCGGCAAGGCCGATCACGCCAGCGCGCGCTGGGACGACAAGGCCGAACGGGTGGTCTTCGAGCGCCAGGAGCCACCCGCGAAGCCGGCCGAGCCTGAAAAGCCCGATGCTGCGAACGTGGCCGAAGCGCCGCCGAGCGACGAGAGCAAGCCTAAGCGCAAGAAGAAGTCAGCGGGCGGCGAATCTTGAGTTATGGGGAGGCTGTCGTGTCCGACCCCAACGGGCTGACATGGGCAGCCACCCTCGTGTCGCTGGCGGTCGCTATCCCCACAGCGGGGCACGCGATCATCTACAAGCGTGACCCGCGATCGGCCACGCTGTGGGTACTGCTGATCGCCTTGTTGCCGCTGGGCGGTTCGCTGCTGTATGGGCTGTTCGGCATCAACCGTTACCAGCGGCGGGCGCGGCGGCTTTTTCCGGGAGCAGATCATGCTGTTCGGCAAGGCCTCTCGCCCACGATGCCCGAGGCTGTATCGGCGCCGCTTGCCGGTCTGGCGCACCTGGTGGGACGCGCCACCGGCCAGTCGCTGACCGGCGGCAACCGCATCGAGCCGCTTGTCGATGGCGAGCAGGCCTACCCGGCCATGCTCGATACCATCGAATCGGCGCGGCACAGCGTCGCGCTGGCTTCGTACATCTTCGACAGCCAAGGCATCGGGGCGCAGTTCGTCGATGCGCTGCGCCGGGCTCATGAGCGCGGCGTGCAAGTGCGGGTGCTGATCGACGACGTCTATGCCCGCTGGTCGCCCCGCAGCGCCTACCGCGCCTTGCAACGCGCCGGCGTTCCGGCAGCTACGTTCAACCCGACGTTGATTCCCGCGCGCCTGCATGCCGCGCATCTGCGCAATCACCGCAAGCTGCTGGTGATCGATGGCGAGACAGGTTTCACCGGTGGCATGAACATCTGCAGCCCGTATTGGCGGCCCGATGCGCCGGAGCAGGCCTGTCACGATCTGCACTTTCGTCTGCGCGGGCCAGTGGTTGCGCATCTGATGCGGTGCTTCACCGATGATTGGTGCGATACCACGGGCGAGCGGCTCAGCGAGGGTTTCTGGGGCGAATCGCCCGCAACGGCTGATGAACAAGGAAACTCTTGGGCGCGCGGCATCGAGGCCGGTCCCGATGATGCCCTGGACAGGATGCGCTGGACCCTCATGGGCGCTTTGAGCGCGGCGAAGCATTCGGTGCGCATCTGGACACCTTACTTCGTCCCCGATCAGCCGATGATCGCGGCGCTGAGCACGGCCGCGTTGCGCGGCGTGCGTGTCGAGGTGCTGACACCCGCGAGCTGCGACCATCCCACGGTGCAATGGGCTGCGCGCGCTCACTACTGGCAGGTGATGGAGCACGGTGTACGCATCTTCGAGCGGCAGGGCCCCTTCGATCACACCAAGCTGATGCTGGTCGATGGCCGATGGTGTTGCCTGGGTTCGGCCAACTGGGACGCGCGCAGCCTGCGCCTCAACTTCGAGTTCAATGTGGAGGTGTACGACACCGCGCTGTCTACGCGGCTGGAATCCCTTTTTGATGCCGCTCGTGATGCGTCGGGCGAGATATCGGCGAAGGCGTTGCGCGCCCGCCCGCTGGCCATCCGCTTGCGCGACGGGGTGGCCCGTCTGTTCACCCCCATTCTCTAGCGACACGACTTGCGAGGAACATTGCCCATGGAAAAGAAAATCAATGGAACATTGGCTACTGGATCGTCGCCGGCCTGTTGCTGCTGACGCTGCAGAACTACTGGCAGGCGGCCAAGACCGTCGAGCCCGTGCCCTACAGCGAATTCGAGAAGGCGCTGGCCGAGGGGCGCGTCGCCGAAGTGCTGGTGTCGGACCGCACGGTCACCGGGCGCCTGAAATCGCCGGACAGCCGGGGCAAGACCACCATCGTGGCCACCCGTGTCGAACCCGACCTGGCCGAGCGGCTGTCCAAGTACGACGTGCCCTATGCGCGGGTGGTGGAAAGCACCTGGCTACGTGATGTGCTCTCCTGGATTCTGCCGGCGGTGGCCTTCTTCGGCGTCTGGTTCTTCCTGTTCCGCCGCTTCGCCGAGAAGCAGGGCATGGGTGGCTTCCTGAGCATCGGCAAGAGCCGTGCCAAGGTATTCATGGAGAAGAACACTGGCGTGACCTTTGCCGATGTCGCTGGCGTCGATGAAGCCAAGGCGGAGTTGGTTGAGATCGTCGATTTCCTCAAGAATCCGCAGGAGTATGGACGGCTCGGGGCGCGCATCCCGAAAGGTGCGTTGCTGGTTGGCCCGCCCGGCACGGGCAAGACCCTGCTGGCCAAGGCCGTGGCGGGCGAGGCCGGGGTACCGTTCTTTTCCATCTCAGGCTCGGAGTTCGTCGAGATGTTCGTCGGCGTGGGTGCAGCGCGCGTGCGCGACCTGTTCGAGCAGGCCCGCGGGCAGGCGCCGGCCATCATCTTCATCGACGAGCTCGATGCGCTGGGCCGCGCGCGCGGCGTCGGCGGCCCCATCGGCGGCCACGACGAGCGCGAGCAGACCCTCAACCAGCTGCTCACGGAGATGGACGGCTTCGACAGCTCGGTCGGGCTGATCATCCTCGCCGCCACCAACCGCCCCGAAATCCTCGACCAGGCGCTGCTGCGCGCCGGTCGCTTCGACCGTCAGGTGCTGGTGGACCGGCCCGACAAGAAGGGACGGCTGGACATCCTGAAAGTCCACGTCAAGAAGGTGACGCTGGCTCAGGATATCGATCTCGAACAGGTGGCTGCGCTGACCACGGGCTTTTCGGGTGCAGACCTCGCGAACCTGGTCAACGAGGCCGCGCTGGCCGCGACCCGGCGCAAAGCGTCCGCCGTGGAGTTGCAGGATTTCACCGCCGCCATCGAGCGCATCGTGGCGGGCCTGGAGAAGAAGAACCGAGTGCTCAATCCCAAGGAGCGGGAAACCGTGGCCTATCACGAGATGGGGCATGCGCTGGTGGCGCTGGCGCTGCCCGGCACCGATCCGGTACACAAGATTTCAATCGTTCCGCGTGGCATCGGTGCACTCGGCTACACCCTGCAGCGGCCCACCGAAGACCGATTTCTGATGACACGTGCCGACCTGGAGCACAAGATCGCCGTGCTCCTGGGAGGGCGCGCGGCTGAGAAGCTCGTGTTTGGCGAGCTGTCCACAGGGGCTTCAGACGATCTCGCGCGGGCCACCGACATCGCCCGCGACATGATTACGCGCTTCGGCATGGATGAGGGCTTGGGGTACGTTGCTTTTGAGGCACAGAGGCCGCGTTTTCTTGATGCGCCTGAACTGGTACAGGGTGGCTGCCGGGTAGCCGAATCGACTCAGACACGCATCGACCAAGCCATCCGTGACATCGTGATGGGTGTGTTTGATCGTGCATACCGAATTCTCGAAATTAACCGAGAAGTGCTGGAGCGGTGCGCGCGCGAACTGCTCGCACGGGAAACGCTGGATGAATACAGCATCCGGCAACTGACGCAAGGGCTACAGCTCGAATCCCCATGTCACAGCGGCCCAACTGCCGGAGCCATTACTTCCTCTGTGTCCCAAGGAGCCACCTCATGAGTGACAGCATTCATATCGTCTGCCCACACTGCCAATCCATCAATCGCGTGCCAGCCAACAAGTTGGCAGAGAAGCCCAATTGCGGGCGGTGCCAGCACCCGCTGTTCACCGGAGAACCCATTGATCTGACCACAGCGACCTTCGCCCGTCATCTGGAGCGCAGTGACCTGCCGCTGCTGGTTGACTTTTGGGCGCCGTGGTGCGGACCGTGCAAGATGATGGCGCCGCAGTTCGAGCAGGCAGCCTCCCTGCTTGAACTCAAGGTGAGGTTGGCCAAGGTAAATACCGAGGCCGAGCCTCACCTGGCCGCCCAGTTCGGTATTCGCAGCATTCCAACCCTGATTTTGTTCCGAGGGGGACATGAGGTTGCACGTCAGGCGGGCGCCATGGGCGCGCAGGACATTATGCGCTGGGTAACATCCCGCTTGCCGCAATGACCCGGCGCGAACCACCCTGCTTATCAGTTGTTCGATCCTTGAAGAAAGTGCGTAGCCGCGATGCATAGCGACCCCAACTATACGATCTTTGACGAAATGCGTTCCCAGTTGCAGAAACTTTGGAACCTCTGTTTCACCCATAAGGAGCACCACCATTGAACGAGGCTCCTCAAATCTCAGCCCGACACTGTGGCCAGATTAACCAGAATGCCCATTTTGGCAGTTGGCATCTCGATCTTGGCTCGCAACTCTTCACCTGCTCCGATGAAGCCTGCCGCGTGCTTGGCCTGGATGTTGGTGCGCCAATAGCCTTCGAGCGATTCCTGCAGTGCGTTCACCCTGAAGACCGCCCCCTCTTCGAGAGGGCATGGGATGCTGCCATGTGCGGAGAGTCCCTTGATCTGCGGTATCGCATCGTCAGCGGAGGGCAGGTTCGCTGGATACACCTGCGGGCAACATTCAAGGGCGACGCCTCTGGTCAGCCCAGAGCGGCAGACGGGACGGTAGAGGACATCACCGATCTCAAGAGGGTCGAGCAGGCGCTGAACTCCATGCGCCTACAGCGAGAAGAGTTGGCCAGCCACGTTCCCGGTATGCTTTACCAATACCGCCTTCGTCCGGACGGCAGCTCGCACTTCCCTTATGCCAGCGCGAAGATGCGGAAAATATACGGGGTTGCACCGGAGGATGTTTTTGAAGATGCCACTCCTGCGTTCGCGGCGCTCCATCCTGAAGACCGTGACCGTGTGCATGAAACCATACAGGCGTCGGGGCAGTCACTCGCGCTTTGGCATGACGAGTACCGAGTGCAGTTTCCAGACGGTCGGGTGATCTGGGTCGAAGGCGAGGCATCGCCTGAAGCCATGCCTGATGGGAGCATTCTCTGGCACGGCTATATCCATGATGTCACCTCACGCAAAAGATCCGCGGAAGAGCTTCGCCTTGCGGCTAAAGTTTTTGCGCACGCAGGAGAGGGCATCCTCGTTACCGACGCGCAGGCCCACATTGTCAACGTCAACCGGGCGTTTACCGTGATCACCGGTTATGCGCGGGAGGAAGTATTGGGCCAGACACCCCGTCTACTCCAGTCCGATCACTATGACGATGAGTTTTATCAGACCGTTTGGCAGGCTGTGCGTGAGCACGACTATTGGCACGGAGAGCTCTGGTGCCGGCGCAAGAACGGCAGTCAGTTTGCCGCGCTACTGACGATCAGTGCAGTCCCGGATATGCAGGGCCATATCGAGCATTACGCAGCCATGTTCTCCGACATCACGGCGCTGAAGGAGAACCAGCGACAGCTTGAACGCGTTGCTCATTACGACCTGCTCACCGGCTTGCCCAATCGACTATTGCTTGGAGACCGCCTTAAGCAGGCCATTGGTCAGACACGTCGGCGTGGCATGCACCTGGCGGTTGTCTTTATCGATCTGGATGGATTCAAGAAGGTCAACGACCAGCACGGCCACGCAGTCGGCGACAACTTGCTGTCCGTCCTGTCCAGGCGTATGACGCAGGTGTTGCGCGAAGACGATACCTTGGCCCGTCTTGGTGGTGATGAGTTTGTCGCTATTCTGGTCGACCTGCCGGATATTTCCATCAGCGTACCGATTCTCGATCGCCTGATCGAGGTGGCTGCACAGCCCGTACCGATTGGTGACGCACTGTGCGAGGTGAGCGCGAGTATCGGTGTGAGCTACTACCCGCAAGGCGAAGATATCGACGCCGACCAACTGCTGCGGCAGGCAGATCAGGCTATGTATCGTGCCAAGCAAGCCGGCAAGAATCGATATCACGTTTTCGATACGGAGAAGGATCGTACGCTGCGCACCCGTCACGAAGGATTTGACAGCATAGAGAATGCACTTGCCAATGGGCAGTTTCTGCTTTATTACCAACCTAAGGTCAACATGCGCACCGGTGAGGTGCTGGGCGCCGAAGCCTTGATCCGCTGGCAACATCCGACGCGTGGCTTGTTATCTCCTGCCTCCTTCATACCCATCATTGAGAACCATCCGCTCGGGATTGACGTGGGGGAATGGACCATCGAGGCTGCGCTGACCCAGATCGAAGTTTGGCGCAAGGCCGGCCTTCATGTCCCGATCAGCGTGAATATCGGTGCGCGGCACTTGCTGCAACCGGACTTCATCATGCATCTACGGGGTATGTTGTCACGACATCCCGGCGCCCAGCCGCAAGACCTTGAACTGGAAATCCTCGAAACCAGCGCCGTGGAGGACTTCGTTCAAGTGTCTCAGTTGATGGCGCTGTGCGAGAGGATGGGATTGCGTTTTGCCCTCGACGATTTCGGCAGCGGCTATTCATCGCTGACCTATCTGAAGCGCCTGCCCGCGCACCTGCTCAAGATCGACCAAGGTTTCATACGCGACATGCTCGAGGATCCGGACGATATCGCCATCCTGGATGCGCTACTGGCACTGGCAAGGTCGTTTGGCAGGAACTGCATCGCGGAGGGAGTCGAATCCATTAAGCATGGTGAAATGCTGCTGCGTCTGGGATGCGAGTGGGGCCAGGGTTATGCCATCGGGCATCCGATGCCGGCGCATGAATTCGAGCAATGGCTACACACCTGGCAGGTACCTTTATCCTGGAAGGGATTCAAACCTGACAGTCGCTCCGCGCTGCCCGTGCCGTTCACATACGCCGACCACCGGGTCTGGATTTCCCAGATGATCGACTATCTGTCAGGCAAGGCCCAAGTGCCTCCTCAATCCGAAACACTCCAATACTGGCGGGATCAAAGTGGTCGCCATACGTTCTTCGGCAAGGATCCTGATGATCAGGTCGATGTCCTGCATCAGAGCATCCAGCAGTTAGCGCACACCCTGGGTGAAATGAAAAATGCCGGCCGTGTCGAGGCATTGAGGGCTGGCATCGACAAGTTGCAACATTTGCAGGCGGATCTGCTGGGATTGCTGCCGCCAGACCAGAAGCCGAATTGATGCCATGCATGGAACAAAGGTTTGACGTGCAAGAGGCTGATCCACCCATCGGCGGCGCCACGGACGTGCAGGACGTTATGCGCTGGGTGGCTTCGCAATTGCCCCGGTGATGCAGGTGTAATCGAGTCGTCTTCTCGGACTCCCCGTTCCATTAACGTTTCATTGAAAGAGAGAGCAACGCTTATGAATAAAGAATCTGGCCACACGGCCCTTGACGAGATACGCTCCCAGTGGCGGTTGATGACGGTTTACGAGCGCTTCGAGCAGTTCGTTGCCATCACGCTTTCGGGCGTCATCGCGTTGGTAATTGTGATTTCGCTGATTCAGTTGATTCGGCTGGTGTTCACACTGCTCGTCATGGATGCGCTGAATCCACTGGATCATAAGGTTTTCCAGCTGGTGTTCGGTGCCACCATGACGCTGCTGATCGCCATGGAATTCAAGCATTCGATCGTCAAAGTGGCTCTGCGCAAGGAAAGCATCATCCAGGTCAAGACCGTCATTCTGATCGCGATCCTGGCACTGGCCCGCAAGTTCATCATCCTAGAACCCGACGTTGATCCTGTCAAAGTGGCCGCGCTGGCGGGGACGGTACTGGCCTTGGGTCTGACCTATTGGCTCATGCGTGAACGCGATGACCGCAAGAGCGAGTAATGGAGGCATGACCCCCTATGGTCTAGTCGGCCGACACGATGCCAGGTCGAGGCACCGCTGGCTCAATCGCTTTCAAACCGTGTTGCTGGTTTTGACCCTGGTGGGGATCGCAGCTGCCGCTGGCAGTCTGCTGTTCGGCGAGATTGGCCTTTGGCTGGCACTGGCAACATGCGCATTGACCCTGCTGATCGAACCTGTCGCCGCCTCCGCGATGACCTTGCGCCTCTATGGCGCCCGTCTCTTGCATTGCCAGGAAGCCCCCGCAATCTGGTCGCTGTTGCGGGAGTTGGCCGCGCGCGCCGGATTGCCGAATACGCCGGTTCCCCACTATGTGCCCAGCGGCCTCGTCAACGCTTTTGCTACTGGTTCGCGACGTCAGGCCTCCATTGCCCTCACTGAGGGCCTGCTCCGCAGCCTGAGTATCCGGGAACTGCAAGCCGTGCTGGCGCATGAGGTCGCACACATCGCTCAAGACGATCTGCGTGTCATGGGCCTGGCTGATTCGATCAGCCGGCTCACGAGCCTGCTGGCATTGCTGGGTCAGATTACGCTCCTGATCAGTATGCCGGCGCTGTTGGCCGGTGCAGCAGAAATTAACTGGCTTGGCTTACTGCTGTTGGCCGCTTCGCTACAACTGGCACTGCTCGCACAGTTGGGCCTGTCACGCGTGCGAGAGTTCGATGCCGACCGAATGGCCGTAGAGCTGACGGGGGATCCGCACGGGCTCGCCTCGGCGCTGGCGAAGATCGAGCGGGTGAGCCGCTCGTGGCGCGCCTGGATGTTGCCCGGTCGGGGCAATCCCGAACCGTCCTGGTTGCGCACGCATCCGACGACAGAGGATCGTATCGCGCGCCTGATGACGTTGGCGCCTCAGCCATCGCAGACCCTGCCGTTCCAAACGGAATATCTCGTGCCAAGGTCGCTCGCCCCGATGCGCCCACCACGCCGGGGCCTGAGCGGCCTTTGGCGCTAAATCACTGAAAGGACCCCCCGTCATGGCTTACCCCGATCCTTACCCACAACGCCCAGCTCCGGATCATTTCGTCCGGCGGTGGCTCTTCATCACCGCGTGCGTTGCCGCACTCATGCTGTTCTGGCAGTTTCTGCCCGCCATCGAGGCCTGGTTCAGTCCGCGCGAAGCCGCCGAGCGCACCGTCACGCCGCGTGGCGATCTGGCCGCTGATGAAAAGGCCACCATCGAACTGTTCGAGAAATCCCGAGCATCGGTGGTCTACATCACGACGTCCCAACTGGTGCGCGATGCCTGGACGCGCAACGTCTTTTCCGTGCCGCGCGGGACGGGTTCGGGTTTCATCTGGGATGACGCCGGTCATGTCGTTACCAACTTTCATGTGATTCAGGGGGCGTCGGAGGCCACTGTCAAACTGGCCGACGGCCGCGATTACCAAGCCGGGCTGGTCGGCGTGAGTCCGGCCCACGATATCGCGGTGCTCAAAATCGGCGTCGGTTTCCAGCGCCCGCCCGCCGTGCCGGTCGGCACCAGTGCCGACCTCAAGGTGGGACAAAAGGTGTTCGCCATCGGCAACCCCTTCGGTCTGGATTGGACACTCACCAGCGGCATCGTGTCCGCGCTCGATCGATCGCTGCCCGGGGAATCTGGCGGAGTGACCATCGAACACCTGATTCAAACCGATGCCGCCATCAACCCCGGCAACTCGGGTGGGCCGTTGCTCGATTCGGCCGGCCGCCTGATCGGCATCAACACAGCGATCTACAGCCCTTCCGGTGCATCGGCTGGGATCGGCTTCGCCGTGCCGGTGGACACCGTCATGCGCGTAGTCCCGCAACTCATCAAGACCGGTAAGTACATCCGTCCGGCGCTGGGCATTGAGGTGGACGAACAGCTCAATCAGCGCCTGCTGGCGCTGACTGGAAGCAAGGGCGTGTTCGTGTTGCGTGTTACCCCTGGTTCGGCAGCGCACAAGGCCGGCCTCGCGGGTGTCGAAGTCACGCCGCAAGGCATCGTGCCGGGCGACCGCATCATCGATGTTGATGGCCAGGCGACGGACGATGTGGCCAAGCTGCTCGCGCGGCTAGACGACAGGAAGGTCGGCGATGTGGTGGTCTTGTCAGTGGAGCGGGCCGGCAAATCGCGCGAGGTGCGTGTGGAGCTGCAACCCGGGAATTGATTGAACTGAACCTGTGGATCAGGCGGTAGTGCAGCGTCGCGGCGATTGAGGTTCTCAGGTCTTCGGCCAGGTAGCGTTCCGCCTCAACCTCCGTAATTTTCGGATGCGATCTGCCTATCCGAATAGGCAAGCATGCAACGCCGGAACCTCTTGCCAATCATCGAAGGAGAAAGCGAGGCGCAATCCGCATGAGGTGGACGCAGGCCAGGAACGAGGCAAACAGGAGGCCGCATTGGAACTCAGACTACTGCGCTATTTCGTTGCGGTCGCGGAAGAACTGCATTTCGCGCGAGCGGCCGAGCGCCTTGGCGTAGAACAATCGCCTGTGTCGCGCGCAATGCGAAATCTCGAAGCCACGCTCGGCGTGCAGTTGTTCGACCGCAGCGCGCACCAGACGCGACTGACCTGGGCCGGTCAAGTGTTCCTCGGTGAGTGCCGGCGCGTGCTGGCCACCGTGGAGCAGGCGGTGAGTGCCGCAAAGGCGGCGGCGCAGGGCTATCAGGGTTATCTGCGCATCGCCATCTGCGACAGCTTGGCGCAGCCCCACATTGCCACCTTGCTGGCGCGCAGCCGCGAGGAAGAGCCCGAACTGGAGATTCGCGTCTTCGAGCTGCCTTTCGCGCAGCAGCTCAAGGGCCTGCACAACGATCTGCTGGACATCGGTTTTGCGCTGTCGGACGCGGTGAGCGAAGGCCTTGTCGCCGAGCCCGTGTGGACCGATCCTCTGTCGGTGATCGTGCCCGTGCGCCACCCCTTGTTGGCGCACGCGGAAGTGCCATTGGATGAAGCCTTGAAGTTTCCGTTGGTACTGTGCCATCCGGACGCGGGATCGGGCTGCCACCACCAGATCCAGGCGGTGCTTCAAGGTGCGTCCAAGCCGCTCAAGCTGGTAGATCAGGTGACGAGCCTAGGCGTGATGCTGACTCTGGTCGGTGCCGGTTATGGCCTAGGTTTCGCCATTGCCTCGCAGGTGCAGACCCTGAACCGCCCCGACATAACCGTTCGCCCCTTGGCCGGCACGCCGCCCATGCTGTCCACCTACCTGCTGCGCCGCAGCGCCGAACCCTCTGAGCCCATGAAGCGGTTTCTGCAGCGCGCCCGCGAGGAGTTCCTGCCAAAGGGAGATGAACCGGCCTCGTGACGTTGAGCGCTCGGGTACATTGGCTACTGCTGGCTGTCCATGGCTCGCACTGGACTTGCTCGGAGCGCGCGTTGACCAAGCGTGGTTTTTCAGTCCATAATTATGTCCATCTCGGTTCGCCGAGTGCGGAAAACTCGTTATCAATCAACGAGTTGGGAACACGATGATGTTCCCATCACCCGCTCCAGCTTTCAGGGCATACCGTGCCCGCCGTGCACAGGCTGCCTCCAGGCCTTGAAAACGGCCTCCCTCCCCTCCCCTTTCTTCAGTCACCGCTCGCCATCAGGGCGCATCGCTCAGCCCAGCGGTAGCAGCGTGCGCATGCTCTCAAAGCGCCGCGCCTCGCCTGTGACCGGGTCCACCAACTCCAGCGACCGCGCCAGCAACTGCAGGGGCCGCGTGTAGTCGCCTTCGGGCGGGTCATTGACCACTGGGTAGAACGGGTCGTTGCGCAGGGGCAGGCCCAGCGCGGCCATGTGCACGCGCAGCTGGTGGCGTTTGCCGGTGACCGGCGTGAGGCGGTAGCGGGCCCAGGCGCCAGACGCTGCCACCTCCAGCAGTTGCATCTGCGTGTGGCTGTTGGGCGCGCCGGGCACTTCCTGCATGCGAAAGAACTGCGGGCTTTCCTCCAGGCGGCTCATGTGGTCGCGTGGAAACACGAGGTCTTCACGCCAGGGCGCAACCGCTTCGTAGTGCTTGGTGATCTGTCGGTCGCGAAACAGCGCCTGGTAGGCGCCGCGGGTGCGCTGCTGCACCGACAGCAGCACCAGCCCCGCCGTATCCCGGTCAATGCGGTGCAGGGGCGACAGTTCGGGCAGCCCCAGCTGGTGCTTGAGTCGTACCAGCAAGGTGTTGTGCAGGTAACGGCCCGACGGCGTAACGGGCATGAAATGGGGCTTGTCGGCCACCACGAGGTGCTCATCCTGGTACAGCACGGTTTCTGCCGACGGCAGCGCCGGCTCCGCGGGCAGGCTGCGGTAGTAGTACACGCGCAGGCTGCCTTCAAACGGGCGCCCGGGGGCCACGGGCTGGCCGCGCTCGTCCACCACATCGCCCGCCAGCATGCGCTGCTGCCATGCATCGCGAGACACCACGGGCAGGCGCTGCGCCAGAAAGTCCAGCATGCTGCCCCGCCCGTGGCTGGGCAGCACCACGCAGCTGGGCCCCACACCGTCACGCATGGGGGGGGCGTGGGGATGGCGGGGGTTGTGCATGGGGGGCGATTTTAGGAGGCTGTAGGACAAGGGCGGCAGTTGCATCGCCAACGCCGCATCGCGCACCGATGCGGGCTAGCATGAAACCCACCAGACCCTCCGCGCGCACGCGCCCTGCCACCGGTTGGTGTGTGCAGTGCGGGCCATAACCCGACCCTTTTCATGCCACCGCCCGCCCATCCCTCTGCCGATCTTGCCCGCCCTGATACAGCCACTGCGCGCCACGCTCCGACGCTTGGACGGCGCATCGCACGGTGGTTGCTGATAGCCCTGGGGCTTGCAGCCGCGCTGCTGCTGGTGCTGGGTGTCTTGCTGGCGGTGATGGACTGGAACCGCGCCAAACCGTGGATCAACGAGAAAGTGAGCGAGGCCACGGGCAGGCACTTTGCCATCGAAGGCGATCTGTCGGCAGCGTGGCGCTGGCCGCAGCCCCTGGAAGACGGCTGGCACCGCTGGATACCCGGCGTGACGGTGCAGGCCGAGCGGCTGGTGATGGACCAACCGCAGGGGTTTGCGCCGCCCTTCCAGCGCGCCGATGGCAAAGCACGGGAAGATGAAGACGCCAGTCTGCCGCAGGCCGCCACCATGGCCCGCATCGACCACGCCACGGCCACGGTGCGTTTGCTGCCACTGCTGGGCCGGCACCTCTCGATCGACACCGTGGCCCTGACCGGCCCGCAGGTGGCGCTGGCCCGCACGGCGGACGGCACCAACAACTGGACCTTTGCGCGCAAGGATGGCCCCCGCAGTGGCTGGAGCTTTGATGTGGACCGGCTGGTCATCCACCAGGGCACGCTGGGGTACGCCGATGGCATGAAGGACCTGGACCTGCAGGCGCGCATCGACACCATCGACACCATCCAGCCCAGCGCACCCGCCAGCCCCGCTTCCGGCGCTCCTGCCAGTCCTGCCAGTGCTGCCAGTGCTGCCACGGCAGACACGTCCAACCCCGCGCTCTCCCCGGACGGCATGCCGTATGGGCTGCGTTTTGAGCTCAAGGGCCGCTACGCCAAGGCGCAGATCAAGGGCACAGGGCGCGCGGGCCAGGTGATCAGCCTGCGCAACAAGGTGGTGAACTACCCGCTGCAGATTGACGCGAGCGCAGGCAGCGTGGCATTGTCGGCCGAGGGCGTGCTGGCGAACCCGGGCGCGCTCTCGGGGCTGGACTTCCAGGTGTTCCTCCAGGGCGCCAGCATGGCCGACCTGTACGAGCTGACCGGGCTGGTGCTGCCCAGCACGCCGCCGTTCGCCACGCGTGGGCGGCTGACTGGCAGCCTGGAGCCCGAGCGCGCCGTGTGGGAGTACAGCGACTTTCGCGGCAAGGTGGGCCAGAGTGACCTGCAGGGGTCGCTCAAATACACCTCGGGCAAACCGCGCCCCCGGCTCACCGGCACCATGACATCCAACCAGCTTCGCCTGGCAGACCTGGGGCCCGCGCTGGGAACCCGCCAGCCCGGCAACACCCAGCCAGCCCGCAGCCGGGGCGGCAAGGTGCTGCCGGATTCGCAGTTTGCGGCCGAGCGGTGGAATGCCATGGACATGGACATCGTGTTCAAGGGGCGGCACATCATCCGCCCCGAAAGCCTGCCGCTGCAGGACCTGAGCCTGCGTGCCGTGATGGAAAACGCGCAGCTGCGGCTGGCTCCCCTCACGTTTGGCGTGGCCAAGGGCAAGATCGAATCGCAGGTCACCATCGATGGCCGCGCCGCTCCCCTCAAGGCCCAGATACGCGGCACCGTGCAGGGCCTGCAGCTGTCGGCGCTGTTTCCCAAGGTGGAGCTCATGAAGAAAAGCTTTGGCCGCATGGACGGCGCCATTGCCCTGGCGAGCACCGGCAACAGCGTGGCCGGGCTGCTGGGCCACGGCACGGGTGAGATGCGCCTGTATGTGCGCGAAGGCACGCTGAGCAAGCAGATGCTGGACCTGGCGGCGCTCAACCTGGGCAGCATCATCGTGGGCAAGCTGTTTGGCGAAGACAAGGAAGTGCACCTGCGCTGCGCGGTGGCTGACTTCACCGTGGTGGATGGCCTGGCCACCACGCGCACCGTGAAGATGAGCACCGACGACGCCGTGGTGGAGGCCACGGGCACCATCGACCTGGGCACCGAGGCGCTCGACCTGCGCATCAAGCCCGAATCGCTGGAATGGAAGTTCTTTTCACTGCGATCGCCCCTGTACGTGAGGGGCACGTTTGGTGACCCTGATGTGGGCGTGGAGGCCGGCCCGCTGCTGCTGCGCGCAGGGGCAGCGGTGGTGGCCGCCGTGGTGGCCCCGGCGGCGCTGGCCCTGCTGCCCATCACCGTGCCGGCGGCCGACGATGACACCCATTGCAAACCGCTTCTCGACCTGGCCCGCCAGCCCGTCAAGCCCGGTGCGCAAGGGGCGGCCGGCGCAGCCTCGCGGCCCGCCCGCTGAGCAGCACCTGCAGAAGAGCAACACCGCTTTCAATGAAAGTCGCGGCTGCCCCGCAAGGCCTGGGCCATGCGGCCGAGCAGCGGTGTGAGGTCCTTGAACCGCTGCGCCACAAGGTGGCGCACCACGGGGGCCGGTGCCGCCCCGCCGGAGGGCGAGACAACGCACTGCCACACGCCCTCCACCGCCAGCAATTGCGACCGGAGCAGCGCATTGCGCCAGGTGTCCACCAGCGCAGGCCAGACGATCACGTTGACGGGGCCGGTCTCGTCTTCGATCGTGACGAACATCGTGCCCTTGGCGGTGCCCGGGCGCTGGCGCACGGTAACGATGCCGCAGGCGCGCACCTTGCGGCCGTGGGGCACGTGGTTCAGCTGCAGTGCTGTTTTCAGGCGCCAGCGGTCCAGCCGCGGGCGCAGCAGGGCCAGCGGGTGGCGGCGCAGCGTGAGGCCGGTGGCGGCGTAGTCAAACAGGATCTCTTCGCCCTCGGGCGCTTCGGGCAGCTGTAGCGGCGCTTCGTGCACGGGCACGTCGCGCCACAGGGGCGGCGCGGTGTGCTGCGCGGCGGCATCCCACATCTGCTGGCGCCGGTGGCCCGACAGGCTGGCCAGGGCGTCGGCAGCGGCCAGGGCCTGCAGGTCCTGCTGGCCCAGCTGCGCACGCAGGGCCAGGTCTTCGGTGCTGGCAAAGGCGGGGCCGGTGGCGCGGGCCTGCAGAAGGCGCCGGGCGGCGTCTGCATGCAGGCTGCCCACCAGCCGCAGGCCCAGGCGCACGGCGGGCTGGGGCAGCGGTGGCGCGCCCAGGCCACGTGCGGGGCGCAGCGGCTCGGGCTCCCCCTCCAGCGTGCAGTCGATGTCGCTCACGGTCACGTCAATGGGCAGCACGCGCACGCCGTGGCGGCGGGCGTCCTGCACCAGTTGCGAGGCGCTGTAAAAGCCCATGGGCAGCGAGTTGAGCAGCGCGGCCAGAAAACACGCGGGCTCATGGCACTTGAGCCAGCTGCTGGCATAGGCCAGCAGCGCAAAGCTGTGGGCGTGGCTTTCCGGAAAGCCGTATTCGCCAAAGCCCAGCATCTGCTGAAAGATGGCCTGCGCGAATTCGGTACGGTAACCGCGCGCCTCCATGCCGCCGATCAGGGGGCGCTCAAACCGGTGCACGCCGCCCTTGCGCTTCCAGGCGGCCATGGAGCGGCGCAGGTCGTCGGCCATGCCGGGGCTGAAGCCCGCCGCGATCATGGCGATCTGCATCACCTGCTCCTGAAAGATGGGCACGCCCAGGGTGCGCGCCAGGGCGGCCTCCAGTTCGGGCTTCTCAAGCTGCAGGGGCTCGCCCCGGCACCTGCGCTCGCGCGCCTGCAGGTAGGGGTGCACCATGCCGCCCTGGATGGGGCCGGGCCGCACGATGGCCACCTCGACCACCAGGTCGTAGAACACGCGCGGTTGCAGGCGGGGCAGCATGCTCATCTGGGCGCGGCTTTCGATCTGGAACACGCCCACGGTGTCGGCGGCGCAGATCATGTCGTAGGTGGCGGGGTCTTCGCGCGGGATGTCGTGCAGCAGCCAGCGCTCACCGCGCAGCGCAGCGCGCAGGTTCAGGCAGCGGCGCAGGGCGCTGAGCATGCCCAGCGCCAGCACATCGACCTTGAGCAGGCCCATGGCGTCCAGGTCGTCCTTGTCCCACTGGATGACGGAGCGGTCCTGCATGCTGGCGGGCTCCACCGGCACCAGGCGCGTGAGCTTGCCCTGCGTGAGCACAAAGCCGCCCACATGCTGGCTCAGGTGGCGCGGAAAACCCGTCAGGTCGGCGGCCAGCTCCAGCCACAGCGCGGCGGTGTGCCGGTGCAGCGGGGTGCCCAGGCCTTGTGCCAGCTCCTGCAGGCGGTCTGTGGCAATGTCTTCGTCAAACCAGTGGTGGTCTTTGGCAAACGCATCGACCAGCGTGGGCGCCACACCCAGCGCCTTGCCCACGTCGCGCAGCGCGCTGCGCGTGCGGTAGGTGGTGACCACGGCCGCAATGGCGGCGCGGTCGCGGCCGTATTTGCCGTAGATGTACTGGATGACTTCCTCGCGCCGGTCGTGCTCGAAGTCCACGTCGATGTCGGGCGGCTCGCTGCGTTCCTTGCTGATGAAGCGCTCGAACAGGAGGTGCGAGTTCTCGGGCGCCACGGCGGTGATGCCCAGCACGTAGCACACCACCGAGTTGGCCGCCGAGCCCCGCCCCTGGCACAGGATGCCCTGGCTGCGCGCAAACCGCACGATGTCGTGCACGGTGAGGAAGTACATCTCGTAGCGGCAATGCGCAATCAGATCCAGCTCCTTGCGGATCTGCGCGGCAATGGCGGCGGGTACGCCCTGCGGGTAAAAGCTGGCGGCGCCGCTGTCCACCAGCCAGGCCAGCGCCTGCGCGGGGGTCATGCCGGGGGGCACGGTCTCCAGCGGGTACTGGTACTGGATCTCGGCCAGGCTGAAGGTGCAGCGCGCCGCCACCGTGAGCGTGGCGGCCAGCAGGTCGGGCGGGTAGATGCCGGCCAGCCGCACGCGCTGGCGCAGGTGGCGCTCTGCGTTGGGCTGCAGGGCAAAGCCGCAGTCGGCCACGCTGCGCCCCCGCTGCACGGCGGTGATCACGTCCTGCAGCGGCTTGCGCGAGCGGGCGTGCATGTGCACGTCGCCCGCGGCCACCAGGGGCAGGCCCAGTGCCGCGCCCGCACGCTGCAGCGTGGCCAGCCACAGGCTGTCGTCCGGGGCGAGGTGCAGCGCGACCGCCAGCCACAGGTGGCCGTCAAAATTAGAGTCAAATTGGCCTCTGGCGCTTGACAGACAAGCGCTGACAGCTATCAAATCAGAAGCATCAAAGCGTTCGCGGCAGGGGGCCAGCAACACTTCGCACCCCGCCAAGGCAGCCCATGGGCTGGCCGCACCCACGTGGTATTGCCCTTTGGGTGCCGCCGCGCGGGCCGCGGTGATGAACTCGCACAGGTTGCCCCAGCCCCCGGCATCCCGCGCCAGCGCCACCACCCGCAGGTCGCCCCACAGAAACTCGCTGCCCACGATGAGGTGCAGGCCGCATTCCCGGGCGGCCTCCCAGGCGCGCACCACGCCCGCCACCGAGCATTCATCGGTCAGCGCCAGGGCCTGGTAGCCCAGCTGGGCCGCGCGCTCCACCAGCTCTTGCGGATGCGATGCACCGCGCTGAAAACTGAAGTTGGACAGGCAGTGCAGCTCGGCGTAGTCCGGCAAAGGCGGCAAGGGCGGCAAGGACAAGGGCGGCGGCACTGCCTGCCGGGCCACAGCGGGGGTGTTGCGGTGTGCAGGTGCCATGGCATCACCCAAAAATGCCGTGCAGAAACCAGCGCTGGGGCTGGGTCGCCGCGGGGGCGCCTGCCTGCGGAGCCAGCCGCTCGCGGAACACCCACACCAGCCCGACCACATCGTTGTGCGCCACAAAGTAGTCGCGCAGGGCGAGGCCCGCACTGGGCTGGCCCGGGTCTGCCGCGCCCTCCCCGGCTGCCGACCACCAACCGGCCTCGAATCGGTGCGGCCCCGCCAGCAGGCGCAACAGGCCATGGTGGCAGGGGCGGTTGCCCTGCACCGCCAGCCGCCGCGGCGAACGCAGCAGCCAGGCAGGCCACAGGGTGGCATCAGGCAAATGGGCGCGGCCAGGAAGCCTGCCGGACCGGGCAGTCGTCGGCTGCAAAGCGTGAACGCCGTCTTTTTGACCCAAAGCCCCGCCTGCACGGCACGGGCCCGGCCCAGCACCTCGGCCGCCGGGCGCCATTGCTGCATGCACTCAGGCCGGTGGTCGGCCTGCAGCACCGGGGCCTGTACCTGGTCCGCCCCCAGGCGGGCCGACAGGCGCTCCACCAACTGGAGCAGGCTCTCGCCCTGCCCCTGGGCAGCGTCACCGCCCTCACCCGGCCCTGCGGGGGGTAGCAAGCTGGCACTGCGGTGCGGCAGCGGCGCGGATTCCAGCAGCCGCAGCATGATCTGGTTGACCGGGGCGGCCAGGGTGGTGCGCGCCAGGTTTTCAGACAGCAGGCGCCGCAGGTGCGCTATGTCTTGCGTGGCCTGCGCCGTGCGTATCTGCAAGGCCTCTGTGGGGGCAATCGCCACTCCGTCGATGCGCCGCAGGTCGTGGCGCCAGGCCAGCTCCAGCGCCAGCGCCCCCCGCTGCCGGGCCTGCAGCCAGCCTTGCAACGCGGTGAGGCTGCGGTGGGCACTCCACAGCAATGCATCGGCCGACTCGGCCAGCGCGGGCAACTCGGCGGTCAGGACGAACTGCTCGGGCAGTTCCAGCCAGGCGTGCACTTCGGGGGCATGGCCCAGGGCCTGGTCCAGCACGTGCAGCACGCCTGCCCCCAGGCGCCGCGCCACCCCCGCGCGGGGCAGTGCCCGCAAGGCTCCCCAGGTGCGGCAGCCCATGCGCTCCAGGCTGGGCACATGCGGGCGCAGGGCGGTCAGCGTGTGCAGGGGCAGGGTTTCAATCCTTTGCTGCAAACGGTCCGGGTGCCCGGCAAGCGCCATGCGCAACCAGGCCTGTGCCACCAGGGCCGTGGGCCCGGTGCCCCAGGCGGCCTGGGCGGCCTGGGCGCCCGGCGATGGCGCGGGCGTATCCACACACGCGGCAAAAGCCTCTGCCCAAGCACGCTGCACCTGCGCCAGCAAGGCATCGCGCCCGCCCCACAGGCGTTCGGTGGTCGAGACCTCCAGCAGCACGGCCTCACCATCCACCAGCGCCACGCGCGGGGTGAAACGCAAGGCCCACCAGCCTGCCGCCGCCGCTTTCACGGTACCGCCGACAGGCCCAGAAGGCTCATCGCACCAGGGCCATGGCAGCGCGATCCAGTGCATGCCCCCTCCCCTCTGGCCCTGTCTTCCCTGGCGGGGCGCCATGCCCTCCGGAAGGGGCCGGGGCTGCCGCCGCAGAGCGTGCTGCCACCCAGGCGCTGGCCACCACCTGCGCGGCGCGCCGGCGCTCGGCCTGCGCCAGCAGCACCTGGGCCAGCCGGGGTGGCAGCCCGGCAGAAGAATCCCCTCCACCAGCGGCGGCCCCCGGCGCTTGAGGATGTGCACCTGCATGCCGGGCGGCGCCACCCCGTCCCCCGGCAAGGCCTGCCCCTCCAGCCGCAGCCGCAACAACGCAGGCGACGCCTGCTGCGCGACACCGAGCGGGCGAAACACCCACAGCAACTGATCGTGCTGCGCCGCCGCCAGCTGCAACCGACGCAAGGCGGCAGATTGCGCCTGAGGCAGCCAGGCCATGACAGCCAGCACATCGCGGCAGCGCAGCGCCTGCTCGGCCGCCCAGAGCGCAGCCCGGGCGGTGTCGGCCCGCACCACGCACAGGCGCTCTGCCGCCAACCCCTGCGCCCTGAGCGCCGGACCAAAGGGCTCACACGGGGGCGCCACCACCACCACGGCGCCTGCGCTGCGCGCCACGGCCTGCGCCAGTGCGGGCAGCACCAGCTGCCATTCGTGCAGGCCCACGGCGGGTTGCAAGACCTCGCTCAAGGCCCCCACGGGCCAGCCCCCCCCGGGCAGCTGCGCATCCAGCAGCGCATACCCCGTGGGCTGCACGGGCTGCGGCCCCGCACCCAGGGCGTCCGCATGCCATATGCCGGGCACGGCAGACGGCAGATCGAACGCAACCCGCAGGGGGGAGCATGGCGCAGGCATGGTGGTGCAGGAGTTCAGAAATCAAAAACACTGTGAATATAACCAGTATTTTGAATTCCGGGGCATCCCGGAGCCCCCGCACAGCAGTCAGGAAAGCGCTATGAGGCTACAGCTTGCGCAGCGCCCAGTCGCACCAGTCCGCCACTGCCGCGTCTGCAGGCGTGGCGCGGTCCGACAGCTGGGGCCAGCGGCGGTGGCAGGCATTGAGGATGCTTTGCAGTTGCCACAGCGCCTCACGCCCGACCAGCGCCACCTCGGCCAGGCCGATGGCGTCGCCCTGCAGTTGCGCCATCAGCTCGCCCAGGTGCCGGGGATGGGAACCTGCTTCGATCAGGGCTTTCTGGAGCGCCCCCAGGCGGGAATCCGCAAATCCAAAGGCGCTGCCGGCCCCGGCCCTTGCAGCCGTATCGGCAGGCAGTGCTGCCTTGAGCTGGTCCCAGCAGGCGAAGGCCTCGGCCAGCAGCTCGATCTGGCGGGGTGCATCGTTGCCCAAAGGCATCAGGGCCGATTCCCGGGCCACCTCTTCCTGCAGCAGCGGCAGGATGAAAGCCACCAGCGCAGCGGGGAACTTGCGGTGGTTCAGGCGCAGCACCAGCGACAGCCGCTGGGCGGGCATGTCGTCGTATTTTTCGTAGAACGCGGCCACCACCTCGGCCAGCAACAGGATGCGGCCCATGGGTGTGATGTCGGCCCCTGCCAGCGCGCGCGGGTAGCCGCTGCCATCCATGCGCTCATGGTGTTCCAGCACGGCCACTTCCGCAGCCCGCGGATACGCCTGCGTGTCGCGGATCATCAGCATCGCCGAGATGGGATGCGCCACCAGGTGCTTGCGCTGCGCACCCACCACCTTGTGGTCAGGGTCGCTCCAGGCCGGGTCCATGTGCAGCACCCCCAGGTCATGCAGCAAGGCGGCTGCGGCCAGGGTGCTGCACTCACGTTCAGCCAACCCGCTTTTGATGCCCAGGAAGATGGCCACCGTCATCATCTGCAGGCTGTGCTGAAACAGCCCGGGCCGCTGGTCACGCATCACCGTGAGCTTGCAGGCCATGGAGGCAGGCAGGGGCAGCGAACGCAGCGGCGCCAGCAGCCGGGCGGAGGCCCCCAGAGCCTCGGCCAGCATGTGGGGCAGCGTCTCCTCTTCGATCAGCGCCTGGCATGCCGCCAGCAGGGCGGGCACGTCCACCGGGTTTTCGATGGACAGGTGGCGGTCGATGGGTTCACGCAGCTTGTGCTGCACCAGGCGGTCATACAGGCGGCTGTCGATGCGGGTGCCTTTTTCGACCAGCTTGATGCCGTTGTCGTTGTAAATGGCAGCGCCAGCGACCACCGTGCGCTGGTCGGCCATCCCGACCAAGGCGCGCAAGTAATGGGGGCTGTTCTCGATATCGAGGTCGGGGGGTAGGGAAAGGTCTGTCATGCACAACACAAGAGCTTGCCTTGGACTATATGACGTTACCCTTTGATGGCGACTGCGGCGTTCACCTTGCGCAAGCCCGGCTTGAGTCAGATCAATTCTCTGCGCTGATGGAGCAGCACACTTGCCCCCGCAAAACAAAAAAGGCCAGAGCTCCTGAAGGAGCCCCGGCCTTTCTTTGACCTGGCGGCTGCTCTGCCCGCAGGCGGGCTGGCAGGCAGGTGGGCAGGTGGGCAGGTGGGCAGGTTTACTGGATGAGCGTGACGCCGGTCTTGGCCTGCAGAGCCTCAAAGGTCACGCCGGGAGCCAGCTCCACCACCTTGAGCCCCTGGGGCGTCACGTCCATGACAGCCAGGTCGGTGATGATGCGGTCCACCACGCCCACGCCCGTCAGGGGCAGCGTGCAGGTTGGCAGGATCTTCATGTCTTCGGTGCCATCCTTCTTGCGGGCCACATGCTCCATGAGCACGATCACGCGCTTGACGCCTGCCACCAGGTCCATCGCGCCGCCCATGCCCTTGACCATCTTGCCGGGAATCATCCAGTTGGCCAGGTCGCCCTTTTCGCTGACCTGCATGGCGCCCAGGATGGACAGGTTGATCTTGCCGCCACGGATCATGGCAAACGACTGGTCGCTACTGAAGATGGACGAGCCCTTGATGGTGGTCACCGTCTGCTTGCCGGCGTTGATCAGGTCGGCATCCACTTCGTCTTCGTTAGGAAACGGACCGATGCCCAGCATGCCGTTTTCCGACTGCAGCCAAACTTCCTTGTCGGCGGGCACAAAATTGGCCACCAGCGTAGGGATGCCGATGCCCAGATTCACGTAAAAGCCGTCTTCGAGCTCATGGGCGGCACGCGCCGCCATTTGGTCTTGACTCCACGACATATGTATTTCTCCAGCTTGTTCTATGACGGCAGGCTCAAACGCCCGCCTTTTCAGTGATCGTGCGCTTTTCAATGCGCTTTTCCGGGTTCGGGTTGTGCACGATGCGGTGCACGTAGATGCCCGGCAGATGGATCTGGTCGGGCACCATGGCACCGGTTTCCACCACTTCTTCCACTTCAACAATGCAGATCTTGCCGGCCATGGCTGCGGCAGGATTGAAATTGCGGGCCGTCAGGCGGAACTGCAGGTTGCCCGACTTGTCGGCGCGGTGCGCCTTGACCAGCGCCACTTCAGGCACCAGCGAACGCTCCATCACGTAGGTTTCGCCATCGAACTCGCGCAGCTCCTTGCCCTCGGCCACCACCGTGCCCACACCGGTCTTGGTGAAGAAGGCCGGGATGCCAGCACCGCCCGCGCGCAGCTTTTCGGCCAGCGTGCCCTGGGGGGTGAACTCCAGCTCCAGTTCGCCGGCCAGGTATTGGCGTTCGAACTCCTTGTTCTCGCCCACATAGGACGAAATCATTTTTTTGATCTGGCGGGTTTCGAGCAGCTTGCCCAGACCAAAGCCGTCCACACCGGCGTTATTGGAGATCACGGTGAGGTTCTTGACGCCCGAATCACGCAATGCGTCGATCAGTGCCTCCGGAATGCCGCACAACCCGAATCCACCCACGGCCATGAGCTGGCCATCTGCAACCACGCCTTCAAGGGCTTCGGCCGCGGAGGGAAATAACTTGTTCACCACGATCTCCTTGTGTATTTGGATGCGCTACGATACTACTTATCCGAATAAGTAGTACCCCGTAAAGATTTGCACTATGGACGTTGATTACCGACTCGCTTTCGATATGGCCCCCGTAGGCCTGGTGCTCTCACGCAACCGCACCATGGTCGACTGCAACCGGCATGTCTGCGAGATGTTTGGCGCTTCGCGCGAGGTCCTGATCGGCCAGTCGTTCCAGATACTGTATCCAAGCGCAGACGAGTATGAGCGCCTGGGCGCGCACATGGAGCCCATTCTCAACGCCAAGGGCCACTACGCCGACAACCGCATCATGAAGCGCGCCAACGGCGAGGTCTTCTGGTGCCATGTCTCGGGCCGCGCGCTCAACCGCGATGCCCCGCATGAATCGGGCATCTGGAGCTTTGAAGACCTGAGCTCGCAGCGCCCCGTGAAGGCTGAGCTGACCGGGCGCGAGCGGGAAGTGGCCGCGCGCCTGCTGGAGGGCCTGACCTCCAAGGAGATCGGCCGCACGCTGGAGATCAGCCACCGCACGGTGGAGATTTACCGGGCGCGCCTGATGCGCAAGTACAACGCATCCACCGCGGCAGACCTGGTGCACAAGCTGCTGGCGGGCGGCTAAAGCCCGCCCCCCCGGGCCGCTTCGCGTCAGCCCTTTTTGGGCCCGTCAATCACCTCGGCGGCGGTGCGAAAAGCCTCCACGGCCGTGGGCACGCCGCAGTAGATGCTGGCGTGCAGCAACACTTCCTGGATTTCTGCCGCCGTCGCACCGTTGTTGAGCGCGCCGCGCACATGGCCCTTGAGCTCGTGCTGCTTGCCCAAAGCGGTGAGAAAAGCCACGGTGATCAGGCTGCGCGTTTTCATGTCCAGCCCCGGGCGCTGCCACACATCGCCCCACGCATTGCGGGTGATGAACTCCTGAATGGGCTGGGTGAACTGCGTGGCATTGCCAAAGGCATTGGCCACAAAGTCCTCGCCCATGACCTGCTTGCGCGTGGCCAGGCCCTTGTCGAAGTCTTTGGTGGATGGGGGTGTTTGCGTCATGCGGGCTCTCCAGTTCGGTGTGGGCCGCAATGGTAGCCGCCCCCACATGCCCCAAGCACAACGCCACCGACCATGCCCTGCATCAGGCAAAGCCGGTGGCGCAGTCAGATCGCTCAGGCGTTCGGGGTGGGCCCGTGCAGGTCAAACCGGTCCAGGTTCATCACCTTGGTCCATGCGCGCACGAAGTCCTGAACGAATACCGCCTGGGCATCGCTGCCTGCGTACACCTCGGCAAGGGCGCGCAATACCGAGTTGGAGCCGAACACCAGGTCGGCCACGGTGCCGGTCCACTGGCGCGCACCGCTCTTGCGATCCACCCCTTCCAGCACACCCGCGGCGTCCGGTAACTTTTGCCACCGGGTGCGCATGTCGAGCAGGTTCACGAAGAAGTCATTGCTCAGGTTGCCGGGGTGCTGCGTGAAGACACCATGGGGCACCTGGCCCACATTGGCGCCCAGCACACGCAAGCCGCCTACCAGCACCGTCATCTCGGGGGCTGTCAGGGTGAGCTGGTTGGCGCGGTCCACCAGCAGCTCGGCCACCGCGCTTTCCAGCCCGGGGCGCACATAGTTGCGAAAGCCGTCGGCCACCGGCTCCATGACTTCAAACGAAGGCACATCGGTCTGCTCTTGCGTGGCATCCGTACGACCGGGTGCGAACGGCACGGTCACGTCCTGGCCCGCCTTGCGGGCAGCGACCTCCACGGCCGCACCACCGGCCAGCACGATGAGATCGGCCATCGAGATCTTCTTGCCCCCCGTCTGCGCGGCATTGAACTCCTGCTGGATGGCTTCCAGCGTGCCCAGCACCTTGGCCAGCTGGGCCGGCTGGTTCACGTCCCAGTCTTTCTGCGGTGCCAGGCGGATGCGTGCGCCGTTGGCACCGCCGCGCTTGTCGCCACCGCGGAAGGTGGACGCCGAGGCCCAGGCCGTCGATACCAGCTCCGAAATCGACAGGCCCGATGCCAACACCCTGGCCTTGAGCGCTGCGATGTCCTGTTCATTGACCAGTGCATGGTCCACCGCAGGAACCGGGTCTTGCCAGATCAGCACTTCGGCGGGCACTTCGGGGCCCAGGTAGCGTGCGCGCGGCCCCATGTCGCGGTGCGTGAGCTTGAACCAGGCGCGGGCGAACGCGTCGGCAAACTGATCAGGGTTCGCCAGGAACCGGCGCGAGATTTTTTCGTAGGCCGGATCAAACCGCAGCGACAGGTCGGTGGTCAGCATGGTGGGCACCAGCTTCTTCGACGGATCGTGCGCGTGCGGAATCGTCGCTGCCGCACCCTTGGCCGTCCACTGGTGGGCGCCCGCAGGGCTCTTGGTCAGCTCCCATTCAAAGCCGAACAGGTTTTCAAAAAAGTTGTTGCTCCACTGTGTGGGCGTGGTGGTCCAGGTGACCTCCAGCCCGCTGGTGATGGCGTCACCGCCAAAGCCGCTGCCGTGCTTGCTGATCCAGCCCAGGCCCTGGTCTTCGATACCACCCGCTTCGGGCTCGCTGCCAACCAGCGCTGCGTCGCCCGCGCCGTGTGTTTTGCCAAAGGTGTGGCCGCCCGCGATGAGCGCCACGGTTTCCTCGTCGTCCATGGCCATGCGCGCAAAGGTGTCGCGGATGTCGCGTGCTGCGGCCACAGGATCGGGGTTGCCGTTGGGGCCCTCGGGGTTGACGTAGATGAGGCCCATCTGCACGGCGGCCAGCGGGTTGGCCAGGTCGCGCTCGCCGCTGTAGCGCTTGTCGCCGCCCAGCCAGGTGCTCTCTGCGCCCCAGTACACGTTCTCGTCCGGCTCCCACACGTCGGGGCGGCCGCCGGCAAAGCCGAAGGTCTTGAAGCCCATGGATTCCAGAGCCACGTTGCCGGTCAGGATCATCAGGTCGGCCCACGAGATCTTGCGGCCATATTTCTGTTTGATGGGCCAGAGCAAGCGGCGCGCCTTGTCCAGATTGGCGTTATCGGGCCAGCTATTGAGCGGCGCAAACCGCTGCTGCCCTGCCCCTGCGCCGCCACGTCCGTCCGCCAGGCGGTAGGTTCCGGCGCTGTGCCAGGCCATGCGCACGAACAAGGGGCCGTAGTGGCCGAAGTCGGCGGGCCACCAGTCCTGCGAGTCGGTCATCAGCGCGCGCAGGTCGGCCTTGACGGCAGCGAGATCCAGGCTCTTGAACTCCTCGGCATAGTTGAAGCCATCGCCCATCGGGTCGGAGAGCGGGGAGTTCTGGTTCAGCGGGCGTAGATTGAGCTGGTTGGGCCACCAGTCCGCATTTCCACGGCCTTTGGGCGGTGCAGCCCTGGTGTGGTCAAAAGGGCATTTGGCTTCTGAGGTCATGGGAATCTCCTGTGAAAACGTGGCAAGGAACCGTGAGGTTGGGGAGGATGTTACAAATGACCAGAAAATATGTAAATTGAATTAAACAAATTTATTCAATAGCCAATTCCAATCGATTGACCCATCGGACCCCAAGGACACGATCACAGACCCGGGTCCGCCGTCCCGCGGTTAGCTCGGCGCCGCGCAGCATCCGCGATACTGGCCAGAACAAACACCCAGGAGACCCACCGTGAGCCGCTACCCCTTCCCCGACCTGAACACCCTGCCCGACGACATCCGCACGCGCATTCTGGAAGTGCAGGAAAAGGCCGGTTTCATCCCCAACGTGTTCCTGGCGTTTGCCCGGCGCCCGGCCGAGTGGCGCGCGTTTTTCGCCTACCACGACGCACTCATGCTCAAGGAAGAAGGCAGCCTGACCAAGGGCGAGCGCGAGATGATCGTCACTGCCACCAGCGCGGCCAACCAGTGCCTGTATTGCGTGGTGGCGCATGGCGCGATCCTGCGCATCTACGAGAAAAAACCGTTTGTGGCCGACCAGGTGGCCGTGAACCACCGCAAGGCCGACATCACGCCGCGCCAGCGTGCCATGCTCGACTTTGCGATGAAGGTCTGCCAGCGCTCGCACGAGGTGGAGGACGCCGACTTCACCGCCCTGCACGCCCATGGCTTTGACGACGAGGACATCTGGGACATCGCGGCCATCACGGCGTTCTTTGGCCTGTCCAACCGCATGGCCAGCTTTGCGGGCATGCAGCCCAATCCCGAGTTCTATCTGATGGGTCGGGTGCCCAAGCAGAAGTGATCAGCACGACACAATTGCTGCATTTTTGATAGCTGCCAGCGCTTATCCATAAAGCGCTGGAGCCCTATTTCACTAAATTTTCAGTCCGCCGTCACCAACGTCCGCATCCAGTCCGGCAGCGGCGCCGCCTTCTGCTGCGGGAAGTCCACCCAGATGGTGGTGGCACCACCGGCCGCACAGATGACGCCCGGCTGGTCCACCCGCTCCATCGTGCCCCAGGTCTCGAACGTGGTACGGCCCGGGTCGCTCACGTAGAATTTGAGCAGCACATCGGCGGGGTATTCGAGCTGCTTGTAGAAGTTGCAGAACGCATTGACGATGACCGGCCCCTGCCCGCGCGGGTCGGGGTTGCAGCCCACCGACACCATCCAGTCGATGCGGGCCGTTTCCAGGTAGCGAAAGTAGACGGTGTTGTTGACATGGCCCATGGCGTCCATGTCGCCCCAGCGCACCGGGAAGCGTGTCTCAAAAACGAGCTTTTTGACCTCGGGGATTTCGATCTTCATACCGCGAAGCCGTCGTCCGCCGCAATCACCGCGCCATTGATGAAATGGCTCTGGTCACTGGCCAGCATGACCAGCAGCGCGTCCAGGTCCTGCGGCTGGCCTACGCGCTTGCGCGGCAGCATGTCCATGAGCTTCTTGCCCTGCTCGGTCTGCCAGTGGTGGTGGTTGATTTCGGTGTCGATGTATCCCGGGCAGATCGCATTCACGTTGATGCCGAACTTGCCCCACTCCAGGGCCATGGCCTTGGTCATCTGCACCACGGCGGCCTTGCTCATGCAGTAGGCGCCGATCTGCGGCAGCACCTTCAGGCCCGCCATCGATGCAATGTTGATGATGCGACCGCCCGTGAAGCTGCCCGGCGCGGCACCGCGCGAGCGGGCCAGCATGCGCTTGCCCACCTCTTGCGCCACAAAAAAGGCGCCCTTCACGTTGGTGTCGAAGATGAAGTCGTAATCCTCGGGCGTCACGTCCTGAATGCGCTGCGTGGTGCTCACGCCCGAGTTGTTGACCAGGATGTCAATCGAACCCATCTCGGTCTCGGCGTGCGCCACGGCGGACTTGATGGAAGCATGGTCGGTCACATCGAGTTCGATCACATGGGCATCACCGCCCTCACCTTCGATGCGCGCACGCAGCTCCTTGAGTTTTTCGACCCGGCGGCTGGCCAGCACGACGCCTGCGCCCGCGCGGGCCAGCGTGCGTGCAAACTGGGCACCCAGGCCGCTGGAGGCGCCCGTGATGAAGGCCACGCGGCCGGACAAGTCGATGCTGTATGCCATTTAGAGTCTCCCTACTGGATCAAAATAGAACGGTCGTTCGATTGTCTGCATTCCGTGAATACAATCAGTCGCCAGACAGACAGTGCGCGGTCGGCGCTCTGTAGAAAATAATTCATTATCAAACGCCCGACGAGAAGCCCATGACAAACGAAGAAATCATCGCCCAGTATGGCCCCCGTGAATCGATGGAATACGACGTGGTGGTCGTGGGCGGTGGCCCCGGCGGTTTGGCCACTGCGATCCGCCTGAAGCAGCTGGCGGCCGAAAAAGGCCAGGACGTCTCGGTGGTGGTGCTCGAAAAAGGCTCCGAACCCGGCGCCCACATCCTGTCGGGCGCCATCATGGACCCCAAGGCCCTCACGGAGCTGATACCCGACTGGAAAAAGCGCGGCGCACCGCTGAACCAGCCCGTCACCGACGACGCCTACATCTTCCTCAGCGAAAAGTCGGGCTTTCGTGTGCCCAACATGTTCCTGCCGCCATTTGCGCACAACCACGGCAACTACATCATCAGCCTGGGCAACCTGACCAAGTGGCTGGGCGAACAGGCCGAAGCGCTGGGCGTGGAAATCTTCCCCGGCTTCACTGCGGCTGAAGTGCTCTACAACGACAACGGCTCCGTCAAGGGCGTAGCCACCGGCAACCTTGGCATCGGCAAGGATGGCGAGCCCACCGAGAACTTCCAGCTGGGCATGGAGCTGCTGGGCAAATACACCGTGTTCGCCGAAGGCGCACGCGGCCACCTGGGCAAGCAGCTGATCGCCAGGTTCCACCTCGACAAGGACCGCGACCCGCAAAGCTTCGGCATCGGCGTCAAAGAGCTGTGGGAGATTGACCCCAAGAAGCACCAGCCCGGCTTTGTGATGCACACCGCTGGCTGGCCCATGGAAAACGACACCTACGGTGGCGCCTTCCTGTACCACCTGGAGGGCAACAAGGTGGCCGTGGGCTTCGTCACCGGCCTGGGCTACCAGAACCCCTACCTCAGCCCGTTTGAAGAGTTCCAGCGCTGGAAGACGCACCCCAACGTTCGCTACTACTTCGAAAACGAAAAGGGCGAGATCACGGCCAAGCGCCTGTCCTACGGCGCGCGTGCCATCAATGCCAGCGGCATCAATGCCCTGCCCAAGACGGTGTTCCCGGGCGGCGCGCTGGTGGGCTGCAATGCGGGCTACCTGAACGTGGGCCGCATCAAGGGCAGCCACGCGGCCATCAAGACCGGCATGCTGGCCGCAGAAGCCGCCTACGACGCCGTGGTGGCAGGCCGCCAGCACGACGAACTGACCGCCTACCCCGAAGCCTTTGAAAAGAGCTGGCTGCACACCGAGCTGAACAAGGATCGCAACTTCAAGAACTGGTTCAAGTACGGCCTGACCACGGCCACGCTGATGAACGGTTTCGAGCAGTTTGTGCTGCGCGGTCACATCCCCTGGACGCTGCACCGTGACAAGCCCGACCACGCCTACCTGAAACCTGCGGCCGAGTGCAAACCCATCGTCTATCCCAAGCCCGATGGCAAGCTGACGTTTGACCGCCTCTCCAGCGTGTTCATCAGCAACACCAACCACGAAGAGAACCAGCCTTCGCACCTCACGCTCAAGGACCCGAGCGTGCCGGTCAACATCAACCTGGCCAAGTACGCCGGCCCCGAGGCGCGCTACTGCCCCGCCGGTGTGTACGAGTTTGTGCCCGACGAGGGCAAGGGCGGCGGTGCCCAGCGCCTGCAGATCAATGCGCAGAACTGCGTGCACTGCAAGACCTGCGACATCAAGGACCCGACGCAGAACATCGTGTGGGTGACGCCCGAAGGCGGCGGCGGACCGAACTACGCGGGGATGTAGTCGCTCCACAATTCATAGCGCATTGCGCTTGAAGGGCCTGCGTTGCAGGCCTTTTTCTTTGGGAAAACCGGTCTAACCCGCAAACAGCGGCAGATCCGCCTTCTTGAGCGTGCGCAGCACAAAGCTGGAGCGGCTGTGGCGGATGCCCTTGATCTTGTAAAGCTTCTCGCGCAGCAGGCGCTCGTAGTCGCGCGTGTCTTTCACCACCACCCGCAGCAGGTAGTCGTAGTCGCCGGAGACGAGGTGCGCCTCGATCACTTCGGGAATGCTGGCCAGCGTTTCGCCAAACTTTTCGAGCGTGTTGTCCGAATGGCTGTCGAGCGTGACCTGCACGAGCACGGTGTCAGCCAGGTCGAGCGACTGCGGGTTGATGCGCACCGTGTAGCCCTGGATGACACCGGCCTCCTCCATCTTCCTGATGCGGCCCCAGCAGGGCGACGGGCTCAGGCCCACGGCCTGGCCGATTTCTTGCAGGCTGGCGCGGGCGTTGGCCTGCAGCACGGCGAGAATTTTTCTGTCGAGACGATCCATCGGCCTGATTATTCACGCGAATCATTCTGCACAGAATATTTTTCTGCATAAACGTTAAATCGAAGCGAATTCAGCAAATTCATCTCCACCCTGCAGCGCATACTTCATACATCAAGGCGCTCTTACCGGAGCGCACAAATTGACAAGGCCCCGGCTGGTTACCGCCAGTGCGGGGCCCTTGGCATGGAGCGTGCAGCGATGCCCGCATCTCCTGCATGACAGGAAGCTGACACCCTGCATTGATAAGCACGCTTACCAGCACAAACCCCGATGCTCCGGCTGCGGGCGCGACACCATAATTTCCCAGCGCTGGCACACTGTGCCAACCTGCCTTGCACGCAGGGCCGCTGCCCCGCTGCAGCGCTCACCACATCCCACAGGAGACACCATGCAATTGACCAAACTCGTCGTTGGCTTGAGCCTTGCGCTCGGCTTTGTGGCCACCGCTGCCGCACAGACCACCATGCGCATCAGCATCTCGACGGCCCAGAACTCCCACCAGGGCGTGGCCATCGACACCTTCGCCAAGGAAGTCGAAAAACGCACGGGCGGCCGCTACAAGGTGCAGACCTTCTACAACGGCGCCCTGGGTGGCGAGCGCGAATCGATTGAAGCCGTGCAGCTGGGCACGCAGGAGCTGGCCTTCAGCTCCACCGGCCCGGTGCCCAACTTCGTGCCTGAGGCGCGCATCTTCGACGTGCCCTTCCTGTTCCGCGACAAGGCCCACGCCCGTGCCGTGCTGGACGGCCCCATCGGTCAGGAGATGCTGACCAAGTTCGACAGCAAGGGCTTCAAGGCCCTGGCCTGGGCCGAGAACGGTTTCCGCCACATGACCAACAGCAAGCGCTCGGTGACCGCGCCCGAAGACCTCAAGGGCCTGAAGATGCGCACGATGGAAAACCCCGTGCACATCGCCGCCTACAAGGGCTTTGGCATCATCACCACGCCCATGGCCTTCCCTGAAGTGTTCACCGCCCTGCAGCAAGGCACCGTGGATGGCCAGGAGAACCCGCTGCCCGTGATTATTTCGGCCAAGTTCGACCAGGTGCAAAAGCACCTGACGCTGACGGGCCACGTGTATTCGCCCGCCATCTTCGTGATGAACAAGGCGTCGTTCGACAAGCTCTCGGCCGCTGACAAGCAGGCCTTCATCGACGCTGCCAAGGAAGGCACCAAGGCCAACCGCGCCCGTGTGGACGAAGACGATGCCAAGGGCGTAGCCGACCTGCGCGCCAAGGGCATGACGGTGGTGGACAACCCCGACAAGTCCAAGTTTGTGGCCGCGCTGGCACCCGTGAATGCGGAGTTTGAAAAGCAGTTCGGCAAGGCCACGCTCGACAAGATCCGCGAATACAAGTAAGCGCAGCGTGCTGCATTTGCTACAAATTCAGTAGCATATGACGCCCGTAGCATAAGCGCTACGGGCGTTTTTCATCTGTTTTTTTCTGTTCATAGCCCCTGATTCCCTGGCGTTGTCCGCCCCATGAAAAAAGCCTTTCTGTTGTTTGAACGTGGCACCACGTTTGCCGCACTGCTGGGCGCGTGCGCCATGCTGGTCATTGCGTCCGCGCTGGGCATGTTCCAGATCGTGACCCGTTTTGTGCTGGAGCAACCCGCCGAGTGGACGGAGGTGCTGATCCGCTTCAGCCTGATCTGGATGGTGTTTCTGGCCATCCCCAGCGCGTTCCGCCAGGGCGCAATGGTGAGCGTGGACGTGCTCTACCGCTGGAGCCCACCGCGTGTGCGCAGGGTGCTCGACTACATCGTGGCACTGGCCGCGCTGGCGCTGATTGGCGTGATCATCTGGTGGGGCTGGGACTATGCGCAGCGCGGCGGCGTGCAGTCGATGGCGGGGCTCGAATCCGTCTCCATGTTCTGGGCCTACGTGGCCATGCCCGTGGGCGGCGTGTTCAGCGTCATCGGCATCCTGGGCAACCTGGTAGACCCCCAACGCCTTGAACTGGAGACCGCGCAATGACGCCCGTCATGATCACCACCATGGTGCTGTGTTTTGCACTCACCGTGTCCGTGGCCGTCTCCATCGGCCTGGCCTCCATCCTGGGCATCCAGGTGGCCAATGCCAACATGCTGATCTCGGTGAAGGAGATGTTCGGCTCCATCAACAAGTTTCCGCTGGCGGCCATTCCGTTCTTCATCCTGGCCGGGAACCTCATGGAGACCGGTGGCATCTCGCGCCGCCTGGTGGAGTTTGCCAAGAGCATCGTGGGCGGCGTGCAGGGCGGTCTGCCCATGACCTGCGTGCTCACCTGCATGATCTTTGCGGCCGTGTCGGGCTCGTCGGTGGCCACCACGTTTGCGATTGGCGCCATCCTGATCCCGGCGCTCATCAAGCACGGCTACCCCACCAGCTACGCCGCGTCGCTACAGGCCACCAGTGCCGAGCTGGGCGTGGTGATTCCACCCTCAATCCCCCTCATTCTGTATGGCGTGAGCGCCGAGGTGTCGATTGGCGAGCTGTTCATCGCGGGCTTCGGGCCGGGTGTGCTGATTGCGGCCGCGCTGATGCTGTTTGTGTGGGCCTATTGCAAATGGAAGGGCTGGGGCAAGAACGACGGCGACGGCCGCATGCCCCTGGGCCGGGCCACGCTGCAGGCGGGCTGGGCGCTGCTGATGCCGGTGATCATCCTGGGTGGCATTTATGGCGGCATCTTCACCCCCACCGAGGCATCGGCTGTGGCGGTGTTCTACGCGCTCATCATCGGCGTGGTGATCTACCGCGAGATCCGCATCAAGGACCTGTTCGGCATCCTGCGCAAGTCGGCCATCTCGTCGGCCGTGATCATGTTCATCATTGCCAACGCCGGGCTGTTTGCCTTTCTCATCACCCGTGCGGGTGTACCCGATGCGATTGGCCGCTGGCTGGAGGCGGTGCTGCAGTCGCCCACGCTCTTCCTGCTGGGCGTGAACGCGGCGCTGTTCATCATCGGCATGTTCATCGAGACCAGCGCCGCCATCATCGTACTGGCGCCCATCCTGGCACCGGTGGCCATGCACTTTGGTGTGGACCCGGTGCACTTCGGCCTGATCATGGTGGTGAACCTCGCCATGGGCATGATCACCCCGCCGTTTGGCGTGAACCTGTTTGCAGCCTGCACGGTGGCGCGCATATCGCTCGACCGCATCGTGGGGCATTTGATTCCGTTCGTGCTGGTCATCATGGCGTGCCTCATGATCGTGACCTACGTGCCGCAGCTGTCGCTGGGTTTGCGGGATCTGGTCTACGCAAAGTAGCGAGTGCAGTGTTTCACGCTTTCTGGCACACAAGAAAACGTCTTTTCGGCCCTGGCCGCGTTGCAAATCCTCGCGATACCGCCCGGTATCGCTGTGGTTTGCGCCTTGCCAGTGCCAAAAATCCATTTTTCTTGTTTGCGCCATCAAGCGTCAAACACTGCACTAGAATCGCCCGGTCAGGAGAGAGTGCCAGCCCTAAGGGCCACCGCACCGCCGAAGGCGCAGGCAGCAGCCGAACGCTCAGGCAAAAGGACTGACAACCGCCCGCAGTGATGCGGGCGTTCCCTTGCTGGAGAGAGATGGCCCGCCGCACCGCGTTATGAGGCCATCCACCGAAGGAGCAAACCGCACGGCCAGCCAGGGCAGTGGGGCGAATCTCTCAGGTAAAGCGGACAGCAGGGCAAATCCCGTGGCCACCGTGGTGGCTACGGCCCCCATTTGCCCCGGAGTTCCGCCATGTCGTCAGCCAACGCCCCCCTGCTTGCCACGCCCCTGAACGCCCTGCACACCGAGCTGGGCGCCCGCATGGTGCCGTTTGCCGGATATTCCATGCCCGTGCAGTACCCCGCGGGCCTCATGGCCGAGCATGTGCACACGCGCACGGCCGCCGGCCTGTTCGACGTCTCGCACATGGGCCAGCTCAAGCTGGTGGGCCCCGATGCCGCCGCAGCCTTCGAAACCCTGATGCCCGTGGATGTGATCGACCTGCCCGTGGGCAAGCAGCGCTATGGCCTGCTGCTCACCGACGAAGGCACGGTCATGGATGACCTGATGTTCTTCAACCAGGGCGTGGTGGACGGCGAGCCCACCCTGTTTGTCATCGTCAACGGCGCGTGCAAGGTGGGCGACATCGCGCACATCCAGGCGCGCATCGGCCAGCGTTGCAAGGTGGTGCCGATGCCCGACCACGGCCTGCTGGCGCTGCAGGGCCCGCAGGCGGCCACTGCCCTTGCACGCCTGGCGCCCGGTGTGGAAAAGCTGGTGTTCATGACCGGTGGTGCATTCAGCATTGCAGGCTGCGACTGCTTCGTGACCCGCAGTGGCTACACCGGCGAGGACGGCTTTGAAATCTCGGTGCCCGCCGCCCAGGCCGAAACCCTTGCCCGCGCGCTGCTGGCCCAGCCAGAAGTGAAGCCCATTGGCCTGGGCGCCCGCAATTCGCTGCGCCTGGAAGCCGGCCTGTGCCTGTATGGCAACGACATTGACACCACCACCACGCCGCCCGAAGCGGGCCTGAACTGGGCCATCCAGAAGGTGCGCCGCACCGGTGGCGCGCGTGCTGGCGGCTTCCCGGGCGCCGACAAGGTGCTGGCGCAGATCGACAACCCCGCCAGCCTGCAGCGCAAGCGCGTGGGCCTGGTCGCGCTGGAACGTGTACCGGTGCGCGAACACACCGAGCTGCAAAGCACCGATGGGCAAAAAATCGGCGAAGTCACCAGCGGCCTGCTGGGGCCCACGGTGAACGAGCCCGTGGCCATGGGGTACGTCACGCCCGCCTTTGCAGCCATCGGCACGCGCGTGAACGCCATCGTGCGCGGCAAGGCCGTGCCGATGGAGGTGCGCGCCCTGCCGTTTGTGCCCGCCAACTACTTCCGTGGCTGATTTCCGCCGGCGCTGCGTGCCGACCACGCCTGCGCCAGCTACATTGCAGATTCCTTCATTTTTTTCCCCATTGCTTGAGGAGCCTTCCCATGACCGTCAAATTTTCCAAAGACCACGAGTGGATCAACGTCGCCGACGCCAATGCGGCCGTGGTCGGCATCACCGTGCATGCCCAGGATGCCCTCGGTGACGTGGTGTTCGTAGATCTGCCCGCCGTCGGCGCCACGTTTGCGCAGGGCGATGTCGCGGGCGTGGTGGAGTCCGTCAAGGCTGCGGCTGACGTGTACATGCCCGTCTCCGGCGAAGTGGTGGAAGTCAACGAAGCGCTGCGCGCCGACCCCTCGCTGGCCAACTCCGACCCGCTCAATGCCGGCTGGTTCTTCAAGGTCAAGCTCAGCGACGCCAGCCAGCTCGATGCGCTGCTGGACGAAGCCGCCTACTCAGCCTTTGCCGCCAGCGCCTGAGGGCCTTGACGCTTTCATAGAAAAACCATAGCTGCCTGCGCTTGATTTCATTGGCTTTCAGCCATAAAACACGCTGAATCAACCAAGCAACAAGCGCCAGCAGCTTCTTTTTTAATAGCACCCGAACGCCCGCCCATGACCGCCGCACTGCCCCTTTCCGCTCTGGAGAACGCCGCCGAATTCCTGCCCCGCCACATCGGCATCGACGCAGCGGATGAAGCCCACATGCTGTCCGTGATTGGCGAGGCGTCGCGCCGGGCGCTGATTGACTCCATCGTGCCGCGCTCCATCGCCCGCAGCAGCGCGATGGACCTGCCCGCGCCCATCACGGAAGCCGCGGCGCTGGCCGAACTCAAGGCGCTGGCGGCCAAGAACCAGGTCCTCAAAAGCTTCATCGGCCAGGGCTACTACGGCACGCACACGCCGGGCGTCATCCTGCGCAACATCCTGGAAAACCCCGCCTGGTACACCGCCTACACGCCCTACCAGGCCGAAATCTCGCAGGGCCGCATGGAGGCGCTGGTCAACTTCCAGACCATGGTGTGCGACCTGACCGGCATGCCCATTGCCAATGCGTCGATGCTCGATGAGGCCACCGCCGCCGCCGAGGCGATGACGCTGGCCAAGCGCTCGGTCAAGAGCAAAAGCAATGTGTTTGTGGTGGCCGGTGATGCCCACCCGCAAACCATCGAGGTGATCCAGACCCGTGCCAAGCCGCTGGGCATCGAGGTGCTGCTGGCCAATTCCGCCGCCGAATGGGATGCCGCGCTCAATGGCGACTACTTCGCCGTGCTGGCCCAGTACCCCGCCACCAGCGGCCGCATTGACGACCTGCGCGCCGACGTGGAAAAAGCCCACACCAAGCAAGCCGCCTTCATCGCCGCGGCCGACCTGCTGGCCCTCACGCTGATCACGCCGCCCGGTGAATGGGGTGCCGACATCGTCGTGGGCACCACCCAGCGTTTTGGCATGCCCATGGGCGCCGGTGGCCCGCACGCGGCCTACATGGCCTGCCGCGACGATTTCAAACGCAGCCTGCCCGGCCGCCTGGTGGGCGTGAGCGTGGACGCGCATGGCAAGCCTGCCTACCGCCTGGCCTTGCAAACGCGCGAGCAGCACATCCGCCGCGAAAAGGCCACGTCGAATATCTGCACCGCGCAAGTGTTGCCCGCCGTGATCGCCAGCATGTACGCCGTGTACCACGGCCCCGAAGGCCTGCAGCGCATTGCGCAGCGTGTGGCCAGCTACACCGCCATCCTGGCCCAGGGCCTGAAGCAGCTGGGCGCCCCGGTGCGCGAGCAGGCGACCTTCGACACGCTGAGCCTGCACACCGGAGCCGCTACCAAATCCATAGCTGCTCGCGCAATCCAGATGGGCGCCAATCTGCGGATTTACTTCGAAGAGTACCTCTGCATCTCGCTGGACGAAACCACCACGCGGGCCGACATCGAATTGCTGTGGAAGATCTTCGCCAAGGACGGCCAGGCCCTGCCCACGTTTGATGCGTTTGAAAACGGTGTGGAGTCGTTGATCCCCGCGGCGCTACGCCGCACCAGCCGCTACCTCACGCACCCGGTGTTCAACACGCACCACTCTGAGACCGGCATGCTGCGCTACATCCGCCAGCTGTCCGACAAGGACCTGGCGCTGGACCGCACCATGATCCCGCTGGGCAGCTGCACCATGAAGCTCAACGCCACGAGCGAGATGATCCCCATCACCTGGCCCGAGTTCGCCCACGTGCACCCCTTCGCACCCGCAGACCAGCTGCAGGGCTACAAGGAGCTGGACGAACAACTGCGCGCCTGGCTGTGCCAGGCCACGGGCTACGCAGGCATCAGCCTGCAGCCCAACGCCGGATCACAAGGCGAATACGCGGGCCTGCTGGCCATCAAGGCCTACCACGAGGCCCAGGGCCACGGCCACCGCAACATCTGCCTGATCCCCAGCAGCGCACACGGCACCAACCCCGCCAGCGCCCAGATGGTGGGCATGCAGGTGGTGGTGACCGCCTGCGACGCCAATGGCAACGTGGACATGGCCGATCTCAAGGCCAAGTGCGAACAGCACAGCGCCAACCTGGCCTGCATCATGATCACCTACCCCAGCACGCACGGCGTGTTTGAAACCCAGGTGAAGGAGCTGTGCGCGCTGGTGCACAGCCACGGCGGCCGGGTGTATGTGGACGGCGCCAACATGAACGCGCTGGTGGGCGTGGCCGCCCCCGGCGAGTTTGGCGGCGACGTGAGCCACCTGAACCTGCACAAGACCTTCTGCATCCCCCACGGCGGCGGCGGCCCCGGCGTAGGCCCCGTGTGCGTGGTGCAAGACCTCGTGCCCTACCTGCCTGGTCATGCCACGGCTGGTGTGGCCGGCGGCGTGGGTGCCGTGTCGGCCGCGCCCCTGGGCAATGCCGCTGTGCTGCCCATCAGCTGGATGTACTGCCGCATGATGGGCGCCGAAGGCCTGCAGGCCGCCACCGAGACCGCCATCCTCTCGGCCAACTACATCAGCGCACGCCTCAAGGACCACTACCCCACGCTGTACGCCAGCGAAAACGGCCACGTGGCACACGAGTGCATTCTGGATCTGCGCGGCCTGAAGGACACCAGCGGCGTGATGGCCGAAGACGTGGCCAAGCGCCTGATTGACTACGGCTTTCACGCGCCCACGCTCTCCTTTCCCGTGCCCAACACGCTGATGGTGGAGCCCACCGAGAGCGAGACGCTGTCCGAGATCGATCGCTTCATCGACGCGATGATTGCCATCCGCGAGGAAATCCGCCAGATCGAAAACGGCGTCTGGCCGCAGGACAACAACCCCCTGAAGAACGCCCCGCACACGGCCGAGAGCCTGCTCGGCGGCGAGTGGAGCCGCCCCTACACCCGCGAAGCCGCCGCCTACCCTGTGGCCGCCTTGCGCAGCAGCAAATACTGGTCGCCCGTGGGCCGGGTGGACAACGTGTGGGGTGACCGCAACCTGAGCTGCAGCTGCATTCCGGTGTCTGACTACGCCTGATACGCCTGATCGCTGTGACTTCCACCACCAGCGCCTGCACTGTCTGCCAGCCGCCTGCGCTGGAGGCGCTGGTCGAGTCTGAACCGGCCCTGGCGGTGCTGTGGCAGGATCTGCCCCGCCGCCAGTTCAGTGCGGGCATGTTGCTGCAACAGGCCGGCGAGACCAGCACCCGCTGCTGGCAGGTGCGCAGTGGCGTAGTCCGGCTGTTCTACCTGAACGAACATGGCACGGAGCGCAACCGGTCGTTCCACGGCGCCGGCAGCTGGGTGGCCGGCAACCTGCCACCCCTTGCGCTGCCCAGCCCCTACGCCATCGAGGCCCTGGCGCCGGTAGAGGCCGTGGAGCTGGCCTATGCCACCTTGCAGCAATGGCAACGCAGCTTTCCCCACATCGGCCCCTTGCTGGAAGAAGGCCTGGGCTATGTGTTTCAGCAGCATGCACACCGCGAAGCCGAGTTGTTGAGCCACCCACCCGAAGTGCGCTACCAGTCTTTTCTGGCCACGCATGGTGATCTGGCAGCCCACCTGCCGCAGCACCACGTGGCCAGCTACCTGGGCATCTCGCCGGTGTCTCTCTCCCGCATCCGGGCACGGCTGGGCATGGTGGAACCGTCACGCGGCGGTTGAACAGCGTTCAGCGTTCCTGCGGCCATGCACTGACTGTGCGGTCCCGCCCTGGCATCACCACCCTGGGCAGTTTTTCCTTGTCCATGATGGCGTCACCTGGCACAAGACCGTTCAGGTGCAGCAGGTGCGCCGTGATGGCGTACACCTCGTCATCGGTCAGGCTCTTGGGTGCGTGCATTGGCATGCCCCTGCGCACGTAGTCGAACACCGTGGTGGCGTAAGGCCACATCGCACCCACCGACAGCACCTGCAACGGGTACTTGCGCACGCGCAGGGGGCGCAACGGATCGCTCCAGCCAATGAAGCCGTCAGAACCTACCAGCCGCGCCGCGGGCCCTTCAATGCCCTTTGCTCCGTGGCAGGCGGCGCAGTGCATGGCGTACAGCCGCGCGCCCTGCTCCACGCTGCCCCGGCCGGCCGGCAGGTTGCGGCCGTTGGGGAAGACGGTGATGGCATGGCGCTCCACGTCGGCTGGCGCCAGCGGTTGCCCCAGGCCAATGACATGCGGTGGCGCTGCTGGCTCTGGAGCCGCCGCAGATGGCGCCTGGGCCTCGCTGGCTGCTCCTGCCCCCACCAGTCCCGCCACCATGGCCGCAACTGCGCCACGCCGCAGGGTGGCGCGCCCGGCGGGCAGCCACTGACAGCAATGGTATTCACGCATACACGTTCTCCACGCGGCCATCGGCCTGCACACGCCAGGCCTGCACCGCGTTGTAGTGGTTGAACGAGTGCATGGCGTAGCGGCGTTTCCATTCGCTGCGCAGCGGCTGGGTGCGGCCGTGTTCATCGGTGGCGCGGCTCATCAGGTCGGCCTTGCGGCCGCTCCACTGCCAAGGCAGCGTGAAGCGCGTAAAGGCACGGTCCAGCACCGGGCCGTGCAGCTGCGCCACAGCCCAGGTGCGCCCACCATCCACCGAAACGTCCACACGCACAATGCGCCCACGGCCCGACCAGGCCAGCCCCGCAATTTCGTAAAACCCATGGGGCTCCGGCAAACGCTGCTGCCCCGAGGGGTGCGTGATCACGGACTTCACCTCCATGTGGAACGCAAAGCGCTCGATCCGCCCATCGGCCAGCACCTGCGTGTACAGGCCCGACTCGTCCTTGGTGTAGGCGGGCGCGTCCACCACTTCCAGCCGGTGCAGCCACTTCACGTTGACATTGCCCTCCCAGCCCGGCATGAACAGGCGCATGGGGTAGCCTTGCGACGGCCGCAGCCGCTCACCGTTCTGAAACAGCGCCACCATGCCGTGCTCCATCAAGGCCTTCAGTGGCAGGCTGCGGCTGTGCGACCCACCGTCAGCGCCTTCGGCCACCACCCATTGGGCGCTGTCCTTCAGGCCCGCTTCGTTCAGCAGATACGCCAGCGGCACCCCCGTCCACTCCGAGCACGACACCTCGCCCGCAATCTCGCCCAGCGTCTGGTCCAGGGCGGTGGGCGACAGCGCATTGGCCGCCGAATTGCCCGCACACTCCAGAAAATGCACGCGGCTGACCATCGGGTAGCGCATCAGGCGGTCCAGATCAAAGCGCAGCGGTTTGTTGACCAGCCCGTGCAGCTTCAGGGTGTGGCGCTCCGGCGCGATGTCGGGCACGCCGTTGTGGTGCACCGCAAAGTGCAGGCCGCTGGGGGTGATGATGCCGCGCTGGTGCTCAAGCGGCGTGCGCCACACGGCAAACCCCGCCGCCATCGACAGGCTGCGTTCCACCTGCGCCTCGTGCACGGCCGGCAGGCCGTACGGTAGATCGGCCCCACCAGGGCGGGTCATCGCATCGGGCAAGCGTGCGGCCAGCGGTTGTGGCTGTGGTGGCGTAGCCTGCGCCGCCGCCACGCTGAGCCCCCCTGTCGCAAGGCCCCCCAAAAAAGTCCTCCGGGCCAGGCCGTTGTGGCCGCTGTATGAACGCATCCTTCGTCTCCGCAAAAACAAGCACCCGGCACCCATCGGCCGCAGTCGCAGTGTTGCGGCTCGCAAACGAACATGCATTAACGCTTGTTAATGCGTATGAATGGGCACGGTGACGGCCACTGGCGTGAAGCCCTTTACACTGGCGCGCCGCTGGCAGGGCAAAACGTTTCTGCCGGAAGAACCATCTTTCGAGCTCTTTCTGACTTCTTCTTTTTCAAGGACATTCCGTGCGTATTTCCTCCTCCCTTGTGCTCGCCGGCCTGCTGGCTGCCCCGTTTGCCGCTGCCCAGGCGGCAGGCCCCGTCACCACGGCCAGCGGCCTGGTGTATGAATCACTCAAGGACGGTACGGGCGAATCGCCCAAGGCCACCGACACCGTCAAGGTGCACTACAAGGGCACGTTCCTGGATGGCAAGGAGTTCGACAGCTCCTACAAGCGCGGCGAGCCCACCTCGTTCCCGCTCAACCGCGTGATCCCCTGCTGGACCGAAGGCGTGCAGCGCATGAAGCCCGGCGGCAAGGCCAAGCTGACCTGCCCGCCCGCCATCGCCTATGGCGCAGCGGGTGCGGGGGGCGTGATTCCGCCCAATGCGACGCTGAACTTTGAGGTTGAACTGATCTCCGTCGGCCGTTGATCTGCCCGACGGCAGCGCCCATGAAAAAACCGTCCGGGGTTTCCTTCCCGGACGGTTTTTTCTCTGGAGCACGTTGACTCAGACTTCTGTCACAAACTGCTCGCGCGGGCGGCGCACCTTCTTCAGGTTCACCAGCCAGTCGCCTTCATCGGCGCGGTAACCCAGGGGCATGATGGCCACGCTGCGCAGGCCGCGCTCGCGCAGATGGAGGATCTCATCCAGCGCAGCGGGGTCGAATCCTTCCATGGGTGTCGAGTCCACTTCTTCAAACGCTGCCGCAATGAGCGCGGCGCTCATGCCAATGTAGGCTTGGCGGGCTGCGTGTTGAAAATTCACCTCCGCATCGCGCTGGGGGTACATGCCCAGCAGCATCTGGCGGTAGTTCTCCCAGCCTTCGTTCTTGAAGCCGCGCTGCTCGTTGGTGAGGTCGAACATCATGTTGATGCGCTCGGCCGTGTAGTTGTCCCACGCGGCAAACACCAGCAGGTGCGATCCATCGGT
>NZ_AGTS01000103.1 GCF_000238595.1 Acidovorax sp. NO-1 | reverse complement strand
TTAGAGCGAGCCATAGGGAGAAAAGTACCATTTTTCTTCCTGGTGGTTGAAAGCGAAGCACCGCATGGTGTTGCGCTTTACGAAGCCGGTGTAGAGACTATGGAGACAGGGCGGATCAAATACCGTGCTGCCCTCCAGATGCTTCAGTGGTGCCGTGAGAAAAACCAATGGCCTAGTTACCAACCGTTCGGCGATGCGGAAGTGATAAACGTCTCGAATTTTCAGAAAAACCTCACTGACGACTTTCTTTAATACCAAATCCCGGCGCCATGTGGTGCTGGGTACAATTCAAGGATATATATGTTCAATAAAATTGCATTGATTTTAATCGCTGCAGTCCTAACAGGCTGCGCTTCAACACCTTACAGCACGATTAGCAACAAATACACAGCGCGTGTTGTGGAAGGCCCTGTTGTGTCAACGCGAGTAAGGCCCCCAGATGGCACTAACGAAGTGCGTGTGGCTGACACCGCAACGACTGCAATTGCTGCCAACAACGTGGGCAACGCTTCGGTTATGAAGGGGCTTGTTGTTTTCGATGTAATCTCGATTCTCACCGAAGACAAGGGTCCCCGTAAGTTTTATCATCCCATGGAGATGTACACCGTCTCCGATGACAAAACCGGTGAACTGTTCGAAGTTCCGAAGGCAGATATGTATGTTTTCGGAGTGGACATGGCCGAAGTAGGAGATCGACTGCGAGTGATCGTATCGAAGTCAAAAAAAGTAACGGTTTACAATCTGACCAAAAACCCTGAACTGGAAGAAAAAACCAGGTGATAGTATTTTATGAAACGACCCAGCATGTAGGCTGGGCGTTTTCTCAAGCATCTAAGAGGTGCTTCAGAAAACGAAAATTGTTCCGTCCGAAGTAATTTCTGACGTACAACATTCCCAGTTGGGGGAATTCAAACATCCAGCAATCAACCGCGTGAAAACGCATTTCAACCCAACGGGGTCACCATCCCGTTGGGGGTGGTGACCCCTTTTTATAAGGAAGTCACAATGAGTCAAGCATTCTAGGCGGTTCGCCAAAAACAGGATCCCACGGCTCGACAGGACTACTCCTTTCCGGCTTTCCTGGAACGGAGCAAGTATGAGATGGCCAAGGCACTGCCCCATCACATCAATCCGGATCGAATGAGCCGGATTGACGATGGTGCTTTCACGCGAGACGCTGAGAAGCACACGCCACCCTTTGCTCGAACTCCCTCAGCTTCGCCTCAAACGGCTCTAACGCATCCTTGGGCGCCTCCGGCTGCGACAGCCCCAGCCAATCCCGGATCTGCTGTGGCTCTAGCTGACCCTTGTTGACGAGCTCGTTGACCATTCGAAGGTAGATATCCCGGCTTTCAGCGAGCAGGACCTGCGCACGCTCGTACTGGTTCTGTAGCCCGGCCTCAATTTCCGCATTGGTACTTGCCACATCGGTATTGATGTTCTCCCCGGCCTCCGTGCTGACATCCACATGGCTGATGCGCTCGCCAAACGCGGCATGTCGAATGAAGGCGGTCATTTGCTGTGTGGCCAGCTTGAGATCGCTCTCACTGCCTGAACTGAGCGACTCCTTGCCGAACACCATTTCCTCGGCAGCGCGGCCTGCCAGCGCAACACACACCGCATCGAGCAGATTGCCGCGGGTTTTGACTTTGAGCGCATTGAAGCTGTTGTAGCCTCCGGAGAAGGTCGCCATGTTGATGCGAATTTCCAGCGGTGCCTGCTGGAACAGCAAGGCGTAAATCAATCCATGCCCCGCTTCGTGCACCGCCAGAATCGCCCGCATGTCTGGATCGTTGCGCTGGCGCAGCTTGTTGATCTCAAACGCTACGGGTACGGTATGTATCCGGTGGCCCCATCGCGAGATCAGTAGCCCGGCATCTGGGTCGACATCGATGGTCAGCTCCTCACCTGGCCCGGCGCCCTGCTCCAGCGCCCAGAGCGTGAAATCCACCAGAGGTGCACTCATCAAACCATGCACGGAAGAAAATACCGGACGGGTGCCCTGGGTCGGAAACACCGAATTGGCGTAGATCTGCTCTTTGACCGCATCAGTCACTTCAAAGCGCAGCCCACTGGAGGCTTCGATTTCCTTCAAGTAT
>NZ_AGTS01000104.1 GCF_000238595.1 Acidovorax sp. NO-1 | reverse complement strand
TCTGGGCCTGGTTCCAGGCGATGGGCTGGATGCGTGCGCGCACGGCGGGGTCGGTCACCACGATGATTTCAAACGGCTGCAGCCCGCTGGACGTGGGCGCCAGACGGGCGGCCTCCAGAATGCGTTCGACCTTGTCTTGCGGCACGGCCTTCTGGGGGTTCATCTTTTTGGCGGCGTAGCGCCACTGCAGCTTGTGAAGCAAGGGCTGCTGGGCAGCCGCGCTGGTGGAAGGGGTGGTCATGAGTATTCCTGGGGTTCAACAACAAAAGGCAGGGCGCACGCCAGTGAGCCACGGTTGAACTTTAGGCCCGCCCATGCCCGCCGGTAAGCCCTTGCAGGGAAAAGGATTGTTCACAAACTGCCAACAATCCACGCTTCTCAAGGGCCGTGGGCAATGCATGCAGGCGTACACTCGATTCCCATGTGTCCTGCCAATTCGCAGCGTGTCGCGGGCCTCGCCCGCCTG
>NZ_AGTS01000105.1 GCF_000238595.1 Acidovorax sp. NO-1 | reverse complement strand
CCGGGGCGTAGATTTGGTGGAGCCCGGCGCGGTGCGCAACCCCTATGTGATGGACAGCATCAACTGCCACCACGCGACCATCTTTTCAGACGAGAACTCGCTATCTTTTTAGTAGCTGCTGGCGCAATCCCAGAAAGCGCTGAAGGCCAATTTAGCTCGTAAACACGCAGCGCCGCTAAACTTCAAACCATGCGCCCCTCCGAAGCCCTTTCACTGCACCGCTCGCAAATCCGCGAGATTGCCCTTCGCCACCGCGTGAGCAGCGTACGGGTGTTTGGCTCGGCGCTGCATGGGGACGACACAGCCGACAGCGATCTGGATCTGTTGGTAGAGCCCACCGCGCAAACCACGCTGATGGACATTGGCGCGATCCGGTTTGAGCTGAAGCAGTTGCTGGGTATGGAGGTCGATGTGCTCACCCCCAACAGCCTGCCCGCCAGCTTTCGGGATCAGGTGCTGCGCGAGGCGATCACCGTATGAGCCGGGCGCACCCGCTGCGGGTGGCGGACTATTTGCAGCACATCCTGGAAGCTATCGGCAACATTCAGGACTACACGGCTGGGATGGACCTGGCTGCGTTCTTGGCAGACCGCAAGACCTGCGATGCCGTGATTCGCAACCTGCAAGTGATGGGCGAGGCTTGCAACAACGTGGCCAAAACCACCCCGACTTTGCGAAGAAACATGCCCATGTGCCGTGGGGCTTTGCTTGTGAAATGCGCAATGCACTGGCCCACGGCTATTTCACTGTGGACCTGGGCATCGTCTGGCAAACCGTGCAGAACGATCTGCCAGCGCTCAGGGCGCAAGTAGCAGCGATCTCGCTGTAGATTGCTTCTATTTCGATAGCTTGCAGCGCTTATCTATCAAGCGCTAGAGGCAAATTTCATCCAAAGAACAGCAGCACCACCAACGCCCCTCCATGACGCCTCCGTTCACCCCCACCTTCGCCCATGTGCCGCCCGGCCCGCTGGCAGGCCCCTTGCAGTTGCTCCCCATCAACGCCGGCGTGGTGTCCGTCCACGCCGCCGATGGCGTGCATGTGGGCTCGCTCAAACAAGTGGGCGGGGCATGGAAGTTCAAGGCCATGGGCTACGACGCCGCCGGGCGCATGGAGCCGGGCCATGGGCCGCTGACGGAGCAGCACAACATGGCGTTCGCAACGCTTGATGCGACCGAGGTCAGCGCCCGGTTGCTTGGAGCGCCGACCGACGGGCCGGACGCGGCGGCTTGAATCTTTTCAAACTAATTTGCTTCTATTTTTATAGCTGCTTGCGCTTGTACTGCAAGCGCAGAGGTCGAATTTGACCCATAAATATTAAGCCACTCGCATTTCGGGCGGCTTCCATAGCCAATAGACAGACTGAAGTGTTTCTTATATTTGACAAAAACGTATTTTTGCAAATAATGAGAAACACTATGCCATCAAAGGCCCCTATCCTCCCCGAACAGTGCGCGGCCCAGTTGCAAGCGTTGGGCGAGCAAATTCGCCTCCGACGCAAGGCCTTGCGGCTGAGCGCCACAGTGACGGCAGAGGCTGCCGGACTATCACGGGTGACGCTGCACCGCATTGAGAAGGGCGAGCCCTCGGTGACCATGGGCGCGTGGTGCAACGCCCTGGCGGCGCTGGGCATGGAGTTGCAGGCACATACGGGCGCGCAAGGGCAGCCCGCTGCGGCGCCCAACCGCGCTGGGTGGATTCCGGCGCGGGTGGCCCTGGCGGACTACCCGCAACTGCGTGCGTTGGCGTGGCAGGTGCACGGCACGGACACCCTCACGCCTGCCGAAGCGCTGGGCATTTACGAACGCAATGCGCGGCACCTGGACATGGAAGCCATGCCCCCCCACGAAAAGGCACTGCTGGATGCCTTGCGGCTGGCGCTACAGCCCACGGCCCAAAGCGCAGGGGCCAGCGATGCAGTTTGAACGCCCGCACCACCAGCGCATTGCGCATGTGCTAAGCGCGCTGAACGGCGAAACGCTTGTGCAGCATGGCTGCCTGTTTGGCGGCGGCACGTGCATTGCGCTGCGCTATGGCGAATACCGCGAGTCGGTAGACATTGATTTTTTGGTGTCTGACGCGGCGGGCTACCGAGAGTTGCGCCATTTGCTGACCGGCTCCGATGGGCTGGCCGTCATCACGCACGTGCACGCCCCGCCGCTGGTGGTGCTGCGCGAGATCCGGGCCGACCAGTACGGCATTCGCACCCAGGTACAGATGGATGGACAGGCGATCAAGCTGGAGATCGTGCGCGAGGCGCGCATCGCACTGGAAGCCCCAGGTCCTGATGACACCCTGTGCGGCGTGAGCACCCTGACATCCCTCGACCTGGCAGCCTCGAAGCTGCTGGCCAACTCGGACCGGCAAGCCGACGATGGTGTTTTCAGCCGCGACGTGATTGACCTGGCCATGATGAACTTGCCGCTACCCGCCTTGCGTGCCGCGTTGGCGAAGGCGGCGCAGGCCTATGGGCCTTCAGTCGCGCGCGACCTGGGCAAGGCGATTGACCGGCTGCACAACCGCACCGGCTGGCTGGAACGCTGCATGCAGGCAATGGCCATGCAGATGCCCAAGGCGGTGCTGTGGCAAAAGGTGCGGGCGTTGCGGCGCGTGGTGCCTGGCGCTTGACATTGGCCCCTGTGATTCCGTGACGCTGCAGCAGCTCGCGAAGCCATGCCTCTTTAAGCGCTCAGTTTTCAGCGCAGACTTGCTACACCTTTAGTAGCTTCTAGCGCTTACCCATCAAGCGCTGCAGGCCTATTTGGCACTGAAACGATCAGCCAACGGCGTTAACGCGACTCTGCACAAACGAACTCCACCGCAGCACACACCGCCACCACCTGCGCCTCGATGCACTGCTCGGGCGTTGCACGCGGGCTGTCTGGGTAGACCTCCGTCGTCGTGGTGTAGCGCGCCCCGCTGATGCCCGCACACAAGCCCAGCTGCTTCATCGCATAGCGGATCACGCCCGGCGCCACCACGGGTGAGCCGATGATTTCGCCCTTCTCATCCGCAGGCGCAATGTGCGTGACGCGGCCCACGGCCTCGATGATGGCTTGCTGGAATGCGGGCTGGGGGTTCTCCGTGTCGTCCACCAGGTAGAAGCCATCAGGGATGCTGCCGGGCTCGAACACCTTGCCGTCGCGCGCGGCCACGGCGGGGCGGTACTCGGATTCGTCGGTGTCGGTGGTTTCGTGCAGGTCGATGTGGGCAGAAAACGGGCCATATTGGCCCTGGTGCTGCGCCACCAGCCGCATGAGGGCGAGGGATTCCTGCGCGGGCGAGCCTTCCCTGAAGGACCGGTTGGGGTCGATGGCGTCGAAGTTCCAGCGCTGAAACCGCTCGTAGGCCCATGGGCTGACGCAGGGCACCACCAGCAGGTTGGCACGGCCCGCAAAGCGCTCGGCCTGCGTGTCGGCAAACCGCAGCGCGCCGTGCACGCCGCTGGTTTCGTAGCCGTGCACGCCGCCGGTGATGAGCACGCTGGGCAGGCCGGGCTGCCAGTTGCGGCTGCGCAGGGCCCGCAGGGGAAAACGCTCGGCCGGGTGCTGGGCGTCGGCATACACCACATCGCCATACAGCTCTACATCCCACCGGCCCCGCAGTGCCTCCACGGCGGCGAGCACGTCGTCGGCGTAGCTGCGCTGGCGCAACTGGCGCGCGCGCCACTGGTCGCGTTCTGCGGCGCCCCAGGGTTGGCCGGGGGTGCCGATGGGATAGGGATGGGTTTCTTGCATGGGTGTTGGGGCGTTGGGGTGATGCCCGGGCCGTACCTGGCGAGGGGGCAGAGCGTTCATAGAATACCGCGATGCCCTTTTCATTGCCCCGGCCGTTGCGGTTTGCCGCCCTTCCCTTCGTTTTGCTGCTCTGCGCCCTGGCGCATGCGCAGAATGCGCCCCAGCCCCCCGTTGCATCGCCTGCAGCGCCCCCCGCAGAACTGGCGCCAGCCGCACCCGGCGGCGGCGCCGCGCCGCCGCAGGCACCCGCAGCAGCGCCCGATGTGGCGCTGCTGTCGCGCGATGCCCGGCGCATCTACGAGCTGTCGCGCGACAAGCTGGTGCAGATCCGCACGCTGCTGCGCAATGCCAACACGCAGGCGTCGATTGGCTCGGGCTTTTTTGTGTCGGCCGACGGGCTGATCGTCACCAACTTCCACGTGGCCAGCCAGCTGGCGCTGGAGCCCGAGCGCTACCGGGGCGTGTACGTGACGATGGAGGGCCAGGAGGGCGAGGTGGAGCTGCTGGCGTTTGATGTGCAGCGCGACCTGGCCGTGCTGCGCGCCAAGGGCCGCACGGCTGCCGCGCCGGTGCTGGGCTTTCGCCCCGCAGCTGACACGCTGGCGCAGGGCGAGCGCATCTACTCGCTGGGCAACCCGCTGGACATTGGCTTTGCGGTGACCGAGGGCACCTACAACGGTCTGGTCAAGCGCAGCTTTTACCCGCGCATATTTTTTGGCGGCACGCTGAACCCCGGCATGAGCGGCGGCCCGGCGGTGGACGATGCGGGCCGGGTGCTGGGCGTGAACGTGGCCAAGCGGCTCGATGGCGAGCAGGTGAGCTTTTTGATCCCGGCCGAGTTTGCGCAGGCGCTGGTGCAGCGTGCAGCCAATGCCCAGCCCATCACCCAGCCCGCGCATGCCGAGATGACGCGGCAGCTGATGGAGCACCAGCAACTGCTGACCGACCGGTTCCTGAAAGCGCCATTTCGCGAGCAGCGCCATGGCAACTACCGCGTGCCCGTGCCCGACGATGCGCTGGCGCGGTGCTGGGGATCGGGGCGCGACCCTGCGTTCCCCGCGCTGAACCTGGAGCGCACGCAGTGCCAGGCCGACAGCGATGTGGTGGCCGGCGACTTCACCACCGGCGCGGTGCGGCTGGGCTATGAGGCCTACAACGCCCCCACCCTGGGCGCTGCGCGCTTTGCGCGGATGTTTTCGCAAAGCTTTGCCAATGAGCGGCTGCAGATCCGCGGCAACCGCCACCAGACGGCCGTGGAGTGCAGCGAGCGCTATATCGACACGGGCAGCCTGCCGCTGCGTGCGGTGGTCTGCCTGTCGGCCTACCGCAAGCTGACCGGCCTGTACAACATGACGGTGCTGGCCGCCTCGGTCAACCAGCCCACGCAGGGCATGCTGGGCCGCCTGGATGTGCAGGGCGTCTCGTTCGACAACGGCATGAAGCTGGCCAGCCACTACCTGAAGGCGTTCCGCTGGGAGGCCGCGCCATGACGATGCCGACCCTTGGACTGATCGAAGCCTTTGACCGCCACGGCGCCCTGCTGGCGCGCGCGCCCATCACCCGCTGGCCCGTGACGGTGGGGCGGGCGCTGGACTGCGATCTGGTGCTGGACGACCCCTGTGTTGCGCCCACCCACCTGCGCATCGACCGCGCCGTGGAGGCCCCGCGCACGGTGCAGGTGCAGGTGCTGGAGACCCGCAACGGTGCGCGCCTGCAGCGCAGGCACCACGGCCAGGGCGAGCGTTTTGACTGGCCCGATGGCACGCCCATCGACCTCGGCCACACCCACATCACGCTGCGCCTGGCCGACACGCCGATTGCCCAGGAGCAGCCGCTGCCGCAGTTCCCGTGGCGCACGCTGGGCACGACGGCCGCGCTGGTGGTGCTGGTGCTGCTGGCCGGGCTGGGCGAGTCGTGGCTGGATGCACGCGACACCCTGCAATACCTGAAGGCCGTGCCGGGTGTGCTGCTCACGCTGGTGGTGGTGCTGACGGCCTGGTCGGGCGCGTGGGCAGCGGCCAACAAGGTGTTTGCAGGGCGCCTGCAGTTCTGGCGCCATGTGCGCATTGCCTGCGTTGCGGCCCTGGCGGTGGACGCCGTGCACCTGGTGGCGCACCTGACGGCATTTGCTTTCTCGCTGGAAGTGTTTGCCCGGTTCGCCTATCTGCTGATCGTGCTGGTGCTGGCCGGGGCGCTGTATGCCCACCTGGCCACCCTGCTGCCGCGCCGCCGCATCGGCCTGGCCTGGGTGGTGGCGGCCGTGGTGGCATTGGGCGTACCGGCGTGGCTGGGCGCGCAGTGGCTGAACAACATGCGCCTGTCCAAGACGCTGTACTCAAGCAGCATGTTCCCGCCAATGCTGCGCGTGGCACCGGCCGTGCCGGTGGAGCAGTTCCTGCAGGAAGCCGAATCGCTGCGCAGCAAGCTCGACCGCCGCCTGCGCGATGACGGCCAGGCGGACGCAGACGAGTGAGCCAACGCACGGATAGCCCCGCCCCGCCACCATGCCGCGCCGCAAGCCCCACCACCATGTCTACGTGGTCGAGCTCTCCAAAGACGTGCTGCTGGAGCCGCGCTTTCGCCGGTGCAACCCCGGCTACATCGACGGCAAGCCCTGCGTGTATGTGGGCATGACGGGGCTCGACCCGGACGTGCGGTTTGACAAGCACAAGGCGGGCATCCAGGCCAACCGGTATGTCACGCAATACGGCCTGCGCCTGCTGCCCGACCTGTACGAGGGCTTCAACCCCATGCCCTACGAAGAGGCGGTGGACCGCGAGATCGAGATCGGTATCGACCTGCGCTCGGCAGGGTTTGGGGTGTGGCAGGCGTGATGCGCAGACATACCCTGCAAGGAGTTATTACTCCTATATTCATAGCTGTTGGCGCTTGCCTATCAAGCGCCAGACGGCAATTTGATGCAATTTTTACCAAGGCAACGCCATGAACTTCGCAGACCGGCTCCAGCAGCTTCCCCCCGCCAACCACCTTGCCGCCCTGCACCTGCTGGGCGGTGACGGCCAGGTGCTGGCCACCATCGAGAACAAGCCGGGGCAGAAGGGATCGCTGGTGGTGTATGCCGCGCTGGCCGCCCTGTATGGCGGCAGCATCACGCCGGCGGCGGCTGCGCTGGGGCTCGAGTGGTATGCCGAGCATGTGGAAGATGCGCGGGCCTTCCCCGGCAAACACCCCAACATCGACCGGCTGCTGGCCTGGGCGCATGGCAGCGAGAGCTTTGGCGTGCGCTCGGTGCCCATGGCAGGGGCATAGCGCCGCAGCCGCGCCATCAAAACCGGTTACCCTGCGCGGCTGTGCAACCCAAGGATTTCGCGATGAAAAAACTCAATGTCACCATCCAGCTGGAAATGACCGTGCCCGACGACTGGGAGCTGGCCGATACCTCCGAGGGCACGCCGGTCATCAAACTGCCCGACGGCAAGTTCATGGACATTGCGATTGAGCCGCTGTTCGCCACCGACCCGGAAGACATGTGGAGCAGCACCGACGACGAAGATGTGCTGGACGACATTCTGGACATGGTGGAAAGCGAGGCCGTGACCTACGAATTCGTCACGCAATAAGCACGCTGCGGGCCCGTTCCGTCATCAAAGCTGCGACCGCAGCCAGCCGGTCAGCTTCTCGTGCGCCTTCTCGCGCAGGGGGCGGTTCAGCCAGGCCTCGTACGTCATGCGGCGCGAGCGCTGTATGTCGTCTTCAAATACGGCGGTCTGCCGCTGGGCAAACGCCGCGTCATAGACGTTGAGGTTGGCCTCGTCGTTCAGCCGGAACGATCGGTTGTCAAAGTTGGTGGAGCCCACCGACACCAGGAGCTGGTCCACGATCATGACCTTGCAGTGGTACATGGTGGGTTCAAACTCGTAGATCTCGGCGCCGGCCTGCAGCAGGCCGCCCCAGGTGGCACGCGATGCGGCCTTGACGGTTTCGGTGTCGGTGTGCTCGCCGGGCGTGACCATGCGCACGCGCACGCCGCGCGCCAGCGCATCCATCAGCAGCTTGAGCGTGAGCTCATCGGGCACAAAGTACGCCACCGACAGGTCGATGCTGCGCTCGGCCGCCGTGATGGCCAGGTGGTACATGAGCTGCATGCTCTCGCTGCCGCTCGATGGCGAGCTGGAGAACATCTGTGCCCTTTGCGTGCCCGCCGGCGCAATGGCGGGAAAGTACGCCTCGCCGTGCAGCACCTTGCCGGTCACCTTGAGCCAGTTGTCCAGAAACGTGGCCTGCATCTGCGCCACGGCGGGGCCGCGCACCAGGTAGTGCGAGTCGCGCCAGTGCTTGGGGTCGGTGGCGTTGCCCGTCCATTCGGGCGCGATGCCCACGCCACCGGTAAAGCCCACCTGCCCGTCCACCACCAGCAGCTTGCGGTGGGTGCGGTTGTTCATGCGGGCCAGGTTGTACCAGTGCGGTTTGTGGAATTTTTCGATCTGCACGCCCGCTTCGCGCATCTCGGTGAGGTAGCTTTCCTCCATCTTGGAGCTGCCCACCCAATCGAGCAGCACATGCACAGGCACACCCGCGCGGGCGCGTTCGCTCAGGGCATCGGCAAAGGCCTTGCCGATGTCGCCCGACCAGTAGATATAGGTTTCGAAGGTGACGCTTTTCTGGGCCGCCTTGATCGCGGCCAGCATGGGCGGGAAGATCTGGTCGCCGTTGAGCAGCTCGGTCACCTGGTTGCCGCCCACGATGCCCGGCCCCAGCAGGCTGCCCAGCGCGCGTTCAAACTGCGGGCTGGCCGTGCTGTACAGGCGGGGCAGCTGCTGCTGCACCTTTTTTTCACCTGCGGTGAAGTTCAACGCCAGAAGCACCAGCGCGCCCGTGGCCAAGGCGGTCAATAGGATGGTGAGCATGGTGGAGCGGGGGCGACCTGCTGCTTTTTTCATGGCGAGATTGTGGTCGGCCAGTGCGTAACGCAATGTAGGCAAACGCCGCCAGCACGTGCCCGGCGGGCCCGCCAGCCCAAGGGCGTCGCACAATGGCGCGGGGCCTGCGCTGCAAGCCTTTGCCACTTCCACGACTTCGCCTTCATGCCTGCTATATCGCCTACTCCCACCAGCGTCACCGCCACCCCCGCCACCGCCACCGCCATCAGTCGCCGCACCGCCGTGCTGGGCGCAGCCGCCCTGCTGGTGCTGCCGTCGTCACACGCTCGCGACGGCACCCCACCGCCCGCGGGCGCCAGCGTGTGGCCACAGCCGCTGGCCGTGCCGGGCGGCGTTGCCCGGCTGTCGCTGGGCCCCGCACCCACACGGCCTGCAGCGCATGTGCGCCAGGGCGGTGCGGACGTGCCGCTGCTGGTAACGGGCGACATGATCGAGTGGACCGCCGTGGTGGGCATACCGCTGGCGGCAGTGCCCGGCACAGCGCACATCACGGTGGGGCAGGCCAGCGGCGGCACGCGGCAGGAGTTGCCTTACACCGTGGCAGCCAAGCGGTACCAGGAGCAGCACCTCAAGGTATCACCCCGCACGGTGGATCTGTCTGCCGAAGACCAGGCCCGCTTCGAGCGCGAGCGCGACCACCAGGCGGTGGTGATGGCCACATTTACCGAGCAGCCCGCCGGTGTGGCCCTGCCATCGCTGCGCATGCGTGTGCCGGTGCCGGGGCGGCGCTCCAGCTCGTTCGGGCTGCGCCGCGTGTTCAACGGCCAGCCGCGCAATCCGCACAGCGGCATGGACATTGCCGCCGCCACGGGCACGCCCATCGTGGCACCGCTGCCGGGCAAGGTGATTGATGTGGGCGACTATTTCTTCAACGGCGGCACGGTGTGGCTGGACCACGGCCAGGGCTTGCTGAGCATGTATTGCCACCTGAGCAGCATGGATGTGGGCGTGGGCGATGTGCTGCAGGCGGGCGACGCCTTCTGCAAGGTGGGCGCCACCGGCCGCGTGACCGGCCCGCACCTGCACTGGGGGGTGATGCTCAACCGCACCATGGTGGACCCGGCATTGTTCTTGTAACCCCCTGAGCCGCTGCGCGTCTTCCCCCAAGGGGGACGACGCCCTCACTGCGGGGCGGGCCTTGCTCGGCGTCACTCGCTGGCGCCGCGCACTATTCCGGCTCTCGGTTTGAAGCACCGCACTGCGCCATCGCAACGCGGTGAGCCTTGCCAAGCGTCGGCGCGTTACTTCAGGTAGTTGACGAACCCGGTGATGGTCACGGCGTTGAAGAAGTCGATGAACAGCGAACCCACCAGCGGGATCACGAAAAACGCCTTTACCGACGGGCCATTGACGGCGGTGAAGGCCTGCATGTTGGCCATGGCGTTGGGCGTGGCGCCCATGCCAAAGCCGCAGTGGCCCGCAGCGATGACGGCCGCGTCATAGTCGCGCCCCATGAGGCGGAAGGTCACGAAATACGCGAACCCGAACATCAGCACCGTCTGCGCCACCAGGATGACCAGCAGCGGCCCGGCCACCTCGGCCAGCTCCCACAGCTTCATCGACATCAGCGCCATTGCCAGAAAGAACGCCAGCGACACATTGCCCACCACCTCGAACTGGCGCAAGGGCAGCGCGCCGTTGCGCCAGTCGATGATGTTGCGCACCAGCGCCGCCACCAGCATGGGCCCCAGGTACGACGGCAGCGTGATGCCCAGCCCCTTGAGCCAGTTGACCAGCACCGTGCCCGCGCCAATCGACACGGCAATCAGGATGCTGGCGTACATCACCGTGTCGTTGCTGCCCGCCCGGGCAAGGGGCGCCGTGCTGGGCATCGGCGCGGCGAGGGCGCCGGTGCCCACGGCGGTCTGTTTTACACCGTCCACCCCCGGCGCATACAGCCCGTGGCGACGCATCAGCAGGGTGCCCAGCGGGCCGCCAATCACGCAGCCGGCCACCAGCCCATAGGTGGCAGCGGCAATGGCCGCTGGCAACGCGCCTGCCGCCCCCGCCTGCTCCATCAGCGGCCCGAAGGCGGCCGACGTGCCATGGCCGCCCGTGAGCGAGACCGAGCCCGCCGCCACACCGATCAGCGGGTGAACGCCCAGCACCGTGGCGAGCCCCGCGCCCAGCAGGTTCTGCAGCACCACCAGGCCCACAGCGGCTGCCAGAAACAGCGCCACGCCAACGCCGCCTTTCTTGAGCAGCTCGAAACTGGCGGAAAAGCCGATGGTGGTGAAAAACACCAGCAGCAGGAACGCGCGCATGTTGTCGTAAAAACTGAAGGCAAACAGCCCCGCCTGGTGCCCGAACAGCGCGATGAGCGAGAACACCAGCCCACCAATGATGGGCCCCGGGATGAAATAGCGCGACAGCACGCCCACGCGCTTTTTGATGGCTTCACCCACCACCAGCAAGACAGCGGCGATGCCGATGGTCTGCGCAATGTCGAGTTCGATGGTGACCATGGCGGTGTCTCCTTGAGGCCTTGTTGAGAGGATCAGGCAACACTTGCCCCGATGAAAAAGCTATTGTTTATATAGCTGCCCGCGCAAGCTGGTATTGCGCTGGAGCCCGATTTTATAATGAATGCGTGGCCTGCCTGCTCAGCCAGACGCTGAACCCGCCGTCAGACGCCGCCCTGCACGCTGCGGCTATGCTCGCCAGACCACCGCAACGCCCGCTTTCATGACGCCCCGCCTGATCCGTTTCAACAAGCCCTACGGCGTGCTCAGCCAGTTCACCGCCGAAGGCAAATGGCAGGGCCTGAAGGACTACATCGACCTGCCCGGTGTGTATGTGGCAGGGCGGCTGGATGCCGACAGCGAGGGCCTGCTGCTGCTGACCAGCGACGGCCCGCTGCAGGCGCGCATCGCCGACCCGCGCTTCAAGATGGAGAAAACCTACTGGGTGCAGGTGGAGGGCATCCCGGATGAAGCTGCGCTGGCGGCGCTGCGCAGCGGCGTGGTGCTGAACGACGGCCCCACCCTGCCGGCCCGTGCCCGGCTGCTGGAGCCCGCCCCTGCGGTGTGGGAACGCACCCCGCCTATCCGCGAACGCAAGGCCATCCCCACTGCCTGGATCGAGCTGGTCATCCGCGAAGGCCGCAACCGCCAGGTGCGCCGCATGACGGCCGCCGTGGGCCACCCCACACTGCGGCTCATCCGCGCGGCCGTGGGGCCGTATTCGCTGCAGGGGCTGGCGCCGGGGCAGTGGAGCCCCGTCGCACCCACAGCCTGATCGCACGGCGCCGCAAAGACACCTCGCAGCACCCGGCTGCGCCGCGTGGGCACAATACCGGCCTTTTCACCCCAACAGAAAGGCCGAGCCATGTCATCCCTTCACTTTGTGCAGCAAGGCCAAGGCCCCGTCATCGTGCTGAGCCACGCGCTGGGCTGCGACCTGCAGATGTGGGATGGCGTGGCAGCCGCGCTGCAGGACCGCTATACCGTGCTGCGCTACGACGCGCGCGGCCATGGCCGCTCACCCGCCCTGACCAGCCCCTTCAGCATGGACGATCTGGCCGACGACGCAGCCGCGCTCATCCGCCAGCAGGCGCAGGGGCCGGTGCACTTTGTGGGGCTTTCGATGGGCGGCATGGCCGCCCAGGCCCTGGCCGCCCGCCATCCCGATGTGGTGCGCAGCATCACGGTGGCCAACTCTGCCAGCCACTATGACGACGCGGCCCGCGCGGGCTGGCAGACCCGCATCGACACGGTGCGCGCCCAGGGCATGGAAGCCATCGCCGATGGCGCGCTGCAGCGCTGGTTCACGCCCGAGTTCAGGGCAGACGCGCAGGGCAGTGTGCTGGTCGCCGCGCTGCGCGCCGTGCTGGTGGGCACGGCAGCGGCGCCCTACGTGCAGGCCTGCGCCGCGGTGGCCGCCATTGCGCTGGACGCAGGCAACCGCCGCATCACCTGCCCCACGCTGGTGATTGCGGGGTCGCGCGACGAGGCCACGCCACCGGCCATGTCCGAGGCCATCGCCCAAGGCATTGCCGGCGCCCAGCTGCAAAGCCTGCCCGCAGCCCACCTGAGCGCGGTGGAGCAACCGGCTGAATTTGCCGCGCTGGTGCACGGCTTCATCCGCCAGCTCTGAGGGCTGGCAAGCGCTCAGACGCTCAGACCTTGGTCTTGAGCAGCGCGGCAAACTCCAGCGCTGCCGTGCTGCGCGATGCCCCCCGGCGCCACAAGATGCCGGCCTGCCGCACGATCTGCTGCGAGTGCAGGCCGATCACCTGCAGATCGGCGGCGCGCCGCGCAGCCCGCTCGGGCACGATGCTGGCGAGGTCGCCCCACCGGCAGGCGTCGATGAGCGCCTCGACCGACTCCATCTCCACCCGCACCGAGGGCACCACCCCGGCATCGCGCAAGGCGTCGTCGATCAGGCGGCGGGTGGCAAATGCGCGCGGCAACATGGCCAGGGGCACAGTGGACAAGGCCTGCAGTGCCATGCTGCGCCGCCGGGCCAGCGGGTGCCCCCGCTGCACCACCAGTTGCATGCGCTCGGAAAACAGGTGCTCGTTCTCGATCTCCTGGCGTTCGGTGGGATGAAAGGAAATCCCCACGTCAATCTGACCTGCCACCAGTTGCTCCTCCACCGGGCCGGCAAGCAGGTTGCGCACCACTACGTTCACGCCCGGGTACTTGCGGTGAAAGGCGGCCACTGCCGAGGGCACCAGCGTATCGAGGAACGTGGGGATCACGCCCACCGTGAGCGTGCCGGAGCGCAGGCCCGTGAGGTCGGCCAGCGCCATGCGGCCGGCCTCGACCTCCTGCAGGGCGCGCGAGGCGTAGGCGCGAAACTCCATCCCCGCCTGCGACAGCCTGAGCCCCCGCCCCAGCCGCACAAACAGCTGCACACCCAGCTCTTCCTCCAGCTGCCGCAGGCCGTGCGACAGCGTGGACTGCGTGACAAACAGGTTCTGCGCCGACTGCGTGAGGTGCTCGGTTTCGGCGATGTCCAGAAAGTATCGAAGCTGACGGATTTCCATGGCGGCATGCTCCTTGATCGTTCGATTCCATCGAATGATAAGTTGCAAATAAATCATTGGAACGTCATGGGGATTGAATCTAACCTTGCTACTCAACAGCCCCCACCGGCGGGCCCACCCTGATTTCCGGCTCCAGATACCCACAAAGGCACACAGCGATGCAAAGCCGCTTCACCGTCGAACGCATGCAGGCGCGGATCCTGGACATCCCCACGATCCGCCCGCACAAACTCTCGTTCGGCTCCATCAGCCGCCAAAGCCCGGTCATCGTCCAGGTGTGGCTCAAAAACGGCGCCACCGGCTTTGGCGAGGCGGCCACCATTGGCGGCCCCTCGTGGAACGAAGAGTCGCCCGAGAGCATCCTGCACGCCATTCAAAACTACCTGGCCCCGGCCCTCGTCGGCCAGGACGCAGGCGGCTTTGAAGCCGCGCTGGCGCGCATGGACAAGGCCTGCAAGGGCAACGCCTTTGCCAAGAGCGCCGTGGAGATGGCGCTGATCGACGCGGTAGCCCGCACGCTGGGCCTGCCAGCCTGGCAACTGCTGGGCGGCAAGGTGCACCAGAGCCTGCCCTTGGCCTGGACGCTGGCCAGCGGCGATGTCGATCGCGACCTGCAGGAAGCCCACCTGCGCCTCACGCAAAAGCGCCACCACATCTTCAAGATGAAAATCGGCGCGCGCGCGCCGCAGGACGATGTGGCCCATGTGACGCAGATCGCGCGCGGCCTGCAAGGCCAGGCCACGCTCACGGTGGATGTGAACCAGGCCTGGGACGGCAACACCGCGCGCCGCTACCTGCCCCAACTGGTGGAGGCCGGTGTGACGCTGATCGAGCAGCCCGTGGCGCAGTGGAACGTCGAAGCCCTCAAGCACCTCACGGCCACGCTCGATGGCGCGCTCATCATGGCCGACGAAACCGTCTGCACCCCGCAGGACGCCATGATGCTGGCGCGCGAAAAGGCCAGCCATGTGTTCTCGCTCAAGGTGGCCAAGCATGGCGGCCTGATCCGCACGCGCAAGGTGGCCGCCATTGCAGAGGCTGCCGACATCGGCTGGTACGGCGGCACCATGCTGGAGACCTCGCTGGGCAGCGCCGCATCGGCGCATGTGTTTGCCACGCTGGGCAGCCAGCACCATGGCTGCGAGCTGTTCGGCCCGCAGCTGCTGGTGGACGACATCGTCGAATCCCAGATGCCCATCGTCGATTTCGAGCTGCAGCTGCCCGACGGCCCGGGCTTTGGCGTCGAGGTTTCGCTGGCGCAACTTGAACGCTTTGACCGCGCCCGCCAGGGCCTCACTGCCGTGCATGTGGACATGGCCGCACACACCCCCACCCCTGTTTAAGGAGAACACCGATGCTGTTTCTGGTACGTATGGATGTGAACATCCCGCACGACTTCCCGGTAGAGAAAGCCAACGAGATCAAGGCCCGCGAGAAAGCCTATTCGCAGGACCTGCAGCGCGACGGCCGCTGGAAGAGCATCTGGCGCGTGGTGGGCGAATACGCCAACTACAGCATCTTCGATGTGGCATCCAACGACGAACTGCACCAGCTGCTGCAAGGCCTGCCGCTGTTCCCGTTCATGATGATCTCCGTCACACCGCTGGCGCAGCACCCCTCGGCCATCTGAGCCACCCCACCAATACAAAACCCGCGAGACAAACACCATGCCATCCAAACGCCATCTGCTGGCCCTGTTGGCCCTGGCCGGCCTCGGCCTCGCTGCGCACGCACAGCCTGCCGCCACCGACTGGCCGAACAAGCCGATCCGCTGGGTCGTGCCCTTCCCGCCCGGCGGCGCCATGGACGCGATTGCGCGTACGCTGGGCGAAAAGGCCGGCAAGACGCTGGGCCAGCCCTTCGTGATCGAGAACCGGCCGGGTGCAGGTGGCAACATTGGTGCGGACTATGTGGCCAAGCAGCCCGGCGATGGCTACACGATGATGATCACGTCCATCGGCATGGCCACCAACAAGCCGCTGTACAGCAAGCTCAACTACGACCCGGTCAAGGATTTCGCACCCGTCAGCCTGCTGGCCGTGGTGCCCAATGTGCTGGTGACCAACGCCACCCAGCCCGATGTCAAAAACATCAAGGATGTGATTGCCGCGGCGCGCAAGGCACCGGGCAAGCTCACCTATGCGTCGGCAGGCAACGGCACCTCCATCCACCTGGCGGGCGAGGTGTTCACCTCGCTGGCGCAGGTGGACATGCTGCACATCCCCTACAAGGGCAGCGGCCCGGCGGTGTCCGATCTTCTCGGCGGCCAGGTCAACTACATGTTTGACAGCATCACATCGGCGCGCCCGCACATCCAGTCGGGCAAGCTGCGCGCGCTGGGGGTGACCACGGCCAAGCGCTCCAGCACCCTGCCCGATGTGCCCACGCTGGCCGAGGCCGGTGTGCCCGGCTATGAGGTGTCGCCCTGGTTTGCGGTGTTCATGCCGGCATCCACGCCCAAGGCCATCGTCAGCAAGCTCAACAAGGCCCTGCTGGACGCGATGAAGGACCCCGAAGTCGCCAAGCGCTTTGACACCATCGGCGCAGAGCCCGTGGGCTCCACCCCCGACGAGCTGGCCAAGCACCTGGCGCTCGAATCCGAGCGCTGGACCAAGCTCATCACCGAGCGCGGCATCAAGCTCGACTGACCCCCTGTTTTTCGCCCCACCCTTCATCCGACGAGGAGACCACCATGTCCGAACTCACCAAGGCCCAGCTGCTGGAGCTGGTCAACACCAAGAAGATCGCTCCCGGCAATGCGCGTGTACGCCAGCTCACGCAGCGCATCGTCACCGACCTGTTCAAGACCATCGACGAACTGGACGTGACGGCAGACGAGTTCTGGGCCGCCACCGGCTGGCTCACACGCCTGGGCGCCACGGGCCAGACGGGCCTGATCACCGCCGGCCTGGGTTTTGACCGCCTGCTGGACATCCGCGCCGACGAGGCAGACGCCAAGGCCGGCCGCACGGGTGGCACGCCGCGCGCCATCGAGGGCCCGCTGTTTGTGGCGGGGGCTCCCGTGTCCAAGGTGGAAACGCGCCTGGACGAGGGCGAGCCCAAGGGCGAGGTGTTCGTCATGGAAGGCCAGGTGCTGGACCTTGACGGCAATCCCGTGGCGCATGCCTCGGTGGACGTGTGGCACGCCAACGAACAGGGCGGGTACTCGCACTTCTTCCCCGGCATGAAGCCCTACGAGCTGCGCCGCCGCATCGAAACCGACGCCCAGGGCCAGTACCGGTTTCGCACCTTCCTGCCACCGGGCTACGCCATTCCGCCCAACAGCCCGACCTCGGAGCTCTTTGAAGCACTGGGCCGCCATGGCAACCGCCCTGCGCACATCCACTTCCTGGTGGTGGCACCCGGCATGCGCACACTGACCACGCAGATCAACGTGCCCGGCGACAGCTTCATCGACGACGACTTTGCGTTTGCCACACGCGACGGGCTGATCGTTGCGCTGGAGAAAAACGTGCCGGCTGCAGGCTACGAGTCGCTGGGTATTGCGGCGCCCTTCACGCGCTCGAAGTTCAACTTCGTGCTGCAAAAGGCGGCCAATGCCGACGAAGCCCTGCCGCTGACGCGCATGGAGCGCGTGGCGCCCGCCGCTGGCTGATTTCCTGCCCCAGCCCTGCCGCGCAGCGGCCGCCCCACCCTGTGGCGCGGCCGCTGCGCTTGGTGGTTTGCAGGCGCTGTCAGGTCAATCGGTTGGGGCCTGGCTGGCCAGAAGGAAGCGTTTGACCAGGTCGAAAAAACTCTCGTAGAACGCGTCCTTGGAAATGGTCTCGCTGCCCACCTTGACCATCGACTCGCTGCTGGCAGACACCGGCAATGACACCGAGCCAATCGCCCCCACGCCCACACTGGCGGAATTGTTGGTCTTGCGCAGCGCATAGGTATCCTGCAGCGCCGTCACAAAACCCAGGCTCACCTTGCCCTCGTCAGCCTCCGGCACACACACCACCCGCACCACCATCTGCAGGTGCGACTCGGGCTCGGGCTGAAAACTCTTGGTGCCCTGGATCAGCTCGGGCTGCTGGGTGGCGATCACGTAGCCCTGGCTCAGCAGCGCGCGGCGCGCCGCCTCACAGGTCTGCTGCGGCGTGGCATCAAACAGGCGCGAATGCGTTGCCACCGAACCAAAGTTCTCCTGCACGCCAAAGGTCTTGGGTGTGGAGGCCACGCAGCCCGTCAGCAGCGCCAGGGCCAGGGCCCCCACGGCGGCGCCAGCAGGGGATGAGAAGCGGCGGAAAGAAAAACGAAAGGGCAACGGGAAGCACTCCTGGAAAATCATCATCATCGGGCACAACGCTACCGCACACCACGCGGTTCCCGCTGATTCTAGAAAGCACGCATCACCAACGTGCACACGCGCGAACCCAACTGGTAACCCCGTGCAACACGCCGCGGAGGCACGGCGCTGGTAGCTATACTAATAATAGCTGTCAGCGCTTATCCATCAAGCGCTGGAGCCCAATTTCGCTCAAGAATATTGCCGTGCCCCTTGCTTCCCTCATCTGCCTGGTCGTCGCCATCAGCGACGGCGACACCCTGACCGTGCGCTGCGGCACGCCCGGCGCCTACCAGCAGGTCAAGGTGCGCATTGCGGCCATTGATGCGCCGGAATCCCGCCAGGCATTTGGCCAGAAGTCGCGGCAAAGCCTGGCGCGCCTGTGTTTCCGGCAGCGAGCCACGCTGCAGCCGGTGGATGAAGACAGCTACGGCCGCACCGTGGCCCATGTGCGCTGCGGCAACTCCGACGCGGCCACCGCGCAGGTGCAAGCCGGGCTGGCCTGGGTGTACACACCCTATGCCAGCAGCCGCCCGCAGCTGGCGGAGTTGCAGCGCAAGGCGCGCAGCGATGGCGCAGGCCTGTGGTCGCAGCCGCGCCCCATGGCGCCGTGGCACTACCGGCAGCGCCACGCCCGCTGAACCGCCCCGCCCGGCGCCTATTGCGACGGGGCGGCGTTGAAGGACCCCGTCAGCAGCTCGGGCAGGCGCTCCACCCCCATCTTGAAGCCGCAGGCCTGTGCGTGGCCGCCCCCACCCATGCTTTCGGCCAGCGCGATGCAGTCAAAGTTGCGCTGCGAACGCAGGCCTGCCTTCACACCCTTGGCACCCGCGCTCCACATCAGGGCGAAAGTGCCGGTTTTCGCCGAGAGGATGTCGCCCACCAGGCTGTGGAACATGCCGGGCGCGTTGACCATGAGGCCTTCGATACCGTTGAACACCAGCGGCTGCGCGCCTTCTGCGATGTCGGCAGCGAGCTTGCGGTACTTTTCGTCCATGGCCGCGCCGCGCGCCATGAACAGCGCGAGCTGCTCGGGCGTGAAGGCGGCAATCTCGCGCCAGCGCGCAAAGTCCTGCGCTTCCATGTCCAGCGCCGAGAGAAAACCTGCGCTCTCGGCAAACTCCCACTTCCAGATGTCGCGGTCTTCCACGTATTGCAGCAGCGGGGGCACCGGCACGTGGGGATGAAAGAACTCCCACGCCAGGCGTGCACCCGATTTGTCCATGTCAAAGTGCACCACGCCGCAGCGGCAGGCAAAGCCGGTGAGCTTTTCGGCCGCGCTCTTGTGGTGGTCGAGCATGACCAGCTTGGCCGCACGCTCGTCAATGGCCTGCAGGATGTCGGCCGAGAACGAAAAATCAAGGATGTAGACCGTGCGGCCCGCCACGGGCGGCAGGTCATCCACCGTTGTGATGTCGCCGTGGTCCAGTCCCAGGTATTCAGCGCCGTCGCCGTAATACAGCCAGGCGGCCAGCGCGGCACCAAAACCATCGGGGCAATTGCGCCCGTGGTACAGCACCAGCGGAGAAGGGTCGTTCTTGTCGGGGGCAACCAGCAGTTGCAGGGGGAGAATGTTTTTCTTCATCATGACCACCGATTGTCGCCGGGCCGCCCGGCGGGGAACCAACACGGGCGCAGTGCGTCCACCCAGGCTCGCTCATCCACGGACACGCCACCACGATGCTTCGCACCCTCAAAGACCTGTTCGACAGCTTCACCCAGCCCCAGCCCACCCAGTCAGCCGCAGAGCGCGACCATGCCGTGCAACTGGCCGCGGCCGTGCTGCTGGTGGAGGTGGTGCGGGCCGAAACCTCCATGGACGAGGCCGAGCGCACCGCCATGGTCACCGCCCTGCGCAGCAAGTTTGCGCTGAGCGACGACGAACTGCAGCGCCTGCTGGAGCTGGCCGTGACCACATCCCGAACGGCCTACGACTACCAGCGCTTTACCAGCAGCCTGAACGAGCACTTCACCCAGGAGCAGAAAATCCGCCTGGTGGAAGCCATGTGGCAGGTAGCCTATGCCGACGCGCACATCGACGCCAACGAGAACCACACGATCAGCAAGGTGGCGAGCTTGCTGCATGTGACGCACGGCGAGTACATCGCTGCCAAGATGCGCGCAAAAGAAACGGCGCAACCTTTCCAGCCACCGCGCTGAAACTGGCGTGGCCCAAGCCAGTGCCGCCGTGCAAGGGCCGCCCCGCCGCACGGGCGGCGTCCCCCTCCGGGGGATGGCGCGAAGCGACTCAGGGGGGGCTTCTAGATGGGCAGCCAGCGCCACCAGAAGGGTTTGCGCTCTTCCTTCGCGCCTTGCGCCTGCAGCAGCGCGATGAACCCGGTGCGGCCGTGGCGGCGTGCGGCCTCCAGCGGCGTCATGTCATCAAAGTCGGATCGCAGCTGCGGGTCTGCGCCATGCTCCAGCAGGTAGTGGGCGATGTCGTCGTGGCCGTGGATCAGCGCGGCCACCAGGGGGGTGCACAGGATCTCGGGGTGCTGGTAATTGGGGTTGACGCCCGCGCCGATGTGGTGGCGCACCAGCGCCAGATCGCCCGCCACGGCGGCGGCGTACATGTCTTTCCAGTCTCCAGCGGACATTGCGCAGGCCTTGTTTGAATGGGAAAGCGCGCAGTGTAGGCAGGCGCGCAGGTGGGGCACAATCCGCGGCTTCCCTGATGCGTTGCCACCTCGTCCTTTGACCTCCCCCCTGCACATCCTCTGGCGCGACGAGCACCTGGTGGCCGTCTACAAGCCTGCCGGCTGGCTGGTGCACCGCACGGGGCTGGACGCGGGCGAAACACGGTTTGTGATGCAGACCCTGCGCGACCAGCTGGGCCAGCATGTGTTCCCCGTGCACCGGCTGGACAAGGGCACCTGCGGCGTGCTGGTGATGGCGCTGCACAGCGACGCGGCGCGGGCGCTGTCGCAAGCCTTTGAGCATGGGGCCACACACAAGCGCTACCTGGCCATGGTGCGCGGCTGGGCGCCCGAGGCCATCGAGGTGGACCACGCATTGAAGCCCGACGATGCGCCCGCCGACGCCGCCGTACAGGACGCCCACACGCGCTTTCGCCGCCTGGCGCAGCTCACGCTGCCCGAGGCCAGCGATGCGCGTTTTGCCACCACGCGGGCCTCACTGGTGGAGGCCATCCCCACCACCGGCCGTCGCCACCAGATCCGCCGCCACCTCAAGCACCTGGCGCACCCCATCATTGGCGATGCCACCCACGGCAAAGGACCGCTCAACCGCTGGTGGGCCGAACGGCTGGGGCTGCAAAGGCTGTGGCTGCATGCCTGGCAACTCACGGTGCCACACCCACTGACCGGGGCGACGATGACGTTTGCGAGCGGGCTGCAATGGCCTGGGGTTGCTGGATGGCGCTGCGGGCACCTGCCCGCCGACGATGCCACCGCACCCCCTGGCGTCGACTGGCAACGCCTGTTTGCGCGGCTGCCCTGGCACGAGACACCCATCTCGCCCCCGTAACGCGGGCGACACGGTGACGGCACACCCATCGAAATAATGGGCACTCCCAAAAATCAGGAGACTCCGCCCATGACCGCACCCGCCACCAACCGCGTCCTTGCCCACACCGGTGCGCGCTACCCCATCATCCAGGCGCCCATGGGCTGGATTGCGCGCACGCAGCTGGCCTCGGCGGTGTCGCGCGCTGGCGGCTTGGGCATCATCGAAACGTCCTCTGGCGAAACCGCCAACTGCCAGACCGAGATCACCAAGATGAGCGCGCTGGGCCTGCCGTTTGGCGTGAACCTGCCCATCCGCTTTTTGAAGGACGACGCCATGCTGCGCTTTGTGTGCGCGTCGGGCGTGAAGTTTGTGACCACCTCGGCCGGCAGCCCGGCCAAGTTCATCGCGCCGCTCAAGGACGCGGGAATCACCGTGTACCACGCGGTGCCCACGGTGGACGCCGCGCTCAAATGCGTGGACGCGGGCATTGACGGCCTGGTGGTCGAAGGCGGCGAAGGCGGCGGTTTCAAGAACCCCGAAGAAGTCTCCACCCTGGTGCTGCTGCAGGCCATCCGCGCGCGGGTGGATGTGCCGCTGGTCGCTGCCGGGGGCATCTGCGACGGGCGCGGCATGGCCGCAGCCTTTGCGCTGGGGGCTGAGGCGGTGCAGATGGGCACGCGTTTTGTCAGCTGCGCCGAAAGCCCCGTGCACGCCAACTACAAGAACGCCATCGTCGATGCGGGCGTGACCGGCACCTGGATGCTCAACACCAAGGCCAGCCCCTGCATCCGCGCGCTCAAGTCGCAGCGCACCCAGGCCATCCACGAGGCGGGCCTGATGCCCGCCGACAGCTTTGCGGGCATCCAGCGCGTGTACTTCGACGGCGACATGGAGGCCGCGCCTGCACTGGCGGGCCAGACTGCAGGGCTGATTGACTCGGTCAACACCGCGCAGCAGATCATTGACGACACCGTGGCGGAGTTCTTTGCCATCAGCCAGCGGATGGGCGCGCTGGCCGCTGCACGCACGTTCGGTTGATCCGCATCCGGGGCAGCGGGCTGCTGCCGGCCTGCCCGCACTCCTACCCGGCCTTGGCGCCCAATGCCTGCATGCGCCGCTTCCACTTGGCCACGCCGTCGTCCCCCAGCTGCTCCACGCTGCCCACCAGCGTTTCGTTCACAGGGGCGATGCCCACAAAGCCCAGGATATTGCGCTCCAGCGACTTCACACTGTGCGCGCGAAAGTACCAGCGGTACACCAGCGCCGGCATGCCCATGGTGACCACCACACGCGCGCTGCGACCGGTGAGGCCTTTGTGGCCAAAGGGGTTGCTGCCCTCGGCGGTGAACGCAAAGCCGGGCCGCGCCACCTGCTCCAGAAAGCCCTTGAGCAGCGCCGGCATGTCACCCAGCCACAGCGGAAAAAACAGCACGATGTGCTGCGCCCAGCCAATGTCGGCCTGCGCAGGCTTGAGCGATGCGGGCAGCAGCCCCAGCTCCCACTCGTGCTGGCTGCGCAGCCAGGGGAAGTCGATGGCGGCGATATCGATCTGGCGCACCTCATGCCCCGCAGCGATGGCACCGTCTGCATAAGCCTGCGCCAGGGCGTGGCACAGGTGGGGCGCGGTCGCATCCGGGTGGCCCTGGATCAGCACAATACGTTGGGGGTCCATTCAAGCTCCTTGTGGGCGTGCCACTTCCCAAACGGATTCAGACTCTACGCCGCTGTCACAGGTTCAACCAGCGAAATCTTGCAGGCTACGCACAGGTTGCGCCGCCGCAGCAGCACCGGGTGAGAAAAGTATCAAATTGATAGCTGTCAGCGCTTTACACATAAGCGCTGGAGGCCAATTTGACCAGATATTTCCAGTATCAAATGGCAAAAAACGTAGGGCTGTGCGTCGGCAGCGTCCTACCGCTGCCCGCGCCCGGCGCCGGTGGACGCCCGCACAACCATCGGCGACATTGGCTGCGAAGCCGCGGCACCGGCCCTACCGGCACATCCATCCACAAGAAACTTATGACCACAGTTCTCCCACATCCCCCCCAGCGCGTCTGCGCCACGGCCCTGCACCCTGGGGCCGCACCATGAGCGGCTGGTGGCAACAGATTGCGTCCACGGTGGCATCGGAGTTTTCGGATGTGCCCGACATCGCGCAGGCCACGCGCATCGTGGTGCGCCTGGGGATGGCCGGTCTGCTCGGCGGCCTGCTGGGCTGGGAACGCGAGCACGCCGGCAAGGCGGCGGGCGTGCGAACCCACATGCTGGTGGCCATGGGCGCGGCGCTGTTTGTGCTGGTGTCGCAGCAGGCGGGCATCGGCCCTGCGGACAACAGCCGGGTGCTGCAGGGCATCATTGCGGGCGTTGGCTTCCTGGGTGCGGGCACCATCCTCAAAGGCGACGCCGAAAGCCAGGTGAAGGGGCTGACCACCGCCGCGGGCATCTGGCTGACCGCAGCCATTGGCGTGGCGGCCGGGCTGGGGCAGGAGGCGACTGCAGTGCTCACCACGGCGCTGGCGCTGCTGGTGCTGTGGGCCATCCCGATGCTGCATGACAAGTGGGTCCGCACCTCGGCTCGCAAATCCGGTTGAGCACGCCATCAGGGCGGGCTGAGCTACACTTTTTGACCATCGTCCCCAAGGGCTCCAGCGCACACTTCACGTGCTGCGGGCCAGTCCATTTGCCCCATGCAAAGCCATTCACTGCAGCCGAGCTGCCTTTTCCGCACGGCGCCTTGCCGCGTTTCTCCCAGCGCCCCCGACAGCAGCGTGTCGCCTGCTGGGCGCCGATGAAGCGCACGGACGATTCCACCCTCCAGCCGGCGGCCATTGCCACTGCCGGCCCTGGTACCGCCGAGACCCAGGCCTCTGCCAACCTGCGCGGCATCGTCGCCATGGTGGCTGCGGTGGGATGCTTTTCGCTGATGGATGCCCTGCTGAAAGCCCTGTCGGCCAACTACCCAGCCATGCAGGTGGCGGCGCTGCGCGGCGGGGCGGCGCTTCCGCTGGTGGTGCTGTATGTGATGTGGCGCCGCGAAGTGGGCGGGTTGCTCAAGGTGCGCTGGCCGCTGCACCTGCTGCGCGGCGTGATCAATGTGGCCATGCTGGCGCTGTTTGCCTATGCCCTCAAGGAGCTGGGGCTGGCCGAGGCGTACACGCTGTTTTTCATCGCGCCGCTGTTGATCACGGCGCTTTCCACCGTGGTGCTGCGCGAGAAGGTTCGCGCAGCGCACTGGGTGGCGATCGGGCTGGGCATGGTGGGCGTGCTGGTAGCCCTGCGGCCGAGCCAGGACGCGTTCTTCAGCCTGGGCGCGCTGGCCGTGCTGGGCGCGGCGTGTGGCTATGCCGTTTCTGCCATCACGGGGCGGGTCTTGACGCGTACGGATTCCAGCGCAAGCCTGGTGTTCTGGACCACGGTGCTGCTGGCGTTGGGTGCGGGCGCGCTGGCGTGGCCCCGGTGGGTGGCGGTGGCGCAGGTGCACTGGCCGCTCGTGGCGGGCCTGGCCGTCACGGGGTTTCTGGGGCAGCTGGCGATCACCGAAGCGTTCCGGCACGGGCAGGCCTCGGTGGTGGCGCCGTTTGAGTACACGGCGCTGGCCTGGGGCATGGGGCTGGACTGGGTGCTGTGGCAAACGGTGCCCGGCTATTCCACCCTGCTCGGCGGAGCCATCATCATTGGCAGCGGGCTGTATCTGGTGCGGCAGGAGAGAACGCAGGCGGTCATCCCGCCGTGAGATGACGGAAACGGCGGGTAGCGACCTCTGCCCGCGCAGCGGCACGGCCTGTTCTTACACCCGCAGGCACGCTGTTGCCGTGCAATGGAGTCCCACCACTTCGGCATTACCGCAAAGGACTTCCCCATGACCCAGCACGCCACCATCGCAGGCCACGTCACTTACACCCCGGGCGACGGAGCGCCGTTGACCATCCCCAAGGGCCCGGTTGAACTGGAGGCCTCCAAGGACAGCATGACACTGAGCTGGACCGCAGACAACGAGGCTGCAGGCTCTGCCGCCATCCCCAAAGACCAATTCAACCAGTACGTCCGCGACGGGAAAATCCGTCTGGCGGACTAACTCCCTCGCAACCGGCCCGCCGCACTCGCTTCAGTTAGCGATAGCGCCGCTCCATGCGCCGGTTCAGGTTCAGAGCACCCAGTGTGCAGGCTACGCCCGACAGCAGGTACACCGTGACCGCCAGCAGCCCGAACTGGGCTGACAGGTACAAGGCCACCAGCGGTGCAAATGCGGCGCCGATGATCCACGCCAGATCTGCCGACAGGGCGGCGCCGGTATAGCGGTACCTTGGCGAAAAGTTGGCCGTGACCGTGCCGGATGCCTGGCCATAGGACAGACCAAGAAGCACAAACCCCAGCAGCAGGAACATGGTGCTGCCCACTTCGCCGGAGTTGAGCAGCACAGGCGCCATGAAGCTGAACACACCGATCAGCACCGCCATGCCGCCCAGCAGCTTGCGGCGCCCGAGGTGATCGGAGAGCCAGCCCGACACCATGATGGCGCCTGCAGCCAGAAACGCTCCCACGATCTGCACGCCCAGAATCTGCGTGACGGGCTGGTCGGAGTACAGCGTGATCCACGACAGCGGGAACACCGTGACCAGGTGGAACAGTGCAAAGCTGGCCAGCGCAGCAAAAGCGCCCAGCAGCACGTTGCTGCCTTCGTCGCGCACCACACGGCTCACGGGCACCGGCTGCAGTTCACGCTCTTTCAGCAGCTCTGAATACGATTGGCCCACTACCAGACGCAGGCGGGCAAACAGCGCGACGACGTTCACGGCGAAAGCTACAAAGAACGGGTAGCGCCAACCCCAGGCCAGAAACTCCTGCAGGCTCAAGCTGCTGTACAGATAGGCAAACAGCCCCGCCGCAAGCACAAACCCCAGCGGGGCGCCCAGCTGGCCGATCATGGCGTACCAGCCACGGCGCTCCTTGGGCGCCGACATGGCCAGCAGCGATGGCAGGCCATCCCACGAGCCCCCAAGCGCCAGCCCCTGGCCAATGCGCAAGATGAGCAGCGCCACCACGGCGGTCATCCCCACGTCCTTGTAGCCCGGCAAAAAGGCCATGCCCACCGTGCAGACGCCCAGCAGGAAGAGCGCGATGGTGAGTTTGGTGCCCCGGCCCCATCGCCTCTGGATCGCCATCGAAATGGCGGTGCCCACGGGCCGGACGACAAATGCCAGGGCCAGCAGGGCAAACGCCATCAGCGTGCCATCCAGGCGCGAAAGGAAGGGAAACAGGAACGACGGGAAAACCAGTACGCAGGCAATGCCGAACACGAAGAAGTCAAAGTATTCGGACGAGCGCCCGATGATCACGCCGACCGCGATTTCACCGGGTGTCACGTCCTCATGCGTATCAGCCCGCGATAGGGAGGCGGCACTTTCTTCAAATCCGGCCGCGGGGTAAGTGGCAGTAGCGGGGCTGCTCATGAACGGGTTCCTCAAGATGGGGTAGCTAAGACTACTTCGTTCTACACGCAAGTGCGGCATGCCACAAGTGCGCTTTCACTAGACCCAGCGCAAGAAATGTCCTGCAGACCCCCGGATGCACCAATTTGGGGCACATCGGTTTGACCTTGGACAAAATGTCCAATCGACAAAAAAGCTAGCGCTAGTACATTCCCAGGCAACCCGTTATCCGCGTTTACCCTGAACAAACGCTCTGACAGCGCACCCACATGCTCAAACTACTTCCACTTCCCCGACCCGCCTGGCTCGCCGCCCTGGCTGCCGTCGGCAGCCTGGCTGGCTGCAGCAAGGCGGTCGTCCTCAACCCCGCAGGCGACATCGCCGCCCAGCAAGGGAACATGGTCATCCAGGCAACGCTGCTGATGCTGATCATCATCGTGCCGGTGATCGCCCTCACGCTGTGGTTTGCCTGGAAATACCGCCACAACAACGCCGCCAACACCGAAGACGACTACGACCCCGACTGGCACCACTCCACCACCCTGGAGCTGGTGATCTGGACGGTGCCCCTGCTCATCATCATTGCGCTCGGCGCGCTGACCTGGATCGGCACCCACAAGCTCGACCCGTACCGGCCGCTGGACCGGATTTCAGCCACCAAGCCGCTGGATGCGCAGTCCACCCCGCTGGAGGTCCAGGTGGTGGCCATGGACTGGAAGTGGCTGTTCTTCTATCCAGAGCAGGGCATTGCCACCGTGAACGAACTCGCCGCGCCGGTGGACCGCCCCATCCTGTTCAAGCTCACGGCCACGTCCACCATGAACGCGTTTTACGTGCCTGACCTCGCGGGCATGATCTACGCCATGCCTGGGATGCAGACCGAGCTGAACGCCGTGATCAACAAACCCGGCGTTTACAAGGGCATGTCCACGCACTACAGCGGCTCGGGCTTTTCGGGGATGACCTTCCGGTTCCACGGACTCAGCCAGCAGGATTTCGAGCAGTGGGTGGCCAGGAACCGCAGCGAAGGCAAACCGCTGGACCGCAACACCTACCTCGCCCTGGCCCAGCCCAGCGAACGCGACCCGGTACAGCGTTTTGCCAGCGTGGAAGAGGGCCTGTACGACAAGGTGCTGAACCGCTGCGTCGAGGACGGCAAGATGTGCATGCACCACATGATGGCCATCGACGAGAACGGTGGCGAAGCCTATGTGCGCGCCATGGGCCTGAACCTGCCGCAGGACGTGTGCACCTCCCAAAACGCCGAGCAGGTCGTGGCCAGCCTGGAGGCCAGCCCCACAACGCGCACCCCCCGCGCCGAATGACCCGCCCTTGACCTGATGTGCCAGCAGCCGCCGGGCGGCGCTGGCGCTTTGCCAACAAAGAGTGTTTATGTCACCCGTCACTGTTCCTGACACCCACTGGGCCCTGGGCCGAGTCACCTGGGATTCCATACCAATGGCGCACGAGCCCATCGTGCTATGGACCTTCATCGCCACCATGCTGGGGGGCCTGGCCCTGATGGCCGCCGTCACCAAATTCAAGCTCTGGGGCACGCTCTGGCGCGACTGGATCTGCAGCATCGACCACAAGCGCATCGGCATCATGTACATGATCCTGGGCCTGGTGATGCTGCTGCGCGGCTTTGCTGATGCCGTGATGATGCGCCTGCAGCAGGCCATGGCCTTTGGCGACAACATGGGCTACCTGCCGCCGCACCACTACGACCAGATCTTCACCGCCCACGGCGTGATCATGATCTTCTTCGTGGCGATGCCGCTGGTCACGGGCCTCATGAACTACCTGGTGCCGCTGCAGATCGGCGCGCGCGACGTGTCGTTCCCGTTCCTGAACAACTTCAGCTTCTGGATGACCACGGCTGGCGCGGTGCTGGTGATGGTGTCGCTGTTCCTGGGCGAGTTCTCCACCGCCGGCTGGCTGGCGCTGTCCAACCTGGGCAACCAGAACCCTGGCGTGGGGCTCGATTACTACATCTGGGCGCTGCAAATTGCGGGGGTGGGCACCACGCTCTCGGGCATCAACCTGATCGTCACCATCATCAAGATGCGCGCGCCCGGCATGAACCTGATGCGCATGCCCGTCTTCACCTGGACCGCCCTGTGCACCAACGCGCTCATCGTGGCTTCGTTCCCGGTGCTGACGGCGGCGCTCGTGCTGATGTCGCTGGACCGCTATATCGGCACCAATTTCTTCACGAACGACCTGGGCGGCAACGCCATGCTGTACGTGAACCTGATCTGGATCTGGGGTCACCCCGAGGTCTACATCCTGATCTTGCCGTGCTTTGGCATCTTCTCCGAAGTGGTGGCCACGTTCTGCAAGAAGCGCCTGTTTGGCTACACCTCCATGGTGTACGCCACGGTGGTGATCACCATCCTGTCGTACCTGGTGTGGCTGCACCACTTCTTCACCATGGGCTCGGGTGCGAGCGTGAATACCTTCTTCGGCATCACGACGATGATCATCTCGATCCCCACGGGCGCGAAGATCTTCAACTGGCTGTTCACCATGTACAAGGGCCGCATCCGCTTCGAGCTGCCCATGATGTGGACCGTGGCCTTCATGGTGACCTTTGCCATTGGCGGCATGACCGGCGTGCTGCTGGCCGTGCCCCCGGCCGACTTCGTGCTGCACAACAGCCTGTTCCTGATCGCCCACTTCCACAACGTGATCATCGGCGGCGTGCTGTTCGGCCTGTTTGCCGGCATCAACTACTGGTACCCCAAGGCCTTTGGCTACAAGCTCGACCGCACCTGGGGCGTGCGCTCGTTCTGGTTGTGGGTGGTGGGATTCTGGGTGGCGTTCGGGCCGCTGTATGTGCTGGGCCTGATGGGCGTCACGCGCCGTGCCAACCACTTTGAAGACCAGTCGCTGCAGATCTGGTTCCAGATCGCGGCGTTCGGCGCCTTCCTGATTGCGCTGGGCATCGCCTGCTTCCTGATCCAGATCGTGGTGAGCTACCTCAAGCGCGACCAGCTGCGCGACTGGACCGGCGACCCCTGGGACGGCCGTACGCTGGAATGGGCCACCTCGTCGCCCCCGCCCGACTACAACTTTGCCTTCACCCCCGTGGTGCACGAGATCGACGCCTGGTGGGACATGAAAAAGCACGGCTACCAGCGCCCGCTCACCGGCTTTGCGCCCATCCACATGCCTGCCAACACCGCCTCGGGCGCCGTCATCTCGGCCCTGTCGCTGTTGGTCGGCTTTGCGCTGATCTGGCACATGTGGCTGCTGGCCGGCGTGTCGTTTGCCGCGCTGCTGCTCGCTTCGATCATTCACACGTTCAACTACAAGCGTGACTTCTACATCCCGGCGTCCCAGGTGGTTGCCACGGAAGAAGCCCGCACCTTGCAACTGGCCCGCCATGTCTGAACTTCGCCTCCAAGCTGGCGCCGCTGGCGCCCTCGCCCCGCGCGCGTACCACCTCGCGCAGGAACCGCACCCCCCAAACGGCACCGCCCTGGGCTTCTGGCTGTACCTGATGAGCGACTGCCTCATCTTTGCCGCCCTGTTCGCCACCTACGGTGTGCTGGGCCGCAGCTATGCGGCCGGCCCTACCGGGGCGCAGTTGTTCGACCTCACGCTGGTAGCCATCAACACGGCCTTCCTGCTGCTGTCGTCCATCACCTTCGGCTTTGCGATGCTGCGCAAGCAGCAACGCGACGTCACCGGCACGCTGCTGTGGCTGGCCGTCACCGGCTTCTTCGGCCTGTGCTTTCTGGCACTGGAAATCTACGAATTCGCCCACCTGATCCAGCAGGGCGCCACGCCGCAGCGCAGCGCCTTCCTGTCGGCGTTCTTCACGCTGGTGGGCACGCACGGCCTTCACGTCACCTTCGGCCTGATCTGGCTGGTGGTGCTGATGCTGCAGATCAAAAAGCACGGCCTGATCCCCGAAAACACCCGCCGGCTGATGTGCCTGTCCATGTTCTGGCACTTTCTGGACGTGGTCTGGATTGGTGTCTTCACCTTTGTGTACCTGATGGGGGTGCTGTAAATGAGCGCGCAACACACAACTCACGCACACCATGCCGCCGCCGGGCATGACGACCACCACCACGCCGACGACGGCCCGCACAGCACGTTCTCGGGCTACATGATCGGCTTTGTGCTGTCGGTCATTCTCACGGCCATTCCGTTCTGGCTCGTCATGACCAAGGTGATCGCCGACCGCAACACCGCCGTGCTGGTGCTGGGCGGGTTTGCCGTGGCGCAGATCCTGGTGCACATGGTCTACTTCCTGCACATGAACGGCAAGGTGGAAGGCGGCTGGACCCTGCTGTCCACCATTTTCACCGTGGTGTTCGTGGCGATTGCCATTGCGGGCACCCTGTGGGTGATGTTCCACATGAATGCCAACATGATGCCCGAGCACCCCACCCCGATGCCACCGGCGCATGAGGCGCCGGGGCACCCGCGGCCTTGACCCCCGGCATGCCCGCCGCTACGCGCTGGCGGCCGCGCCACGTGGTGCTGCTGCTGGCGGGCATTTCCATGTTTGTGGGCTTCCTCGCGCTGGGCACCTGGCAGGTGGAGCGGCGCGCATGGAAGCTCGCCCTGATGGAGCGGGTGGATCAGCGCGTGCACGCGGCCACCACGCCCGCACCTGCTGCGGCCGAATGGCCGGGGGTGAATGCCGCCAGCCATGAATACCTGCCCATTACCCTGCAAGGCCACTGGCTGGGCGACAAGACCGTGCTGACCCAGGCCGTCACCGAGCTGGGCGCGGGCTTCTGGGTGATCACCCCGCTGCAGCAGGACGACGGCACCCAGGTGCTGGTGAACCGCGGTTTTGTGCCCCAGGACCAGCGCGCCCAGTGGATAGCCACGCCCCTGCCGCCCGGCACGCCCGCCGCCACCACGGTACAGGGCCTGCTGCGCATGACGGAGCCTGGTGGCGGCTTTCTGCGCAGCAACAGCCCGGCGCAGCAGCGGTGGTATTCGCGCGACGTGGCAGCCATCGCCCAGGCGGCCGGGCTGACCCGCGCTGCCCCCTTCTTTGTGGATGCCGGTCTGCCGGGTGCAGCGTCTGCGGCGCCTGCCGCGGCAGCATGGCCCCGTGCCGGCATGACGGTGGTGAAGTTTCACAACAGCCACCTGGTGTACGCGCTCACCTGGTATGCAATGGCCCTGATGGTGGTGGGCGCAGGCTGGTATGTGGCACGCTACGAGGCTCGCCTGCGTGCGCGCGCCGCCCCCGCCACTCCGTCCCATGAACCGCCCTCTTCCTGAACCCGCTGCCCCCCAGCCCCCGCGCAGCGCGCGCTCGGCCGATGCTGCGGCGGGCATCAAGAACCTGCAGCAGCTGATCGAGCTGCGCTGGATCGCCGTCATCGGGCAGGTGTTCACCATCCTGATGGCGCACTACACCCTGGGCCTCACGCTGCCGCTGCGCGAGATGCTGCTGGTGGTGGGCTGCCTGGCTGTTTTCAACGTGGTGAGCCTGCTGCGGATGCGCACTGCGGTGGTGGTGCGCAACACCGAGCTGTTTCTGGCCCTGCTCATCGATGTGGCAGTGCTGACCGTGCAGCTGTACCTGAGCGGCGGAACCAGCAACCCCTTTGTCTTCCTGTACCTGCTGCAGATCACGCTGGGGGCCGTGCTGCTGCGCGGCACCTACATCTGGTCGATGGTGGCCATCACGCTGATGGGTTTTGGCGTGCTGGCCAACCACCACCTGCCGCTGGATCTGCCGCAGGACCTGCACCAGGGGCTGTCCAGCCTGTATGTGATCGGGCTGCTGGTGTGCTTTGTGCTCAACGCCACGCTTGTGGTGGTCTTCATCACCCGCATCAACCTGAACCTGCGCGAGCGCGACGCGCGCCTGGCGGCAGCGCGCCGACGCCGTGTGGAAGAAGAGCACATCGTGCGCATGGGCCTGCTGGCCTCGGGCGCGGCGCACGAGCTGGGAACACCGCTATCGACCCTGGCGGTGATCCTGGGCGACTGGCAGCACGACAAGCGCCTGGCGGCCAACCCGGCGCTGAAGGAAGAGATGGACGAGATGCAGACCCAGGTGCAGCGCTGCAAGAGCATCGTGAGCGGCATTCTGCTGTCGGCCGGGGAGACACGCGGCGAAGCCTCGATGCAGACCACCGTGCGCACCTTTGTGGATGCCCTGGCCGACGAATGGCGCCGCACGCGGTCGATGCCGCAGTTCATCTACGACAACGACTTTGGCGCCGACACGCCCATGGTGTCGGACACCACGCTCAAGCAGATGGTTTTCAATGTGCTGGACAATGCCCGTGAGGCGTCGCCGGGCTGGGTACGGCTGGCGGTAAGCCGCCATGCCGATGCGCTGCGCATCACGGTCACCGACACGGGCCCCGGGTTTTCCCCGGACATGCTGGCCAAGCTGGGAACGCCCTACCAGTCTTCCAAAAACCGCCCCGGCGGGGGGCTGGGGCTGTACCTGGTGCTCAATGTGGCCCGCACGCTGGGTGGCAGCGTGGCAGCCCGCAACCGCCCCGAGGGGGGCGCCGAAGTGACGATTGACCTGCCGCTTTCTGCAGTAGCCCTTGCGGGCGCCAAGACCTGACACCATGACCGACACCGACGACGCGCAACCGCCGCCACCCCTGCTGCTGATCGTGGAGGACGACGAGGCCTTTGCGCGCACGCTGGCGCGCTCGTTCGAGCGGCGCGGCTACCGCGTGCTGCAGGCCGCCAGCCTGGCCGACGTGGAGGCGCTGCTGTTGCAGCACACGCCAGGCTTTGCCGTGGTGGACCTCAAGCTCAAGGGCGAGGCGTCGGGCCTGGCCTGCGTGCAAAAACTGCATGCGGCCAGCGATGCCATGCTGATCGTGGTGCTGACCGGCTTTGCCAGCATTGCCACCGCCGTGGAGGCCGTGAAGCTGGGCGCCTGCCACTACCTCGCCAAGCCCTCCAACACCGACGACATCGAGGCCGCGTTCGGGCTGAAGGCGGGCAACACCGAGGTGGAACTGACCAACCGCTCAAGCTCCATCAAGACGCTGGAATGGGAGCGCATCCACGAAGTGCTGGCAGAAACCGGCTTCAACCTGTCGGAAGCGGCCAGGCGCCTGGGCATGCACCGGCGCACCCTCACCCGCAAGCTGGAGAAGAAGCAGGTCCGGTAGGCCCCTTGCAGGCTGCCATGGCTGCGGCCCCGCCTGAAAATATTGGTCAAATATGCCTCCAGCGCTTATCCAACAAGCGCCAGCAGCTATATTATCAGTAGCAATTTGCTTCAGGCCGCATCCGGCACCTTGGCCTGCCGGCCCGCGCGCCATGCGCCAAAGATGGCAATCAGGCCGGGCACAAAGATCATGGCCCAGATGATCTTGTCCAGGTTCTCCTTCACCCAGGCAAAGTTGCCAAAGAAATACCCCGCCGAGCAGATGCCCAGCACCCAGATGAGTGCGCCCCCCACGTTGTACGCCGTGAACTTGCCCCGGCTCATCTCGGCCACGCCCGCCACAAACGGAGCAAAGGTGCGGATAAATGGCATGAAGCGCGCCAGCACGATGGTGATGCCGCCGTACTTCTCGTAGAAGTTGTGCGCCTGGTCAAACGCACGGCGGTTGAACCAGCGCGAGTCCTCCCACTGGAACACCTTGGGCCCGAAGTACCGCCCGATCGAATAATTGCACTGGTCACCCAGGATGGCCGCCACGATCAGGATGGTGCAGGCCAGCGGAAAGCTCATCATCCCCGCACCACACAGCGCTCCCACGATGAACAGCAGCGAGTCGCCGGGCAAAAACGGCATTACCACCACGCCCGTCTCCACAAACACGATGAGGAACAGCAGCGCATACACCCAGGCGCCGTAGTTCTGCACAAACATCTCCAGATACTTGTCGATGTGCAGGATGAAGTCGATCAGAAAGGTGACCAGTTCCATGGCGAGGCCGGCGGCAAGCCGGGCGTTGAAAAAACAGCGGGCATTATCCCCGTCGGCCTCACGCCCCCGCGCCGATACCCCTGCGGGCACACGGTCCTAAAATGCCCCGGGTGAACGACGCCACCCCCTTCCCGCCGCGGCACAGCCCGCCCCTTCCCTCACCCCCGGCCGCCGCCCGATCCGCGACCTGCCCGACGAGCTGATCAGCCAGATCGCCGCCGGTGAAGTGGTGGAGCGCCCGGCCTCGGTGGTGCGCGAGCTGGTGGACAACGCGCTCGATGCGGGCGCCTCACAGATCACCGTGCGCCTGTCGGCCGGCGGCGTGCGCCTTATCACCGTGGAAGACGACGGCGGCGGTATTCCGCACGACGAGCTGCCTGTGGCCCTGCGCCGCCACGCCACCAGCAAGATCAGCAACCTCACGGACCTGGAAACCGTGGCCACCATGGGCTTTCGGGGCGAGGCGCTGGCCGCCATTGCGTCGGTGTCGGAGATGGCCCTGCTCTCGCGCCCGGCCGCCCAGACCAGTGCTTTTTTGCTGGACGCCCGCAGCGGCGAGCTGCGCCCCGCCGCGCGCAGCACCGGCACCACGGTAGAGGTGAAGGAGCTGTTCTTCTCCACCCCCGCGCGCCGCAAGTTCTTGAAGACCGATGCCACCGAGCTCGCGCACTGCATCGAATCCGTGCGCCGCCACGCGCTGGCGCGGCCGGATGTGGGCTTTGCCGTCTGGCACGAAGGCAAGCTGGTGGAGCAGTGGCGTGCCACCTTCATGCCCGGCCAGGGCCAGCAAGCACAGGACGGGCAGGACGCGCTGGCCCGCCGCCTGTCGGACGTGCTGGGCGAGGACTTCGTCACGCAATCCGTCGCCGTATTGCACCGCGTGGGCCCCGTCACCGTCACCGGCCGCGCAGGCCTGCCCGACGCCGCCCGCTCGCGCCCCGACCACCAGTACTGCTATGTGAACGGCCGGTTCGTGCGCGACAAGGTGCTGACCCACGCCGCCCGCAGTGCGTACGAAGACGTGCTGCACGGCCACAAGCAGCCCATCTACGCGCTGTATGTCGAGATCGACCCGGCCCGTGTGGACGTGAACGTGCACCCCACCAAGATCGAGGTGCGCTTTCGCGACAGCCGCGAGGTGCACCAGGCTGTGCGCCACGCCGTAGAGAACGCGCTGGCCGCACCCCGCGCTGCTGCGCTGGCGGCGGCTGCAGGGGCTGCCGCTGCCGATGCGGGCACCACGGCCCAGGCCCCGCTCGAACATTTCAAGCCAAATCAGCCTCCAGCGCTTAACAGACAAGCGCAAGCAGCTATCAAATTTGAAGAACGTGGCCACCATGTTGCCGACCTGCAGGCCCTGTGGGGGCCCAGGAAAGACGCGCCGCTCGTGAACTGGGGCGCTGCGACCAACACCGGCGAGGCGGACGCCATGCCGCAGCCGGTGACGCCCTCGTCATTCACCGCCCCTGCTGCGGCCTGGGCCAACACCACCACCGCGAATGAACCTACCTGGCCCCAGGGTCAGGGCGGCAGCAACGCCGCCTGGCCGCTGGGCAAGGCCGTGGCCCAGCTCCACGGCGTCTACATCCTGGCCGAAAACGCCCAGGGCATGGTCATCGTGGACATGCACGCCGCGCACGAACGCATCGTCTACGAGCGCCTGAAATCCCAGGTGGACAGCGGCGCCCGCATTGCCAGCCAGCCCCTGCTGATCCCGGCCACTTTCGCCGCCACCCCGCAGGAAGTGGCCACGGCCGAAGAATCCACCGACGTGCTGGCCACGCTGGGCATGGAAGTGGTGCCCTTCTCTCCCAAGACCCTGGCCGTGCGCGCCGTGCCCACCACACTCGCTCAGGGCGACCCGGTGGAGCTGGCCCGCAGCGTGCTGGCCGAACTGGCCCAGCATGACGCCACCACCGTGGTGCAGCGCGCCCGCAATGAAATCCTGGGCACCATGGCCTGCCACGGCGCCGTGCGCGCCAACCGCAGGCTCACCATCGACGAGATGAACGCGCTGCTGCGGCAGATGGAAACCACCGACCGCAGCGACCAGTGCAACCATGGGCGGCCAACGTGGCGGCAACTGACGATGAAGGAACTGGACGGGTTGTTTTTGCGTGGGCGGTGAGGCAACCGCAGCCACAAAAAATCGGCCTCCCGGGCCGATGAACTACGTTCCAGTCAAGCCCAAGGGCTGCCGCAACCGGCGCGCCCTCAGGCCAGTGCCCCCGTGGAACCGGCTTTGCCGGGCCACCGGGTGCGTCCCCCTCAGGGGGATGGCGCGCAGCGCTCAGGGGGAATTCAATTGTCCCGAGCCGCCTTGGCAGCGTCCGGGAAGTCACTGAACACGCCATCCACCCCCAGTTCATAGAACAGCTTGTATTCGGCCTTGGGGTCGCCCTTGAAGTCCGACGCCAGGCGTCTGGCTTCACTGCGGAAGGTGTAGGGGTGCACCATCAGGCCCACGGCGTGGGCGTTTTTCACCACGTCGGTGGCCGGCATCATCACGCGGTCGCGGTCGTCGATCTTGCCGTCGTTGTTGAGGTCGTCGGGCTTGCCGTCGTTGTTGGCATCCACCTGCCGGGAGGGGATCAGGTAGGGCTTCCACGGGCCGATGCCGTCGGCGTAGGTCTTGACTTCCTTGAGGCCTGCTGGCGTGAGCAGGCTGGCAAAGGTGCGTGCATCACCGGCCACGGCAAAGTCATAGGGCTTGTCGTAGGGTGCGGTCAGGTCCACGGTGCCGTTGGGGTTGACGTCGTTGGCGTCCACCAGTTGCACCAGGCGGATCTGCGTCTTGGTACGCAGGTATTTGAGGTTGGACACCTCGAACGACTGCACGATGACCGGTGAAGCCTTGCTGGTGTAGCCATACTTGGCCAGCGCGGCGAGCAGGCGGTCTTCCAGCTGCAAGCCCAGGTTGACGTGGTAGGTGGGATGCTTGGTCTCTGGGTACACGCCCACGGTGCGGTTGGTCTTGGCGCCCTCGCTCTTGGCCAGGTCCAGCACTTCGTCGAGTGTCGGGATCTGGAACTTGCCGTTGTACGACTGGTCGCGCTCCGCCATGGGCTGGATGGCGCGCAGGGTCTTGATCTCGGCCAGCGTGAAGTCCGAGGCAAACCAGCCTTCTTCCTCCACACCGTCCACCACCTTCTTTGTTTTGCGGTCAGCGAACTCCGGGCGCGTGGAGACGTCGGTGGTGCCGGTGATGTTGGGCTCGTGGCGTGCAACGAGCACACCGTCCTTGGTGGCCACCAGGTCGGGCTCGATGAAATCGGCACCGAGCTCGATGGCGCGCTTGTAGCTTTCCAGCGTGTGCTCGGGCAGGTAGCCGCTCGCGCCACGGTGGCCGATCACCAGGGGCTTGTCGCCGTTCAGCGTGGAATAGCGGCTGCTGTCATCGTCATTGCCGCCGCAGGCCACCAGGCCCACCGCTACCGCCAACACACCCAACTTTGCACCGGACAAATGCATGCTCTTCTCCTCGTGTCGTTAAAAAACTGTGGATTCTCGAAACCGACGGACTGTGGGGCCCTTGTGTGACCGCACCGTGACGCGCGGGAGGGCCCGAACGGGTGCGCTGCGCGGGGGGCAGAGCGCACCAAAATGAGGCCTGCCCGGGCCCCATTCCCCACCATTGTGCGTAGGCATCGGCATAAACGTATAACTTTTTGACATAATTCGATGTTGCAGCGCGCCATTGCCCGCCTACCGCCTTTGATCTGAAAGCCCTCTGAAACATGAAATACGCGTCCGTCGAAAGCTTCCTGTCCCACGTCGCCCTTCGCAATCCCGGTCAGCCCGAATTCCTCCAGGCTGTCACCGAAGTGATGGAAAGCCTGTGGCCCTTCATCGAGAAGCACCCACGCTATGCAGAGCAAGGTTTGCTGGAGCGCCTGGTGGAACCGGAACGCATCGTGATGTTCCGCGTCTCCTGGATGGACGACCACGGCACGGTGCAGGTCAACCGCGGCTACCGCATCCAGCACAGCATGGCCATCGGCCCGTACAAGGGCGGCCTGCGCTTTCACCCCTCGGTGAACCTGTCGGTGCTCAAGTTCCTCGCATTCGAGCAGACCTTCAAGAACGCCCTGACCACGCTGCCCATGGGCGGCGGCAAGGGCGGCTCCGACTTTGACCCCAAGGGCAAGAGCCCTGCGGAAGTCATGCGTTTCTGCCAGGCCTTCGTGATGGAGCTGTTCCGCCACGTGGGCCCCGACACCGATGTGCCCGCGGGCGACATCGGCGTGGGCGGCCGCGAGGTGGGCTACATGGCCGGCATGTACAAGAAGCTGGCCAACAATGCCGCGAGCGTGTTCACGGGCAAGGGCCTGAGCTTTGGCGGCTCGCTGATCCGCCCCGAGGCCACGGGCTACGGCACGGTGTACTTTGCTGATGAAATGCTCAAGACGCGCGGCAAGTCGTTCGACGGCCTGCGCGTGTCGGTCTCCGGCTCGGGCAACGTGGCGCAGTACGCGGTTGAAAAGGCCATGCAGCTTGGCGCCAAGGTGATCACCGTGTCCGACTCCAGCGGCACCATCGTTGACGAAGACGGCTTCACGCCCGAAAAGCTCGCCATCCTGATGGATGTGAAGAACCACCACTACGGCCGCGTGAGTGACTACGCCGCCCGCACCGGTGTGAAGTTCGAAGCCGGTGTGCGCCCCTGGCATGTGCCTGTGGACATCGCCCTGCCCTGCGCCACGCAGAACGAGCTGGACGAGAAAGACGCTGCCACGCTCATCAAGAACGGCGTGCTGTGTGTGGCCGAAGGGGCCAACATGCCCTCGACCATTGAAGCCGCCAAGGCCTTCGAGGCTGCGGGCGTGCTCTACGCACCGGGCAAGGCCAGCAACGCCGGTGGCGTGGCGACCTCGGGCCTGGAGATGAGCCAGAACGCCATGCGCCTGTCGTGGACGCGTGACGAAGTGGACGCGCGCCTGCTGCAGATCATGCAGGGCATCCACAGCGCGTGCCTGAAGTACGGCAAGCGCGCCGATGGCAGCGTGAGCTACATCGACGGCGCCAACGTGGCGGGCTTCGTGAAGGTGGCCGACGCGATGATCGCCCAGGGCGTGGTGTAAACCGGCCTGCGTGCGTGGCACACCGATACCAAGGGGCTTCGGCCCCTTTTTTTCGGCCTGCGCATCCGGCAGGCTATGCTGATCAGCAGTCAATGCCACGAGAAATCACGGGAGAGCCAGAGTGGAAATTTTCAGTTTTCTGAATGTCATGGTCGAAAAGGGCGGCTCGGACCTTTTCTTCAGTGTGGGCGCGCCGGTCAACCTCAAGATTGAGGGCGTCACCCACCCCTTGAAGATGCCAGCGCTGCTTCCCGGTTAGGTCAGGCAGCTGGCCTACTCGGTGATGAACGAAAAGCAGATCAGCGAGTTCGAGGCGCGCATGGAGATGAATCTGTCCATCTCGGCCGAGAACCTGGGGCGGTTTCGGGTGAATGTGTTTGTGCAGCGCGGTGAAACCGGCATGGTGGTGCGGTACATCAAGAACAAGATCCCGCCGCTGGCCGCGCTGGGCCTGCCGCCGATCCTTGAAAAGCTGGTGCTGCGCAAACGGGGCCTGGTGCTGGTCACCGGCGCCACGGGCTCGGGCAAATCGACCACGCTGGCGTCGATGATCAACTACCGCAACGAGAACCTCACGGGCCACATTCTTACCATCGAAGACCCCCTGGAGTTCCTGCACGCCCACAAGCGCTCGGTGGTGGACCAGCGAGAGGTGGGGATCGACACGCTGTCCTATGAAGAAGCGCTCAAGAACGCACTGCGCGAAGCCCCCGATGTGATCATGATCGGCGAGATCCGCGACCGCAACACGATGAAGCAGGCCATTGCCTATGCAGAAACCGGGCATCTGTGCCTGTCCACACTGCACGCCAACAACGCCAACCAGGCCATGGAGCGCGTCATCAACTTCTTCCCTGAAGACGCGCACCACCAGTTGCTCATCGACCTCAGCCTGAACCTGGCGGGGGTGGTGTCCCAGCGGCTGATTCCAGGCCTGCACGAGAAGCTGGTGCCCGCCGTGGAAGTGATGCTCAACTCGCCCTACATCGCGGACCTCATCGCCAAAGGCGAGTTCTCTGTGATCAAGGAGGCGATGGGCAACAGCACCGAGATCGGCATGTGCACCTTTGACCAGGCGCTGTACCAGCTGTACACGGAAGGCCGCATTTCTCTGGAAGAAGCGCTTCACAATGCGGACTCACGCACCGACCTGGCGTTGCGCGTGCGCCTGGCGGCGGGGGTTTCCACGGCCGATGCGGGCGACCTGGCCATCGACACGTCCAACCCCGTTGCTTCGGCTTCGCACCTGTATTGACTGTCGCCCGAGCTCGCACACTGGCGAACTTTGCAGCGGCAAACGACTCTGCAGACAGATGAAACGTGTTTCCCTCATTGTGGCGCTGGCCGTTGCCGTATCGGTCAGCATGGGTTGCGCCACCCTCGACGCCAAGCAGCGCGAGTGGATCTTCCAGCCCAGTGACCGCAGCTGGGGCGGCGCCCAGTCCACCGCCGACATGCAGGATGTGTGGATCGAGTTCCAGTCCCGCTCGACCAGCAAGGCCGAACGCCTGCACGGCCTGTGGATGGCCCATGAGCATGCTGAGGCGCCCGTGCTGCTGTATCTGCATGGTGCCCGCTGGAACGTTTCGGGCTCGTCCGGACGCATCCGGCGCATGCAGGAGCTGGGCTTTTCGGTGCTGGCCATTGACTACCGCGGCTTCGGGCAGAGCAGCGCGGGGCTGCCGTCGGAAATCACTGCGGGCGAGGACGCGCGTGCGGCGTGGGACTGGCTGGCCGAGCAGCATCCAGGCAAGCCCCGCTACATCTTTGGCCATTCGCTCGGTGGCGCCATCGCCATTGACCTGGCCCGCCAGGTGGCGGACGAGCAAGGCACCATCGTGGAAGGCACCTTCACCAGCATTCCCGACGTGGTGAGCACCTTCAAATGGGGTTGGCTGCCGGTGTCTGGGCTGATCACGCAACGCTTTGAGTCCGTGCGCAAGGTGTCCGAGATCGGCTCGCCATTGCTGGTGGTGCACGGCAGTGAAGACAGCCTCATACGCCCCACCCTGGGGCGCCAGCTTTACGAGGCCGCGCAAGAACCCAAGCAGTTTGTGCTGGTGGAAGGCGGCTCGCACCACAACACCAATTCGGTGGGGCAGCCGGCTTATCGGCAAGCGCTTGCATCGCTGTTCCGGCTGAGGTAGAGCCCCCCCTGAGGCGCTGCGCGCCTTCCCCCACCGCTCTTGCCGCGCTGCGCGCTGCGGGCAGGGGGACGCCGCCCTCGCTGCGGGGCGGCCCATGCGCGGCGGCCCTGGCCTGGGCCACGCCGGTATCAAAGGCCCCGTCTGGTACGCTCAGACAGATATGTCTGCCCCCTCCGCCACCGCCGTACCTGCGGCCTCCCCCGTCTCCATCAACCCCGGGCTGGCCATCCTGGTGCTGGCCTTGCTGCTCAGCATCCAGCCCGTCACCACCGACCTGTATCTGCCTGCGCTGCCCGCCCTCACGCGCAGCCTGGGTGCGCCCATGTCTGCGGCGCAGCTCACGCTCAGCGGGCTGCTGCTGGCGTTTGGCTGCTCGCAGATGGTGTGGGGGCCGCTGTCCGACCGGTTTGGGCGCCGCCCCATCCTTCTGGCAGGGCTGGGCATTTACACCGTGGCCTCGATCGGCAGTGCGTTGGCGCCCACCATGGGCTTGCTGATCGTGTGGCGCATTGCCCAGGGGGCTGCCATGGGCGCCGTGGTGATGTGCGCGCGGGCCATCGTGCGCGACCTGTACACACCGCTGGAAGGGGCACGCGCCATGTCCAAGGCGCTCACGGGTCTGGGCATCGTGGCCTGCATCTGCGCACCACTGGGCGGGCTGCTGAGTGAATGGCTGGGCTGGCGCGCTGCGCTGCTGGCGCTGACCGCCTATGCCGTTGTCACGCTGACGCTGGTGGCGCTGCGCATGCCCGAGACCCTGGCGCAGCGCAACCCGCAGGCCCTGCAGCCGCGGGCGCTGGTCAGCACCTGGAAGCATGTGCTGCGCAGCCCCACCTTCTGGGCGTTTTCGCTGCAGACCACGGCCACGTATGGCGGGCTGTTCACCTTTCTGGCCGCCTCGTCGTTCGTGTACATCGATGTGCTGGGGCTTACGCGCACGATGTATGGCTGGGTCATGGCATCGGCCTGCGTTGCCTATTTTGGGGGCACCTTTCTGTGCCGCAGCCTCCTGATGCGGCATGGGCTGCAACGCACGGTGGCCATCGCGGGCGCGCTGAGCGTGAGCGGCGGCACCCTGATGGCGCTGGTGGCGTGGATGGGCTGGCACAACCCGTGGGCGTTGACGCTGCCGTTCTACCTGTTCATGCTGGCGCACGGCATTCACCAGCCGTGCGGGCAAAGCGGCGCGGTGGGCCCCTTCCCCAAGGCAGCGGGGTGGCTTCGGCCCTGAACGGTTTCATGATGATGCTGGCCGCGTTTGCGATTGGCGGCTGGCTGGGCCTGCGGCTCGACGGCACGGTGTGGCCGCTGATCAACGGCATCTGGTTCTGGTCCGTGGTGCTGGCCGTGATCTCGTGGACGCTGGTGCAAAAATTCGGAGCGCCCCGTGAACATGCCTGACACCACGCCTGATTCCACGTTACCTACCATTGCCCTGGCGGGCCCCACGGCGTCTGGCAAAACCGCAGGCGCCCTGGCCCTGGCCGCCGTGCTGGGCAAGCAGGGCATGCCGGTGGAGATCATCAGCGTCGATTCTGCCCTGGTGTACCGCGGCATGGACATCGGGACCGCCAAGCCCACGCCCGCCGAACTGGCCGCCGTGCCGCACCACCTCATCGACATCCGCGACCCGCTGCAGGCCTACAGCGCCGCCGAGTTTGTGCAGGACGCCACCCGGCTCATGGCCGAGATCCGCGCGCGCGGTGCGCTGCCGCTGCTGGTGGGCGGCACCATGCTGTACTTCAAGGCGCTGTTTGACGGCATCGACGACATGCCCGCCGCAGACCCCGAAGTGCGCGCACGGCTGGAGGCCCAGGCGGCCGCGCAGGGCTGGCCCGCACTGCATGCCGAACTGGCGCGCGTGGACCCGGTCACGGCTGCACGCCTTGCACCCGGCGACAGCCAGCGCATTCAGCGGGCGCTGGAGGTGTGGCATGTGTCCGGTCAGCCATTGTCGAGCTTTCACACTACAAAAAAAGGAGCTGGTAGCGCAATACCAGCAAGCGCTAGCGCCCTTTTTTCCTTGGAACCCGACAACCGGGCCTGGCTGCACGAGCGCATTGCCCAGCGGTTTGACGCCATGCTGGCCGCAGGTTTCATCGACGAAGTGCGGGCCCTGCGGGTGCGCGGCGACCTGCACCCCGATCTGCCCTCCATGCGTTGCGTGGGCTACCGGCAGACCTGGGACGAACTGGACTTCCAGGCTGCCAGGGGCGCCGACGCGCCGCTGAACCTGGCCTTTCTGCGCGAGCGCGGCATTGCCGCCACGCGCCAGCTGGCCAAGCGCCAGATCACCTGGCTGCGCAGCATGCCCACGCGCCATACCATCGCCTGCGACCGGCCCCACGCCGTGGCCGACCTGGTGCAGGCGGTGCTGCAACGCCTTGCACAGCGCACGCCATGACGCAGCCGCTTCGCGTAGAGGGGCTGGGCAAGCACTACGGCAGCACGCCGGTGTTTGCCGGTGTGCACTTCACTGTGGCGCCGGGGGAGTTTGTGGCCATCGTGGGCGACTCGGGCGTGGGCAAGTCCACGCTGCTCAACTGCCTGGCGGGGCTGGACCACTGGGACACAGGCCACATCACGCACGGCAGCACTGACCTGGGCGCGCTGGACGACACACAGCGCGCCCTGTGGCGGCGGGCGCAGGTGGGGTTTGTGTTCCAGGCGTTTCACGTGCTGCCGCACCTGGACGTGGCGCAGAACGTGGCGCTGCCGCTGATGCTGCTGGGCCAGAACGACGCAGCCCGCGTGCAGCAGATGCTGGCGGCCGTGGGCCTGGGCGATCTGGGCGGCCGGCTGCCGCAGCAGCTCAGCGGCGGGCAACTGCAGCGCGTGGCCATTGCCCGCGCGCTGGTGCACCGCCCCGCCCTGCTGCTGGCCGACGAGCCCACCGGCAACCTCGACCCCACCACCGCCGCCCGCGTGATGGACCTGCTGCTCGCGCAGACGCGCGAGCATGGCGCATCGCTGGTGCTGGTCACGCATTCGGATGCGGCAGCGGCGCGGGCAGACCGGGTGCTGCGCCTCACAGCCAACGGCATCGCCGGGTAGCGGCACGCCGGGGCGGAGTGCCCCGGTTTCGCCGCGCTTACTCGATGTTCAGCCGCTGCGCAGCCTTGTTCACCTTTTTGGGCAGGGTCAGCGTCAGCACCCCGTTGTCGTATTTGGCCTTGGCCGAGGCGGCATCCACGTCGGCCGGCAGCTGGAAACTGCGGGCCACGGCACCGAAGTAGCGCTCGGAGCGCAGCACCTTCTCGCCCTCGCGCTTTTCGTCGTGCTGGCGCACCTCGGCGCGCAGGCTGACCACATTGCCTTCCAGCGAGACATGGATGTCCTCCTTGGCCACGCCGGGCACCTCGGCCTGCACGGTGTAGCCCTCGTCGGTTTCCTTCACATCCACCTTGATCTGGCTGGGTGCGGGCAGGTTGTCGCCGTGCAGCGGGCGCACGTAGAAGCCCGGGGCGATGTCCTTGAAGAAGTCGTCAAACAGGCTGCCGCGCGATACAAGTGAATTCATGGTGTGAGCTCCTGAAAAATAGGGGTTGAAACCACCGGGCCAGCACAGGAGCGCCAGCCCTCCTTCCAAGATAAGCACCGCCCCGCCCGGCTTCAAGGGGCGCCGGAACGCGGGGTTGATGTGCATCAACAACCCCGCACCGCGTACGCGCGGCCACAATGCTGGCCATGTTCGCGCTGCTTCGCACCTTCTCCTGGCAAGACCTGCGCCACCACCCCTGGCGCAGCGCGGCAGCGGTGGCGGCGGTGATGCTGGGCGTGGCGCTGGCCTTTGCAGTGCATGTGATCAATGCGTCGGCGCTAGACGAGTTCTCGCAGGCCGTGCGCGCCGTCAACGGGCAACCTGACTTGGAGGTGCGCGCCATGCAGGGCCCCCTGCCCGAGGCGCTGTACGAACGCCTGGCCACCGATCCGCAGGTAGCCCGCGCCAGCCCGTTGCTGGAGTTGTCCACCCTGGCGCAAGCGGGTGATGCCACCACCACCGCCACTGCCGCGAGCCCGGCCCGCATACCACTGCGCGTGCTGGGGGCCGACGCCCTGCTGCTGCCCACCATGGCCCCCGCGCTGATGCCAAGGGCGTGGGACACGGCAGACCGCTTTGCCATGTTTGCGCCGGCCACCGTGTTTCTCAACACCGCAGCGCTGCAGGCGCTGGGGCTGTCCACTGCCGCGCCCGCGCAGCTTCCGCAGATCATGCTGTACGCCGGCCTGCAGGCTCCGCTGAACGTGCAGGTGGCTGGCACGGTGATGGCCGGGGGCGCACCGCTGGCGGTGATGGACATCGGCGCCGCGCAGGACCTGTTTGGCCGCGCGGGCCAGCTCAGCCGCATCGACCTGCAACTGCTGCCCGGCACCGACCGCGCCGCGTGGGAGCGCGCCCTGCGCGCGCAGCCTGACTGGCCTGCCAACGTGGTGCTGGCGCACCCGGGCGACGCGGCGCAGCGCATCAGCAACCTCTCACGCGCCTACCGGGTCAACCTGACGGTGCTGGCGCTGGTGGCGCTCTTTACCGGGGCGTTTCTGGTGTTCTCGGTGCTGGCGCTCAGCGTGGCGCAGCGCTGGCCGCAGTTTGCCCTGCTGGCCGTGCTGGGCGCCACGCCGCGCCAGCGCCTGGTGCTGGTGCTGGCCGAATCGGCCGCGCTGGGGCTGGTGGGCAGCGCACTGGGCATTGCGCTGGGCACCGCACTGGCCGCCACCGCCTTGCAGTTGCTGGGCGGCGACCTGGGCGGCGGCTACTTTGCCGGCGTGCAGCCCGCGCTGCAGTGGAGCGCACCGGCCGCGCTGGTGTACGGCACCTTGGGCGGGGCGGCTGCGCTGGTCGGCGGCTGGTGGCCCGCACGCGCGGCGCAATTGCTGCCGCCCGCCCAGACTCTGAAAGGCCTGGGCACGGCAGCCAGCCAGGCGGAGAGGGGCACGGTGGGCATCACGCTGGTGGTCGGTGGCGCAGCGCTCACCCTGGCGCCACCCGTGTTCGGCATTCCCCTGGCGGCCTATGTCGCCATCGGGATGCTGCTGGTGGGCGGTATCGCCTTGCTGCCCTGGGCCATGGCCAAACTGCTGGCGTGGCTGCAACCGCTGGCGGCGCGCCACGCGCTGCCGCTGCTGGCGCTGGAGCGAGCGCGGCGCATGCGCGGCAGCGCCGCCATTGCCGTGGGCGGCGTGGTGGCCAGCCTCAGTCTGGCGGTGGCGCTGACGGTGATGGTGTCGAGCTTTCGCGGCTCCGTCATCCAGTGGCTGGACGCCGTGCTGCCGTCGCCGCTGTATGTGCGCTCGGCCCTCGGCGCGGGCGGCTCCGACGCGGCATTGCTGCCCGCCGGATTTGCCGAAGCCGTGGGCCAATTGCCGGGCCTGGATCGCGTACACGCACTTCGCGCCAGCCCGCTGCAGCTCTCGCCCACCCTGCCCGCCCTCATGGTGCTGAGCCGCCCGCTGGGCGACGACCCCGCGCAAAGCCTGCCCCTGGTGGGCAACGCCCTGCCCGTGCCCGCAGGCCGCACCGGCGTGTACATCAGCGAGGCGGTGGTAGACCTGTACGACCTGCGCCCCGGCATGGAGTGGCCCGCACTTTCAGAGTCTTTTAGGCCTCCAGCGCTTGATCGAAAAGCGCAGCCAGCTATCTTTTACATAGCAGGCGTGTGGCGCGACTATGCCCGCCAGACAGGCGCCGTCGTGATGGACCGCGCCGTGTGGCTGCGCCTGACCGGCGACGCCCGCACCAGCGACCTGGCGCTGTGGCCCAGCGAGGGCGCAGACATTGGCGCGCTGCAGGCGTCGATACGCGCACTGGCCGCTACGCAGGCGGGCCGATCAGGCAGCAACACACCGCAAGGTGCCAGCGATGGCGGCAGCAGAAGTGGTAGCAGCAACGATGCGCTCGTGGAATTCGCATCGTCCGGCGCCATCCGCGAACGCTCTCTGCGCATCTTTGACCGCAGCTTTGCCGTCACCTACTGGCTGCAGGCCGTGGCCATCGGCATCGGCCTGTTCGGCGTGGCCGCCAGCTTCAGCGCCCAGGTACTGGCGCGCCGCAAGGAGTTCGGCCTGCTCGCCCACCTGGGCCTCACCCGCCGCCAGATTTTGGCCGTAGTGGCGGGCGAAGGCGCCGCCTGGACGGCAGTGGGCGCAATGGCTGGCGTGCTGTTGGGCTTGGTGGTATCGGTGGTGCTGGTGCATGTGGTCAACCCGCAGAGTTTTCACTGGACGATGGATCTGAATGTGCCCGGCTGGCGGCTGCTGGCGCTGTGCGTGGCGGTGATCGTGTCGGGGACGGTGACCGCGTGGCTGGCGGGGCGCGCGGCGGCGGGGCGGGATGCGGTGATGGCGGTGAAGGAGGATTGGTAGCGAGGCGTGACGGGTAGCAGTCGGCGAACGCCGCAGCTATGCAGGTTCCGCGTCCTGAGTCTTCGGCTTATGTGCTGGGGACGGATATCGACCCAAAAGCCAGAACTGGCCTGTGAGTACTGAAGCACCTCGGGAGGCCTGGGATGTTACGTCGATGGAAATGTATGGTCTGAGGCAAACCGAACATCGCCTAGCTGGTCGGTCCGAACGAACTCAACCGCAGGCGGCCGCTGCGCGGTAGTTACTGCGTCGGTCTTCAACGTAAGATATTCTGAATGCCTACTCAGCCGTCGTTCACCAAGTACTACTGGATCACTTGGATCCTGACGCTTGCTGCCTGGCTTCTATCCTCGTTGCGCATGCCGCTGTCGGAGAGTTTTGGCTGGTTCGCTCTGGTCACTGGACTGGGCAGTTCCTATGTCTTTCACTTTGAGTTCGGACGCCTCATGGGTTTCCTCAAGGCCCATTGCCCGGAGCAACATGAGTATCTTCAAGGCAAGCGCTTCCTTGCGGGGCTCGCCTTCATACATCCGACGCTCTTCAGTCGGGCTTGGCAACCATCTCGCCAGTCACAGCAACTAGAGGAAAGCGCATTTCGCATTTATCGTTCCGCTTGGCTCTTCTCGCTTGTCACGGTTGGGGCTTTGCTTGTTCTCGCGAACACTGTCCTGTGAGTTGAGTCGAATCTGCAACCCAAACATCGACCGGACAACATTCGGAAGGCATCATGCAGAACGGTGAGCATCCGCTTTGTCCAACTTGTCACCGGCCGGTCTTCGCCATCAGCCGTCCCTAGCATTTCGACCTCTCCCCATGACCCTCCCCTCCCCCTGGCCCCACGAAGCCATCGCCCGCATCGAAGCCGACTACCAGCGCAGCGCTGACACCCACCTTATCCCGCTGCGCCTGCCTGCCTTTTCCAAGCACGGCATCGACCTGTACCTCAAGGACGAATCCACCCACCCCACGGGCAGCCTTAAGCACCGATTGGCGCGGTCGCTGTTTTTGTACGCGCTGTGCAATGGCTGGGTGCATGAGGGCTCGACCATTGTTGAATCCTCCAGCGGGTCCACGGCAGTGAGCGAGGCCTACTTTGCGCGGCTGCTGGGGCTTCCTTTTGTGGCGGTGATGCCGCGCACCACGTCGCCAGAAAAGATTGCGCAAATCGAGTTCCATGGCGGGCGTTGCCACTTTGTAGACAGTGCAGGCGCGGTTTACGACGCTGCGCGCGCCATTGCCCACGATACCGGCGGGCACTACATGGACCAGTTCACGTATGCCGAGCGCGCCACCGACTGGCGGGGCAACAACAACATTGCCGAGAGCATGTTCACGCAAATGCTGCGCGAGCCGCACCCTGTGCCGCGCTGGATTGTGGTGGGCGCGGGCACGGGCGGCACCAGCGCCACCATTGGGCGCTATGTGCGCTACCAGCGGCACGCCACGCAAGTGTGTGTGGCCGACCCGGCGGGTTCGGTGTTCAGCGCCTACCACCGCACGGGCGATGCGGCGCTGACGGCACCGGGGTCGCGCATCGAGGGCATCGGCCGCCCGCGTGTGGAGCCGAGCTTTATCCGTACGCTCGTGGACCGCATGGTCGAGGTGCCGGATGTGGAATCGGTCGCGGCAATGCGGGCACTGTCGCAACTGCTGGGGCGGCGCGTGGGGCCATCCACCGGCACCAACTTTGTGGCCATGCTCACGCTGGCCAGCGAGATGCGCGAGCGGGACGAGCGCGGCTCAATCCTGTCGCTGCTATGCGATGCGGGCGAGCGGTATCTGCCCACGTATTTCGACACCGACTGGGTGGAGCGTTGTTTTGGCGATTGCTCAGCGGCGCAGCAGAAGATCGACGCCCTGATGGGGTGATGAACCACGCGCGCCGCACATACCATGCCGTCCACCACTTGGCCAGCAGCACCGATGGCACCACCGCTTGGGCCGAAGGGAACACGCCGCGATTGGCTGGCCCTGCAGATTCCAGTGGGCATGGCGCTGGTGGGGGCAGCCGGTTGGGCGCCGGGTGCTGCGGTGGCCTTGCCCGCGCGCACGCTCGCTTTTCCGCGCGACCACGGCAGTCACCCGGAGCTGCGCACCGAGTGGTGGTACATCACGGGCCATGTGCAGGCAGACGGACAGCCCTGGGGTTTTCAGTTGACGTTCTTTCGCTCGCGCGTGGATGCCACACAGGGCCTGCGGTCGGCGTTTGCCGCCAAGCAGCTGCTGTTTGCCCATGCAGCCATCACCGACGTGCGGGGCCGGCGCCTGCTGCACGACCAGCGCATTGCCCGTGCAGGCTTTGGCGTGGCACAGGCCAGCGAGGCCGACACCCGCATTCGGCTGCAGGACTGGACGCTGGAGCGCAGTGACGCCAAGAGCGGCACAGTGGACCGGGAGTCCAGCCGCTACACCGCCCATATTGCGGGCAGCGGGTTTGACATGGACCTGGTGTTCGACAGTACCCAACCCCTCTTGCTGCAGGGGCAGCAAGGCTTGTCGCGCAAGGGGCCTGAGGCTGAGCAGGCGAGCTACTACTACAGCCAGCCCCAGCTGAAGGTGGGAGGCCACCTCACGGTGGCGGGGCGCCGGATGGCTGTCATGCCAGCCACCGGCCGCGCCTGGATGGACCACGAATGGAGCGAGGCGCTGATGCACCCCGACGCGCAGGGCTGGGACTGGATTGGGATGAACCTGCACGACGGCAGCGCGCTTACCGCCTTCAGACTGCGCCGGGCCGATGGCACGGCGCTGTGGGCTGGCGGGTCGTTTCGCGCGCCGGGCCAACCCGCACAGATATTCGACGCGCAGGCCGTGGCGTTCACGCCCCTGCGCGTGTGGGTGAGCCCGGCCAGTGGTGCCCGGTACCCGGTGCAGTGGCGGGTGCAAACCCCCGTGGGCAGTTTCGAGGTGAGCGCTGTGCTGGACAACCAGGAGTTGGACAGCAACGGCTCGACCGGCGCGATTTACTGGGAAGGTCTGTCGGACCTTGCGGACCGCACCGGAAGATCCGTGGGCCGGGGTTATCTGGAAATGACCGGATACGCAAAACCGCTGCGCCTGTAAAGGCCGCAGCGGTTGCGGGGGAGGTTGAACGCTTCAGGTGACGGGGGTCGCTTGAACGCGTTCAGGCGTTCAGGCGTTCAGGCTCAGGCACTCGCGCCCGCACCGCGTCGGCGGGCCATCCACGCAATGATCTCGCCCATGATCCCGCGCCGGAAAGCCAGCACACAGATCACAAAGATCAGGCCTGTGACCATGGTGACCGATTCACCCAGGGTGTTGAACCATTCCACACCGGTGACCGAGGCAAGGAAGCCACCAATTTCACCGAGCTTGTTTTCCAGCAGCACCACCACGGCCGACCCCACGATGGGACCTGACAAGGTGCCCAGACCACCCACCAGCGTCATCAGCACCACATGGCCCGACGCCGTCCAGTGGGCGTCGCTCAGCGTTGCAAAGCCCAGCACCAGCGTCTTGAGCGAGCCGGCCAGACCCGCCAGCGCGGCTGACAGCACAAACGCCAGCAGCTTGAAGCGGTTGGTGTCATACCCCAGCGAGATCGCGCGCGGCTCGTTTTCCTTGATGCCCTTGAGCACCTGGCCAAAAGGCGAATGGATGGTGCGCACAATCAGCATGAAAGCGCCCGCCACAACCGCCAGAACCACGTAATACATCACCAGGTCGTTCTGCAGATCGATCATCCCGAAGAGCTTGCCGCGAGGTACGCCCTGCAAGCCATCCTCGCCACCCGTGAAAGGCGCCTGCAGGCACACGAAGAACAGCATCTGCGCCAGCGCCAGCGTGATCATGGTGGAGTAAATGCCCTGGCGGCGGATGGCGAAGAACCCGACGATCAGGCCCAGCACGGCGCCACCCGCTGTGCCCAGCAAAAGGCCGATCTCCGGCGTGACCGCCCACACCTTGAGGGCGTGGCCCGTCATGTAGGCCGAGCCGCCCAGGAAAGCGGCGTGCCCGAAGGACAGCATGCCCGTGTAGCCCAGCAGCAGGTTGAACGCTGAAGCAAACAGTGCAAAGCACATCAGCTTCATGACAAAGATGGGGTAGGCGCCCAGAAAAGGAGCTGCAATCAGCGCAAGCAGCAGCAGGACATAGCCAATGTTGGCAGTGTTCTTGACGTTCATTCTCGTGGCTCCTTATTTTTCTTTGCCGAACAGGCCGGCGGGGCGAATGAGGAGAACGATGACCATGATGACGAACACCACGGTGGAAGAGGCTTCCGGATAAAACACTTTGGTAAAACCTTCTACAACACCCAGGCCCAGTCCGGTGAGGATGGAGCCCATGATGGAACCCATGCCGCCGATCACCACGACAGCAAACACGACGATGATCAGGTTCTGGCCCATGAGTGGCGAGACCTGGTACACCGGTGCGGCCAGCACCCCGGCAAATGCCGCCAGGCCAGCGCCAAAAGCGTAGGTCAACGTGACCATGACGGGAACGTTGATCCCGAATGCTTCCACCAGGCGCGGGTTCTCGGTACCGGCACGCAGGTAGGCACCCAGCTTGGTCTTTTCAATCACATACCAGGTAGCCAGACACACCACCACCGATGCCACCACCACCCAGGCACGGTAGTTGGGCATGATCATGAAGCCCAGGTTGGTTGCGCCCTCCAGCGCCTCGGGCGTGTCGTAGCCCAGGCCCGAGACACCGTAGATCGAGCGGAACACGCCCTCGATCAGCAGGGTGAGACCCAGCGTGAGCAACAGGCCATACAGGTGGTCAAGCTTGTAGATCCAGCGCAGCAGCAGGCGCTCGATCACGACCCCGAACAGCCCCACCACCAGCGGCGCCAACACCAGCATCAACCAGTAGTTGATGCCAAAGTAGTTCATGGCCATCCAGGTAATCAGGGCCCCTGTCATGAACAGCGCGCCGTGCGCAAAGTTGATGACGTTGAGCAGGCCAAAGATCACGGCCAGCCCAAGGCTGAGGATTGCGTAAAACGATCCGTTGACCAGCCCCAAAAGGAGCTGGCTCAACAGGCCGGGCAATGAGACACCAAAGATTTCCATGGGAAGCAGCAGCAGGTGATGGTGAGTTGCGAGGCAGAGGTCGTCAATGTGCCTGGCACACCCGCAGGGCGGCCAGGCGCATCAGCAACCTCTCAGGGATTTACTTCCAGAGCGGGCACTTGGATTCGGCCTTGGTGGTGAACACCGATTCGCCAGGAAGCTTCTTGACCAGCTTGTAGTAGTCCCACGGCTTGGTGGATTCGGAAGGCTTCTTCACTTCCATCAGGTACATGTCATGCACGTAGCGGCCGTCGGCGCGGATCTGGCCCTTGCCGAAGAAGTCATCGATCTTCATCTTCTTGAGCTCGGCCATCACCTTGTCGGCGTCGGTGGACTTGGCTGCTTCCACGGCCTTCAGGTAGGTCATGGTGGCAGAGTAGTCCGCTGCCTGGATCTCACCGGGCATGCGCTTGGTTTTTTCAAAGTAGCGGTTGGCAAACTTGCGCGTATCGTCGTTCAGATCCCAGTACCAGCTGGTGGTGAACTGAAGGCCTTCGGTGTTGCGCAGACCCATGCTATGGATGTCGCTGATGAAGATCAGCAGACCGGCCAGCTTCATGTTCTTGCCAATGCCGAATTCCTTGGCGGCCTTGATGGCGTTGATGGTGTCGCCGCCCGCGTTGGCCAGGCCCAGGATCTGCGCCTTGGAGTTTTGTGCCTGCAGCAGGAAGGACGAGAAGTCAGAGGCGTTCAGGGGGTGGCGCACGGCGCCCACCACGTTGCCGCCCTTGGCCTTCACCACGGCGGTGGTGTCGGCTTCCAGCGCATGACCGAAGGCATAGTCGGCGGTGAGGAAATACCAGCTCTTGCCGCCACCATCCACGATGGCCGAGCCCGTGCCCTTGGCCAGCGCCACGGTGTCGTACGCGTAGTGCACGGTGTAAGGCGTGCACTGATCGTTGGTCAGTGCAGAGCTGCCGGCGCCGTTGTTGAAGTACACGCGCTTCTTCTCTTCAGCGACCTTGGCAATCGCCAGGGCCGTACCCGAGTTGGTGCCGCCGAACAACATGTTCACGCCTTGGGTGTCGACCCATTCGCGGGCCTTGGAGGCTGCAATGTCGGCCTTGTTCTGGTGGTCTGCGGAGAGCAGCTCGATGGGCATGCCCAGCACCTTGCCGCCAAAGTCGTCGATCGCCATCTGGATGGCCAGTGCGCCGTTCTTGCCCTCCACGTCGGAGTAGAGACTGGACATGTCGGTGATGAAGCCGATCTTGACCTTGTCCTGCGCGTGCACGGCCGAAGTGGCAAGACCTGCTGCGCCCAGCATCAGTGCCAGCACTTTGAGTTGTTTCTTCATGGATATGTCTCCTGGTGGTGTGGTGGAAGAAAGCGAAAAATATGCGGGCGTGTCTTACACACCCAGCAATTCGTTGAGCACGGACATCTTTTCTTCAAGCTCGGAGGCCCCGAACTTCTCGACGATGCGGCCATGCTCCATCACGTAAAACCGGTCGGCCAGGGGCGCGGCGAAGCGGAAGTTCTGCTCCACCATGACCACGGTGTAGCCTTTTTCGCGCAGCATCATGATCATTCGCGCGAGCGCCTGCACGATGACGGGAGCGAGGCCTTCGGAGATCTCGTCGAGCAGCAATAGGTTGGCCCCCGTGCGCAGGATGCGCGCGACCGCCAGCATCTGCTGCTCGCCGCCGGACAGGCGCGTGCCCTGGCTGTTCCTGCGTTCTGCCAGGTTGGGGAACATGGCGTAGATTTCCTGCACCGACATGCCGGCCGTGCCGGTCTTGAGCGCTGGCGGCAGCAGCAGGTTTTCTTCGCACGAGAGGCTGGAGAAGATGCCCCGCTCTTCCGGGCAGTAGCCCACGCCCAGGTGCGCAATGCGGTGTGTGGGCATGTTGATGGTTTCCACGCCGTTGATCTTGACCGAGCCTTTGCGCGAGCCGGTCAGGCCCATGATGGCGCGCATGGTGGTGGTGCGGCCGGCGCCGTTGCGACCCAGAAGGGTGACCACTTCGCCGGGCTGCACGACGATGTCCACGCCATGGAGCACGTGCGATTCACCGTACCAGGCTTCGAGGTTCCTGATTTCCAGGGCAGGGGTCTTGGATGCAGTCGTCGCCATCTCAGTGCGCTCCCTGCAGTTGGCCGTCGGTCGTGCCCATGTAGGCTTCCATGACTTGGGGGTTGTTGGAGACTTCTGCGTACGGGCCTTCTGCGAGCACCGCGCCGCGCTGCAGCACGGTGATGCGGTCAGCAATGGTGGAGACGACTTTCATGTTGTGCTCGACCATCAGGATGGTGCGGCCTGCAGAGACTTTCTTGATGAGCTGGGTGACGCGGTCCACGTCTTCGTGGCCCATGCCTTGGGTAGGCTCGTCCAGCAGCATGAGTTCAGGCTCCATGGAGAGTGTGGTGGCAATCTCCAGGGCGCGCTTTCTGCCGTAGGGCAGGTTCACCGTGACCTCGTCGGCCAGGTCTTCAAGCCCCACTTCCGTGAGCAACTGCATGGCCCGGTCGTCCAGCTGGCGCAGGGTGCGTTCGCTGCGCCAGAAGTGAAACGATGTGCCCAGCTTGCGCTGCAGGCCCAGCCGTACGTTCTCCATCAGCGTGAGGTGCGGGAACACTGCGGAGATCTGGAACGAGCGAATCACACCACGGCGGGCAATCTGCGCAGGTTGCTCGCGTGTGATGTCGTGGCCGTTGAAACGGATGGTGCCCGAGGTTGGCTCCAGGAACTTGGTCAGCAGGTTGAAGCAGGTGGTCTTGCCTGCACCGTTGGGGCCGATCAGCGCATGGATAGAACCCCGGCGCACGGCCAGGTTCACGTCGCTGACGGCGGTAAAGCCCTTGAACTCTTTGGTCAGGCTGTGGGTTTCAAGAATGACGTCGCTCATTGCGCCTGGGTCGCTCCGTAGGGTGCTGAGGAAAGAAGCCTTGTTCGGCAAGGTCTTCATGCGTGCGTTTTGATCGCAGTGAATGGTATGCCGCCACACCGGCACACATACTGGGACTAATGCCTATGTATAAACGCCTACACCCCGCCCCGTGTCCCCCCCGCAGTCCCACAGCGCTTGCTGACAGGCGGGCCGAGATGTTTGCAGACTCTTGCTTTTTGCTGACATCCACGGTTGCCAGCACTCGCAAACTCCGGCGTGCCCCCATGGCCAGCGCCACCGGGCCCGCAGGCTTGGGTGCTCCACCCCGGCACGGGCCCTACACTGCCATTCATGGCACCCACCCCCACTACAACGCCCGCACGCGGCGCGCCCAGCTCCCTGACCGGGCTCCTGCCCTTCTTGCGACCTTACCGGGTGCGCATCGCTTTGTCATTGCTGTTTCTGGTGCTCGCGGCGCTGGCGACGCTGGCGTTCCCCCTGGCCCTGCGCAACCTGGTGGATGCCGGGTTGCTCAACGCGGACAAAGGGGCGCAGACCATGGCGCTGCGCAATCATTTCGAAGCACTGTTCGCCGTGGCGGTCGCCCTGGGTGTTTTTTCGGCCGCGCGGTTTTACATGGTGAGCTGGCTCGGGGAGCGCGTCACTGCCGATCTGCGCCATGCGGTATATGCCCACGTACTGCAGCAAAGCCCGCAGTTCTTTGAAACCACGCAGACGGGGGAAGTCCTCTCGCGCCTCACCTCCGACACGACGCTGGTGCAGACAGTGGTGGGGGCGTCGCTGTCGATGGGATTGCGCAATGCCGTGATGGGGGTGGGCGCACTGGCGATGCTGGTGTGGACCAATCCTTATGTCATGTCGGTGGTGTTGCTGGCCGTGGTGCTGGTGGTATTGCCAACGCTGTGGATCGGGCGCAGGGTGCGGCGCCTTTCTCGCGATAGCCAGGACCGTGTGGCGGACTCCAGCGCCATTGCTGCCGAGGTGCTCAATGCCGTACCCGTGGTGCAAAGTTACACGGCCGAGACGCGCGAGTCCGCACGCTTCAGGCAGGCCACCGAAAACGCGTTCCAGGTTGCGGTCAAGCGCACCCGCGCCCGGGCCCTGCTCGTGGCCTTCATCATCATCGCCAACGCTGCCCTGTTGCTCTGGGGGCTATACCAAGGCACGGAGGCCGTACTCGCGGGCAAGATGACGGCCGGACATCTCGGGCAGACGGTGGTTTACGTGATTTTGCTGGCCGGCGCTGTGGCGGTGCTGGGCGAAGTCTATGGTGACCTGCTGCGGGCAGCCGGGGCCACGGAGCGGCTGATGGAGCTGCTGGGCACGCGGTCGCCCGTGGCAGACCCTGCCACACCACAAGATCTGCCCTTGTCGGATCGGGGCCTGGACGTGGAGTTCGAAAATGTCCAGTTCTTCTACCCCTCGCGCCCCGACCAACCCGCGCTGCAGAACTTTTCGCTGCACCTTGCACCGGGCGAAACGGTTGCATTGGTGGGCGCAAGCGGCGCAGGCAAAACCACGGTGTTCCAGCTGCTGCAGCGCTTCTACGAGGTGGGCGCGGGCGCGAAGGGCCCAGCCAAGGGCGTGATCCGGCTCAACGGCGTGGACATCCGCCACCTGCGGCTGGAGACACTGCGGTCGTGCACAGGGACGGTGCCGCAGGACGCTGTGATCTTCTCGGCATCGGCGATGGACAACATCCGCTACGGCCGCCCCGAGGCAACGGACGCAGAAGTCATCGCGGCCACCCGGGCCGCGTTTGCACACGACTTCATCACCGCCCTGCCCGAGGGCTATGCCACATTTCTGGGTGAGCGGGGCGTGCGGTTGTCTGGCGGCCAGCGGCAGCGCATTGCCATTGCCCGCGCCATGCTCAAGAACCCGCCCCTGCTGCTGCTGGACGAGGCCACCAGCGCACTGGACGCCGAAAGCGAACGCATGGTGCAGGCAGCGCTGGACACCGCCATGCAGCGCCATACGGGCCGCCGCACCACGCTGGTCATTGCACACCGGCTGGCGACGGTGCAAAACGCCGACCGCATCGTGGTGCTGGAACACGGACGTATCGTGGAGCAAGGCACTCACACGGCGCTGATGGCGCAAGGCGGCGTCTACGCACGGCTTGCGGCACTGCAGTTCACGGTTTGATCGGGTGGGCGAGGGATGGCCCAGCTAACCGCCCCGCTGCGGCCAACCAGCGCCGAGAAACAATTCAAAGCCCTCAAGAATGCTATTGAGCTTATAGCTGCCAGCGCTTATCCCATAAGCGCCAGAGTCCAAAAACACCAATATTCCGATTGCCCAGCGAGCAGCCTCACTGAAGGGTCTCTTTGGCCGCCAAAGGTAGCGGCAAGGGCACTACGGCGATGCCCTCCTCCACCAACTCCATCGCCTCATCGGGCGTGGCCTGGCCGCGTATGGCGCGCTCTTGCACCTCCCCGTGGTGGATGCGTCTGGCCTCTTGCGCAAACTGCGCGCCAACGTCCTCGGTCTTGGCGATGATCTGGCGCGCCAGCTGCAGCCACGCAGCCTGTAAAGCGGGGGGCAGGACGGTAGCATCCGTGGGCGCGTGACCAACTGTGAGCGCATCAGAAGGTTGCGCGGGCGCTGCCGCAGGGGCATGCGGCTCCCGGGCGCCGAGGTTCAGGCGGGGCGCACTCAGGCGCTTTTCAATGTGGTCGTCTGCACAGAGCGGACACTGCACCAGACCCCGGCTCCGTTGGCCCTGAAAATCATCTTCCGACGCAAACCAGCCTTCAAAGACGTGGCCCTGTCGGCATTGCAGGTCAAGCACCTTCATGGCTGGATAGTGCGGCCGAGCCGGTTGTCAACCGTGGCGCCGCAGCAGGTAACGGTAAACAAACCCCGGAAAGGCCAGTGTGAGAAACAGCGTGCCGGTGACGGCATAGAACTCCCACCCCTGGGGTGCAATCTGCCCGGCCCTGCGCTCCAGGAGCAGCGCCAGGCCACCCACCAGAAAGTACAGCAGCACGAGTTCTGCAAGTCGCCCGATCAGGGGTTTGCGCCCCGCAGCCTCAGGCCCGACGACCAGCCAGCGATGGTTCAGAAACGGCAGGTTGGCGGCGATGAAAGCCGCAACGATGACCAGCCAGACGGACGCCGTGATAGACACTGAGCCAACGAACGCAAAGCGCCGTTCAGGTTGCCAGTGCGCGCACGACGGCATCCGCACAGAGTGCCATCAGGCCACCGGGCAGGAGGCCAAGCACCAGCACCAAGGCGGCGTTGAGCGTGAGCACCACACGCACATCCACGGGAGCGGAGACACTCGAAGCGGTCAGCGGAGCATCAAAGTACATGACCTTGACCACGCGCAGGTAGTAGAAGGCACCGATGAGCGACATGATCACCGCAAACACGGCCATGGCAATGTACAGGGTCTGGCCCGAGGCCACCAGGGCCTGGAGTACCGCCAGCTTTGCGTAGAACCCCACCAGCGGCGGAATCCCGGCCATCGAGAACAGGCAGACCGCCATCACGCCGGCGTACAGGGGGCTGCGCTGGTTGAGGCCCGCGAAGTCTGAAATCTCTTCGCTTTCAAAGCCTTCACGTGCCAGCAGGAGGATGACACCGAATGCAGCCAGCGTGGTGAGCACATAAGTGACCACATAGAACATGGAGGCACTGTAGGCATTCTCGACCGCCGTTGCATCGACATTGCCGTTGATCACGCCGGACATCAGGCCGAGCAACACAAAACCCATCTGCGAAATCGTCGAGTACGCCAGCATGCGTTTCAGATTGGTCTGTGCAATGGCCGCAAGATTGCCCACCAGTAGCGAGCCAATGGCGAGCACCGCAAGCATCTGCTGCCAGTCAATGGCCAACGGGAGCAGACCATCCACCAGAAGCCGGATGGTGATGGCAAAGGCAGCCAGCTTCGGAGCGCCACCGATCATCAAGGTCACGGCCGTCGGCGCACCCTGGTACACGTCCGGAATCCACATGTGAAATGGCACGACACCCAGCTTGAAGGCCAGGCCGGCCACCACGAACACCAGGCCGAACACCAACACCTGGTGGCGGATTTGTCCGGCGTTCACTGCCTTGAAGACCTGGCCGATGTCTAGCGATCCTGTAGCGCCATAGACCATCGACAAGCCGTACAGCAGGAAGCCGCTGGCCATGGCGCCAAGCACGAAATACTTCATGGCAGCTTCGGTCGCGGTGGCGTTATCGCGGCGCAGGGCCACCAGGGCATAACTGGAAAGCGTCAGCAATTCCAGGCCCAGATAAATCACCAGGAAGTTGTTGCCCGAGATCATGATGAACATGCCCAGGAGCGCAAACATCGACAGGGTGAACATCTCACCGCCGCGCAACATGTCGCGGTCTGCCGCATAGGGGCGCCCGTAGACCAGCGTGATCATCATGGCCACCGTGGCAAAGCACTTGAGCCAGTTGCCCATGGCATCACTGACCACCATGTTGCCAAAGCCGTAGAACGTGTTGCCGCTGCTGGCATACATGGCTTGCAGCGCTGCAACCACTGCCAGCGTGAGCATGGTCAACACGTAGGTGCCTGTACGGCGCGCGCTGTGCACACCCAGATCGACCAGCGCAATCACGCAGGCCATGGTCAACAGCACGATTTCGGGGTAAATCGCGAGCCAGCTGATGTTGTCAATCATCTTCTTGAATCTCTTAGTTCAGCTTGGACAGCGCAACGTGCTTGAGCAGTTCCGCCACCGAGGTGTCCATCACGTCCGTGAACGGACGGGGATACAGGCCCATGGCCAGTACGGCAATGCCCAGCAGGGCCAGCACCAGGAATTCGCGGCTGTCGATATCTGTCAGCGCCTTCACGTTCTCGTTGCCCACAGGCCCCAGGTACACGCGCTTGAACATCCACAGCGTGTACGCTGCGCCAAAGATCAGCGCGGTGGCAGCCGCCAGGCCAATCCAGAAGTTGGCCTTGACGGCGCCGAGGATCACCATCCACTCGCCCACAAAGCCGGCAGTTCCTGGCAGGCCGCAGTTGGCCATCGCAAACAGCAGCGCAAAGGCCGTGAAGTTGGGCATGGTGTTGACCACACCGCCGTAAGCGGCGATTTCACGCGAATGCACGCGGTCATACAGCACGCCAATGGACAGGAACATCGCGCCAGAGACAAAGCCGTGGGCAATCATCTGCACCAGACCGCCAGACACGCCCAGATCGTTGAAGATAAAGAAGCCCAGCGTCACGAAGCCCATGTGCGCCACGGACGAATACGCCACCAGCTTCTTCATGTCCTTCTGGACCATGGCCACCAAGCCCACATAGATCACGGCAATCAGCGACAGGGCAATCATCAGCCAGGCCCACTCGCGCGATGCATCGGGGGCGATGGGCATGGAAAAACGCAGGAAGCCATAGGCCCCCAGCTTCAGCATGATGGCGGCCAGCACGGCGGAGCCGCCGGTGGGCGCCTCCACATGCACGTCGGGCAGCCACGTGTGCACCGGCCACATGGGCACCTTCACGGCAAATGCAGCAAAAAAGGCAAAGAACAGCAAGGTCTGCGCCGTACGGCTCAGCGGCAACTGGTGCCATGTTGCGATGTCGAAGCTGCCACCCGACTGGTTGTACAAAAAGATGAGCGCGATCAGCATCAACAGCGAACCGAGCAGCGTATACAGGAAGAACTTGAACGCCGCGTAGATCTTGTTGGGGCCACCCCAGATGCCGATGATCAGGTACATCGGGATCAGCGTGGCTTCGAAGAACACATAGAACAGCATGCCGTCCAGTGCGGTGAACACGCCAATCATCAGGCCGGACAGGATCAGGAACGCGCCCATGTACTGGTTGACGCGCTCGGTAATGGACTCCCAGGAAGCCATCACCACGATGACGGTGATAAACGCCGTCAGCGGCACGAACCAGAACGAAATGCCATCCACCCCCAGGTGGTAATGCACGTTGAAACGTTCGATCCAGGCAGCCTTCTCGACAAACTGCATCGCCGCGGTTCCCAGCTGGAAGCCGTCGTAAAGCGGCAGTGTCACCAGAAAGCCAATCATGGCACCCACCAGCGCCAGCCACCGCACGGCGCGGGCATGTTCATCCCGCCCGACAGCCAGCAGCAGCACACCAAAGGCAATCGGCGTCCAGATTGCAAGACTCAACAGACCCATTTGTTGTTTTCCTTATTTGATGAGCTGCAGGAGAGCATCGCCCCAGACAAACCAGGTCATCAGAGCGAAGACACCCAGGATCATCACCAGCGCGTAGTGAAAGATAAATCCCGACTGCATCCAGCGCACGATGCCGGAAACCCCACGCACCAACTTCCAAGAGCCGTTCACGAGAGCGCCGTCGATGATGGCCTGGTCGCCGACCTTCCAGAGGCCCACACCCAGCATGCGTGCCCCACGGGCAAGGACGTTCTCGTTGATCCAGTCCATGTAGTACTTGTTCTCCAGCAGCGTATACAACGGCTGAACGCGTGCCTTGATCGCGGCCGGCAACGCAGGATTCACCATGTACATGTAGTACGAGGCTGCCACACCTGCCAGTGCGAGCCAGAACGGCGCCGTTTGCAGCCCATGCAGTGCCATGCCCACCGGACCGTGGAAGATTTCTGCCAGCTTCGCCATGGCCGGGTGCTTGGCTGCGTCGACAAAAATGACGTCCTTGAAAAAGTCGCCAAACAGCATGGGCTGGATGAACATGAAGCCCACGACTACCGACGGTATGGCCAAAAGCACCAGCGGCACCGTCACCACCCAGGGGGATTCATGCGGCTTGGCATCATGCCCGTGGTGATCGTCATGACCATGATGGTCGTGGTGGTGCGCATCCGGGTTCTGGTCGTAGCGCTCCTTGCCATGGAAGACCAGGAAGTACATGCGGAACGAGTAGAACGCCGTGATGAAAACGCCCGCCAGCACCGCGAAGTGCGCAAACCCGGCCGCGGGCAGCTGGCTGAAATGCACTGCCTCGATGATGCTGTCCTTGGAGTAGAAACCCGAGAACAGCGGTGTTCCGATCAATGCCAGCGAGCCCAGCAGCGAGGTGATCCAGGTGATGGGCATGTACTTGCGCACGCCACCCATCCAGCGGATGTCCTGGTTATGGTGCATGCCCATGATGACCGAGCCGGCCCCGAGAAACAGCAGCGCCTTGAAGAACGCGTGGGTCATCAGGTGGAACACGGCCACCGAGTACGCCGAAGCCCCCAGCGCCACGGTCATGTAGCCCAGCTGCGAGAGCGTGGAATAGGCCACCACGCGTTTGATGTCGTTCTGGATGATGCCCAGGAAACCCATGAACAGCGCCGTGATGGCACCGATCACAAGAATGAAGTTCAACGCTGTATCAGACAGTTCAAACAGTGGCGACATGCGTGCCACCATGAAGATGCCCGCCGTCACCATGGTGGCCGCGTGGATCAGCGCCGAAATGGGGGTGGGACCTTCCATCGAATCGGGCAACCACACGTGCAACGGGAACTGAGCCGACTTGCCCATGGCACCGATGAAAAGGCAAATGCAGATGACGGTGATCAGCATCCAGTCAGTGCCAGGGAAAGCCAGACCACCCAGCTCACCTGTCTTTGCAAACACTTCGCCGTAGTTGAGCGTGCCAGCGTAGGCGGCAATCAGGCCAATGCCCAGGATAAAACCGAAGTCCCCCACCCGGTTGACCAGGAACGCCTTCATGTTGGCGAAGATGGCCGACGGCTTGTTGAACCAGAAGCCAATCAGCAGGTACGAAACCAGGCCCACGGCTTCCCAACCGAAGAACAGCTGCAGCAGGTTATTGCTCATGACAAGCATGAGCATCGAGAACGTGAACAACGAGATGTAGGCAAAGAAACGGTTATAGCCGTCATCCTCTTCCATGTAGCCAATGGTGTAGATGTGCACCATGAGGGACACGAAAGTCACCACAACCATCATCATGGCCGTGAGGCTATCCACCAGGAAACCAACTTCCATCTTGAGACCACCTACGACCATCCAGGTGTAAAGCGTCTCGTTGAACCGGGCACCGTCGACCGCAACGCTCTTGAGCGTCATCGCCGACAGCACGAACGCCACAAGCACGCCCAGAATCGTCAGGGTATGGCTCAGTCGGCGGCCAATCCAGTTACCACCAAAGGTCGTACCAAAGATGCCGGCCAGCAAAGCGCCCGCAAGCGGTGCCAGCGGCACGGCCAGGAGCGTTGAAGCAGAGAGGGTTTGACTCATTCTTGAGAACCTTGGGAATACGGGGAGACCATCAACCCTTGAGGGTGTTGAGGTCTTCCGCGTTGATGCTGGACTTGTTGCGGAACAGCAGTACCAGAATGGCCAGGCCAATGGCCGACTCGGCTGCCGCCACGGTCAGGATGAAGAACACGAACACCTGGCCGTGCATGTCGCCCAGGTAGTGCGAAAAGGCGACGAAGTTCATGTTCACGGCCAAAAGCATCAATTCGATGGCCATCAGCAGCACGATCAGGTTCTTGCGGTTCAGGAAAATCCCGATCACCGCCAGCGCGAACAGCATCGCACCCAGCGAGAGAAAGTGTCCCAGCGTCAGCGTCATGCTTTTTTCTCCTCAGCGGCAGGCGCGGTCGGCGCTTCGTCCACCGGCTTTTGCGTAGCAGCGACCTTCACCACTTCCAGCCGGTCCGCAGCACGGACGCGGATCTGCGCAGCGGGGTTGATGGCCTTGCTGTCCTTGCGCTGACGAAGAGTCAACGCAATGGCTGCAATCATCGCCACCAGCAGGATCACCGCCGCAATTTCAACGGGGTAGAGATACTCGGTGTACAGCAGGATGCCCAGCGCCTTCGTGTTCGAATAGGGAACCACTTGTCCTGCGGCGTTCACCATCGTTGCGACCGCCTTTGGTTCGTCCATGCCCCGAAAACCACCCATCAGCACCGCAGCCATTTCCAGGGCAATCAGCGCGCCCACTGTGGCTGCCAGGGGAAAATGCTTCCAGAAACCCTTGCGCACCGTGTCCACATGGATGTCCAGCATCATCACGACGAACAGGAACAGCACCATCACCGCGCCCAGGTACACAAGCACCAGGGCAATGGCCAAAAACTCGGCTTTGAGCAACAGCCATACGGCCGAAGCTTGCGAAAACGCGAGAATGAGATAGAGCACAGCGTGCACCGGATTGCGCGCGGTGATCACCCGGAAGGCCGCAAACAGCAGCACGACCGAGAAGAGGTAGAAGAAACCAGTCTTGGCGTCCATGAATCGGGTCTTTATAGAAAGTCTGGCAAAACAGGCTGCACCGGGCACCGCTTAGCGGTACTTGGCGTCCGCAGCCTTGGCTGCCGCGATTTCACCTTCGTACCGGTCGCCTACGGCCAGGAGCATGTCCTTCGTGAAATACAGATCGCCGCGCTTTTCGCCGTGGTATTCGAAGATATGGGTCTCCACAATCGAATCCACCGGGCAACTCTCCTCGCAGAAACCGCAAAAAATGCACTTGGTCAGGTCGATGTCGTAGCGTGTGGTACGGCGCGATCCATCTGAACGTACATCCGACTCAATGGTGATGGCCATCGCCGGGCACACAGCCTCGCAAAGTTTGCAGGCAATGCACCGCTCTTCACCGTTGTCATAACGGCGCAACGCGTGCAGGCCACGGAAACGGGGAGACAAGGGGGTCTTCTCTTCCGGGAACTGGACGGTCACCTTGCGGCGAAAAGCGTAGCGACCCGTAAGGGCCATGCCCTTGAGTAACTCCACGAGCATGAAGCTCTTGAAGAAATCCTTGATCGAAAAAGGTGCAGCAGCAGCAACAGCAGTCATTTGTGTCCCCGCTTATTTCCAGATATTCCAAGGCGAGAGCAACCACCCGCCGACAAACAACAAATACACCAGCGTGACTGGAATAAAGATCTTCCAGCCCAGACGCATGATCTGGTCATAGCGGAACCGCGGGAAGGTAGCCCGGATCCAGATGAACATCGAGACCACTAGGAAGGTCTTGATCCCCAACCAGATCCACCCTGGAATCCAGTTGAACAGCGCGCTGTCGATGGGGGGCAACCAGCCGCCGAGAAACATCAGTGCAGCCAGTATCGAAACAAGCCACATGCTGGCGTACTCGGCCAGGAAGAAGATCGCAAAGCCCATGCCGGAATACTCCACCATGTGCCCGGCCACGATTTCTGCCTCACCTTCCACCACGTCAAAGGGATGGCGGTTGGTTTCTGCCACACCCGAAATCAGGTAGACCAGAAAGATGGGCAACAACGGGAGCCAGTTCCAGGATAGGAAAGTCAGGCCTTTATCTGCAGCCATGCCACGACCCTGCCCCATCACGATCTCGGTGAGATTCATGCTGCCGGAGACCATGATCACCACCAGGAAGCAGAAACCCATGGCAATTTCGTAACTCACCATCTGAGCGGAAGCGCGCAGGGCACCCAGGAACGCATATTTGGAGTTCGAGGCCCAGCCCGCAATGATCACGCCGTACACCTCGATCGAGGTGATGGCCATCACCAGCAGCAAGCCTGCGTTGACGTTTGCCAGCGCGACGTCCGGGCCGAACGGGATCGCCACCCAGGCAGCCAGCGCCGGCATGATAGCCATGACAGGGCCCAGCACAAACAGCCCTTTGCTGGCGGCCGTGGGCTGGATGATTTCCTTTGTCAGCAATTTCAGCGCATCGGCAATAGGCTGCAGCAATCCCAAGGGACCCACGCGATTGGGGCCGTGGCGAACCTGCATGAAGCCCAGGAGCTTGCGTTCCCAAAGCGTGAGATAGGCCACCGCACCCATCAGCGGCGCCAGGATACACACGATCTTGATGAGAATCCAGAGTACCGGCCACACCACGCCAGTCCACCAGCCAAAGGAAAGCAGGTTCAGGCCTGCGTTGTAAATCGCGTCGATCATGCGGCCACTCCTTCACGAGCGCTGCGGGCGTCAGCAGTGAGCTGCAAGGACGCGGAACGGCGCACCAGGCTGTCCAGTTGATAGATGGATGCGACCACCGGCTCGCCAACCGCTGCGGCTCCGGTGGAGACCGCCTTCACCACATTGGACAGCTGGTCAGCCGACAGCTGCGTGATCGTGCCTGCAGGAGCATTTGTGGCACGGGCCAGCACATCCTGCGAGGTTTCAAAGTCAAAGCCCGGCACATCCAGCAGATTGGCCAGAACACGCAGAACCTTCCACGCAGGACGGGTGTCACCCAGAGGACGTACCACGGCGTGGAAACTTTGCAGTCGGCCTTCGGCGTTGACAAAGCTGCCGGAGGTTTCCGTGAACGGGGCAATTGGCAACAGAACGTCACTGAACTCCATGTTGGCCTTGAAGGGGCTCAACGTGACCACCATCTCTGCACCAGCCAGGGCGGTTGCAGCCTTCGCGCCCGCAGCCGTATCATGAACTGGCTCGGTGTTGAGCAGCACCGCGGCCTTCAAACCACCGGAGAGCATTTGAGCCGCATTCAGACCACCGCCGACGGGATGGGCACCTACAAACTGCGCACCCACCGTGTTGGCAGCTTCCGTGAGGTAACCCACGCTCGCGCCGGTGTTCTCAGCAATCCAGTTGGCAAGTGCCAGCAGCTGACTGGCTTGCGCATGGTGTGCAGCGGCATTGCCCAGCAGCACAGCCTTGCGCTCACCACCGAGCAGGGAGCGGGCGATGGCCTGGGTTGCCTCGCTGGCAGCCGCCGCGCCTTGAGGTGCGGCAACGCCTTTCTCCTGGGCCACGGCGCACGCAATGCCACCCAAGATTTGCACCCATTGCGCAGCGCCTTGCGCCACGAAAGATTGAACGGGCATGGCCCAATCGTGAGTCACCGACGCGATGGCGCTTACCTGGCAGCCATGGCGGGCAGCCTGACGGATGCGCTGGGCAAACAATGGATGGTCTTTACGCAGATTGGAGCCCACCACCAGCACGCGTTGCAGCGTGGACAGCGAAGCGATGGACGTACCCAGCCAGCGGATTCCCTCCGGCGCCGCGAACTCCGCATTGCGCAGGCGGTAGTCGATGTTGTCGCCGCCGAGGCCACGTACCAGCGCTGCCGCCAGGTACAGTTCCTCCAGCGTGCTGTGCGGACTGACCAATGCCCCAATACTGCTCGCGCCATGGTCATGCTTGATGTTCTTGAGACCGTTGGCCACATACTCCAACGCGGTCTGCCAGTCCACTTCCTTCCACGCCCCGCCCTGCTTGAGCATGGGCCGGGTCAGGCGCTCGTCGCTGCTGAGCGCCTCATAGGAAAAACGGTCGCGGTCGGCAATCCAGCATTCATTGACGGCCTCGTTCTCGAACGGCACAACACGCATGACCTTGTGGTTCTTGACCTGAACAATCAGGTTGGCGCCGGTGGAGTCATGTGGGCTTACCGAGCGACGGCGCGACAGCTCCCAGGTGCGGGCGCTGTAGCGGAAAGGCTTGCTGGTCAGCGCACCGACCGGGCAGATGTCGATCATGTTGCCCGACAGCTCCGAGTCCACCGTGTCGCCGGTGACCGTGGTGATTTCAGAATGCTCGCCACGATGGATCATGCCGAGCTCCATCACGCCCGCCACTTCCTGGCCGAAGCGAACGCAGCGGGTGCAGTGGATGCAGCGGCTCATCTCCTCCATGGAGATCAGCGGGCCCACGTCCTTGTGGAACACCACGCGCTTTTCTTCCTCATAACGCGAGGAAGAGCCCCCATAGCCCACAGCCAGATCCTGCAGCTGGCACTCGCCCCCCTGGTCGCAGATAGGGCAATCCAGAGGGTGGTTGATGAGCAAAAACTCCATGACCGACTGCTGCGCCTTGATGGCTTTGTCGCTCTTGGTGCGCACGATCATTCCCTGCGTGACCGGCGTGGCACAGGCAGGCATGGGCTTAGGAGCTTTCTCAACATCCACCAGGCACATGCGGCAATTGGCGGCGATCGAAAGTTTCTTGTGGTAGCAGAAATGCGGAATGTAAGTGCCTGCCTTCTCGGCTGCATGCATCACCATGCAGCCTTCGGCGACTTCCACTTTCTGACCGTCCAGTTCAATTTCAACCATATGTTCTCTCGCGATCAGACGGAGGTCGCGGCTTGTGGAGCCTTGTTCCGGATCAGTGCCTCAAACTCGGGACGGAAGTGTTTGATCATGGCGCGCACGGGCATGGCGGCCGCATCACCCAGTGCACAAATGGTGCGGCCCTGGATGTTGTCCGCCACCGAGTTGAGCAGATCCAGATCACCCTCACGTCCCTGGCCATGCTGGATGCGATCGATCACGCGCCACATCCAGCCCGTGCCTTCGCGGCAAGGCGTGCATTGGCCGCACGACTCGTGCGAATAAAAATACGACAGGCGCAACAAGCTCTCGACCATGCTGCGGGAGTCATCCATCACGATGACAGCGCCCGAGCCCAGCATGGAGCCGGCCTTGGCGATGGAGTCATAGTCCATCGTGCATTCCATGATGATGGATGCCGGCAGGACAGGGGCCGACGAACCACCAGGAATCACCGCCTTCAGCTGACGGCCTTTGCGCACGCCGCCTGCCAGCTCCAGCAGCTTGGCAAACGGGGTACCCAGTGGCACCTCATAGTTGCCTGGCTTTTCGACGTCGCCAGACACCGAGAAAATCTTGGTGCCGCCGTTGTTGGGCTTGCCGCACTCCAGATAAGCTGCACCGCCATTGCGGATGATCCAGGGCACAGCCGCAAAGGTTTCCGTATTGTTGATCGTAGTGGGCTTGCCATACAGGCCAAAGCTGGCCGGAAACGGCGGCTTGAAACGGGGTTGCCCCTTTTTGCCTTCCAGCGATTCGAGCAATGCCGTTTCTTCACCGCAAATGTAGGCACCAAAACCGTGGGCTGCGTGCAGCTGAAAGCTGAAGCTGCCACCCAGGATGTTGTCGCCCAGATAGCCCGCAGCACGTGCTTCTTCCAGTGCAGCCTCAAAACGTTCGTAGGTCTGGAAGATCTCGCCGTGGATGTAGTTGTAGCCCACAGAGATGCCCATCGCGTACGCAGCGATGATCATGCCTTCGATAACGATGTGCGGGTTGAACTGAAGGATGTCGCGGTCCTTGCAAGTCCCCGGCTCGCCTTCGTCGGAATTGCACACCAGATATTTCTGGCCGGGGAACGAGCGGGGCATGAAGCTCCACTTGAGGCCCGTGGGGAAGCCCGCACCGCCCCGACCACGCAAGCCGGATTCCTTCACTGTGGCAATAACCTGGTCCTGCGTCAGGCCCTCGCTACCATCTTTACCCAGGATGCGACGCAGCGCCTGATAGCCACCACGCGCTTCGTAATCCTTGATGCTCCAGTTACCCCCATTCAGGCTCGCATAGATCTGGGGATTGATATGGCGATCGTGGAAGCAGGTCTGGACGCCTGTAGCCTGGAACTGGGAGAGTATTTGTGTTGCCGTGGTCATCACTGGCCCTCCGCCGCCCGCAGGCCATCAACGAGCTGGTCGAGCTTGTCGTTGTCCATGAAGCTGCACATCGTGCGATCGTTCACCAACATCACCGGCGCATCGGCACAAGCCCCCAGGCATTCGCATTGCTGCAGGGTGAACAGGCCGTCAGGTGTGGTCTCACCCATCGACACACCCAGCTTCTTTTCCAGGTGATGCAATGCCTTCTGCCCGTCGCGCAACTGGCATGGCAGATTCGTACACACGTTGAGCTTGTACTTGCCCACCGGCTGCTGGTTGTACATGTTGTAGAACGTCGTGACCTCGTGCACAGCAATCTGGGGCATGCCCAGATACTCGGCAATCACCGCTTCGCTCTCAGCACTTACAAAACCCTGCTCCTGCTGCACGATCGACAGGCAGGCCATCACGGCAGACTGCTTTTGCTCGGCGGGGTATTTGGCCACTTCACGCGCAAATCGCGCACGGGTCGCTTCGGTAATCATCGGTCAATCTCTCCGAACACGATATCCATGGTGCCAATGATGGCTACGGCGTCCGCAATCATGTGGCCGCGTGCCATTTCGTCCAGCGTGGCCAGGTGCGCGAAACCCGGCGCACGGATCTTGAGGCGGTAAGGCTTGTTGGCACCGTCACTCACCAGGTAGATGCCAAACTCGCCCTTGGGGTGCTCCACTGCGGCATAGGCCTCACCCTCGGGCACGTGAAACCCTTCAGTGAAAAGCTTAAAGTGGTGGATCAACTCCTCCATGTTGGACTTCATGGATTCACGAGCGGGCGCAGCCACCTTGTGATTGTCAGTAATGACAGGACCCGGATTGGCTTTGAGCCAGTCCACACACTGCTTGATGATGCGATTGGATTCGCGCATTTCCTGCACGCGCACCAGATAGCGGTCGTAGCAGTCACCTGTCTTGCCCACGGGTACATCGAAGTCCACACGGTCGTACACATCGTACGGCTGGGTCTTGCGCAGGTCCCAGGCGATTCCGGAACCACGGATCATGGGGCCGGTCATGCCCAGATTCAGTGCACGCTCGGGCGGCACCACACCAATACCCACCGTGCGTTGCTTCCAGATGCGGTTGTCGGTCAGAAGGGTCTCGTATTCATCCACGCAGCCAGGGAAACGCTGGGTGAAGTCGTCGATGAAATCGAGCAGCGAACCCTGACGATTCTGGTTCATGGCCTCAAGGGCCTTGGCATTCTTGATCTTGCTGACCTTGTACTGCGGCATGCTGTCCGGCAGGTCGCGGTACACACCGCCCGGCCGGAAGTACGCCGCATGCATGCGCGCGCCGGAAACGGCTTCATACATGTCAAACAGGTCTTCGCGTTCGCGGAAGGTGTAGATCAGGATGGTAGAGCTGCCGCAGTCGTTGCCGTGCGAACCGAGCCACATCAAGTGGTTGAGCAGCCGTGTGATCTCGGAGAACATCACACGGATGTACTGCGCCCGCAAGGGCACTTCCAGACCCAGCAGCTTCTCGATGGCCAGGCAATAGGCGTGCTCGTTGCACATCATCGAGACGTAGTCCAGCCGATCCATGTACGGCAGCGACTGGATGTAGGTCTTGTGCTCTGCCAGCTTTTCGGTGGCGCGGTGCAAGAGGCCGATGTGCGGGTCGGCACGCTGCACGACTTCACCATCGAGCTCCAGCACCAGGCGCAGCACACCGTGCGCGGCAGGATGCTGCGGACCAAAGTTCAGGGAATAATTCTTGATTTCAGCCATGGTGGTTCACATCGGACGCGAACGCCTCAGTGCAGGCCTCCGTATTTGTCTTCGCGAATGATGCGCGGCGTGATCTCACGCGGCTCGATCGATACCGGCTCATACACCACGCGGCGCAACTCGGCGTCATAGCGCATCTCGACATGGCCGGACAGCGGGAAATCCTTACGAAAGGGATGACCGATAAAGCCGTAATCGGTCAGGATGCGCCGCAGATCGTTGTGGCCGTCGAACACAATGCCAAACAGGTCAAACGCTTCGCGCTCGTACCAATTGGCGGAATTCCAAAGGTCGGAGACTGAATCCACCACTGGGAAATCATCGTCGGCGCAGAACACCTTGACCCGCACGCGCTGGTTCAGACTCACAGACAAGAGGTGCGACACCACGCAGTAGCGAGCACCTTCGTGCACCGCATCAGCGTAGGCGGAATAGTCCACACCGCACAGATCGATCAACTGCTCAAAGCGGCAACCTTCTGCGTCACGCAAAACCCGCATCGTTTCGAGGTAGTCGGCAGCATCTACCACCAACGTGACCTCGTCCAGCGCCACCGTGATCTGACGCACCTTCTCACCCAGTGCAGCGGCGATGTTGTCCTTGAGTTTTTCAGGCCGAATGGCTACAGCGGTCATAATCAACCCTTCAGACGCGAGCAATGGTGTTGGTGCGGCGGATCTTCTGCTGCAACTGGATGATCCCGTAAATCAGCGCTTCCGCAGTGGGAGGGCATCCAGGCACATAGACATCCACCGGCACAATGCGATCGCAACCACGCACCACCGAATAGCTGTAGTGGTAGTAACCGCCCCCATTGGCACAAGAGCCCATGGACAGAACCCAACGCGGCTCGGACATCTGGTCATACACCTTGCGCAAAGCAGGCGCCATCTTGTTGCACAGCGTGCCGGCCACGATCATCAGGTCGGACTGGCGGGGGCTGGCGCGGAAAACCTCGGCCCCGAAACGGCCAATGTCATAACGCGCAGCGGCGGCATGCATCATTTCGACAGCGCAGCACGCCAGACCAAACGTCATGGGCCACAAAGAGCCGGTCTTGGCCCAGTTCACCACCGAGTCGTAACTCGTGGTGATGAAGCCTTCCTTCATCACGCCTTCAATCATTGCATCATCCTTGTTGAAGCCCGCTCATTCCCAATCCAGCGCGCCCTTTTTCCACTCGTAGGCAAAACCCACCACCAGAACGGCCAGGAAAATCACGACAGCGACGAAACCGGCAACACCCACCTCATGCAGCGCCACCGCCCACGGGAAGAGGAATGCGATTTCCAGATCGAACAATATGAACAAGATGGCTACGAGGTAGTAGCGCACATCAAACTTCATGCGCGCGTCCTCGAAGGCTTCAAAGCCGCATTCGTAGGGGGAGTTCTTCGCGTCATCCGGGCGGTTGGGGCCCAGGATGTAACCGAGTACGAGGGGGACAACGCCAACGGCGATGCCGACCAAGATGAACAAAAGGACGGGGAGGTACTGATCGAGGTTCATCTTGAGGATGTGCTCACCGCTGTAGCCTTGCCCGTCAGGACCCGAGCCGGGTCATGCAGGCAGGCCTTTGTTTTGGTGCCGTCGGCGAGACTCGAACTCGCACAGCTTTCGCCACTACCCCCTCAAGATAGCGTGTCTACCAATTTCACCACGACGGCTGATTTGTGCATCTGGATGGCATGAGGAACCTTGCGGTTTTGGCTTTCCAGACAATCCGGGATTCTACTCCGGAAAAACCCTGCTTCGACCTGCGAAGCCCAATTTAGTGCAGATTATTTGGTGGGGATCTGCGCTGCACCCGATGCAGGCACAGCCGGGGGCACGACCGCGTCGGATGCAGACAACGCAGGCGCCCCTGCGGGTACTGCAGCGCCCGGAGCTTCCAGCACGCTGCCAGAGCTCGCAGGCCGCGCATTGCCGAAGTAAGCCAACGCCAGCGTGGCCACAAAAAACACTGCCGCAAGCACCGCTGTGGTGCGCGACAGGAAGTTGGCACTGCCGCTGGCCCCAAACAGGCTTCCGGAGCTACCGCTGCCAAACGCAGCTCCCATGTCAGCACCCTTGCCATGCTGGATCAGGATCAGGCCAATCATCACCAGGGCCGTAAGCATCTGCACAGCCAGCACCACATTCACGATCACGTTCATTCTCTGTTCACTCCTGATTGAATTTGTTTAATGCGCCGCCTCACCGGGCGGCCGCAATGATCTGCAGAAAATCGGGCGCCTTCAGCGACGCGCCACCTACCAGACCACCATCAATGTCCGGCTGACCTAGCAGCTGAGCAGCATTGCCCGCATTCATGCTGCCGCCATACAACAAGCGGATACGGTCTGCATGTTCGCTGGCCGCTGCAAGCTGGGCGCGCAGCACAGCGTGCACGGCCTGCGCCTGCTCTGGCGAGGCTGTGCGTCCGGTACCGATGGCCCAGACAGGCTCGTACGCCACCACCACCTCACTGATGCAATGCCCATTGAGGTGAATGACCGCTGCCAATTGCCGCTTGACCACCGCCTCGGTCTGCCCTGCTTCGCGCTCCTGCAGGGTTTCGCCAACGCACACAATGGGTGTGATGCCCGCAGCCAGCGCGCGTTGCACCTTCTCCGCGACCACCGCATCGGTCTCACCGTGATACTGGCGACGTTCAGAATGCCCCACCAAGGTGTAGCGCACGCCAAAATCTTTCAACATCGCAGCCGACACCTCACCGGTGAATGCGCCCGCCTCGTGCTGCGATACATCCTGCGCAGCCACAGCCACCACAGACCCCGCCGCAGCAGCCTGCACCTGCGCCAGATAGGGCGCAGGCACTGCGACGGCTACGTCGCAGGCTGCGTCAGCAACGCCCGCCAGGATGCCCTTGAGCAAAGCCTCGTTGGCGGCCAGCGAGCCGTTCATCTTCCAGTTACCTGCGATGAGTTTCTTCTTGTTTTTCATGATCACCATGTCAGAACAATCTTGCCAATGTGCTGGTTCGACTCCATCAACGCATGTGCGCTTGCGGCGTCTGCCGCCGCAAACGTGCTGTGGATGACCGGCCGCACCTGGCCCGCCGCCAGCAGCGGCCACACATGCTCACGCAGTGCTTTCGCAATGGCGCCCTTGAAAGCCACGGGGCGTGGGCGAAGGGTGGAGCCGGTGATGGTGAGCCTTCGGCGCAGTACCAGTCCGGCGTTGAAACCGCTCTTGATACCGCCTTGCACAGCAATGATGACCAGGCGGCCATCTTCAGCCAGGCACTCGACCTCACGCTCCACGTAGTCGCCCGCAACCATGTCCAGCACGACATCCACCCCCTTGCCCTGCGTGAGGCGCTTGCCCTCTGCCACAAAGTCTTGGGACTTGTAGTTGATGGCGTGGTGCGCCCCAAGGCGCAGGCAAGCCGCGCACTTCTCATCGCTGCCCGCCGTGGCCAGCACGGTGGCCCCGAAGGCGCGTGCCAGCTGGATGGCCGTCACGCCAATGCCACTGGTTCCCCCCTGCACCAGCAGAGTCTCTCCGGCCTGCAGGCGGCCCCGGTCGAAAACATTGCTCCACACGGTGAAGAACGTTTCAGGCAGCGAAGCCGCCTCGACGTCGCTCAACCCTTGCGGCACGGGCAGGCACTGCGCGACCGGTGCAACACACCACTCGGCATAACCGCCCCCCGCCACCAGGGCACACACACGGTCACCCACCCGGATACCCGCTTCGGCCATGGCCGCGGCATCGCCGGATTCGACGACACCGGCCACCTCCAGACCCGGAAGATCCGAAGTCCCCGGAGGCGGTGCGTAGTGCCCCATTCTCTGCAGCACATCGGGTCGGTTGATGCCACTGGCGGCAACGCGGATCAGAAGTTCGCCCGCACCCGGCTGGGGCACGGGACGGTCACCCAGACGCAGTACGCCAGGGCCTCCAAAGGATGTGATTTCGACAGCACGCATGTTGCAATTCTTTGAGGGAGATGGATTTGAATGATTTTGGCCGCCAGCGCATTATGGATAAGCGCCAGCAGCTACAAAATCAGTAGCAAAACCATCAACCGACGACCTGCCCGAAACCACCTTCCGAAGGCAGAGACTGTTGTTGCTGCTGCTGTTGCTGGTCGGCGGATGGGCGGCCACCGCCGTCACGGCCGTGGTCACGACGCGGCTCGCGGTCACCGCGCTCAGCCGGTGCCGGACGGTCGCTACCGCCGGCTGGGCGGTCTGCCAGCACCTTCATCGACAGCTTGACGCGGCCTTTTTCATCGGTTTCCATGACCTTGACCTTGACGATCTGGCCCTCGGTCAGATAGTCGCCCACGCGCTCCACACGCTCATGCGCGATCTGGCTGATATGCAGCAGGCCATCCTTGCCCGGCAGCAGGTTGATCAAGGCGCCGAAGTCCAGGATCTTCGTCACAGGGCCTTCGTAGATCTTGCCAATCTCGACCTCAGCCGTGATCTGCTCGATGCGCTTCTTGGCAATCTCGGCCTTATCCGCATCGGTCGCGGCGATGGTGATCGTGCCGTCTTCTTCGATGTTGATCTGGCAGCCGGTCTCCTCCGTCAGGGCACGAATCACCGCGCCGCCCTTGCCGATCACATCACGGATCTTTTCAGGGTTGATCTTCATGGTGAAGAGCTTGGGCGCGAAGCTGGAAACCTCGGTATTGGCGGTGCTCATGGCCTCCTGCATCTTGCCCAGAATGTGCATGCGCGCTTCTTTGGCCTGTGCCAGCGCAACCTGCATGATCTCCTTGGTGATGCCCTGGATCTTGATGTCCATCTGGAGAGCGGTGATACCGTTGGTGGTACCCGCCACCTTGAAATCCATGTCACCCAGGTGATCCTCATCGCCCAGGATGTCGGTCAGCACAGCAAAACGGTTCGCATCCTTGATCAGGCCCATGGCGATACCGGCCACGTGCGCCTTCATGGGCACGCCGGCGTCCATCAGCGACAGGCAGCCCCCGCACACCGACGCCATCGACGACGAGCCATTGGACTCGGTGATTTCCGACACGACACGCATGGTGTAGGGGAACTCTTCCTTGGTCGGCAGCACGGCCACCAGAGCACGCTTGGCCAGACGGCCGTGGCCGATTTCGCGGCGCTTGGTGCTGCCCATGCGGCCCACTTCGCCCGTGGCGAAGGGAGGCATGTTGTAGTGCATCATGAAGCGGTCTTCGTACTCGCCGGCCAGCGCATCAATGCGCTGCGCATCGCGCTCGGTGCCCAGCGTGGTCACCACCAGTGCCTGGGTTTCGCCGCGGGTGAACAGCGAAGAGCCGTGCGCGCGGGGCAGCACGCTGCTGCGGATTTCGATGGGGCGCACGGTGCGCGTATCACGGCCGTCGATGCGGGGCTCACCAGCCAGGATCTGGCTGCGGACGATGCCTGCTTCGATGTCGAACAGCATGCCTTCGACCTTGACGGAATCGAACTCCACGCCATCGGCCTTAAGATCGGCCATGACGGCAGCATACGACTCGCGGCATGCCTGGGTGCGGGCCTGCTTGTTGCGGATCTGGTAGGCAGCGCGCAGCTTGTCGTCGGCCAGGGTTGTCACCTTGGCAATCAGGGATTCGTCCTTGGCAGGCGCTTCCCACTGCCACACAGGCTTGCCAGCATCGCGCACCAGTTCATGGATGGCGTTGATGGCCACATTGCCTTGCTCATGGCCGAACACCACGGCGCCCAGCATGATTTCTTCGGACAGCTGCTGGGCTTCGGATTCGACCATCAGCACGGCGGCCTCGGTACCCGCGACCACCAGGTCCATCTGCGAGTTCTTGCGCGCAGTCTGGCCGGGGTTGAGCACGTATTCGCCGTTGATGTAGCCCACGCGCGCAGCGCCGATGGGGCCGTTGAACGGAATGCCAGAGATGGCCAGGGCTGCACTGGTAGCGATCAGGGCCGCAATGTCGGCGTCCACTTCAGGGTTCAGCGAAATGGTGTGGATCACCACATGCACTTCGTTGAAGAAACCCTCGGGGAACAGCGGGCGGATCGGACGGTCGATCAGGCGGCTGGTCAGCGTTTCGTGCTCGCTGGGCTTGGCTTCGCGCTTGAAGAAACTGCCGGGGATCTTGCCGGCCGCGTACGTCTTCTCGATGTAATCCACCGTCAGGGGGAAAAAGTCTTGCCCGGGCTTGGCACCCTTGGAAGCCACCACGGTGGCCAATACCACGGTGTCATCGATATTGACCAGCACCGCGCCGGAGGCCTGGCGGGCGATCTCGCCCGTTTCCATGATGACGGTCTTGTCGCCCCATTGGAAAGACTTGGTGACTTTGTTGAAAATGCTCATGTTCAGCTCCTGTTTTAATAGCTGGCAGCGCACTGCCAGATTGGTCTGGAGGGCAATTCAGAACACGATGCCATTCCAGTGAAACTGCTTGCCGTCAGCGTGGCAACAAACTTCATTGGAATGACACAGCTTCGCTCTGTTTTGCGGCTCCGAAGTAAAAAACGCCTGAGCTAGCGGACTAACCCAGGCGTTTTCGCATGCAATGAAAATTACTTGCGCAGACCCAGCTTGGCGATCAGCGCGGTGTAACGGTCAGCGTCCTTGGCCTTGAGGTAGTCCAGCAGCTTGCGACGACGGCTCACCATACGCAGCAGGCCACGGCGACCATGGTGGTCCTTGGCGTGCGTCTTGAAGTGGGGGGTCAGTTCGTTGATGCGGGCCGTCAGCAGGGCCACTTGCACTTCTGGGCTGCCAGTGTCGTTGGCAGCACGGGCGTTCGCCTTGACGACTTCGGCCTTGATGGAGGATGCAATCATGATTTTTCCTTGAATGTGGTCCACCCTGTGGGCAAACCATGGTTTTTACTTGCGCCAGCAACTGGAAGGGTCGCTGGCGTGCGTCTTGCACCATGCAAAACCCTGTGATTATAGCCTTCGACTGAATTTGGCCTTGCCAAGCCCCGGGCAATCCAGAACACTGTGCCCACCAAACCCTTTGCCAGCCAGCGAAAGACCGCCATGCCATACACCCCCACCATCGCCCCATCAGCGGCGCCAGCCCCACGCGCCCAACTCCTGCGCCAGCGCATTTTGCACACCGCCTGCGCCTGCGCGGCCGCCCTGTGCGTGGCTGGGGCACCCAGTACCACACTGGCCAAAAACTCCACGGGCCACAAGAGCGCGGCAACGGACACTGCCGCCAAAAAGAAAAGCGTCAGCAAGGTCACCTACCAGCGCAGCTCGTCGGAAGAGTCGCGCGCGGAGCGGGACCGGCGCATGTACCGGGAATGCAAGGGGATGCACAACGCGGGGGCCTGCAGGGGATACACCAGATAGCCAACGAAAGAAGCCGCTCGTCACTACGCAAGGGCCATTCGTCCGAAGTAGGCACGCCACGCCTCAACCCCCAACTACTATCTATCCATGCAGAGACTGCAATCTTCACTTACTCCACCCCGCACAACTGGGTTGCAATATGGATTCACCATCATTGAATTAATGGTGGTTGTTTCCATTCTTGCTGTTCTAGCGGCGCTAGCCACCCCCAGCTTTACACCGCTGATTGAGCGTTGGCGCATCAGGCAGGCCGCAAGCGGCTTGGAGTCCGCCTTGTATTTCGCTCGATCAGAAGCGATCAAACGCGGTGGCAATATCACGATACGGAAAGAACCCTCCGGTACCAACGGCTGCTCATTGGCGTCTGGAGTTTCGAATTGGGATTGCGGATGGTTCGTTTTTGTGGATACCAACAACAACGGTACGCAAAACGCCGGGGAAGAAGTTCTCCAGCGGTTCGCCACCCCGTTAAACATCGAGGTCACGCGCTCCGCCAATTCGGCAGATATCCGATTTGACCGCTGGGGCCGCGCAAACGCACCCTTCGGGTTCTCTCTTGTCCCTTTGAACAAGTCAACGAGCGATCCGGCCGCACGCGGACTTTGCATGAGCTCTGGCGGACGTATCCGAATTACCACTGACCCAGCCGATATTCCCTGCGCAGGTTAAACATCATGCGATACATGCACTACGACCGCCAATGCGGTATTACCCTTGTCGAATCGTTGGTAGCCATTGTCGTTGCATCACTTGGCATTCTTGGCATTCTTGGTGTGCAAATGCGGACGCTTAGCGATACCCAAACGACGGTGCATCGCGCACAAGCCATTCGTTTAATTGAAGATTTGAGCGAACGCATGAAAGTTCATCCAAACGCTCTCAACAGCATCGCAAGTTACACCATCGGCTGGCGGGTTGGCGCCGCGCCCACGGCCCCGGCCGGCAAGCTTTGCACTGGTGCCACCAACTGCACACACACGGAGTTTGCGGCCTACGATCTACGCGAATGGAAGCGAGCCGTGGAGCGAGCCCTTCCCTTGGGTGACGCCAACGTATTCTTCGCCCCTGACGAAGCTGCGGGTGCCGCTGGCAGCCGCAGGCAGCTAGGCGTCCTGATCCGCTGGCGCGAAAACGAGCGAGATACCAGTGCTGATTACAAAGACAGCCTGAGCACCGCAGTTGGGGCACTTGGTGGAACCGGTGCACCCGCGTGCGATCCTGGCTTCACCTGCCACCTGCAATATATCCCGGTCAGCAGCCGCTGCGCTCCCTACTTTGCAGACACCGCGGTCCAGTACTTTTGCCCCGGCCCTAGAGGCTGAGCAAGTCTCCTTTGATCGTCCAACATTACTTCTAGCAGGTGTGCCTGACATGAATCACATCCCTTCAAAGCGATCTGCTCAGGGCGGCGTCACGCTGATCGAGCTGCTTGTTGGCATCACCGTTGGCCTGCTCACCATCGCCGTGGCCATGGGTGCCTTGATGGTGTCACGTGGAGTATCGGGTACCGTCAGTGACGCCACCGAAATTCAGCAGCAAGCAGCTTACGCATTTCGGGTGATAGGGCAGCAATTGCGCCAGGCAGGGTCGGTCAAACTCAAATTGTCGGCAGCCAAAATGATCGAGGACAATCTCCCGGCTCTCCCGGGAGAAGCCGTGGCCTTTGAAACCGATTACTCAGACGGCACCAATACGTTTGTTCTTTCTACAGACACCTTGAGCGGGCTCGATACGCCAAGCTCCACCGAATACAAACTAACAACTGGTTTCCGTAACTATACGGAGCCTCTCTATACGGCTGCCGTGCCGCAATCGGTACAACGCAACTGTATCGGTGCGGGCGAGACCCCGGTACTCGTGCAAAGCGCGTTCGTTCTGTTTGTTGACCCGATCGACCCCAATCGCAGAGAACTGCGTTGCCAGGGCAATGCTGAAATCCCTCAACCCATCATCCGCAACGTGGCCAACTTTCAGGTTCGCTACCTTATGCAAAGTGCAGCAGACACAGGCAACCCCAATCTGCGCTATGTCGATGCCGCTACCGTGGGTGCTCCTGGCAGTCCTGGCTGGGCACAGGTTTTCGCCGTGGAAGTCTGTTTGGTGTTGTACGGCAACGAAGCCATCGATCTACCAGCAGGGAGCACATATACCGACTGCGATGGCGCTACACCCGTCAACATGACCACGTTGGGCGCCCCACGCAACCGGCGCATGCATCTGGTGTTCCGCAACATTTATCAGCTGCGCAGCCAAGGGCTGTCCGGTTAACCACCTACCGAAACCTGCCATGCAACGCATGTCCTCTACCTTTAAAACCATGCCATCACGCCAGCGCGGTGTTGCGTTGTTTGTTGTCATCGTTTTCGTGATGCTCTCGATGCTTCTGGCACTCTGGGCGTCACGCACTTCCATGTTCAATGAAATGGTGGTAGGCAACGACGCCGACTATCAACGGGCCTTCGAAGCGGCTCAGGCGCTGATTCAGGACGCGGAGCTCGATATTCGAGGCGAAAAGCCGGACGGTAGCGATTGCCGAATTCCTGTAGCTGCAGATTGCCGTGGCGGCATGGCCGTGGCACAGATCCCTCTTGAGGCAAAAGAAGCTGCCGCATTGTGGGCAGAACTCGAGAACATCACAACGGGCCCGCGCTGCCGCAACGGACTCTGCCTGAAACGCACCGGGCGGCAGGATTTCTGGAACAACACCAGCGATAAAACGGACCCGTTGGTCGATTTCACATTGGCTGAAATGATGGTCGACGGTATTGGTGCACGCTACGGTCAATACAGCGGAGCCAAACTGAGCACGGATGCAAATGAACCCGGGGGCAACCCGATCTTGAGAGACCGTTCCCGCAACGATCTGGGCGGCTGGTACTGGATTGAGATATTGCCCTATGACCCCAATGCAGACAAATCAGCGCTTATTGCGGGTGGGGCCAACCATTTGCCGCTGAGAATGACCCCCAATGTCGTGTATCGGATTACAGCAGTTGCACATGGTCGAAAGCTGAGAAGAGTGGGTGCTGTGGATGTTCCGGTGACACAGGCGGTTATCCAGCAGACCTACGCGCGGCAGAAAACGCCAGACTAATTGCACAAAAAATTAATTTCAGCCGCCATTAAATCAAAGCGGCGGCAGTCAGTTTAATATATATCAAACAGGAGCACAACATGCCCTACTCTGTTCAGCATCGTGCGAATTTCAAGAAAACCATGGTCGCATTGGCTGTTTGCGCAGTGCTGGCCCCAAATAGCGGTTGGTCACTGGATTTTGCGCAGTCGCCGCCGGGCACGGTTGAGCCTTACGTTGCACCAAACGTGATTATCTCTGTGGATGATTCCGGCAGTATGAATTTTCGTTTGGATCAAGAAAATACGACCGGCGCAACAAATAATACATCGCCGACGATATCTGCACCTACAGCAGATGATCCCAACAGGAAAGTTTGGCGGGCGACTGATCGCCGCATGAATGTATTGAAATACGCACTTAGAGAGGTTTTCAACGATACCAGCCTATTGCCTGAAGGCAAAATACGGCTGGCTTGGCAGTCGATGAACGGAAATAACAGTACGCCCAAAATACTCAATTCCGGAACGACCGCGCAGTTCAATACGAACTCGATGAAAGTGTTGGACGTCAACCATCGGAGTAATTTTCTCAGCTTTGTTGGTCAACTATCGCCGAATAGCAGCACCCCGTCGCATAGCATGTTCAAAAATGCTGATGAATATATGCGACTTCCACCGCATCAGAATGGCCCATGGGCTTCAAAGCCGGGGACAACCGGCGCGCCCTACCTCGGTTGCCGTCGCAATTACCATATCTTCATGACTGACGGCCGCTGGAATGGGGGTGTGTCGGGCGGGTCACAGGATAGCCGGAACGTTAACAGAACGCTTCCTGATGGAACTCTCTACGGCAGCACCAATGCCGCTTTAAGGCCGCCGAACCAGCTTTATCACGACACCTTTAGCGACACCCTCGCCGATTGGGCCTTCAAAAGTTGGGCAGACCGTCTTCAGCCAGCGGCGAGTCTTACGGGTTCGGTAACTCCGATCGCTGAGTACGACCAAGCGCCAGCGACGGAAACCATCGGCGGTGTCGCCCTGCCCAAGTACTGGAACCCAAAGTACAACCCCGCTAGCTGGGCTCACATGGTGACCTACACCATTGGTTTTAGCTCGATGGCCTACACGTGGCCAGGAGCTCCGACCATCACACGTCCTACCGAGATGGTTCCATTTGGGTACGACGGCAGCTTTCCTAATTTGGTGAACGGAACAGCTACTTGGCCGGTGATGGATAACGAAAACAAACGTTCACTCGACTTGTGGCACGCAGCTCTTAATGGTCGCGGGCGATTTTTTGCTGTGGAACAGGGCGAAGACCTTGAAAAAGCCTTCCGCATGATCATTCAGCAGATCAACACACAAAATGAGCCCGACCGGGGCTCCACTGCCACCAGCGGCAGCAATGCATCGCGCAACGATGTGGCCAAGTACGTGGCCAACTATGTACCCAAGGAGGGTTGGAGGGGCTATATCCAGGCTGAAACGGTAAAAACCGACGGCACCACCATTCCCACGCCAGGCTGGGCGGGCAAAACTACTGCCGATTTGCTGGACGCCATCGGGTTTGATGTGAACAGCCGGCTTATCCTGAGCTACAGCAACCAGATCACGAACCCGGCTACCGGCACAGAAAAGGGCGGTGTGGCGTTCAAATGGGCGGCGGACCAGAGTTATCTCAGCACCGCCCAAAAAAGCTTTCTCAATTTGAAAAGCGATGGCACCAGTGACGCCTTGGGACAGGACCGCCTCAATTACATCCGTGGCGATCGGAGCAAGGAAGGCACGGAAACCCCACCGAATTACCCTGCGACCAAGCCCTTCCGCGAGAGAAAATCTCGTCAGGGGAGCATCATCAACTCCGAAGTATGGTATGTGGGAGCACCCAACAGCAACTACTCCTGGAAAGGTTACGCTTCATTCACCAATTTGAACAAAGCACGCTTGCCCATGATTTATGTGGGTGGAAATGACGGCATGCTCCATGGCTTCTCGGGGGTTGATGGCACGGAAAAGCTGGCGTATGTACCGCGGGGAATTCTTCCTGCGGTTGGACGTCTCACTGACCCCGCGTTTAACCAGAACCACCGTTACTTTGTGGACGGTTCGGCGATGAGTGGTGATGTTGACATTAATGGAGGCAAAGACCCCAGTGACCCTGACTATGGCGCCTATGCCCCAGATTGGCGGACCATGCTCGTCGGCACGCTGGGCGCCGGCGGCAAAGGCTACTTTGTGCTGGACGTGACATCGCCGGGTACCACTGCAGCCGCAGCGGGCAATTTCAGCGAGGCGAACGCATCCCAGTTGGTGGTCATGGACAAGACTCGCCACGCTACCGAGGCGGTGGCGACTGTGGCAACTTGCGAAGACGCTGCTATCACGCCGACAACGGCCAAGGAAACTTGTCTTGCCGCAGCGGACATGGGCCATATTTTTGCCAAGCCTGTGCTGGACGAGACCAATCCCCAGCGCACCACGCAGATTGCGCGGCTGAACAACGACCGTTGGGCAGCAGTCATGGGCAACGGCTACAACAGCAAGAGCGAACGCCCTGTTCTGCTCATTCAGTACCTGGATGGTGACAAGAAGCTGCTTCGCTTGGTTGCTACCGGCTCAACGGCCACAGGGAGCCACGCCAATACCACCGACAACGGCCTCTCTGCGCCACGCCTTGTGGACATCAACAGCGATGGTCGCCCGGACGTGGTGTACGCAGGCGACCTCAAAGGCAACCTGTGGAAGTTCCTCATTGCCGACGACAGCGACGCCAACTGGGGAGTGGCACGCTGGGGTGGCGTAGCCGGAACCACCACCAACCACACTACCAACGGCGTCCCACTTTTTACCGCGAAGGGCGGAACAGAAGGCTCGCCGAATTCGCGAACACTCGCTCAGTCCATTACGGTCGTGCCCACGGTGCGTACCAACGACCGCAAGAAGGACATCGACCCTGATGCAACCAAGGAGGAACTGGTGGCTGTGGGCGGGCTGATGGTGGCTTTCGGCACCGGCCGCAACGTGGACAAGGACGACCCCCAGAACGCGAACAAGCAAACCCTGTATTCCGTCCTGGACAACACCCGCTACAAGCTGACCGGTGCCAAGAAGAACCGCGTGGCGGTGTGTGCAGATACCTCCGATAGCGACTGCAATGAGTTAGTAAAAACAGTCGATGATCTGCCCACCCCTGTTACCCAAGCGGGTCTTGTGGAACGCAAAGTTCCTGTCACGGCTGAACTGGACCGCGACGGCCACCAGTACTGGCAGGTTGATGCAAGTACCGTTTTGGACTGGAACACCAACAAAGGCTGGTACATGGACCTGCCCGAGACGCGCGAGCGCCTGCTCAAGCCGATGGAGTTTTACGACAGCAGCAATGTGCTGGCCGTTTTCTCGCAGGTGCCTGCCAAGGGCTCCCGACTTGAGCCCAATGTGGAGACCTGCGAAGCTGGCTCCGTGGACAGGGAACGGCAGTTCCTCACGTTCATCAACATCATGGATGGCAAGCGGCCCAGTGTCCAAATTCTGGACACAAACGGAGATGGCAAGTACAACTTGACATCGGATAAGGCGGCCTCACGGGTATCTGTTGCGCCAGGCTCGCAAACGCTTATTCAGCGCGGTGATAGAAATCGCTTCACAGGGAAAAAGCCTGATGGCACTGACGACAACCTGGATACCGCCCTGTTCCCTGAACAGAGCATGCGCCCCAGCTGGCGGCAAATGCGATAAAGGAGCAGACTGTTTATGAAGCAACAACAACGCGGTTTCACGCTCATCGAGATCATGATCGTGGTGGCCATCATCGGTATTCTGACCGCTATCGCTTTACCGAGCTATAACGAATATATTCGACGCGGCCACCGCGCTGATGCACGGGCTGGTTTGCTACAAGCACAGCAATGGATGGAACGTGCGGCCACAGCCACCGGAACATATCCACTGGCACTTCCGGCAGGGCTAACTTGGGCAGCTGATCCACAAAAGCGCTACACCATCGGTTTTCAGGGCGTCAATACCAACGTCGCTTTCACTTTGGTGGCAACCCGGAAGTCACCTGGCCCCCAAGCTGCGGATCGTTGCGGTGATTTCACTCTCACCAATACGGGTATACGGAATGCAATCAACATGGGCACCGGTATCACAGCCGCTGAGTGCTGGAACAAGTAGTCACTGCGCTACCATCCAAGGCGCCATGATCCAGCCAGCGCCCCCCATGATCCAAGCGCTTGAGCTCGCCACTCAAGCGCTTTTTCTTTCCAACCCCAACCCCCGCGTAGGCTGCGTCATCGTGGCGGGCGACGGGTTGAAGGTGCTGGGCACAGGCTTCACCCAACACGCCGGGGGGGCCCATGCCGAGGTGATGGCGCTGCGGGATGCGGCGGCGCGCGGGCACGATGTGCGGGGGGCCACGGCCTATGTGACGCTGGAGCCCTGTGCGCACCAGGGCCGCACCGGGCCCTGCTGTGATGCCCTGGTGCAGGCCGGCATTGGCAGGGTGGTGGCGTCCATCACCGACCCCAACCCGCTGGTGGCGGGCCATGGCTTTGAGCGGCTGCGGGCTGCGGGGGTGGAGGTGGTGGTGGGGCCGGGTGCAGACGAGTCGCGGGCGCTGAACATCGGGTTTTTCAGCCGCATGGTGCGCGGCACGCCCTGGGTGCGTCTGAAGGCCGCTGCATCGCTGGATGGTGCAACAGCGCTCAGCAACGGTGTGAGCCAGTGGATCACCTCGCGCACCGCCCGGGCCGACGGCCATGCGTGGCGTGCGCGGGCCTGTGCGGTGTTGACGGGCATTGGCACGGTGCTGGATGACAACCCCCGGCTGGACGTGCGCGAGGTGCCCACGCCCCGCCAACCCCATGTGGTGGTGGTAGACAGCCAGCTGCAACTGCCCCTGGACGCTAATCTTTTGATAGCTGGCCGCGCTTGCTACATATACGCTGCAGCCCGAAATGATGCCAAAGAAGCCGCCCTGGCGGCACGCGGCGCCACGGTGATCCATCTGCCCAATGCGCAGGGCAAGGTGGATTTGCCCGCCATGCTGCGGGACCTGGGGGCGCGGGGTATCAATGAACTGCATGTGGAGGCGGGCCACAAGCTCAATGGCTCGCTGGTGCGGGAAGGCCTGGTGGACGAATTGCTGGTGTACCTCGCGCCCCGCCTGCTGGGGCCGGGGCTGGGGATGGCGCAGTTTGGCCCGCTGCAGGCGCTTGCAGACGGGCTGGCGTTGGAGTTCACATCGGCCCAGATGGTGGGGCCTGACCTGCGGGTGGTGGCAAGGGTGCAGGGCCGGGACCAGTTCTATTGAGTCGGCATCCTTGAACTTGAAACACCCGTTCGGGCTGAGCCCGTCGAAGCCATGTGCGGCGCTTCGACAGGGTCGGCGTGAACGGTTCAAATGGGTTCATGCCCACTCAACAACGATCGCCACCCGATTCGGTGGTTTTCAGCACCTTGCAGAGCGTGGTGTCTGACACTGCTTGAAGTTACCGCACGTCACAATCGTGGCATGTTCCACATGCCGCACCCTCCCGCTTTTTTCCCGAAAACGGCGCGCTATGGCTGGCTGGCACTGTTGGCCGTCGTCATCACTGCGGGCGCTACCGGGTGTACGGGGCTACCCAAGGATGTGCACCGCCCGGTCTCCACGGCGTTCACCGCGCCCGAATCCACCGCACTGGGCCAGCTGGTCAGCCAACGGCGGGCGGCCGCCAGCGGGCGGCACCCCTCGGGATTTTTGCTGCTGAGCGGCGCGCAGACGGCGTACAGCAGCCGCCTTGCGCTGGTGAACGCTGCGCAGAAGACGCTGGATCTGCAGTACTACGCGATCCATGCCGACGCAAGCACCGAGCGCCTGCTGCTGGGCGTGGTAGAGGCTGCCCAACGCGGTGTGCGCGTGCGCGTGCTGCTGGACGACTTCCACAGCACGGGGCGCGATGCCCAGGTGATGCGGCTGGCGTTTGTGCCCAACATTGAAATGCGCATGTTCAACCCGCTGACGGGCGCCCGGGGGTCGACCGTGGGCCGCGTGGTCAGCGCGATCGGTGACTTCTCGCGCGTGCAGCAGCGCATGCACAACAAGCTTTTCATTGCAGACAACGCCATGGGCGTCACCGGCGGGCGCAACCTGGGCGATGCCTACTTCGGAAATGCAGACTCCGGCAACTTTGTGGACCTGGATGTGCTGGCGGCCGGGCCCATCGTGCAGGAGCTCTCTCGGAGCTTTGACAGCTACTGGAACAACGAACGCGCCTACCCCGTGCAGTCGCTCGTCTCCAAGGAGGAGCTGGACACCATGCGCGCACGGGCACAGGCCGCTGACGACGCCAAGCGTGAGCGCGAACCACCGCCTGCACCCACCGAGGCTGTGGACGCGCCGCAGGGCTCCCCGGTGGGCGCAGACCAGCCCGCCAGCCCCGAACAGCTCGCACGGGTATGGAACCGGCAGCCCATGGATCTGGCACGTGCCGAGTTTGTCTGGGCCCCGGCAGCGGTGCTGGTAGACAAGCCCGCCAAGATTCCACCCGACGGCACGTCGGAGCCTGCCTTGCCCGAAAAGCCCCCCGCCAAAGCCACGCCGCTGACGGTGGTGTCACGCGGCACGGCAGGCGCAGCGGCAGTTCGTGCTCCGCAGTCGCCAGTGGCGGTGTCTGCTCCGGTTGCAACGCATACCAACGTGCAAGATCCCGCGCCAGAGCGCACCGGGCCCGCCGCTGACAGCGCCACCCTGGAGGCGCAAACCGATACGGTGGTAGACGGCCTGCTGCACCTCATGGGCCAGGCCCGGCAGGATTTGCTGATCATCTCCCCCTACTTTGTGCCCGGGCCCGACATGAAGCAGGCGTTTGCGGCCGCCCGCGCGCGCGGCGTGCGGGTACGGGTGCTCACCAATTCGCTGGCCTCCAACGATGCACCCATTGCCCATGCGGGCTACGCCCGCCACCGCCCCGACCTGCTGGCCATGGGCGTGGAGCTGTACGAGATGCGCAGCGACACGGCGGCCTTGCTCAAAGGCTCGCTCGGGTCCACGGGCAGCTCCGGCGGCGGCTCGTCGGCGGACGGCTCTGGCAGCGGCGGCGTGGGCAGCTCACGCGCCATGCTGCATTCCAAGCTGCTCATCATGGACGGACGCCTCCTCGTCACCGGGTCGATGAACCTGGACATGCGGTCCCAGCTTCAGAACACCGAAATCGCACTGCTGATCCGCAGCCGGGCGCTGAGCCAGGCGGCCACCGCCCCCATCGAGACCGCGCTGCGCGAAGCGGCCTGGCATGTGCAGCTCAACGACGCCGGTGGCCTGGTATGGCGCGCCCCCGAAGGCAGTGGCCTGGCGGATGCCACCACCGAGCCCGATGCCAGTGTGCCGCTGCGCCTCATGCTGCGTCTGCTGGGCCCGTTCGCGCCGGATCACCTGCTGTAAGACGCTGCTGTGCGTGCGCGCGAGCGCGCGCGGCGGTTCAGGTTTGCTGCGCCGCCACCCACTGGCTGATGGTGCGCTGGTCCGTCAGGGTGCGCACGTGCTGGTAGGCCACCTCGGCCTCGGGGAACCGCCTGCGCAGCAGGTTGAGCCACTGCTTGAGACGCCCCGCACGCTGGCGGGGTTCCAGGTCTTCACACACCAGGTGCCAGAAGGCGGCGATGTGCGGCAGCAGGTCTGCCCACTGCACCGTGTCGGCGCCGGGCTGCCCGGCGTCCGACGCCCGGATGGCACGGGCCAGGCCCGGGTCGGCCACCATGCCACGCCCCAGCATCAGCGCGTCGCAGCCCGACACTTCGCGGCAGCGCTGCGCGTCGGCCACGGACCAGATCTCGCCATTGGCCACCACCGGAATCTGCACCGCCGCGCGGATGGCGGGGATGTGCTCCCAGTACGCGGGGGGCCGGTAGCCATCGGCCTTGGTGCGGGCATGCACCACCACCTCGCAGGCGCCGCCCGCCTGCATGGCCTGCGCGCATTCGCGCATCAGGCCGGTGTCGTTGAAACCCAGGCGCATCTTGGCGGATACCGGCAGGTGTGCTGGCACCGCGCGGCGCACGGCGGCCACCACTGCAGCGATGCGTTCGGGCTCCTGCAGCAGCGCAGCGCCGCCACCGTGGCGGTTGACCACCTTGGCCGGGCAACCAAAATTCAGGTCGATCCCTTCCGGCCCCAGCGCCGCCAGGCGCGCCGCGTTCTCGGCCATGGCCACCGGGTCGGAGCCCAGCAGCTGCGCCCGCACCGGCACACCGGCCAGCGTGCGGCTGCCGTTGCGCAGCTCGGGCACATAGCGCAGGAACACCTTGTCTGGCAGCAGCGTGCCGGTGATGCGGATGAACTCGGAGACGCAGCGGTCCACCCCACCCACACGGGTGAGCACATCACGCAGCACAAAATCCAGAAGCCCCTCCATGGGGGCAAGCAGCAAGGTCATCGCAAGCGCGGCTGCCACGCACCGCAACCCGGCACCGGGCGGGCGCAGCATGCAGCCAGAATATGAGTCAAATCATGCTCTGGCGCTTAATGGATAAGCGCCAGCAGCTACCAAAACAATAGCAAAAATCTCGATCACCGCCGCACGGCTGCGCGGGCAACCCGCCATTGTGGGGCAGCGGGGTCATCACAGCGTCACGGCCGCTTGCTGCAATCGCTGCAATGACCCCGTGACCGGAGACACCCATGCTGCTGCAAAAAACCGAAAAAGCCCGCCTGGAACTCTCACCCGGCGTGCGCACCCTGAGCCTGCGCGAACGTTCGCTGCTACTGCTGGTGGACGGCAAGACGCTGTCTGACCTGCAGGCCATGTACAACGGCATCGGCGCGCAGATTGTCGAGAACCTCATGCGCCAGGGCTACCTGGCCGGCCCGGCAGAACTGCCGCCTGCCGCTGCCAGCGTGGCCGCCGACCCCGACGACAGGCCCTCCATCCAGCGCCCGGAGCCCGGCGAAACCCTGCGTTCGCTCGCGGGGGCCCGCATGTACCTGTTCGACCTCTGCGAGCGGCTGTTCGCGCGGCGTGACCCCACCCTGGCCGTGCAGTTCCGCGAGGCGCTGCGCGCCGCCAGAGACCGCGCCAGCATGCTGGATGTGGGTGAAGCCATGTTCGAAGAAATCGCACTGACCGCCGGGGCCGATCGCGCCGCCAGCGTGCGGGAAAAGTTCGAGAAGTTGCTGCCCTTCGCACCCTCGGAGTCGATGCCCTTCGAGTCGACCCAGCCCTCAGCCATGGCCTGAGGGGCGGTCTTCAGGCCAGGCTGCGGTGACGCGGTGAAACGGTAAAGAGGCGAAGCACTCAGGCCGGCATCACGCCGCAGCCAGCCGCCACAGCGATGTCACCTCTGCCGCCCGCGCTGCATGCAGGGCATCGCCCGCGTCGGCGGCCTTGGGGTGCAGGGGTTTCACATCGGTGCGACCGCGCACTACAAGCCCCGCTTCGGCAATCCACTGCAGCAATTGCGCGCGCGGGCGCAAACCCAGGTGCTCTGCCAGGTCCGAAAGGATCAGCCAGCCCTCGCCACCGGGTTCCAGATGGTCTGCCAGCCCCGCCAGAAAGCCCTTGAGCATGCGGCTGCCTTCGTCGTACACCGCGCGCTCGATGGGCGAGCTGGCGCGCGCCGGCACCCACGGCGGGTTGCACACCACCAGTGGGGCGCGGCCGGGTGGGAACAGGTCTGCCTGCAGCAGCTCGACCTGGGGCAGCACGCCAAGGCGCTGCAGGTTTTCGCGCGCACAGGCCAGCGCGCGCGGGTCCTGGTCCGTGGCCACCACGCGTTGCACGCCACGGCGTGCGAGCACGGCCGACAACACGCCGGTGCCCACGCCAATGTCGAAGGCGAGGGCCTTTCCGGGCAGCGCTGCATCGGCCACAAGGCCCACATATTCGCCGCGCACCGGCGAAAACACGCCGTAATGCGGATGGATGCGGTTGTGCGGCGGCGCGCCCAGGGCGGGCACTTCCACCCCCTTCTTGCGCCACTCGTGTGCGCCCACCAGGCCCAGCAACTCGCGCAGCGTAGCCATCGAACGCTCGCCGGTCGCAGGGCCCCAGGCCTCGCTGCAGGCCTGGCGCCAGTCGGGCGCGCGGCGAAGGTCGATGGCGTAGTCACCCTCCAGCGGGATGAGCACCGACGCCAGCACCCGCGCACGCTGCGCCTGCGCCTGGCGGTGCAGGTGAAAGGCTTCGGCAGGGGTTGCGGCAGCGGCTTTTTCCGCCGCTTTGGCTGCGGACTTGCGGGGCTTGCCTGCCTTGCCCGACTTGCCCGATTTGCCATCAGCGCGGCGCATCAGCGCCTGCAACAGCAGCCGGGCGTTCTGGAAATCGCCCTGCCACAGCAGGCCCGTGCCTTCACAGGCCATGCGATAGGCCGTGTCAGCGGCCAGAGTGTCGTCGGCGGTGACGACCCGGCGCGGCGCCGGGGCACTGCTTTCGGAGCGCCACTGGGCTTGTTGAATCTGGCCCTGGCGGCTCCATTCGATCATAGGAAGAAGTGTGGGCATCAGATTGCTATTGCTTCGGGCGTTAACAGCAGCCCGTGAAACTGGCGCGGCCCCTGCCTAGGCCGCCGCGCAAGGGCCGCCCCGCCGCGCTGGCGGCGTCCCCCTTCCCGCGCAAAGCGCGAGAGAAGGGGGAAGCGACGAAGTCGCTCAGGGGGTTGTTGTTCATCCTACGCGTTGATCGGGCGCTTCAGGCGCACTTCTTCAATCTTCACGCCGCCGATCACCGCCGTCTTGGCCGTGGACAGCTCGCGCTTGAAGCCGGCCATCTCGTGAAAACGCAGGGCGCGTTCGTTGCGCAGCGGCACCCAGGCGGTCACGTTGGTGCAGCCTTCTTCCTGCAGGCCGTCACGGGCCGCATCCCACAGGGCCAGGCCCACGCCCTGGTTCCAGTGGGTGGGCGCCGCGTAGATAGCCCAGATTTCGCCCGTGGTGGGGCGGGATTTTTCATCGCGCGAGCGGTCGTAGCCGACAAAACCGACGATCTTCTCGCCGTCCACGGCCACTTGGACCTGGGGCTCGCAATATTCGATGGCCTCGCGCCAGTAGGCCTGGCGCTTCTCGACCGACATGGATTTCAACTGCTCGTCGGGCACCAGTCCTTTGTAGGCCTCTTGGGCAGAGACGGTGTGGATCTGGGCAATGGCTTTGGCATCGCGAAGCGTAGCGGGACGAACCTGGATACTGGACATGGAAAAACCGAACGAAAACGGGGAATGAAAAACAAAAGGACCGGCATTGTCGCCGCAAACGGTTTTTGCCCCTGAGGCGCCCCCCTTTTGTGCCCCTCCCTCCCCCTTCCGCTCCTTGTCCGGCTTCCCAACGTTCAGGGCGCACGAAAACGCGGCAGCTGGGCCGCAAGCCCCATCACGCCAGCGCCATGCCGTCGCCCAATGAGCCCCCTGCCGGCCCCGCACCCGCTGCGGTTCGCTGCACCAGTGCGCGCTTGTTGCGCGGCCGCGGCACGTGCACCACGGGCGGAGCTCCGTTGATCGCAGAGAGCGCCAGCACCAGGGTCACGGTGCAGGAACACCCCTCTTCCCGCTCGTCGCTTGCATAGGGGCGGTAGCTGCCATTGCCCATCCCGTGGCTGCGCTGCACAGTGTGAAAAGCCACGCGGACCCCGCTGACCCGGTGGCCCGCAAACGGCAGTACCCGCAGGCGCGCATCGCGGTTCAGCGCCAGGCCCATGTTTCCGGCACGGTTGATCAGGTCGGTGCGGATGGCGCGCCAGGTCCGCCCCTCGTCCAGCGAAAACTGCCAGGTTCCAGCCTGCGCATCCAGGTGCTCGACCACCACCCCGGCCGAGGGCAGCATCCCCGGGCAGTTTTCTTCCACGATGTGCGCCAGGGTGTTTCCTCCCAGCACCGCACTGCATTGCACACCCGCGCCAGGCCGACGCTCGCTGTGGTGACGGGACACATCGGAAGTGGGCGACGGGGAGTGCAGAGCATGGGCAGTCATGGAACACCTTTGAATAGCAAGAAAACAGAACCGGAAGGCTTGCGCATTGCCACGCCCCGGGACCTGTTCCAGGTGCATTTCAATGCTTGACGGAAAGTCTAGAAAGTGAGCCAAGCTGCGTCCATCGCACAAATGGACTAGTCCGCAACACGGCGTTGTGCGCAATACTTGGTGCATGACTGCCCGCCTTTTGCTTGTGGACGACCACAATCTGTTCCGTACCGGGCTTCGCCTGATCGTGCAGGACCACCCCCGGGTAGGCTCGATTGCCGAGGCAGGCTCCATCGCCGAAGCCTGCGCGCTGGAGATGGCCGATGCCGACCTGGTGTTGCTGGACATCCAGCTGCCGGGCATGAGTGGCCTGGACGGCCTGCGCCTGTTGCGCCAGGCCTGCCCCCGGGCGCGCATCGTGCTGGTATCGGCCAGCGTGGCACCGGATGCGATCCATGAGGCACGCGTGCGCGGCGCCGATGGCTTTCTGCCCAAGTCCGCGAGCGCCGAAGACATCCTGGAGGCCATCAGCTGCGCCCTGGCGGGCCAGCCTTGCTTTCCGATCAACAGCGGCAACAGCGCCACCACGCGCGGGCCGGACACCCCGTCGCTCACCGCGCGGCAGCTGGATGTGCTGTCGCACCTGTGCACCGGCAAGCCCAACAAGGTCATTGCGCGCGACCTGGGGCTGAGCGAGAACACCGTGCGGGTGCATGTGGCGGCCATCTTTGCGCAACTGGGCGTCAACAGCCGCAGCGCCGCCTTGCTGGCGGCCCAGCGCCTGGGCCTGTCCACCCCCCAGCTCCATGACCCCCTCTGAGGCACTGCCGCCAGGGTCGGATGCCGTGCAGCCCCCCACGCGCTGGGGATGGCCGGTGTGGGAGCGCGACGAGGTGCTGCGCGAGCAGGTGGCCTTGCTGCGGCAGAACTTCCCCATGACGCTGCTGGCCTCGCTGGCCACTGCGCTGGGTACGCTGTGGGTCATGGCGCGGGTGACCCAGCCAGAGGCCGTCACCGTGTGGCTGGTGGCACACGCGCTGGTGGTGGCCGGGGTGTATCTCACCGTGCGCAGCATTGCGCCTTTTGCCGACCCGGCGCGGCAGGCGGCGCGCAAGCTGATCGCCTGCATGGCCGCCATGGGGCTGAGCTGGGGGAGCCTGGGCTATGTGGTGCTCTACTGGGGCAGCCCGGAAAGCGTCATTTACGCCATCGGCATCGTGAGCACCGTGTCATCGGGTGCCCTGGGGCTGGGCGCGCCGCTGTACAGGGCGTACGTCACGTACCTTGGCAGTGCAGTGGGCGGGGTGATGGTGGCAGTGGCCCTGGCGGGCGGGCCCGTGATGTGGCCTGCGCTTTTCCTCACCAGCGTGTACTTCGCGCTGACCGGCCTGCAGGCGCGCACGGCAGACCGGGCCACCCGCCGCAGCATTGCACTCAAGCTGGAGAACGACCGGCTGGTCAACCAGCTGCGTGCCGAATCGCAACGCGCGCTGGCCGCACAGGAAGCGGCTGAACAGGCCGACCGCGACAAATCCCGCTTTCTGGCAGCCGCCAGCCATGATTTGCGCCAGCCGCTGCATGCGATGGGACTGTTTCTGGAGTCACTGCAGCGCAGCCCCCTGAACGACCACCAGCGCACGGTGCTGGGGCACGCCCATGCCGCATCGGGCGCGGCCGCCGAAATGCTGACCACCCTGCTCGACTACTCGCGGCTTGAAGCGGGCGTGGTGAAGGTGCGGCCCGATGCCTTCGCCGTGCAGCCCCTGCTGACGGCGCTGGAGCAGGAATTCGGTGTGCAGGCGGACACCGCTGGCCTCGTGTACCGCACCCGCGAGACATCGGCCGCCGCGTTTGCCGACCGCTCGCTGGTCGGGCTGGTGATGCACAACTTCATCTCCAACGCGCTGCGCTACACCGCCAGGGGCGGCGTGCTGATCGCCTGCCGCACGCGCGGCAAACGCCTTGCCCTGGAAGTGTGGGACACCGGCGCCGGCATTCCGCAAAGCCAGTGGGACAACATCTTCAAGGAGTTTCACCAGCTCGGAAACCCCGAACGCGACCGCCGCAAGGGCCTGGGGCTGGGCCTGGCGATTGTTCAGCGCCTGGCGCGGGAGATGAAGACGTCAGTGGAGGTGCTGTCCCAGCCAGGCCGGGGCTCGGTGTTCCGGCTGTGGCTCGACCGTTGGCAGGGCGCGCTGGAGGACGACACCACCACGGCACCCGATGCGAGAAGCCTTAGCGGCCTGAAGGTGCTGGCGATCGACGATGACGAAGCCGTGCGCACGGGCATGCAGTCGCTGCTGCACAGCTGGGGCTGCCAGTGCATCACCGCAGAATCCAGCGCCGATGCACTGGAGTGCCTGGACGACATCACGCCGGACATCATCATCACCGACTTCCGGCTGCGCCACGAAGAGACCGGCAAGCAGGTGCTGCAGGCCCTGCGCGCCTACCTGGGCACGCCGGTACCTGCCATCATCCTGACCGGCGACACCTCGCCCCAGCGCCTGCGCGATGCGCAATCCACCTCCGCGCTGCTGCTGCACAAGCCGGTGTCCACCGGGCAATTGCGCAATGCCATGGTCCAGCTCATGGCGCAGCCCACGCTGGGCAACCCCGCGCCTACAGCCAGCGCCGCAGCAGCCCCATGACCTGGTCGAACCGGGCGCCATAGGGGGGGTAGAACAGCGAGCCCATGGCCCAGCGCGATTGCACCAGCACCGACTTCTGGTGGCAAAAGCGCAGAAAGCCCTGCTCGCCATGGTAGGCGCCCCAGCCACTGTCGCCCACACCGCCAAAGGGCAGGTTGTCATGGGCGATGTGCATGAGGGTGTCGTTCACGGTGACACCCCCGCTCACGGTGCGGCGAAGCACGTCGTCGCGCACCGACTCGCTCTGGCCGAACCAGTACAGCGCCAGGGGACGGGGCTCGGCGTTGATGTGGGCAACCGCGTCGTCCAGCCGCTCGTACGAGATCACCGGGAGGATGGGACCAAAGATCTCTTCCTGCATCAGCTGCATTTGCGACGTGGCGCCGAACACGAGGGTGGGCAGCATCTGGCGGCTGGCGCCGTCGCCCAGCGTGCCCACCGTGCTGGCTGCGGGCTTGCCTGCAGCCGGGTCGATGGTCTGCACCTCCGCGCCCTGCGTCTGCGCCTGCTGCAGCATGGTGCGCAGCCGTGCGTGGTGGCGCGGCGTGATGATGGAGGCGTAGTCGGCATTGCCCTCGATGGTGGGGAACAGGCGCGACACCGCAGCCCGGTAGGCCTGCGCAAACTCGCCCTCGCGGCCACGCGGCAGCAGCACGTAGTCGGGGGCAATGCAGGTTTGCCCCGCGTTGATCAGCTTGCCGTGCGCAATCTTGAGGGCGGCGTCCTGCATGTCGCAGTGGCCGTCGATGATGCAGGGCGACTTGCCGCCCAGCTCCAGCGTGGTGGGCGTGAGGTTTTGCGCCGCCGCCTGCGCCACCTTGCGGCCCACGGCGGTGGAGCCGGTAAACACCAGATGATCGAATGGCAGCGAGGCAAACAGGGCCGCCAGGTTGGCGTCGCCCTGCACCACGCAGAACTCGTCGGGTGCAAAAAACTGCGCCACCAGCAACGCCAGCTGGGCCGAGGTGTGGGGTGTCAACTCGCTGGGCTTGAGCATCACGCGGTTGCCGGCTGCCAGCGCGGTGATGGCGGGCGCCAGGGCGAGCTGCACCGGGTAGTTCCACGGTGAAATCACCCCCACCACGCCCAGCGGCTGGCGCTGGATGAACGCATGCGCGGGTTGCAGGTAAAGGGGCGTTCGCACCTTGCGGGGTTTCATCCACTTCGCCAGATGGCTCAGCGTGTGCGAGAGCAGCGTGCGCAGAACGAAAAAATCAGCCACTTCCGTGAGGCGCGGCGACCGCATGCCGAAGTCTGCCTGCACCGCGGCCGCCAGCACGGCGCCGTGCTCGTCCAGCATTTTGGAGATGCGCAGGAGACGCTCGCGGCGCACGAGCAGTGGCACATCCACATGGGCGCGGCTGGCCTGGCGCTGGAGATCGAAGTGGGCGTGGATATCGGCTGGTGTCATGCCCGGATCATAGAAGACACCCCGGGCATCGTGTCGCGGGCAGAACGTGCAGCGAAGGGGTTTGTGAGGGGAGGTCGGCGCTCAACGCACTTCACGCGCCTCGACGTCAGTCACCTCGGCGGCGCCCGGCAGCACGCCACCCCGGCGCGACGCTGCAGCCTCGTCGGTGGCGTCATGCGCTGCGTCAGCCGAGCGCGGGCGGGCAGTTGTCCAGCGTTCGGTGGAGCGGAACACGGTGTGAAAGCCCGTGCGGGGGTCCATGCGCATCACCCACGGGGTGACGGGCCGGCCCGTGATGCGAGCCCAGGCCGCCCGCAGCGACCACACCAGCGCCAGCACCATCACAGCCACCAGCAGACTGGCAAACAACACCAGCCCCATGGCAATGACTACGACCCGCAGCAACAGGCGCAGGACGCCCGCAACAAATTCATTCAAACGACACCTCTCCTTCACATTCGGGCAAGGGAAAAGGGGTTCGCCCCTTTTCCCCGGCCCCGGTCAGCCCTGCGGCGCGGCGCTGAACTGGAACACCCCCGGTTCCAGCACCGGGTTCACGCTCACAGCGATCACGCTCTTGGGCGGGAACTGGCCCTCAAGCAGCAGCTTGGACAGCGGGTTCTCAATGCGCTGCTGGATCGCCCGCTTGAGCGGCCGCGCACCAAACACCGGGTCGAACCCCACCTTGGCCAATTCTGCCAAGGCAGCGTCGGACACCTGCAATTCCAAATCCATCTTCGCCAGCCGGGTTTGCAGCAACTGCAGCTGGATCTTGGCGATCGAGGCAATGTGCTGCGCATCCAGCGCGTGGAACACCACGGTCTCGTCGATGCGGTTCAAAAACTCGGGCCGGAAGTGGTTCTTGAGCTCACCCCACACCGCTTCCTTGATGTCGTCCGAGTCCTGCCCCACCATGGCCTGGATCAGGTGCGAGCCGATGTTGCTCGTCATCACGATCACCGTGTTCTTGAAGTCCACGGTGCGGCCCTGTCCGTCCGTCAGGCGGCCATCGTCCAGCACCTGCAGCAGTACATTGAACACGTCGGGGTGGGCCTTTTCCACCTCGTCGAGCAGCAGCACGCTGTAGGGCTTGCGGCGCACGGCTTCGGTGAGGTAGCCGCCTTCTTCATAGCCCACATAGCCCGGGGGCGCGCCAATCAAGCGCGCAACGCTGTGCTTTTCCATGAACTCGCTCATGTCGATGCGGATCAGGTGGTCTTCGCTGTCGAACAAAAAGCCCGCCAGCGCCTTGCACAGCTCGGTCTTGCCCACGCCCGTGGGGCCGAGGAACAGGAACGAGCCCGTGGGCCGGTTCGGGTCACTCAGGCCCGAGCGCGAGCGGCGGATGGCGTTGGCCACGGCGGCAATCGCCTCCTGCTGGCCCACCACGCGCTCGTGCAGCTTGGCCTCCATCTGCAGGAGCTTGTCTTTTTCGCCCTGCATCATCTTGGCCACGGGGATGCCCGTGGCGCGGCTCACCACCTCGGCGATTTCTTCGGCACCCACTTGCGTGCGCAGCAGGCGGCGCGTGGCGGGGGCGCCGTCCTTGCCGGCCTCTTGCGCCTGCGCTTCTTTCAGCTGCTTTTCCAGGTCCGGCAGCTTGCCGTATTGCAGCTCGGCCACCTTGTTGAAGTCGCCCTTGCGGGTGAACTCTTCGATCTGGAACTTGAGCTTGTCGATGGCCTCGCGCACATGGGCGCTGCCCTGCGCCTGGGCTTTTTCGGACTGCCAGATCTCGTCGTAGTCGGCGATTTCCTTTTGCAGCTTGGTGATCTCTTCCTCAATGAGCGCAAAGCGCTTTTGTGAGGACTCGTCCTTCTCGCGGCGCACCGCTTCGCGCTCGATCTGCAGCTGGATCAGGCGGCGGTCCAGGCGGTCCATCACCTCGGGCTTGGAGTCCATCTCGATCTTGATCTTGGACGCCGCCTCGTCGATGAGGTCAATCGCCTTGTCGGGCAGAAAGCGGTCAGTGATGTAGCGGTGGCTCAGCTCGGCCGCAGCCACGATGGCCGGGTCGGTGATGTCCACGCCATGGTGCACTTCGTACTTCTCCTGCAGGCCGCGCAGGATGGCGATGGTGGCCTCCACGCTGGGCTCACCCACCAGGATTTTCTGGAAACGCCGCTCCAGCGCAGCGTCTTTTTCGATGTACTTGCGGTATTCGTCGAGCGTGGTGGCACCCACGCAGTGCAGCTCGCCACGCGCCAGCGCGGGCTTGAGCATGTTGCCCGCGTCCATCGCGCCCTCGCCCTTGCCAGCGCCCACCATGGTGTGCAGCTCGTCGATGAAGACGATGGTCTGGCCTTCGTCCTTGGCCAGCTCGTTCAGCACGCTTTTCAGGCGCTCTTCAAATTCGCCGCGGTACTTGGCACCGGCTAGCAACGCGGCCATGTCGAGCGAGAGCACACGCTTGTTCTTGAGCGACTCGGGCACCTCACCGGCCACGATGCGCTGGGCCAGGCCTTCGACGATGGCGGTCTTGCCCACGCCGGGCTCGCCAATCAGCACGGGATTGTTCTTGGTGCGGCGCTGCAGCACCTGGATGGCGCGGCGGATTTCATCGTCGCGGCCGATCACCGGGTCGAGCTTGCCCAGCCGGGCGCGCTCGGTCAGGTCCAGGCAGTATTTGGCCAGGGCACCGCGCTGGCCTTCGGCCTCGGCGCTGTCCATCTTCTGGCCGCCGCGCACGGCTTCAATGGCGGCCTCCAGGCTCTTGCGTGTGAGGCCGTTGTCCTTGGCGATCTTGGCGGCCTCGCCCTTGCTGTCGATCACGGCCAGCAAGAACAGCTCGCTGGCGATGAACTGGTCGCCGCGCTTGATGGCTTCCTTCTCGGTGGCCTGCAGCACACGGCCCAGCTCGGGGCCGCCCTGCACCTGGTCGTTGCCCTGCACCTGGGGCAGGCGCTTGACGGCCGCCTCGGCGGCTGCCAGCAGGCCGGGCACATTGGCGCCCGCACGCTGCAGCAGCGCCTTGGGTCCGTCGTCCTGCTTGAGCATGGCCACGAGCATGTGCACGGGCTCGATGTAGGCGTGGTCATTGCCCAGCGCAATGCTTTGTGCATCGCTCAGGGCTTCCTGGAACTTGGTGGTGAATTTGTCGAGACGCATGTGGATGTCCTCCGAATTGCAGAGCACTTGAGGCGGGGTGTGCCTGATTTCAAGACACTGCCCCTGCCCACCGATTGACCTGCGTCAGCAAACGCTCCCGGCGCCACCTTACCCGAATACTACTAATTTAGTAGCTACTCGCGCTTTACCAGCAAGCGATAGAGGCCAATTTGACCGATATTTACACCCCACACCAGGGGGTGCGGCATCAGGCATTGGTCGCGGTGATGCCCCATCGCGCCAACGCCGCGTCGTCGCTCACGCGGGCATCCACCCAGCGCGCACCCTGGGGGGTTTCTTCCTTCTTCCAGAACGGCGCCTGGGTCTTGAGGTAGTCCATCAAAAATTCACAGGCCTGAAAGCTCTGGCCCCGGTGGGCGCTGGTGACGGCCACCAGCACGATCTGGTCCAGGGGCTGCAGCAGGCCCACGCGGTGAATCACCCGCGCGCCGAAGATGTCAAAACGGCGGAAGGCCTCGTCCACCATGGCTTCGATGGATTTTTCGGTCATGCCGGGGTAGTGCTCCAGCTCCATCGAGGACACCTGGTCGCCCTCGTTGCGGTCACGCACCGTGCCGATGAAGCTGCACACGGCGCCAATACCTTTGTTTTCACGGCGCAGCGCAGCGACTTCGGTGGAGAGGTCAAAGTCCTCGGTCTGGATGGAAACGCGGGGCAAGGTCATGGCAAGTTTTCTCAGCGGGGCATGTGGTGTTCAGACAGGCAGTTGGTCAGGGCGACCGGTGCAGCCGCGGCGCCGCCAGCAGGGCGCGCTCTTCTTCCACCACCTTGTTCAGCTGCGCCAGTGCGGGCGAAGGGGGCAATTGCGCCAGCAGTGCCTGCAGGCGCGTGACGTCACCCACGGTGGGAGCCACCTTGATCTGCGCAATGGCAGCATTCACATTGCCGCCCTTGACCAGGGCCAGTACCTTGGCGGGCCATTCACTTTTGTTGCGTGCCATAGAGGGATAAAAACGTTTGTCTGTACGATTCGCCAGCACTGTACCCGCATGCGATCCGGTGCGCGATCTTCCAAGCCCTTTCAATCCATGGCCACACAAACGATTCAGACCGATCTCTACAAGCTCTACCCGTCCCCGCGCAACACCGTGCGCGACGTCTTCGAGCACCAGGTGTTTGTGCCCCACCCCTACGCGATCATTGACCTGGAGGTGATGGAACTCGCAGGCAAAACAACGCTATTTGGCGCCTGCCGCCTGTCGGACATGAAGATGGGGCAGGTGGTGACGTTTGAGCTGGCCTCCGACCAGGCCCGGTTCGAGCGGCTGTTCACCCCCGACTGAGCCCACCATGGACGACGACAACCAGATCCACGTGCCCCCCTCCTTCATGGCCGTGTACACCGACACACGGGGGCGCCTGACGGACAAGGCCGACACCGTGCGCACCCGCTACGAGCTGTGCGAAGACCTGGCAGGCCACCTGGTGGAGCATGCGCAGACGCTCTACCACGTGCAGGCGCCGTCTGAAACCGAGATCCTGCAGCGCATCCATGCCGGGCTGTGCACGGCCGAATCGGGCGTGTCGGTGGCCGAAGCAACGTGGGTCGTCACCCGGCTGGCCGAGCTGCTGGCGTGGCAATGCCCTTTGCTGATGGCCCCGCAACCTGTGCCGGTGGACGAGGTACCCCGCCAGGAGCCTGTCGGACTTGGAGCGTCGGGGCGCTGAGCGCGTTTGCCGCGCCAGCCAGGGCCTGGCTATACTGCGCCCCATGCCCACGCACACCCTTATTGCCATGCCCGCCGCACCGGCGGTGGCATTGCAGTGCGTGGTCAAAGCCAAAAAACCCCAGCTCATCTGACCGGAGCTGTGTGGTTCCGTCCCGGATGAGCGACGGAACCCCTTGGCAAAAACTCCCCCTTTTTGACACCCAGCAATCTGTGCGCGCACCTGTGACGGTTCTTCCATCGGTCGAACCTCAAGGACGTCTCGCATGCCTTCAACACCCGCTCTCACCACCCCGTTCCAGGGCCTCTGGATTCCCCTGGTCACGCCGTTCAAGGACGACGCCGTGGACCACCCTGCCCTCGCGGCGTTAACCACCACGCTGACTCGGCAAGGCGTCGCGGGCTTTGTGGCCTGTGGCTCCACGGGTGAGGCCGCCGCGCTCGACAAAACCGAGCAGTTGGCCGTGCTGGAGACCGTGCTCGGCGCTGCGCAGGGCCTGCCTGTGGTGATGGGCCTGTCGGGCTACCACATGGGCCAGACGGTGGAATGGGTGAACGCCCTGGCGCAATACCCACTGGCCGGGCTGCTGGTGCCCGCGCCGCACTACATCCGCCCCTCGCAAGAGGGCCTGTTGCTGTGGTTCCGCACCCTGGCCGATGCCAGCGCCGCGCCCCTGGTGGTCTATGACATCCCCTACCGCACGGGCGCCACGCTGGCCACCGAGACCCTGCTGGCCCTGGCCGGGCACCCGCACATCCGTGCCATCAAGGACTGCGGCGGCAACACCGCCAAGACCCAGGCGCTGATCGCGGACGGGCGCCTGGCCGTGCTGGCGGGCGAAGACGCGCAGATGTTCACCACCCTGGCCCTGGGCGGGCACGGCGCCATTGCCGCCAGCGCGCACTGGCAGACGCCGCGTTTTGTGGAGCTGATGGAACTGCTGCGCGTGGGCGATTTGCCTGAGGCCCGCCGCCTATGGCAGACCTTGCAGCCCTGGATAGAAATCTGTTTTGCGGAGCCCAACCCCGCCCCGCTCAAGGCCGTGCTGGCGCGGGCCGGCTGGATGCGCAACGAGCTGCGCGCACCGATGGTGCCGGCCTCTGCGGCGCTGCAGCAGCGCCTGCAGGCCCATGTGCCGAGGGGGATGGCCCACCGCAACCTGTGAAACTGGCGCGGCAAAAGGCGGGGGACGCCGAGCAAGGGCCGCCCCGCAGTGAGGGCGTCGTCCCCCTTGGGGGAAGGCGCCGCAGGCGACTCAGGGGGCGTTCAAACTAACCGCCTGTGACCGGCGGGAAAAACGCCACTTCGGCCCCATCGGCCAGGGCGGCGGATTCATCGCTCAGGGTCTGGTTGAGCGCCATGCGCACGGCACGGCCGCGTGCAAGGCTGCTGGCGTGCGCACCACCGCGGGCGATGAGTTCATCGCGCAGCTCGCCCAGCGTGGCCGCGGCCGTGTCCACTGCCTCGTGCCCGGTGCCGATGGCCTCGCGGATGGAGGCGAAATAACGGACGGATATCTTCATGACAGCAGCTCCGCAAAAGCGATGAAGCGCACCGTGTCGCCGGCCGCAATGGTCTGGCCGGCCGGGTTGTCCACCACACCATCGCCCCAGGCGGCCGAGGTGAGCACGCCCGAGCTCTGGTTGTGGAACAGGTCCAGCCCGTCGGCAGCGTTGTGGCGCACGCGCAGAAATTCGCGGCGTTTATCGGCTTTTGGCCAGGCGAAATCAGCGCGGGCAGCTATGGATTGAGGAGCAACGTCCTTCACGCCCTGCAGGCGCAACACAAACGGGCGCACCAGCAGCGCAAAGGTCAGAAAGCTCGACACCGGGTTACCGGGCAGCCCCATGAAGTGCGCGGCACCGCTGTCATCGTTTCCACTGCGCGGGATCTGGCCGTACGCAAAGGGCTTGCCGGGCTTCATGGCCAGCTGCCACAACTCCAGCGTACCCAGCGCCTCCACGGCGGGCTTGATGTGGTCTTCCTCGCCCACGCTCACGCCGCCACTGGTCAGGATGAGGTCGTGCGCAGCACTGGCGGTGCGCAGGGCGTCGATGGTGGCCTCGCGCCGGTCGGGCACGATGCCAAAGTCGGTCACCTCGCAGCCCAGGCGCAGCAGCATGGCGCGCAGAAAGAAACGGTTGCTGTTGTAGATGGCACCGGGCCGCATCTGCTCGGGCGGCACCTCGCCGGGCATCACGAGTTCGTCGCCCGTGGAGAACAGCGCCACGCGCGGGCGGCGCGCCACCTGCAACTGGTGCAGGCCAATGCTGGCGGCCAGGCCCAGCTCGGCCGGTGTGAGGCGTGTACCAGCCGAAAGCACCACCGCCCCCCGGGTGATGTCCTCCCCTGCTCTGCGAATCCACTGGCCCGGCCCGGGCACGGTGTTGATGCGCACCTGGCCCAGGCCATCGGCCGCGCCGGGCACGGCCTCGCAGTCTTCCTGCATCAGGATGGCATCGGCACCTGCGGGCACGGGCGCGCCGGTGAAGATGCGCGCGGCCGTGCCGGGTGCCAGGGCATCGCCCGCACTGCCGGCGGGAATGCGCTGCGACACCGGCAGCACCACACCGGCAGACGGCACGTCGGCACAACGCACGGCGTAGCCGTCCATGGAGCTGTTGTCCTCGGGCGGCACCTGCAGGGCCGAGACGCAGTCGTGCGCCAGCACGCGGCCATCGGCGTCAAAGCTGGTCACGGTCTCGGCATCGCCCAAGGGCACGGCCCGGGTCAGCAGGTCGGCCAGTGCCTCGTCCAGCGGCTTGAGCGACTTCATTGGGGGGCGCACGGCAACAGCCCTCCGTGAAGCTCCCAGTCGTATTCAAAGCGGTGCTCGTACTGGATCAGCCAGTCCACCACCTGGGCGGGTGCATTCAGATCGAGGATGGGCAACTGCGTGGGCGGTAGCTCTTGGGGCGCATCGGTGGCCACGGCCACCACAAAATCGTCGTCAGGGTAACGCAGGGGTTTGGCCGTCTGGCCAGGCTCCGGGGCGCGCCAGACTTCCACCTTCAGCAGGTCGCTCTCCTTGAACCCCTCCACCAGCACCCAGTCCACGCCCTGGTACAGCTCGGCCAGCAGGTGGTGCACGCTGAGCGTGGCGGGCTGCTCGAACTCGCGCACCAGCATCAGGCGCTTGTCGGATGCGGCGACCACCTCGAAGGCGCCCGCCTCGCGGTGGCGGTAGGTGTCCTTGCCGGGGTGGTCCACATCAAAGCTGTGGTGGGCATGCTTGACCACCGACACACGCAGCCCGCGCAGCCGCAGCTCGGGGATCAGCTGCTCGACCAGCGTGGTCTTGCCACTGCCGGAAAAGCCGGCAAAACCTACAACTTTCATCCATTGCTCCTTGGGTAGCTATTGCTTTTATAGCTGCTAGCGCATACCAGATAAGCGCCAGGGGCATATTTCATATCAAACCGGCCGCCCTGCACGGTGGGTGGGTGGCCTTGGCGCTACTAGCCCAGTACAGCCGGGGCGCAGTGGCGCTCGATGTAGGCCTTGACCAGTGCTGCATCGGCCGGCATCACCTGCACGCGTTTGGGCAGGTCTTCAATGCCGGCAAACCTGGAAGGCCGCTCGGGCGCATGACCCAGGGCCTCGACAATGGTCTCGGCGAACTTGATGGGCAGCGCGGTCTCCAGCACGATCATGGGCACCTTGGCATCGCTGTGGTGCTCGCGCGCCACCTTCACGCCGTCGGCAGTGTGGGTATCGATGGTGACGCCGTGGCGCTCGAACGTGTCGCGGATGGTGGCCAGCCGGTCGGCGTGGGTGCTCTTGCCGCTTTCAAAACCGTATTTGGTGGCGGCTTCGGCAAACAGCGGTTCGGCGCTCAAGTCAAACCGGCCATAGGCGGGGAGCGCTTTGGCAAACAACGCGTTCGTGCGCTGGCCGTTGCGGCCCAGCAGGTCAAAAATGAACCGCTCGAAGTTGCTCGCCTTGCTGATGTCCATCGAGGGGCTCGATGTCTCGTGCGTGTCGGCAGCCGCGCGCACGCGGTAGGCGCCAGTGCGGAAGAACTCGTCGAGCACGTCGTTCTCGTTCGTGGCCACCACCAGCTTGTCAATGGGCAGGCCCATCATGCGCGCCACATGGCCCGCACACACGTTGCCAAAGTTGCCGCTGGGCACCGTGAAGCTGACCTTCTGGTCGTTGGTCTCGGTGGCCTGGATGTAGCCCGCGAAGTAGTACACCACCTGCGCCAGCAGGCGCGCCCAGTTGATGGAGTTGACGGTGCCAATCTTGTACTTGCGCTTGAAGTCGAGGTCGTTGCTGACGGCCTTGACAATGTCCTGGCAGTCGTCGAACACCCCTTCGATGGCAATGTTGTGGATGTTGGCGTCCTGCAGGCTGAACATCTGCGCCTGCTGAAAGGCGCTCATGCGACCGTGCGGGCTGGTCATGAAGACGCGCACGCCTTCTTTGCCACGCATGGCGTATTCGGCCGCGCTGCCGGTGTCGCCGCTGGTGGCACCCAAAATGTTGAGCTGCTCGCCACGGCGCTTGAGCTCGTACTCAAACAGGTTCCCCAAGAGCTGCATGGCCATGTCCTTGAAAGCCAGCGTGGGGCCGTTGGACAGGGCTTCGAGCCACAGGCCGTCTTCCAGGTGGCGCAGGGGCACGATCTCGCCGGTGCCAAACACTTCGGCCGTGTACGTCTTGGCGCACAGGGCCCTCAGGTCGGCGGCGGGGATGTCATCGATGTAGAGCGACAGGATCTGGAAGGCCAGCTCGGCGTAGCCTTGCTCGTGGTAGGCCTTGCGCAGCTTTGTCAGCATGGCGTCGCTCACCTGCGGGTAGTGCTCGGGCAGGTACAGGCCGCCGTCGGGCGCCAGGCCTTCGAGCAGGATGTCGCAGAAATGTTTGCGGTCGGCGTGGCCGCGTGTGGAGAGGTACAGCATGGCTTTGTCGTTTCCCTAGTTCAGCTCTTCCTTGCGGATGCGCGTGATGGGCGCGAGCACGGTGGGTAGCGCCTGCATCTGGGAGATGACGGTATCCATGGTGCCTTCGCGGGTGTCGTGGGTCAGGATGATGAGGTCGGTCTGGGTCGATCCTTCACCCCCTACTTCATCGGCCTCACGCTGCAGCACGGCGTCGATGCTCACGCCGGCCTCGGCCAGCAGGCCCGTGACCTTGGCCAGCACGCCGGCCTGGTCGGCCACGCGCAGGCGCAGGTAGTAGCTGGTGACCACTTCGCTCATGGGCAGCACAGGCAGGGCATCCATGGCGTCGCTCAGCGTATTCGGCTGGAAGGCCAGGTGCGGCACGCGATGCTCGGGGTCGGCCGTGTGCAGGCGGGCAATGTCCACCAGGTCGGCAATGACGGCGCTGGCGGTGGGCTCGCTGCCCGCGCCCTTGCCGTAGTACAGCGTGGTGCCCACGGCATCGCCCTGCACCACCACGGCATTCATCGCGCCTTCCACATTGGCGATCAGGCGCTTGGAAGGCACCAGGCTGGGGTGCACGCGCAGCTCGATCCCCTTTTCAGCGCGCTTGGTGATGCCCAGCAGCTTGATGCGGTAGCCCAGCTGCTCGGCGTACTTGATGTCAGCGGCACCGAGCTGGGTGATGCCCTCCACATACGCCTTGTCGAACTGCACGGGAATGCCGAAGGCAATGGCGGACATGATGGTGACCTTGTGCGCGGCGTCCACGCCTTCGATGTCGAAGGTGGGGTCGGCCTCGGCGTAGCCCAGGCGCTGGGCTTCCTTGAGCACCACATCGAAGTCCAGGCCCTTGCTGCGCATCTCGGACAGGATGAAGTTGGTGGTGCCGTTGATGATGCCGGCGATCCACTGGATGCGGTTGGCCGTGAGGCCTTCGCGCAGCGCCTTGATGATGGGGATGCCACCGGCCACGGCGGCTTCAAAAGCCACCATCACGCCCTTGGCGGAGGCTGCGGCAAAGATTTCGGTGCCATGCACGGCCAGCAGCGCCTTGTTGGCGGTGACCACGTGCTTGCCGGCGGCAATCGCCTCCAGCACCAGGCCGCGCGCAATGCCATAGCCGCCGATGAGCTCGATGACGATATCGATGTCCGGGTTGGCAATGATGGCGCGGGCGTCATTGACCACCTGGATGCCAGCACCCACCACCGACCTGGCACGTTCAACGTCCAGATCGGCCACCATGGTGATCTCGATGCCACGACCGGCGCGGCGGCTGATTTCGTCCTGGTTGCGTTGCAACACGTTGAACACGCCGCTGCCAACGGTGCCAATGCCCAGAAGGCCTACTTGGATGGGTTTCATGGAATTTCTACCAGTCAAAATGGGCTACAGCGCTTGTCCATCAAGCGCTGCCAGCTATCAATAAATGAGTTTCAGCCGACCAGCCGCACATCCGTGCCGCAGCGTTTGCGGTATTGCTCAAGGAAGCGCGCCACGCGGCCAATGGCATCGCGCAGGTCGTCTTCGTGTGGCAGGAACACGATGCGGAAGTGATCCGGCGCGGCCCAGTTGAAGCCCGTGCCCTGCACCAGCATGACCTTGGTCTCCTGCAGCAGCTGCAGGAAGAACTGCTGGTCGTCCTCGATGGGGTACACGGCCGGGTCCAGGCGGGGGAACATGTAGAGGGCCGCGCGCGGCTTCACGCAGGTCACACCCGGGATGGCGGTGATCAGCTCATAGGCCAGGTCGCGCTGCTTGCGCAGGCGGCCGCCCTCACCCACCAGTTCGTTGATGCTCTGGTAGCCGCCCAGCGCCGTCTGCACGGCCCACTGCCCGGGCACGTTGGCACACAGGCGCATGTTCGAGAGCATGTTCAGGCCCTCGATGTAGTCCCGGGCGGGTTTCTTGTCGCCCGACACCACCAGCCAGCCTGCGCGGTAACCACACGAACGGTAGCTTTTGGACAGCGAGTTGAAGGTGAGTGTGAGCACGTCCTCGCTCAGGGATGCAATGGCCGTGTGCTTGGCGCCGTCGTACAGCACCTTGTCGTATACCTCGTCGGCGAAGATGACCAGGCCATGTTCGCGCGCAATGGCGACGATGCCTTTGAGCAGCTCGTCGGAATACAGCGCGCCGGTGGGGTTGTTGGGGTTGATGACCACGATGCCCTTGGTGCGGGGCGTGATCTTGGCGCGGATGTCGGCCAGATCGGGCATCCAGCCATTGGCTTCATCGCAGATGTAATGCACGGGTGTGCCGCCCGACAGGCTGGCGGCGGCCGTCCACAGCGGGTAGTCGGGCGAGGGCAGGAGCAGCTCGTCGCCGTTGTCCAGCAGCGCGTTGGTGGCCATCACGATCAGCTCGCTGGCGCCGTTGCCCAGGTAGATGTCGTCCAGCATCACGCCCTTGATGCCCTGCTTCTGCGTCTCGTGCATCACCGCCTTGCGTGCAGCGAAGATCCCCTTGCTGTCCGAGTAACCGGCCGAGTTGGGCAGGTTGCGGATCATGTCCAGCTGGATCTCTTCGGGTGCATCAAAGCCGAACACCGCCAGATTGCCGATGTTGAGCTTGATGATCTTGTGGCCGTCTTCCTCCATCTGCTTGGCCGCGTCCATGATGGGCCCCCGGATGTCGTAGCAGACGTTGGCGAGCTTGGCGGATTTTTGGACGGTTTTCATGCGCTGACGGTGATGCTGTGGGGTCAGATGGCGTCCAGAGCGGCTGGCGCCCCGGCGAAACCTATAATTTGACCACAGATCCCAAGCGCCCCCCGGGCCCAGCGCCCCTGCCCCCACGCAGTGCCAGCGGCTGCAACCCACGCCAACACCCATGAAATTCCAGCCCGACCGTTCGAACGCGCAAACCATCAGCGGTTATGGCCCCGGATGGATCGGTGTGGACGCCGAGAAGATCACGCACAGCGTCATCATCGGCTCCACAGGGTTGCGCCAGGCCTGGCCCTGCACGCGCTTTGAAGACCTGACGCCCGAACACTTCGCGCAACTGGCCACCCTGGAGGCAGAGCTGGTCATCTTTGGCAGTGGCACCCGCAACCGGTTTCCCCCACCTGCGTGGCTCGCCCCACTCATCGCCCGTCGGCTGGGGCTGGAAACCATGGACACCCCGGCCGCCTGCCGCACGTACAACATCCTGGCCAGCGAAGGGCGCAACGTGGTGGCTGCGCTGATTCTGGAAGCCTGACGCGCCGCCCCGCCGTGTGGCGGAACCTGGGCAAAACACCGTCCGAATGCCCGGCTCTCCGTGCCGGACACACTGTCTTACATTTGGCCGAAGGGTGAAATCGGGGTAAAATCGCCGGTTGCGGTCGGGGGCACCACCAAGAGCAATAACACACCCACTCCCCCGGCTTACCAACGACTACATCCTGAGAGATTGAAGTGATATGGCGATCGTTGTCAACAAACCCCTCCCTGAATTTGAAGCCAACGCTACCGGTGGACTCAAGGTCTCCAACACCTCCCACCTTGGCCAAATTCTGGTTCTCTACTTCTATCCCAAGGACAACACGCCGGGCTGCACCACGGAGGCCATGCAGTTTCGCGACAAGTACAAGGATTTCGTGAAGGCAGGTGCCGCCGTGTTCGGCGTGTCCCGCGACAACATGAAGTCGCACGATGATTTCAAGGAAAAGCTCGAACTGCCCTTTGAACTCATCGCAGACACCGAAGAAAAAATGTGCCACATGTTCGGTGTGGTCAAGAACAAGATCATGTACGGCAAGAAGGTCAAGGGCATCGAGCGCAGCACCTTCCTCGTCGGCCCCGATGGCCTGCTGGTGCAGGAGTGGCGCGGCCTCAAGGTGCCCGGCCACGTGGATGATGTCCTCAAAGCCGTCAAATCCATCAAGGCCCTTAAAAAGGCCGCCTGATCTGCACATTGGGACATCTGCGCGACACGACGCCTGTTTTGCCCGGGCAAGACATCCGTCGTAGGCATAATGGTTTTATGCCCCTGGTTATCGCAATGCCTGCCCTCCTCCCAAAAGCCGCCTTGGCCTCCAGGCGGCTTTTTGCTTTCTGACCCCTTTTTTCCTCTACAGACCGAGGCCTGCCACCATGCCCCTGCCCCCCGCCCCCAGCCGGCGCGCTGCACTCCTTGCGCCAGAAGCCTATGAAATCACGGCCCGCCCCCGGGTCGCGCAGCCTTCGGCCAACGAGCCCCTCGTGGCATCTGCACCGGCACCTGCTCCTTCGCGGGCAACGCCCGTAGCCCGCGCCGGGCGCAAGGCGGACAGCGTGGCCTCGACCACCACAGCACCGAGCACGGCCCCGCCGGTTCAGGTGGAAACGCGCGCCCGCACCCCCGAGCCCGTAGCACCACCCGCTGCACGCAGCACCAGCACGCGCAAGGCGCGCACCCAAAGTGCCACCCCTGCGGCAGCGAGCGAGGCAGCCCCCAACCCGTCCACCACGCGCAGCAAAAAGACCGCATCCCAAGGCCCGACCAAACTTTTTGTGCTGGACACCAACGTGCTGCTGCACGACCCCACCAGCCTGTTCCGCTTTGAAGAGCACGACATCTTCCTGCCCATGATCGTGCTGGAGGAGCTGGACGGCCACAAGAAGGGCATGACTGAAGTCGCCCGCAACGGCCGCCAGGCGAGCCGCACGCTGGACGCGCTCGTGGCCACCCAGGGGGCGGACATGGCCCGGGGCCTGCGCCTGGATGCCACCGGCCAGAAGGCGGCGGGCGGCTGCCTGTACTTCCAGACCGCGCCGCTGAACTACAGCCTGCCCACGAGCCTGCCGCCCGGCAAGGCCGACAATCAGATCCTCGGAGTGCTGGAGGCCTTGTCCAAGCTGCATGCGCCCCGCGAGGTCGTGTTGGTGTCCAAGGACATCAACATGCGCGTGAAGGCGCGCGCCCTGGGCCTTTCGGCCGAGGACTACCAGAACGACAAGACGCTGGAAGACGGCGACCTGCTGTACGCCGGCGTGCTGGCCCTCCCGCCCGACTTCTGGGCCAAGAGCGGCAAGAACGTGGAAAGCTGGCAAAGCGGCGCGCACACCTACTACCGCATCGGCGGCCCCATCGTGCCGCAGCTGATGATCAACCAGTTCGTGTACTTCGAGGCCCCCGGCGAGCCCAGCCTGTTTGCGCGCGTGAGCGAGATCCGCGAAAAGACGGCCGTGCTGCAGACCCTCAAGGACTACGGCTCTGCCAAGAACGCGGTGTGGGGCGTGACCACACGCAACCGCGAGCAGAACTACGCCATGAACCTGCTCATGGACCCCGAGATCGACTTCGTGACCCTGACTGGCACGGCCGGCACCGGCAAGACCCTGCTGGCCCTGGCCGCAGGCCTGACCCAGGTGCTGGACGACCGCCGCTACACCGAGATCATCATGACCCGCGCCACGGTGAGCGTGGGCGAGGACATCGGCTTTTTGCCCGGCACCGAAGAGGAAAAGATGGGCCCCTGGATGGGCGCACTGGACGACAACCTCGAATTCCTGGCCAAGGGCGACGGCGGCAACGCGGGCGAATGGGGCCGCGCCGCCACCAACGAGCTCATCCGCAGCCGCATCAAGATCAAGAGCATGAACTTCATGCGCGGGCGCACCTTCCTGAACAAATACGTGATCATCGACGAGGCGCAGAACCTCACGCCCAAGCAGATGAAGACGCTCATCACCCGTGCGGGCCCCGGCACCAAGATCATCTGCATGGGCAACCTGGCGCAGATCGACACGCCCTACCTGACCGAAGGCTCGTCGGGCCTGACCTACGCGGTGGATCGCTTCAAGGGCTGGCCACACAGCGGGCACATCACGCTGGCGCGCGGCGAACGCTCACGCCTGGCGGATTTCGCCAGCGAAGTGCTTTGAGCAAAGGCATCTGACCATGGCGTTGTGGATGACCGCGCTGAAGCTGGTGCCCTGGGGCGATGTCATTGAAGCCACGCCCCAGATCCTGCAAGCTGCCAAGAAGCTGATGGGCAAAACGGGCGCAGACCGCGCCGACCCTGCAGCATCAGGTTCACTGACCACCGGTGACGACAACACCTCGCCCGCCCCCCATGCCGTGCAGCTTCAGCAGTTGCGTGACCGTGTGGCGCAACTGGAGCAGGAGCAGCGGGACTCTGCTGCGCTGATCCAGTCCCTGGCCGAGCAGAACGCGGTGGTCATCAAAGCCGTCGAGGCCCTGCGCCAGCGCAATCAACGCCTCACACTGGCCACGCTCGCCCTGGGCGCATTGGGCTTGAGCCTTCTGGTGTGGGTGATTCAGCAATAGCCTGTATGCCGCCGCTTGCAACTGCATAGCGGCCCTGTGATATTGCTCCTGATTTGATAGCTTCTGGCGCTTATGGATAAA
>NZ_AGTS01000106.1 GCF_000238595.1 Acidovorax sp. NO-1 | reverse complement strand
AGCAGCAGCCCGGCTGCGGCCAGCCCGGCGCGCACCGTGCCATTGAGGTCTGGCCCCGCCAGCGCCCACACGGCCAGGCCCAGTGCGCCCGCCGCGCCCACGGCCACCCCCAGCAGGGCCAGGGAGTCTTCGCGCGAAGAGGCAGCGGGCATGGCGGGCGGGTTCCAGTCGGGGCGGTGCAAAGTGGGTGTTGTCGGGTGGCGAGGGGCGGCGTGACGCCGAGTGGGCGCAGGGTCCGGCCGGGGGCAAAAGGGGTACGCAGAAAGTCTAGCAGCGCTCCCCCGGTTGCGGTACCTGCGGATGCGGGCGATTGCACGGGTTCTTCGGCCAATGGCGCGGGGGCTGTCAAGGTGCGGGATTTGCCCGATGATGGCGGCTCGCCGGAATGCCCCGGCGCACCCCTTCACAGGTTCGCCTGTTCCATTTCTGGAGAAACCGATGCTCTCTGAAGACCTCCACGCCGATGCCCGCGCGCTGTTGCCCGGGCGCACCACCGAATCCGGCGCCACCCGCCGCACGGCCCTGCAGGCTGCGCTGGGCCTGGGCTATGCGGCCGCGGCGGCGCCCATCATGGCGCAGACGGCCATTGCCACGCCCAGCGATGGCCTCACGGTCGGGACGGTGAGCTTCACGGTCAATGGCTTCAATGTGCCGGCGTACCGGGCTGCGCCAGCGGGCAAGACGGGCCTGCCGGTGGTGCTGGTGATCCAGGAGATCTTTGGCGTGCACGAATACATTGCCGACACCTGCCGCCGCTTTGCCAAGGCGGGCTACCTGGCGATTGCACCCCAGATGTACGCGCGCCAGGGTGATCCGGCGCAATACACCGAAGTCGCCAAGCTGATGGCCGAGGTGGTCTCCAAGGTGCCTGATGCGCAGGTGATGGCCGACCTGGACGGGGCCGTGCAGTGGGCCACGGCCAATGGCGGTGATGCGGCGCGCATCGGCGTCACGGGGTTTTGCTGGGGTGGCCGCATCACGTGGCTGTATGCCGCCCATGGCCCGGTGAAGGCCGGTGTCGCCTGGTATGGCCGGCTGGTGGGCCAGGCCAGCGACCTCACGCCCAAGCACCCTGTGGAAATTGCCCCCATCCTCAAGGCGCCGGTGCTGGGCCTGTATGGCGAAAAAGACACCGGCATCCCCCTTGACACGGTTGATAAGATGAAAGCGGCTCTGGCCAGTGGCTCGCCACAGGCCAGGGCTTCGGAATTTGTGGTGTACCCCGACGCGCCCCATGCCTTCCACGCCGACTACCGCGCCAGCTACCGCAAGGAAGCCGCCGATGATGGCTGGAAGCGGGCGCTGGCCTGGTTCAGCAAGCACGGCGTGGCCTGATGGCCTGACCGCTGGAGCCGCAGGCCTCCCGCAGCCGCCCCCGCCCGGGGGCGGCTTTTTTTACCCTCGCGTCTGCGGTGCGAGTTTTGAATGAAAATAGGCCTCAGGGCTTATCTATAAAGCGCAAGAAGCTATGACTTTGGTAGCAATCATCCTGGCCACACTGGCTGCGGGCATCGGCAGCGTGTGGCTGGCCGCGTTGTTGATGCGGCTGGGCCTGGGCGGCCGCACCGACAGCGTGGGGCCCCAGCATCTGCTGAGCCTGGCCGCAGGGGCGCTGCTGGCCACGGCGTTCATGCATCTGCTGCCCGAGGCCTTTGAAAGCCAGGCGGGCGCGCACGACCTGTTTGCCACGCTGCTGGTGGGCGTGGTGTTCTTCTTTCTGCTCGACAAGGCCGAGCTGTGGCACCACGGGCACGAACACAGCCAACCGCAGCCGCACCACCACGATCACCACGATCACGATGCCCACCACGGCCATGATGGCCATCACGGCCACGCACACCACCACCACCACGGCGCGCGGTCGGGCGGCTGGGCCCTGCTCACCGGCGACAGCGTGCATTGTTTTGGCGATGGCATCCTCATCGCCTCGGCCTTCATGGCCGACATCCGTCTGGGGGTGATCGCGGCGGTATCCGTGCTGGCACACGAGGTGCCGCACCACATGGGCGATCTGGTGGTGCTGCGCCAGACCAGCCCCAACCGCCGCATGGCGCTGGTCAAGGTGTCGCTGGCGGGCGCGGTGACGGCGCTGGGCGGGCTGGTGGGCTACTTCCTGGTGGGCCAGCTGCACGACTTTCTGCCGTATTTCCTGGCGGTGGCGTCCAGCAGCTTCATTTACGTGGCGCTGGCCGACCTGATTCCCCAGCTGCAAAAACGCCTGACGGCCCGCGAAACGGTGTCCCAGATTGCGTGGCTGATTGCCGGCATGGTCATCGTCACCCTGGTGAGTGGCGCGGCGCACGCACATTGAGGTGCTTGACGTAGCTCAAGCCGGCGCAACGCGCTTGTGCCAAGCTGGGGTCATGACCGACCTTCACGCCAGCACCGTCACCCTGGGCCTGCTCGCCCGGCCCACGCGTTTCCTGTTCTTCACCGGCAAAGGCGGGGTGGGCAAGACCTCGCTGTCCACGGCTGCAGCCATTGCCCTGGCCGATGCCGGGCGGCAGGTGCTGCTGGTCAGCACCGATGCGGCCTCCAACCTCGATGAAATGCTGGGCGTTCCGCTGTCCAACCAGCCCGTGGCCGTGCCCGGGGTGCCGGGGCTGCACATGCTCAATATCGACCCCGACACCGCCGCCGAGGCCTACCGCCAGCGCGTGCTGGCGCAGCTGGAATCCACCGCCACCAGCGACGAGCGGGCCACGGTGCGCGAGCAGCTCTCGGGCGCCTGTACCACCGAGATCGCGGCGTTCGACGAATTTGCCGCGCTGCTGGCCAGCGAGGGCAGCGCCATCGGCCATGTGTTCGACCATGTGGTGTTCGACACCGCCCCCACCGGCCACACGCTGCGCCTGCTGGGCCTGCCCAAGGCCTGGACCGGATTCCTGGCGGGCAATGACCGGGGCGCATCGTGCCTGGGCCCGCACTCGGGGCTCAAGATGCAGGAGGCGCGCTTCAACGCCGCGCTGGCCGCGCTGAGCGACCCGGCCCTGACCACCGTGGTGCTGGTCACCCGCCCCGACCCCCGCCCCATGCAGGAGGCCGCACGCACGGCTCTGGAGCTGCGCGCCCTGGGCCTGGCCAACCAGCGGCTGGCCATCAACGGCGTGTTCCATGCCAGCCGACCGGGGCAGGATGCCGTGGCCGACGCCATCGAAACGCTGGGCCGCCAGGCTATGGACCAGATGCCCGATGCGCTGGCGCAACTGCCGCGCGACGAGGTGCCACTGCGCGCCTTTGACACCGTGGGCTTGCCCGCGCTGCGGGCGTTGCTGGCGGGTGGCGCGGTGCCGTTGAGTGCGCCCTCAGCCGTCGTCGGCGCGTCGCTGCAGGCCGAACCCCTCTCGTCCCTGGCCGACGCGCTGGCCGCCAAGGGCCACGGCCTGATCATGGTGATGGGCAAGGGCGGCGTGGGCAAGACCACCATCGCTGCTGCGCTGGCCGTGGGCCTGGTGCAGCGCGGGCACAGCGTGCACCTCACCACCACCGATCCGGCGGCCCATGTGCAAAGCCAGCTCGACGGCAGCCTGCCGGGGCTGAAGGTGGGGCGCATCGACCCGCAGGCCGAAACCCAGGCCTATATCGACAAGATCATGGCCACGCGCGGCAAGGCGCTGGACGACGCGGGCCGCGCCCTGCTGCTGGAAGACTTGCAGTCGCCCTGCACCGAAGAGGTGGCCGTGTTCCACGCCTTCAGCCGCGTGGTGAACGAGGCGCGCAGCGCCTTCGTGGTGCTGGACACCGCCCCCACCGGCCATAGCCTGCTGCTGATGGACGCCACCGGCGCTTACCACCGGCAGATGACGCAGCAGTACGAAGGCAGCGCCAACTCCAAACACATCATCACACCGCTGATGCGCCTGCAGGACGCCGACATGACCCACGTGGTCATCGTCACGCTGCCCGAGGTCACGCCCGTCAGCCAGGCCGCCGCACTGCAGGACGACCTGCGCCGCGCCCACATTGAGCCCTGGGCCTGGGTGATCAACAAGAGCGTGGCGGCCACCGGCACCAGCGACCCGCTGCTGCAGGTCCGCCTGGCGGGCGAGCAACAGCAGGCCGCGCGCATCACCAGCGGCCTGGCGCAGCGCACCTACGTGCTGCCCTGGCTGGTCACCCCGCCGGTGGGGGTGGATGCGCTGGGCCAGCTGGCGGCGGCGCCCGTGTCTGCGGCGGTGTGAGCGCTATTTAATTTATAGCTATTGGCGCTTTCTGGATAA
>NZ_AGTS01000107.1 GCF_000238595.1 Acidovorax sp. NO-1 | reverse complement strand
TCAAATTGGCCCTCGGCGCTTATCCATAAAGCGCCAATAGCTATTATTTTAGTAGCATTTTTGCGCTCGCCTAATGGGCCAGCAGCGCGGCAGGCTCGTCTCCGCCCAGCACCTGCTGCGCCCACGGCGCCAGCTTGCGGGTGTCGGCCCTAAGCACCTCTTGTTTGATGGCGAGGATCTGCGCCGGGTGCATCGAGAAACTGCGCAGGCCCAGGCCCAGCAGCAGGCGGGTCATGGCCACATCACCCGCCGTCTCGCCGCACACGCACACGCTTTTGCCCTGCCGCTCGCCTTCGGCAATCACGTCGGCCACCAGCCGCAGCACGGCCGGATGCAGCGGGTCGTACAGGTGGGCCACGGCTTCGTCGGCGCGGTCGATGGCCAGGGTGTACTGGATCAGATCGTTGGTGCCGATGGAAAGGAAGTCGAAATACTTGAGGAAGGTGCGCACCATGAGCGCAGCCGCGGGCACCTCGATCATGGCGCCCAGTTGCACCGGGCCGTGGGGCACGCCGCGCGCATCCAGCTCGGCACGGGCCAGGTCCACCTGCGCCAGGGTCTGCTGGATCTCGTGCGTGTGCGCCAGCATGGGGAACAGCAGGTTCACCTTGCCATGGGCCGCCGCCCGCAGCACGGCCCGCAGCTGCGTGCGGAACATGGCCGGGTCGGCCAGGCTCCAGCGGATGGCGCGCAGGCCCAGGGCCGGGTTCAGATAGCTGTCCTTGTGGGCCTTGTGGTCCAAGGGTTTGTCGGCACCCACATCGATGGTGCGGATGGTGACGGGCAGGCCCTGCATGCCCTCGATGGCTTCGCAGTAGGCGCGGTATTGCTCGTCCTCACCGGGCAGGTTGCCCGTGCGGCCCATGAACAGAAACTCGCTACGGAACAGCCCCACACCCACCGCCCCGGCGCGCACGGCGCCCGCAGCGTCGCCGGGCTGCTCGATGTTGGCCAGCAGTTCCACCTTGTGGCCGTCGATGGTGATGGCGGGCGTGTGCCGCAGGCGCGCCAGCCGCTCGCGCTCCAGCTCCACCTGGCGCTGGCGGAAGCCGTATTCGGCCAGGATGATGGGCGACGGATCGACGATGACCACGCCCGCATCGCCGTCGATGATGACCCAGTCGTCCTGGCGCACCAGCTGGCTGGCGCTGCGCGCACCCACCACGGCAGGGATGTCCATGCTGCGCGCGACGATGGCGGTGTGCGATGTCTTGCCACCCACATCGGTCACAAACCCGGCGAACACGCTTTGCTTGAACTGCAGCATGTCGGCGGGCGATAAATCGTGCGCCACCAGCACCAGCGGCACATCCACCGTGTCATCGAGCAGCAGGTCCTGCTGGGTCTTGCGGCGCGGGCTGCTGGGTGGCGGCGCCACCGGGCTGGCCACACCTTTCATGTAGCGCAGGATGCGTTCGACCACCTGCTCCAGGTCGGCCTTGCGCTCGCGCAGGTACTCGTCCTCCATCTCGTCGAACTGGCGCGCAATCACTTCGAGCTGGGTGGTCAGCGCCCATTCGGCGTTGTACAGGCGCTCCTTGATCCAGTGCTTGACGCCGCCCGTGAGGGCTTCGTCCTGCAGCAGCATCAGGTGCACATCGAGCAGCGCGGTCAGCTCGTGGGGCGCATCGGCCGGCATGTCGTTCTGCAGCCGCTGCAGCTCTTCGGCCACGGCATTGCGCCCCTGGCGCACGCGCTCGATCTCGTCTTCGACCTGATGGGGCTCCACAAAATAGTGCGCCACGTCCACACGGCTGGACGCCACCAGCACCGCGCGGCCGATGGCGATGCCGCGGGCAACTGCAAGACCGTGGACGGAGAAGGTCATGGGAGTTATCCGATGCAGATCGCAGAGAAGAGCGCCTCAGCCCGCCGCCCGGCCGCCCGAAGGCGGGCTGGGCCCCCTCGGGGGGCAGGGAGCGACACGCAGTGCGCGACCGTGGGGGCCACCTCAGCCCGCCGCCCGGCCGCCTGAAGGCGGGCTGGGCCCCCTCGGGGGGCAGGGAGCGACACGCAGTGCGCGACCGTGGGGGCCATCCTCATTCACCTTCGCCGAACTTGTCGGCGATGAGGGCCAGGAGCGCATCCATGGCCTCCTGCTCGCGGTCGCCACTGGTTTCAATCTCGACTTCGGTGCCCATGCCGGCTGCCAGCATCATCACGCCCATGATGCTTTTGGCATTGATGCGGCGCTCGCCCCGGCTCATGAAAACGTCGCAAGGGAAACTCCCGGCCAGCTTGGTGAGCTTGGCCGAGGCGCGGGCATGCAGGCCCAGCTTATTGTTGATGGTCGTGCGAGTCTTGATCATGTACGGTACGTCGGTTCTGGTTTTGCGGTGCGGAGATGGCCACCTGCATCACCCCTTGTGTGCCCCCCACCACCGCGCGGGTCACCACAGAGTCGAGCGGCTCGGCCCGGTAACTCACGGCGCGCAGCAGCATGGGCAGGTTGACGCCGGTCACCAGGCGCGAGCGCACGCCATCGACCAGGCGCTGCGCCACATTGCAGGGAGTGGCGCCGAACACATCCGTCAGCACCAGGGTGGAATCCGGCCCCAGCCTGTCGAGCAGGATGCGCGCCTGGGCCAGCGATTCTTCAGGCGGCTGGTTGGGCTGCACGTCCAGGGCGGCCACGCTGTCGCCGCAATCGGCAAACACGTGCAGCGCACACTCCCGCAGCGCGTGGGCCAACGGGGCGTGGGCAATGATGAGGATGCTGGTGGAGCTCATGGTCATGACTTGCGCGCCACAAGGCAACGCCCCATCGTTTGCACGCGGCCGTCGGGCCGAGGCTGGTCTTTCGGTGGGTAAGTCTTCATGGTGCGGAGGTTTGCAGTGCATTATGGCGCCGCCCCCCCAGCAGGAACCACGCATAGGCGCCAGCGTTGCAGGCCAGGTACACCGCCATGGCGCCCTGAAATGCGGGCACCGTATCCAGCCCGGCGGCCGCAAACGCATCCACCGCCAGGCCAATGCCCCACTGCACCACAAACACGCCCGCAAAGATGACGAGGTTGTACGCGGACAGCGCCCGCCCCGCCAGGATCTGGGGAAACGCCATGGCCACTGCGGGCTGCGACAGCGACACGAAGGTGCATGACACACAAAACAGCGCCCAGGCACCCCCCCGGCCTGCGGCCCTGCAAGGATGATGCCCAGCAGCACCAGCAGGCACAGCGGCAGGCCCGCGGTCATCAGCCGGTTGGCGTCCAGCCCTTTGCGCAGCAGCCAGGGCGTGACCATGCCCCAGGTCCAGAAGGTGCACAGCATGGAGACATTGATCCAGAACAGGCCCGTTGCGGATTCCAGCGCGGTGTAGCCCGCCACGCGCTGCATCCACGGCCCGGCCCACAGGGTCTGCATGGCCACCATGCCGCCGTACACGAAGAACCCGAGCGGCACCAGTCGCTGGAAGTACGGGTGGCGCCACACCTCCGAATACCCCGCCGCCACGCCTGCTGCGCCGCCCCCCGGTGAAGGTGCGCGGCCTTCATGGGCCGCACCCCGCAGCGGTGCCGCCCAGGCAGGCACCCAGAGGGCGATCACCACCATGGACAACGCAATGAGCGCCGCCAGCCCCCAGAACAGCGGCCGCCAGCCCACTACCGGCAACGCCCACTGCACCGGCAGCGTGGACGCCACCATGCCCAGCGACCCGGTCATCAGCATCCAGGAGTTGGCCCGCATCTGCGCCGTGGGCTCCAGCCAGCGCCGGTACCCCGTGAGCGGCGCCATCAGGCAGGCGCTGACCCCTGCGCCACACAACATGCGCCCGGCGAGCAAGCCCGAAAAGCCCGTGGCCACCGAGAACACCAGGCTCCCCGCCACGGCGACACCCAAGAACCCCAGCGCGACCTTGCGGGGGCCATGCCGGTCCAGCCAGGTACCCAGGGGGAGCTGTGTGGCGGCGAACCCCAGGAAAAAGCCTCCCGCCAGCAGCCCGAGGTCGCTGGACGACAGCGCAAACTCCTGGGCCAGCGTGGGCGCCAGCGTGGCCGTGACGGCACGCACCAGCGCCGACAAAAAGTAGGCAAACGCAAACGCCAGAAAAACAATGACGGCCGCCCGGCGCGGCAGCACCTCGTGCCCGGTCATGGCAGCACCAAGCCTGCAAAGAACTGCTCGGCCAGCTCAGGGCGTGGCGTGCCCGTGTACACCACCGCGTGGTACAGCCGCAACTGCGGCCCCTGAGCGTGCGCAAACCACACGCCCTGGGCATACACGGTGCTGCCATCGGCGCGCCGGCCTTGCACCACCGTGCGCACCGACTCTGGCAAGGGCAGCACCCCACGGGGCGCGTAGGGAGCATCCACCGCCGATCCGGCAGCGCCGGGGCCGAGGTGGGCCAACACCGCCGCACGCCAGTGCCTGAGCGCCGCCCCCGCCAGCGCCGGATCGCCCAGCGCAGCGTGCGACACGGCAAAAGTGGCGCCGTCCGCATCGCATCCCGACATGGACAGCTCGGCCGGCGCGCCCGCCAGCTCCACCGTGCGCGTGGCGTAGTCGGGCTTGCAGGGAAGGGTGATGGTGATGCCAGCGTCCGGCAGGAGCACGCTGCGCCAGTTCAACGCAGGGCTGCAGCCCTGCAACACACACAGCAACAGCGCCAGGGCAGCAGCGCGGGTCGGGGTCCAGTTCATCGGTCGATTATCGGCACAGTGACACAGGTCAACTGCCCCACACCCCGGCGCCCGAACTTTCTGCCGCCTTTACCACTCCATCGGAACCAATGGGCCTGCGCGGCCTGCGGTATCGGGCGTGCCGCCAGGGCGGGTCCGGCACAATCTCCCCGGATGCATCGGTGCAGTGCCACGGTTTGCATTTTCAGAAGGAATCGAAAAGTCATGGCGATCAAGCATTGGGCAGCAGGTGTGGCGGTGGCGGCGTTTGTGGCCCTGGGCGCCTACGTGTACCTGGATACAGGCCGATCCGCAGCGCCGGAGTCCACTTTTGTACTGCTGGACGGATCGAGCCAGACCACCGCCGACATGAAGGGCAAGGTGACGCTGGTCAACTTCTGGGCCACCAGCTGCACCACCTGCGTGGCCGAGATGCCGGAGATCGTGGCCACGTACAACAAGTACCGGGCCAAGGGCTTCGACACCGTGGCCGTGGCCATGAGCTACGACCCGCCCAGCTACGTGGTGAACTTTGCCGAGACGCGCAAGCTGCCCTTCAAGGTGGCCATCGACAACACCGGCAACGTGGCCAAGGCCTGGGGCGATGTGCGGCTCACCCCCTCCACCTTCATCGTGAACAAGCGCGGCGAGATCGTGAAAACCTATGTCGGCGCACCCGATTTCGCCGCCCTGCACCTGCTGATCGAGAAGCTGCTGGCCGAAGGCTGAGCTCGCATTGGCGTCGGGGCTGCGAGCCCCGGTTGGATTCTAATGAAATCTGCCTGTAACGCTTTACCGACAAGCGCTTACAGCTATTAACTTAGTAGCAAATTATTTGCCCCGATAGGCGTCGTGGCAGGCCTTGCACGTGCCGGCTGTGGCGCCAAACGCGGTCTTCAGGTTGTCCAGATTGCCGGTTTTTGCGGCAGCGGCCAGCTTGATCGCCTCGGCCTCCAGCTTGTCCGAGTGCTCCTTGAACTTGGCCTGCTCAGTCCAGATCTGCGGCAAAGCCTTGGTGGGCGCGCCCTTGTCCGTGCCCGCGCCAAACCCTGCCTAGGGCAACTTGGCCATCTCGGCCACCACATCCGCGTTCTCCTGGGCGGCTTTGGCGTCAAAAGGAATGCGTCCATTGGCCATGGCGCCAATGCGGCTGAAGTGCTGGCCCATCACAAACAGTGCGCTCTGGCGGTATTTGATGGCGTCTTCCGCCTTCGCAAACTGGGCAGAAGCTGGTGCGGACAACGTGAGTGTTGCAGCGGCGAGGACCAACGCGGCGAGTGTTTTCATGGGGAATTTCCTTTATTTGCAGATGAACAAAAGCGGGGGAAACCGCCGGAAGTATGACCGTTTACCGCCTGTTTGGCAGTGACGGGCCCTTTCGGGGTTTCCCGCGCTCCTTCACAATGCATGCCATTCCTGCCTTGCCATCGCGCGCCCCGCCACCATGACGCAACACACCGTACGCATCTGGGACCTTCCCACCCGTCTCTTTCACTGGGCACTGGCCGCCTGCGTCGTGGGCCTGGTGATCACCGCCAAGGTGGGGGGCAATGCGATGGAGTGGCACTTCCGGCTCGGCTACGGGGTGCTGGCACTGCTGGTATTCCGCTTGGCGTGGGGTATGGTGGGCGGGCGCTGGTCGCGGTTTTCGAGTTTTCTCCTGTCGCCCGCCCGGTTGGTGCGCTACCTGCGGGGCAACGCCCCTGCCGAGGAGAACGCGGGCCACAGCCCCCTTGGCGCCCTTGCGGTGGTGGGGATGCTGGCGGTACTGCTCGCGCAGGTGGGCACCGGTCTGCTCAGCGACGACGAAATCGCTTTCTCAGGCCCGCTCACGCGCTTCGTATCGAACGCAGTGGTGGGCCAGGCCACCGGTTACCACAAGGAAGTCGGGCAGTACCTGGTTCTCGGACTGGTGGGGCTGCACCTGGCCGCGATCCTCTTTTACGTGCTGGTGCGCCGCCAGCGCCTGGTCCGGTCCATGCTTCACGGTGACAAGGTGCTGCTCGTGCCCACGGTGCCGTCACGCGACAACCTGGCTGCACGCGCCCTGGCGCTGGTGGTGCTTTCGCTCAGTGCCGGCCTGGCCTGGTGGGTGGCATCGCTGGGCGCTTCGCCTGGGTTCTAGAGCGGAGTCGCTACACTGCGGTTTTTTGTTGCCACCACCGCTGCGCTTTGGACAAGCCTACCGTCATCCTGCGGGCCCCCAGCTCGCCCGTCGAAATGGACGCCGTCCGCGACATCTTTCGTGAGTACGCTGACACCCTCGGCGTCGACCTGTGTTTTCAGGACTTTGAGAGGGAGTTGGCCAGCCTGCCGGGCGACTATGCCGAGCCACGCGGCGCGCTGTTGCTGGCCGAGGTGGAGGGCGCCATTGCCGGATGCTGCGCACTGCGCCCCCTGGACACCGCCGACTACCCCAACGCCAGCGAGATGAAGCGCCTGTTCGTGCGCAAGGCCTTCCGCGGCTTCGGCCTGGGCCGCGAGCTGGCCGAGGCCATGCTGGACCGGGCGCGGCAGGCCGGCTATGCCTGTGTATTGCTCGACACGCTGGACGATATGGAGTCGGCGCGGGCGCTGTATACCGACCTGGGCTTTGCCGAGATACCGCCCTACTACCACAACCCCATCGCTGGCGCCCACTATCTCAAGGTCGATATTTTTTAGTCAAATCGGCCTTCAGGGCATAACCAGAAAGCGCCAAATGCTATATATTTAATAGCATTCGCGCTATCCATCAACCCTTGGCCTGGGCAAGCAGGGTGTCAGCGTCACTCACTTCGAACTTGCCCGGTGCTTCCACATTGAGCGTGACCACCTTGCCATCGCGCACCAGCATCGAATAGCGGTTGCTCCGCAAGCCCATGCCCTTGGTGGTGAGGTCCAGGGTCAGACCTGTCGCTTTTGCAAAGTCGGCACTGCCGTCGCCCAGCATGCGCACTTTGCCGGCAGTCTTCTGGTCACGCGCCCAAGCCCCCATCACGAATGCGTCGTTCACGCTCAGGCACCAGATTTCATCCACGCCAGCGGCCTTGAACTCGGCGGCCTTCTCAACGTATCCGGGGACATGTTTGGCCGAGCAGGTGGGTGTGAAGGCGCCGGGCAAGGCAAATAGCGCAATGGTCTTGCCCGCAGTGGCCTTGTCCACCGCCACCGGGTTGGGCCCGATGCTGCAACCTTCACCTTCAATTTCAGAATATTCCATCAGCGTGGCTGCGGGCAGGGTGTCACCGACTTTGATCATTGCTATCTCCTTGGGATGGGTGGATGAAGGGAAATATGGGTGGGCCGAACTGCCCGGAGCCACCAGCAAAGTGCGGCCCCAAACGCAAAACGACCCACATTGTGAGTCGTTTTGAAGGGCTTTGCCGCCCGGGGTCTTGGCCCCGGAGGCGAAGAGGCTGCCGGATTACAGCAGACCGGCCTTTTGCACCAAGCGGGTTGCCACCCAGTTCTTGGTCTTGGAGAGCGGACGGCTCTCGGTGATTTCGATGGTGTCGCCCAGCTTGTACTCGTTGTTTTCGTCGTGCGCGTGGTACTTGCTCGACTTGCCAACGATCTTGCCGTAGAGCTCGTGCTTCACACGGCGCTCGATCAGCACGGTCACGGTCTTGTTACGCTTGTCGCTGACCACCTTGCCAACCAAGGTGCGCTTGAGGGATTTTTTAGGTTCCGTCATATGGGCTCCTTACTTGGCGGCTTGCTTTTCAGCAAGGATGGTCTTGGCACGGGCGATATCACGACGCGTGGTGCGCAGCGTGTTGGTGTTACCCAGTTGCTGCGTAGCCTTCTGCATGCGCAGGCCGAAATGGGCCTTCTGCAGAGCCTTGATTTCGGCTTCGATGCCGGCGACGTCTTTTTGGCGCAGTTCAGTAGTCTTCATTGCTTGTTCTCCTGAATTACGAGCCAATGTGACGGCTGACGAACGTGGTGCGCAGCGGCAGCTTGGCTGCAGCCAGGCGGAACGCTTCGCGGGCCAGTTCTTCGGGCACACCGACGATCTCGAACACGATCTTGCCGGGCTGGATTTCGGCCACGTAGTACTCGGGGTTGCCCTTACCGTTACCCATACGCACTTCTGCGGGCTTGGTAGAAATTGGCTTGTCCGGGAACACGCGGATCCAGATACGGCCGCCACGCTTGACGTGACGTGAAATCGCACGGCGTGCAGCTTCGATCTGGCGGGCCGTCAGACGGCCCCGATCGGTGCACTTCAGACCGAAATCACCGAACGCAACGGAGGCACCCCGCGTTGCGACACCGGTATTACGGCCCTTTTGCTCCTTGCGGTATTTGCGGCGAGCAGGTTGCAGCATAGTTATTCTCCTTTACCGTCCGCTGCTGTAGCGGGCGCGGCGACTTTGCGTACGCGCTTAACGGCGGTGTTATCAGCGCCACCAGCTTCCGCTGGCTTGTCGCTGCCGTCGGCCGGTGCGGTGTTACCACCGACAGGACGACGTGGGGCTCCACGGCCTGCGCCTGGACGATCGCCACCTGGGCGGCCGTCACGGCGTGGACCGCGTGGGCGGCGCTCTTCGTCGGGACGGGGCGTTTCCACAGCTGGAAGGTCGTTACGACCCAGCGTGTCACCCTTGTAGACCCAGACCTTGACGCCGATCACACCGTAGGTGGTCTTGGCTTCAGAGGTGCCGTAGTCGATGTCCGCACGCAGCGTGTGAAGTGGCACGCGGCCTTCACGGTACCACTCGCAACGAGCGATTTCGATACCGTTCAGACGACCGGACGACATGATCTTGATGCCCTGGGCACCCAGACGCATGGCGTTCTGCATGGCGCGCTTCATGGCGCGGCGGAACATGATCCGCTTTTCGAGCTGTTGCGTGATGCTGTCGGCGATCAGCTTGGCATCGATTTCAGGCTTGCGCACTTCTTCGATGTTCACTGCAACCGGCACGCCCAGGCGCGACGCGAGTTCCTTCTTCAGGTTCTCGATGTCTTCGCCCTTCTTGCCGATCACCACACCAGGACGTGCCGAGTAAATGGTGATGCGTGCGTTCTTGGCAGGACGCTCGATCAGGATGCGCGACACAGCCGCGTTCTTGAGCTTGGCCTTCAGGTACTCGCGCACCTTGATGTCTTCGGCCAGCATGCCCGCGAAATCACGGTTGCTGGCGTACCAACGGCTGGACCAGTTGCGGCTGACCGCAAGGCGGAAGCCGGTAGGATGGATTTTCTGTCCCATAGTCTTCCCGAGCCTTTAGTTGCCAACCGTCACGTACACATGGCACGTGGGCTTGCTGATGCGGTTGCCGCGGCCTTTGGCGCGCGCGGTGAAGCGCTTGAGCGTGGTGCCTTGTTCGACGTAGATGGTCTTGACCTTCAGTTCGTCGATGTCAGCGCCATCGTTGTGTTCGGCGTTGGCGATGGCCGACTCCAGAACCTTCTTGACGATTCCCGCAGCTTTTTTCTGCGTGAAGTTCAGGATGTTCAGAGCCTGGTCCACCTTCTTGCCGCGGATCAGATCGGCGACCAGACGGCCCTTGTCGACCGACAGACGGACGCCCCGGAGGACTGCACGTGTTTCAGACATGGTCGTTCCTTACTTCTTCGCTTTTTTATCAGCGGGGTGACCCTTGAAGGTGCGCGTCAGGGCGAATTCGCCCAGCTTGTGGCCCACCATCTGGTCGGTGACATAGACAGGTACGTGCTGCTTGCCGTTGTGCACGGCAATGGTCAGACCGATGAACTCGGGCAGAACCATGGAGCGACGCGACCAGGTCTTGACTGGTTTCTTGTCCTTGGTGGCAACGGCCTTTTCGACCTTGGCCATCAAGTGATGGTCAACAAATGGACCCTTTTTGAGAGAGCGAGTCATCTGTTACCCCTTACTTCTTGCGACGCGACACGATCATGATCTGTGTGCGCTTGTTGTTACGGGTGCGATAACCCTTGGTCAGATTGCCCCAAGGATCGACTGCATGGCGGCCTTCGCCGGTGCGGCCTTCGCCACCACCGTGAGGGTGATCCACAGGGTTCATGGCCACGCCGCGAACCGTAGGACGAATCCCCATCCAGCGCTTCACACCGGCCTTACCCAGTTGGCGCAGGCTGTGTTCTTCGTTGGCCACTTCACCAATGGTGGCGCGGCATTCGATGTGGATCTTGCGCACTTCGCCAGAGCGCATGCGCACCTGGGCATACACGCCTTCACGGGCCAGCAGCGTTGCCGAAGCACCGGCCGAACGTGCGATCTGTGCACCGGCACCGGGCTTGAGCTCGATGCAGTGGATGGTCGAACCCACAGGGATGTTGCGGATAGGCAGCGTGTTGCCAGCGCGGATCGGGGCTTCCGAACCGGACAGCAGGGTTGCGCCCACTTCCAGGTTGCGGGGAGCGATGATGTAGCGACGCTCGCCGTCGGCATAGCACACCAGAGCGATGTGGGCCGTACGGTTGGGGTCGTACTCAATGCGCTCAACCTTGGCCGGAATGCCGTCCTTGTTGCGCTTGAAGTCCACCACACGGTAGTGGTGCTTGTGACCACCGCCCTTGTGGCGGGTAGTGATGTGACCGTTGTTGTTACGACCGGCCTTCTGGAATTGTGGCTCCAGCAGGGGGGCGTACGCTTCACCCTTGTACAGGTGGTCACGCGTGACCTTCACCACGGCACGTTGGCCGGGCGAGGTAGGTTTCATCTTAACGACAGCCATGATTACGCGGCCTCCCCGGAGAGGTTCAGCTCTTGACCTGGCTGCAGCGTGACGTATGCCTTGCGAACGTTGTCGCGGCGGCCCACGGTCTTGCCGAAACGCTTGGTCTTGCCTTTGGTGTTCACCACAGAAACGCCCTTGACTTCCACCTTGAACATCAATTCCACAGCGGCCTTGATTTCTGGCTTGGTAGCGTTCTGCAGCACCTTGAACGTCACTGCATTGGACTTTTCGGCAACCATGGTGGCCTTTTCGGACACGATGGGAGCGACCAGCACTTGCATCAGACGACCTTCGTCAAACTTGAGTGTGCTCATGCGAACATCTCCTTGAGTTTGTCGATTGCACCCTTGGTGACGAGCACTTTCTTGAAACGCACCAGCGACACGGGATCGGCGTAACGGGGCTCAACGACGAGCACGTTCACCAGATTGCGCGAAGCCAGGTACAGGTTTTCGTCCACTTCGTCGGCAATCACCATCACCGATTGCAGGTTCATCGCCTTGAACTTGTCAGCCAGGACCTTGGTCTTGGGGGAATCAAGCTTCAGCGAATCGACCACAGCCAGACGGCCTTCGCGGGCCAGCTGCGACAAGATGGCAGACATACCGGCGCGGTACATCTTCTTGTTGATCTTCTGCGTGAAATTTTCGTCAGGCATGTTCGGAAAAATCCGACCGCCCCCGCGCCACAGCGGCGAAGAGGTCATACCTGCACGTGCGTTACCCGTACCCTTTTGCTTGAAAGGCTTCTTGGTCGAGTGACGGACTTGCTCGCGGTCCTTCTGGGCGCGAGTGCCTTGGCGTGCGTTGGCCTGATAGGCCACCACGATCTGGTGAACCAGATCTTCGTTGTATTCACGACCGAACACGGTTTCGGGAACATCCAGCTTGGATGCGCCTTGGCCCTGGTCATTCAGGAGTTCGAGCTGCATTAGTTCGCTCCTTTGGAATCTTTGGCCTTGACGGCGGGACGCACGGTCACGAACCCACCCTTGGAGCCCGGAATCGCGCCCTTGATCAAGAGCAGTTGACGCGCTTCATCGATGCGGATGACATCGAGGTTTTGCGTAGTCTTGGTGACATCGCCAAGGTGGCCCGTCATGCGCTTGCCGGGGAACACGCGACCGGGGTCTTGTGCCATGCCGATCGAGCCAGGCACGTTGTGCGAACGGCTGTTACCGTGCGACGCGCGCTGCGAGGCCATGTTGTGGCGCTTGATGGTACCGGCGTAGCCCTTACCGATGGAAGTACCCTGCACGTCGACCTTCTGGCCCACGGCAAAGACATCGGCCACAGGCACAGCAGCGCCCGCGGCGTACTTGCCGGCGGTTTCTGCGGTCACGCGGAATTCCTGGATGATTTCACCGGCTTCCACACCTGCCTTGGCAAGGTGGCCGGCTTCTGGCTTGGTCACGCGCGATGCTTTGCGCGAGCCGAACGTGACCTGCAGGGCCACGTAGCCATCGTTCTCTTGGGTTTTGACCTGGGTAACGCGGTTGTTGGACACATCCACCACCGTGACAGGCACTGCGTCCCCATCATCGGTGAACAGACGCATCATGCCCACTTTGCGACCCAGCAACCCGAGGGAGTTGCTCAGACTCATTGGTTTTCTCCAAAACTCTCACCGCCGCAACTTCAATTGGCTACGGCGTTTCCGCAAACTCTCGCTTGCGTGCATGAAAGAAGGTTAATAAAACTCCGCCAGCGAGCACCGTTTTACGGGCGCAAATCAAGCGAAGCCCTAAAGTATAACGCGAACTGCTTTTTCAAGCAAGTTCGCGTTATTTCAGTCACTGCAAGGCAGGCAAGCCCGCCTCACAGCAGCCATTGCTACATCACTGCAGCTTGATTTCGACGTCCACGCCAGCGGGCAGGTCGAGCTTCATCAGGGCGTCCACGGTCTTGTCCGTAGGGTCCACGATGTCCATCAGACGCTGGTGGGTGCGGATTTCGAGCTGGTCGCGGCTGGTCTTGTTGACGTGCGGCGAGCGCAGGATGTCAAAACGCTTCATGCGCGTCGGCAGGGGCACGGGACCCTTGACGATGGCGCCGGTGCGCTTGGCGGTGTCAACGATCTCGGCAGCGGACTGGTCGATCAGCTTGTAGTCAAACGCCTTCAGACGGATGCGGATTTTTTGCTTGGACATGGCAAGTTCCTTTTCTGCTCAGCTATTAAGCAATGATCTTGGCCACGACGCCAGCGCCGACGGTACGACCACCTTCGCGGATAGCGAAGCGCAGACCTTCTTCCATGGCGATGGGGTTGATCAGCTTCACAGTGATCGACACGTTGTCGCCAGGCATGACCATTTCCTTGTCGGCTGGCAGCTCGATGGCGCCAGTCACGTCGGTCGTGCGGAAGTAGAACTGGGGACGGTAGTTGTTGAAGAAGGGCGTGTGACGGCCGCCTTCGTCCTTGGAGAGGACGTACACTTCAGCGGTGAAGTGCGTGTGGGGCTTGATGGAGCCGGGCTTGCACAGCACCTGGCCACGCTCCACGTCTTCGCGCTTGGTGCCGCGCAGCAGCAGACCGACGTTGTCGCCAGCCTGGCCCTGGTCCAGCAGCTTGCGGAACATTTCCACGCCGGTGCAGGTGGTCTTGACGGTGTCCTTGATACCGACGATTTCGATTTCTTCGCCGACCTTGATGATGCCGCGCTCGATACGGCCGGTCACCACGGTGCCGCGGCCGGAGATGG
>NZ_AGTS01000108.1 GCF_000238595.1 Acidovorax sp. NO-1 | reverse complement strand
TGAAATTGGCTTACAGCGCCCGTCCTTTAAGCGGTAGGTGCTATTATGTTTGAAGCATTTGCACCGCCCCACCCGTTCGGGCTGAGCCCGTCGAAGCCTGGGCGTCATCCCCACCCGTTCGGGCTGAGCCCGTCGAAGCCTGGGCGTCATCCCCAACCGTTCGGGCTGAGCTTGTCGAAGCCAGGGCTTGGGCGCTGATCTGGCAGCATGCCTTTGTTCAGGGCGGGAGCCGGGGTGTGCGCCCGGCGGCGCAGTAACTTTCTCTTGTCTCGCCAAGAGAAAGTCACCAAAGAGAAGGCGACCCTACACGCTGCGTCCCTTCGCTTCCCTGCGGGCAACCTGCGGTGCTCGGTTTTGGCGGGGTCTCGCTCAACTCGCGCCGCTTCGCGTCACTCAAACAGACGCGAGCCCTGATCCGCCAAAACCTCCGCTCCTCGGCGCATCCTGAAGGGAACCCGGGGATCGGACTTCCACACGGGCCATTGCTTCGCTGCGCTTCGCTCGGCCCGAACACGCAGGCGCTTCGCGCCGCGACCGCGAGGCCGAGCGAAGCAATGGCCCGTGTGGATGTTCGGATGTTCGGCTGTCCCACCCCTGCTGGCTGCGCCTGCGGCGGGGCAGTTGAGGGGTGAGCATGCGCGTCGGAGCGCGCATGCCTCGTAATCTGACTCGCCGTGGCTGTCCGAGCGGCGCGCGCAGCGCAGAGCGAGTTCCACGGCGCACCCCGCAACCGCCCCGACGCAGGTTTGCCCCTTCGCACAGCGAAGGGGTCGCAGACTGGGGGGCGCCCTTTCTTTGGTGACTTTCTTTCGGCGACGCGAAAGAAAGTTACTCGCCGCCGGACGACTCCCGGCCTCCGCCCTATGCAACGGCACGCCACCCAAACCAGCGCGCAAACCCAGGCTTCGACAAGCTCAGCCCGAACAGGTTGGGGAAGAGATGCACACAGCCTCCACCCACCTGCCCCCACCCCGCCTACCCCGCCCGATACCCCATCAACCACGCCCGCCGCCCCGCCCACCACACCTGCAGCGCCTTGCCATACAAGATAAAAACCAGCGCCGCAGCAATCAGCGGCAATGCCGCAAACACCCACCCCGTCAACAACTCGCCCCCCAGCGCCACCCCCACCAGCAACGCCACCGCCGGGTTCACAAACGAATAACTCCCCGCCAACGCAGCCGACGTGTTCTGCAGCAGCCACAAATAGGCATTGAGCGCCACCAGCGTGCCAAACACCAGCAGATAAATCCATGCAGCCCATGACCTGGCGCTCACCTGGCCCAGCGCAGACAACGGCTCGAACCACAACGCCACCACCAGCCCCATGGCACCACCAGCAAACCACTGCGCGGCTGCGGCCATGGCCGGTGCCGGCAACGACAGTCTGCGCGAGGCGTACGAGCCGATGCTCCAGCACAGTGGAGCGCCAAACGCCAGCAAGGCGCCCAGCCAGGTGGCCGAAAAATCACCCTCCAGCGCCAGCAGCAGTGCGCCCACCACCCCCAGCGCCAGGCCAACCCAGCTGGTGAAGGGCACACGCTCGCCGCCCCAGCGCGACCACAACGCCAGCCACATCGGCATGGTGGTCACCACCGTGGCCATCAGGCCCGAGCCGATGCCCAGCTTTTGTGCAAAGCCAATGAAATTCATGGCCAGAAACACCATGAGCCCACCTACCAGGGCCGAGTTGCGCCACTGGGCGCGTGTGGGCAGAGCGTGCCCCTGCCACACCGCAAGCAGCAGCATGACGCCGCCTGCGCACAAAAAGCGGATGGCGTTCATCAGCAGCGGCGGCAAACTCTCCAAGGCAATGCCGATGGCGAAATACGTGGTGCCCCACACCACGTAAACCAGCACCAGTGCCACCGCCACCATCCAGTTGCGTTGCTTACGGGCTTGCGCATTGAAAATTGCCGGCATATTCTTCACCTGACCGAATAATTTATGGAAATCCGAGCGTTTACGGAATTTTTACCAAAATCAGGGCCATATGCAAGCAAATATTCAGACGGATGACATGGACGCCAGAATTATTTCGGCGCTTGGTGCAGATGGCCGGCGTTCCTATGCCGAAGTGGGCGCCGAGGTGGGCCTCTCGACCGCCGCCGTGCACGAGCGCGTGAAGAAGATGCTGGACAAGGGCGTGATCCGCCGCTTTTCCATCAGCGTGGACCCGGAGCGCGTGGGCCTGAACTTCACCGCGTTTGTGGCCATCCGCAACGACGGCGGCATCCACTGCCGGGACGTGGCACCGCGCCTGCGCGCCATGCCGCAGGTAGAAGAGCTGCACAGCGTGGCGGGCGAGTACGACTTTCTGGCCAAGATCCGCACCACCCACGCGCGTGCGCTGGAAGATGTGATCTACGAGATCAAGGCCATTGCAGGCGTGGCACGCACGACCAGCACCGTGGTACTGAACACCGAGTTTGAAGACCGGCCCATGGACCTGGGCTGGATGGGAACCGGCAAAGGAGGCTGACGCGAACCGCCTGCGGATGTTTACGACGCAACGGCTACAGGATCGACCACAGCATCAGCCTCAGGGCGCTGGGCCAGACGCTCCACCATCGCCATGTAGTAGCCCAGTGGCGGCGTGGCCAGCGCTGGCACCTTGGCATGGTCGTCATAGCGGCGCAGACGGATGGCCTCATGGGCGAAGGGCTGGGCGGCGAACAGGACCGCTTCCTGGGCCGTGAAGGCTCCGCCCTGCAGCACCAGACTGTGCTGCGACGCGGGCGAGAGCGTCTCCCAGTAGCCCGGCTCCATCGTGCACAGGTAGCGCTTGGCATCCACATGCAGGCGGATGGGCTCCAGCACCGCGTCGGGCAGCAGGCCACGCAGGAACGGGATTGCCATGTACTGGTGCAGGTCGTCCTGTTCGGCCGTGTCGCCCCCGGGCGCCAGCAGGTGGCCCAGGTCGTGCAACAGGGCCGCAACGATCGTGGCCGGGGTTTCGCCCGACTTCTCGGCCCACTGCGCGCACTGCAGTGCATGCTCCAGCTGGCTGACCGCCTCGCGGCCGTATTGGTTCACGCCGCGGGTTGCGAGCAGGTGGGTGATGTCTTCAAGGCTCAATGCCATCGTCTTTCCTTGTCAGACCAAAGCCTTGCGGATGCGGGCGGAGACGAGGTCGATGACGCTCACCGTGACCACAATGATCAGCATCACGGCGCAGGTCTCGGCGTACTGGAAGCCCCGGATGATTTCCCACAGCACCACGCCAATGCCGCCCGCCCCCACCATGCCCACCACCGAGGCAGAGCGCACATTGGCTTCAAAGCGGTACAACGTGAAAGAAATCCACAGAGGCATCACCTGCGGAATAACGCCGTAGATGATTTCGTGCAGTGCACTGGCTCCGGTGGAGCGGATGCCCTCCACGGGTTGCGGGTCAATGGCCTCCACCGCTTCGGAGAACAGTTTCGCCAGCGTACCCGAGGTATGGATCCACAACGCCAGCACGCCCGCAAACGGCCCCAGCCCCACGGCCACCACGAACAGCATGGCAAACACCATTTCGTTGATGGCGCGGAACGCATCGAGCACCCGGCGCACCGGCTGGTAGACCCACCAGGGCACGATGTTGGAGGAGGCCAGCAGCGCCAGCGGAACTGCCGTGATCACCGCCAGCGCCGTGCCCCACAGCGCAATCTGCAGGGTGACCAGCATCTCCTGCACATAAAGCTCCCACTGCGAAAAATTGGGAGGGAAGAACTCCGCCGCATAGCGGGCCATGTTGCCCGAGTCGCTCAGCAAGTCCAGCGGGCGCATGTCCGCGCCCTTCCAGGACGCTGCCAGCAGCACGAGCAGGATGCCCCACGACAGGTACCACACCAGGCTGCGCCTGGGCGCCGTATGGCTGGCGAGGGCTGCCAGCGAAGGATTCAGAGCAGAGGACATGGAGACACCCGGGCAGCAATGAAATACGAGCGGCTTACTTCAGCGACGCCAGCTGTTGGTCGATCTCGGCCAGGCGCGACTTTTTGTCGGCATCGGCCAGGGTGGCATCGCTCTCGATCTTGTTGCGCTTGCCGAACAGGTCGAGCTGGCGAATGGGCATCAGCTGGGCATTGGTCGATGGCTTGAAGCCCGAGAGCTTGGAGATCTTCATCACGATCTCTTTCTCGCGCGCATCGGTCTTGGCGTAGTTGTAGAAGAAGTCGCGGATCCTGGTCTTGGTGGACTCGGGCATTTCCTTGTGGAGAACCAGAGGATCGAGCGCGATCAACGGCGAGGTCCAGACAATCTT
>NZ_AGTS01000109.1 GCF_000238595.1 Acidovorax sp. NO-1 | reverse complement strand
TTAAGGATGTCCTGCATAACCCTCGCGAGGCGGTGGTAGTGCGGATCGGGATGGGGCGCAAGGCGTCTATTGGCAACCAATAGCCGGGCTATTGGCCAGAAGAGCAACGCAGCGAACCGCCCGAGGCCGCGCTATCACCGACCGCAGGGAGTTATGCAGGTCATCCTTCAGCCTCCTTGCGCCCTTCGGTTCAGGGACAAGGGGGTGGCCTTGACCTTCATCAAACCGGGTGGGCCAATGCAGGCGCACCATGCGCGTATTCGCCACGATGAGGAGCCATTGCATGGACAAGACCCAAGCCGCCCCCTTCCGCCAGCAACTGCTGGCCCAGCAATCAGCGCTGCTGGCCCAGCTGGCCGCACAACGCGGTGGCGTCATCGGGCGGGCAGAAGCCGCCGCCGAGCACTTCGGCCGTCCCGAAGACCCGCGTGCACAGGTGGCCTCAGAGCGGGCACTGGAATTCGCCCTGGATGAACGCGAAACCGCCCACCTCGCGGCGATTGACGCGGCCCTGGCTCGCATCGAAGCTGGTACCTACGGCGAGTGCACGGACTGCGGCACACACATCACTGCAGCGCGCCTGCACGCGACGCCTGAGGCGGCACGCTGCGTGCATTGCCAGGAAAAGGCCGAGCAGCATCACCGGCCGGCCTGAGCGACACCGCGGCTCGCAGGCGCTGACCGCTGCCACGCCGGGCCCGTTTCGGGCCAAGGCATGGCGCAAGGCGCACGGCTGCTATCCTGTGCGGCATGCGCAGTCTCTTTCACCTTGCCTTTCACGTGACCGACCTCGATGCGGCGCGTCGCTTTTATGGCGACGTGCTTGGATGCCAGGAAGGTCGAAGTACGGACACCTGGGTCGACTTCGATTTTTTCGGACACCAGATTTCCCTGCACCTGGGCGCCCCCTTTGCAAGCGCCCGCACGGGCCACGTAGGTGATCATCTGGTGCCCATGCCGCATTTCGGCGCCATTCTGGAGCTGCCCGATTGGCATCGGCTGGCGGACCGCTTGAAAGCAGCGGGTACCGACTTTGTATTGGCACCCCAGGTGCGCTTTGAAGGTCAGCCCGGAGAGCAGTGGACGATGTTCTTCCACGACCCGAGTGGCAACCCCATAGAAATCAAGGGTTTTCGTTCGCTGGATGCTGTGTACGCATCCTGAGCCGGCGGTTCGATGGCGTCGGGGTATCGACCCCTGCGCCATAGAAACACGCAGTTCTTGCACACCATCCCGTGGCACGCGCGACCGCACAGGTAGCCGCTCGGTAAGGCCGGGCGGCGGCACCCCATTTCAGGCGCGCGCCACTCGGCAGGCCTCAACGTCGCTGGAGGACCGGGATCGAACCCAGTGCGAACACCGAGTTGGGCACCCCCACCCGTGCCATCAGCGGCCGGGGCTTGGCACTCAGCTTTGCACGGGGAGCCGCCGGCGCCAGATCTTCGGCCACCACGCCTTTGGCATGCTGTTGGGCGACGAGGTCCTTCAGCGTTACCGACTGCAAGTAGTCCATCACCCGGGCATTGAATGTGGACCAGAGCTCGCCTGTCATGGATTTGACCTGGGCGGCCTGCCCGGCTGCCAGGCTCTGCATGTCATCGGACTTGAGGTTCTCAACCGCCAGGATGATCTCGGCCACCGAGATCTGGTCGGTGTTGCGGGCCAGCGTATAGCCGCCGCCAGGGCCACGGGTGCTATCGACAAGCCCTGCACGGCGCAAGGCGCTGAACAGCTGTTCCAGATACGACAGCGACGTTCCCTGCCGCGCACTGATGGTCGACAGCGCCACCGGGCGCATCTTCTGGCGCAACGCCAGGTCAGTCATGGCCGATACCGCAAGTTGTCCTCGGGTGGTGATCCGCATCGTTGCTACTCCTTGTGAAGATTGACATTGCCAGCCCGCCGCAAGAACAACGACGGATTGGGGCCGAGCGTTCAATGTACGGGGTTTGACACTTCGCGTATATTCGTTTTATCCGCTCAGATCATTCCGTTTTTTCGAAGTAAAACACCATGAACTTCAAACATCTCCGGTATTTTTGGACGGTTGCGAAGGCGGGCGGAGTCATGCGTGCTGGAGAGCAACTGCATACGACTCCCCAAACCCTGTCCGGGCAAATCAAGCAACTGGAGGAATGGCTCGGACACGACCTCTTTCGCAAGCGCGGACGAGGCCTGGAGCTCACCACCGAAGGCCGCGTCGCCCTTGGCTATGCCGAACAGATATTTGCGCTGGGTGACGAGCTGGAGAAATCCATTCGACTCTCCCGCGGCCAGACCAAGCCGCTCGAATTTCGCGTGGGAGTTGCCGACTCGATCGCCAAATCGGTGGCCTACCACCTGCTCGAACCGGCGTTAGGAATGCCCGAGCAGGTCCACATGACCTGCCAGGAAGGCAAGTTTCCCGAACTGATCGCTCAACTGAGCCTGCACAAGCTCGACCTGGTGCTAGCGGACGAACCCGTGTCCAAAAAAATCGGTGTCAAAGCCTTCAACCACCCGCTCGGTACCAGCGGAATGAGCTTTTTATGCGCCCCCGGACTGAAATCGCAGCTTGTGGGACAGTTCCCCAAGTGCCTACAGGGGGCCCCCATGCTCATCCAGGGTCCGATGTCCTCCGTCCGACAGCAGCTCGATCATTGGCTCAACAGACACCACCTGCAACCAAGGGTCGTGGGCGAGTTTGACGACAGCGCCTTGATGAATGCGTTTGGGCGCGAGGGCCGGGGGGTCTTCACATCTCCCACCGTCCTGGATGAAGAAACCACCGCACAGTTTGGTGTCGAGGTGATAGGACGCACCACCGAGCTGGTCGAGGAGTTTTTCGCCATTTCAGTGGAGCGGCGTATCACGCATCCCTGTGTAGCGGCCATTACCAAAGCGGCCAAAGCCGACCTCTTTCGGAAGTGACATCGACCCGGTGTGACGGCACACTCTTCGAAATCGATCGTGATCAACTAAATCTGCCAAGGCACAAGTCGGGCACAGGATGGGCACAACTTGGGCACAAACAAAAACGCCCACTAGATAGTGGGCGTTTGCTTTCAGCGGAAACCGCCTACATGTTGGTTGCGCGAGAACTTTGGGTTTCAAGGCAATGGTGAGTCACATGGTTCAGCAAGGCTATCTGGACACTGATAACGGTTTGATCCGCGTTGGCCCAGAGACGGAGCGTGAGTTCGGTAGAGGCCATTACCGTGATCTGCTGGCATCCTTCAGTGGCGCACAGCTCTTGACGGGGCGATGCGGCAGCGCGGAGGTCGGGTATATCGATCCTACAGTGCTAACCGGCGAGGACCCTCAACGGTTACTACTATTGGCAGGACGGAGTTGGCTGGTGAAGGAAGTCGAATGGGCGAAAGAAGTCGTTTGGCTGGAGCCTGCCAAAGAGGGTGGTAAAGCCAGATGGATGGGAGGGGCGCAGTGGACTCGATCTTGTCCAGTGCGAGCCCATTGACATCGACCAGGTGCGATGGCACCTCGATCTCCAGCTTCATCAGATCGAGCAGGTTGGTACCGCCTGCAATGAACTTGGCTCCTGGCTGGCGTGCGACTGCTGCAGCGGCCTGGGCCGTGGTTGTGACACGCTCGTAGGTGAAAGCCTTCATGCTTGGCTCCCTGCGACTTCGGTCATTGCATCGACGATGTTCGAATATGCACCGCAACGGCAGATATTGCCGCTCATGCGTTCGCGCATTTCCGCTGGCGAGAGCAAGGGGCGCGCTGTCAGGTCCTCGCTCACATGGCTAGGAATTCCTTGTTTTATCTCATCGATCACCGCCACTGCCGAGCATATTTGCCCAGGGGTGCAGTACCCACATTGATACCCATCGTGCTTCACAAAAGCCGTCTGCATGGGATGCATCCGCTGAGGTGTGCCCAGGCCCTCGATGGTGGTCACCCTGGAGCCCTCATGCATGACCGCCAAGGTCAGGCAGGAATTGATGCGCCTGCCGTTCACCAAGACTGTGCATGCGCCACACTGGCCATGATCGCAACCCTTCTTCGTGCCCGTCAGATGGAGATGCTCCCGCAAAGTGTCTAGCAAGGTAGTGCGGGTATCCAACTCCAAAGTCTTGGATTCGCCATTCACGCTCATCGTGACCCGCGTGAGAGGGGCAGTCGCTGTCGACTGTTTGGCTGGCGCTGCAGCTGCTGCGCTGGGCACCACGCCGCTTGCGGTAACGGCGCCCGCCAACAGGGTATCGCGCCGCGTCATCAGAAAAGGGCTAGTGTGATCCATGTCGGTCCTTTTGTTCATCGTGGGTGAAGGGCCATCTTGTGGCCGTACTTGCCTGTCGATGCCCGCTTCCTGGCAGGACTAGGGAAGGTTGGAATTACAGCGTGCGAGTAAAAAATGGGGACAGCTGGGACATCGCGATGCTGACCCCTTCGCCGTCATAAAGGTCCATGTGGGTAGCGCCCTTCACAATGAAAAGCTCCTTCGGGCCAGCGGCTTTTGCATGCAATTCTTGGCTGTGCCAGAGGGAACCGGCCTCGCTGCCGGCGATGGCCAGCACAGGTTGGGTCAGCAGATCGAGACGGTCAAAACCCGTGAAGGAGGCGAGTGCGGAGAGGCTCGTCATGAGCATTTTGTTGGGTGCGTTCGGGTGCTGACCGCGCGAAGTGAGGTAGTAGTCAGCGGCCTCTTGCAGGTCACGAGGCGCGGTTTTGTCCCCTACTTTCGGCACGTAGTTGACGTAGGCGGGCGCGGCGCCTGCAGCCTCGGCACTGCGCTGCTTGGCAACAGAATCGAGCATGGCAATCTGGTCTGCTTGAGGCGCTTTGCCGTCCCAGCCCTTGCGGGTGGCGGCGCCAACGTCCACCGCGCTCACTGTCGCGATGGACTTGATGCGGCGCTCCATGGATGCCGCCTTCACGGCAGTTCCGCTACCCGCGCAGATGCCGAGAGCGCCAATCCGGCTTGCGTCAACGTAGCGCAGCGCGGTCAGGTAATCAACGGCGCTGTAGATGTCGGCCACTCGGCGCATTGGATCGTCCAGCAGGCGGGGCATGCCACCGCTTGCACCTTGGTGGGACGCGTCGAACGCTAGGGCCACAAAACCTTGTTCTGCAAGCTTGCGGGCGTACAGGCCAGCGGTCTGCTCCTTCACCCCACCACCAGGATGCACACTGATGATGGCAGGGTACTTTGCGGACTCACTGAAATTTTTGGGCAGATACAAGTGACCTGCCATGTCAATTCCGTTGTTTTTGAAAGTGACGGGCAGCATCCGGGCATCGCCTACCGCGGCGCCCAGGATGGGCGCATTCGCAGCCAATGCCAATTCAGGAAGGAACATCGCAGCGGCGACGGCGGAGCTACCAAAGAGTGCCTGGCGGCGGCTGAGATTGCTCGGAGCGGAGGCAGTTGTCTTGTCATTCATAGCACGAATCCTTGAAGTGGTTGGGCGGCGGCACGGTGTGGATTGATTGTTGCGGCGTGCTGTCTAAAGTCGTTGCCCAAGCTGGCGGACCTGTTGCACAAAATGACGAGACTGGATCCATGGTCTTCGCGGATTGCAGGAGCGGCACTACAGTTCGATCATCGAATTGCGCCAGGAAATCTCAATGCAACCTTCTGTTTCTTTGCCGGTGCCAGCGATTCCGGCAATCGCTCGGCTCGCTCAAGCGATTGCCTCGGTTGCCCAATCCGATGGCGACTACTTCACTGCCATTCCATCGCTGTCACTGCATAGGAGAAAGGGTCCCACCGAACCACTGCATTGCATCTTCAACCTGGGTTTGGGCGTAGTGGCGCAGGGCCACAAGCAGGCCCTGGTGGGAGCCGAAGTCGTCGCGTACGGCCCGGGCAAATCCATGCTCACGACCATTGATTTGCCGGTGATCTCGCACGTCACACACGCCAGCGCGCAGGAACCTCTTTTAGGGATGATGCTGACTCTGGACAAGCAGACGGTTGTGGAAATGGCTGCCGAGATGGAGTTGCCGACGCCTGGTCGATCAAGCGTGTTTCGGCCCATCGGCGTGGAGCACCTGGACGATCACCTCATCGGGGATCTCATCAGAATGATCGAACTGCTGCAGCAGCCAGCACTTGTAGCTCCGCTTGCCCCGCTCATTCGGCGAGAGATCATCGCGCGGTTGCTTGTTGGGCCCCACGGGCCCCAGTTGCAGCACATGGTTGCCGATGGATCGCCGAGTCAACAGATTTCAAAGACTGTGAGCTGGCTCAAGCAGAACTTCGCGCACGCGGTGCAGGTCGATGACTTGGCAGCCAGCGTGCACATGAGTCCATCGACCTTCCGGCACCACTTCAAGGCAATAACAGGTACGAGCCCGCTGCAGTATCAGAAGCAACTTAGGCTGCAGGAAGCGCGGCAGCTTATGCTGAATCAGGGCATGGATGCAGCCGGAGCCGGAGGGCTGGTCGGTTACGAAAGCGCCTCGCAGTTCAGCCGTGAATACAACAGGCTATTCGGCGCACCGCCCCAGCAGGACGTCAGGCGGTTACGGCTCACAGAAAGGTAACTCACGTGGGTGCTTCTGCACGCGACATCAAAAGGACCGCTCTTGGCCGAATTCTGCCCTACGGCAAAGGGCGCTGGCGTACCCGGAGTGCCATTCGTGGTCCCACAGTTCACGGTGAACTTGGCCCAGAGCTTAGCCGCCCCCGATGAGCCTTCTGCGCGTTCCCCGCTCAAATCTCGGTCTGTTCGGATAGCTCAAGAGCGTCGTCGACCTCAATGCCAAGGTAGCGGACGGTTGACTCGATTTTTGAGTGGCCCAGGAGTAGCTGGACTGCACGTAGGTTCTTCGTTCTGCGGTAAATGAGCGTAGCCTTGGTGCGCCTCATGGAGTGCGTTCCGTACTCTGCTGGATCCAAGCCGAGCTGCAACACCCAGCGCTCAAGAATTCGGGCGTACTGACGCGTCCCTAGATGCGGCGACTTGTGAAGTCGGCTCGGAAAGATAAAGTCTTCTGATTTCAGCTTGGCGGTCTTGATCCATTGCTGAAGCGCTTCACGAGTGGTCGCCGTCAGCTCGAACTGGACGGGGTGATGAGTTTTGCGCTGCATGACCGTTGCTCGTGAAGCGACTTGGTCACCATGGCAAACATCGCGGACTCTGAGGGCGACCAGGTCGCACCCACGTAGCTTGCTGTCGATTCCCAGATTGAAAAGCGCAAGTTCGCGGACCCGGTGCTCCATCTGTAGGCGCACGCGCAGCGCCCAGATGTCCTTGGGCTTGAAGGGCGCTTTCTGACCAACGATCTTGCCCTTGTTCCAGGGCTCGCGATGAACGACGGCTGCAACGGGTTCCATGATGGTCTCCCATCGAGTGGGCGGACAAAGACGATGCGCCTTCTAGATGCCGCTGTCCACAATTGACCACGGTAGCTGTGTCAGTTCTTACATCGCAGAAACATCCCCGGTAATTTTCTTCACTGTCTGCTCTTGATCGCAGCAGTCGTACAACGGCTGCGTGTTGAGCGACTGCAGCCAGCCTATACGAGCCTCTCGCCTGTGCTCCATGCTCCGATGCACGAGCTCTAGGATTGCAACGTTGCCGCTCAAACGCTCCGAGCAATTTTTGGGGGTATAGAATAAAAGCTGTTGGTGCTCGCGATGCTGTTCAGGCATCGCAGTTCAACGGGAAGCAGGAGGGCGAGTCCCACACGGACGAACCTAACCTGCGCTGCCCCCGCAACGGTAAGCAGACGGGTGGTCCAAGGCATTGCCAAGGCCCCCATTTCTCAAAATTTCGCCACTGGGTCACACCGGGAAGGCTTTGAGAAACGTTCTGTCAGCCCGGATACCGGCCAACAAGGAGGCTGCGCCCCAAGCGCAGCCGCATTACCCAAACACCGTCGGGGAAGGCGGTGAGGGGTCTTCGCCGGTGTTCTCATGTCATCCCTTCGCATTGCTTTGCGAGTCTGTGCCAGCGCCTGCGCGTGCGCTCGCCGGGGGCTGTCCGTTCGCCGACGGAACCTGTCCTCACCTCTCCCTTGGGTCTTTGCCGACTTTTTAACCGCGTTGTGTCCAACGCATCCAACCCAAGGAGTCACTTCATGCACATCGAACCAGGTCTGGTGGACGGGGCCAAGCTCGCCCTGAGCTACACCACGGCGGCCGCCTGCATCGGCTACACGGCCAAGCTGTCCGCGGACGCGATCAGAAAGGACGGCGCAGCGGCCCTGCTGTTACGGGCCGCGCTGGCCACGGCGCTGGTGTTCTGCTTTTTCGAGGTGCTGCCGCACCACCCGGTGGGCGTGTCCGAGGTGCACCTGATCCTGGGCACCACGCTGATGCTGCTGTTCGGCGCGGCACCCGCGGCCATCGGGCTGGCGGGTGGGTTGCTGATCCAGGGCCTGTTCTTTGCACCCTTCGACCTGCCGCAGTACGGTATGAACGTGACCACGCTGCTGGTGCCGCTGTTCGCCACCGCGGCGCTGGCTCGCCGCGTGATTCCCGACCAGATGGCCTATGTGGATCTGCGCTACGGCCAGGCCCTGAAGCTGTCGCTGGCCTACCAGGGCGGCATCGTGCTGTGGGTGGGTTTCTGGGCGCTCTACGGGCGTGGCCTGGGCGCCGAGAACCTGGTGAGCATCGGCAGCTTCGGCGCCGCCTACATGAGCGTGGTGCTGGCCGAGCCGCTGATCGATCTGGCCGTGCTCGCACTGGCCAAGACGCTGCGTGGCCTGCAGGGCAGCGCGGTGGTGGATCGCCGTCTGCACCAGGCCGCCTGACCGGGGGCACACCATGGGCCTCGGAACGGTCTGGTTTGTGGGGGCGGGTCCGGGCGACCCGGACCTGGTCACGGTCAAGGGGCGCGACCTGATCGCGCGCGCCGGGGCCATCCTGTTCGCCGGTTCGCTGGTGAACGAGGCGGCCACCCGCTGGGCACCGCCGGGTTGCCTGATCGCGGACAGCAAGGACATGACGCTGGAGCAGATGTCGGCCTGGCTGATCGCAAACGCGGCGCGCTGCGACACCGTGGTGCGCCTGCAAACCGGCGACCCGGCCCTCTACGGCACGCTCATCGAACTGGTGCAGCCGCTGGACGCCGCGGGCGTGCCGGTGGCGGTGGTGCCGGGCGTGTCTTCGGCCATGGCCTCGGCGGCGGCGGCGGTCGAGAGTTTCACCTTGCCCGAGGTCACGCAGACCACCATCTTCACGCGGGTGGAAGGCCGCACGCCCATGCCCGACGGCGAGGACCTCGCCGCGCTGGCGGCGCACCGCACGACCTTGTGCATCTTTCTGTCCATCACGCTGCTGCACAAGGTGGAAGCCGGCCTGCGCGCCGCCGGCTGGTCCGACGACGCGCCGGTGCTCGTGGTGCACAAGGCCAGCTGGCCCGGCGAAGAGCGCATCGTGCGCGGCACGCTGGCCACCATCAAACAACAGTGCCGCGACGCTGGCATCGTCAGCCAGGCCATGGTGATCGCCAGCCCCACGCTGGGCGCGCGCCACTGGCCCGAGCTGACCCGGTCCCGGCTCTACGACCCGGGCTTCACACACCGCTTCAGGAAAGCCACGACATGAATCACACCACGATCCTGCTGGTGGGCCACGGCTCGCGCGAGGACACCGGCAACCAGGAAATCCGCGTCTTCGTCGACCAGTGGCGCGCGCGCCAGCCGGCCTGGCGCATCGAGGTCTGCTTCATCGAATTTGCCGCGCCCTCGCTGCACGATGGCCTGCTGGCCGCGGCGCGGTCGTCGCGCCGCGTGCTGGTGCTGCCACTGATCCTGAATGCCGCCGGTCACGCCAAGATGGAGATTCCCGAGGCCATCGAGCACGCCCGCGAGCACGCACCCGGCGTCGAGTTCCTCTACGGCCCGCACCTGAGCGCCTGCGACCCCATCCTCGCCATCCTCAAGCGCCGCCTGCGCCAGGCCATGGCCACGCTGGACATGCCCGACCCCACCACCACCGGCGTGGTGCTGCTGGGCCGGGGCTCGTCCGACCGTGGCGCCAACGGCGACATGGCCAAGATGGCGCGCTGGCTGCAGGAAGAAAGCGACCACGAGCTGGTGGACCTGGCCTTCACCGGCATCACCTTTCCGCGGCTGGAGCGCGTGGTGCAGCGGCAGGTGCTGATCGGCCTGCGCCAAGTGGTGGTGCTGCCCTACTACCTCTACACCGGCACGCTGATGCAGCGCATCCACCGCCAGGTGGACCACCTGCGGGCGCAGTACCCGCAGATCCGCTTTGCCTGCGGCACGCACTTCGGGTTCGAGAAAGAAATCTTCGAACTGGTGGAGCAGCGCGTGCACGACCTGCTGGCCGGTGTGCCCGACAGCAAGCTGCCCTGCGACGGCTGCAGCTACCGCGAGCTCGCACACGACATGGGCCATGGGCACTCCCACGAGCACACGCACGCCCCGGTGCACGTGCACAGCCATGCGCACGAGGGTGCTGCCGCATGAGCACGGTCAACACCGTCACCGAGCAGCTCACCGCCGCCGGCCAGGCCATCGAGCACGACAGCTTCGCCATCATCGACGCCGAGGCCGGGCGGCACGCCTACTCGGCCGAGCAGTGGCCGATCGTGCGCCGCATGATCCACGCCAACGCCGACTTCGAGTTCAACGGCCTGACCGACTTCCACCCCGGCGCGGTGCGTGCGGGCGTGGCCGCGATGCTGCGCGGAGGCACCCCCGTGGTGGCCGATGTGGAGATGATCTGTTCGGGCCTGTCGCGGCCGCGCCTGGCGCACTTCGGCATGTCCACGCACCAGTTCATCAGCGACGCCGACGTGATTGCGCAGGCGCAGGCGCAGAACACCACCCGCGCCGTGCAGGCCATGCGCAAGGCACACCGCCTGGGCCTGCTGCAGGGCGCCGTCGTCGGCATCGGCAACGCGCCCACCGCGCTGATCGAACTCGTGCGGCTGATCATGGAGGACGGCGTGCGCCCGGCCCTGGTGGTGGGCATGCCGGTGGGTTTCGTGTCGGCCGTAGAGTCGAAAGACCTGATGGCGCAGATCGCCGACGTGCCCTGGATCGTCATCCGCGGCCGCAAGGGCGGCTCCACCCTGGTGGTCGCCGCCCTGCACGCGCTGCTGGCGCTGGCCGAGGCACAGCAACGCGCCGAGGGCGCCTGAATGGAAAGCACCACCCCGCGCGGTACACGAACCGGCTTCACCACCGGCGCCTGCGCGGCCGCGGCCGCCCGGGCCGCGGCGCAGGGGCTGGAAACCGGGCAGGTGCCCGACGCCATGGAGAGCCTGCTGCCCAACGGCCAGCGGGTGCGTTTTGACGTGCACGACAGGCGCTGCGATGCGCACAGCGCCCACGCCATGGTGGTGAAGTTCGCGGGCGACGACCCGGACTGCACCGACGGCGCGCACCTCACGGTGGACCTGCGCCTGCTGCCCGGCAAGGCAGGTGAGATCGCGTTCGTGGCCGGCGACGGCGTGGGCACGGTGACGCTGCCTGGCCTCGGGCTGGCGGTGGGCGGTCCGGCCATCAATCCGGTGCCGCGCCAGAACATCGCCGACAACCTGCGCGAGGCCGCGCCGAGGCTACTCACACAGCACGGGCTGGAGGTCACCGTGAGCGTGCCCGGCGGCCAGGAGATGGCGAAGAAGACCACCAACGCGCGGCTGGGCATCCTGGGCGGCATCAGCATCCTGGGCACCACCGGCATCGTCAAACCCTATTCCACCGCCGCCTGGCGGGCCAGCGTGGTGCAGGGCATCCAGGTGGCGGCCACGCTGGACCACGGTGTGGTGGCGCTGACCACCGGCGGCCGCACCGAGACATTTGCTATGCAGACGCTGCGTGCGGAACGCCCTGGCCTGCCCGCCGCCTGCTTCGTGCAGATGGGCGACTTCCTGCGCTACGCGTTGGATGAGGTGGTGGCCCAGGGCCTGCCCGAGGTGGTGCTGGGCGTGATGGTGGGCAAGCTGACCAAGATCGCCCAGGGCGAGACCATCACCCACGCCAACCGCAACGTGGTGGACACCGACCTGGTCGCCGAGATCGCCCGGCAGATCGGCGCCACGGACGAAGACTGCGCCGCCATCGCCGCCGCCGAGACCGCGCGCTTCGGCGCCGAGCTGATGGTCGAACGCGGCCTGGGCCCGGCCTTTCACCAGGCGCTCGCACAGCGCGCCATCGACACACTCACCGCGCCCGAGCGCTACGGCCACGCGTTTGCGCTGCGCGTGCTGGTGTGCGACTTCAGCGGCAAGCTGGTGGCCGACGTGCGCTCGGCCCCCGTCGAGGCGCGCCCCCGCCCCGCCACCGCCGGCCGCACCGGCATCGGCCACACCCACCACTTCGACTTCGACACCGAATGAACGACCTGCCCTCCCACGATCCCAACCGCTGCCGCGTCATCGGCGTGCTCGACGACGGCGTGGCCAGCCTCGGCGCCACCGCGCTGGCCCACCTGCGCACGGCCGACGTGGTGATTGGCGGCGCGCGCACGCTGGCGCTGTTCCGCCACGCACTCAAGCCCGGCACCCTCACCCACGACCTGACAGGACAATTGAAGGCCGTGCCCGGCTGGGTGCGCGCCGCACGCGAGGCCCACCAGTCCTGCGTGGTGCTGGCCACCGGCGACCCGCTGTGCCACGGCATCGCACCCTACCTTGCCCAGCACCTGTGCCTGGACGCGCTGGAGATCCTGCCCAACCTCTCGACCCTGCAACTGGCCTGTGCCCGCGTGGGCCTGGCCTGGCAGGACGCACGCATCGTCTCCGTGCACGCCGCCGACGCAGGCGAGTGGCAGCGCGGTGCCCCACCCTCGCACGGCCTGTACGCGCTGGCCCAGGCCCTGCGCGCCGAGCAGCGCCTGCTGCTGCTGACCAGCCCGGCCAACTGCCCCGACCGCATCGCCCGCCTGCTGCTGGCCGAAGGTCTGGGCAGCGACTTCCACATGGCCGTGGCTGAAGACCTGCTGCAGCCCGACGAACAGGTGCATGCGCAGCTCAGTCCCACCGAGGCGGCCAGCATGCGCTTTGCCGAGCTGAACGTGGTGCTGCTGTGGCGCACCCGGCCGCGACCGCAACCGGTGCGCTTCGGCCTGGCCGACAGCGCCTTCGAGCAGCGCCAGCCCGAGAAAGGCCTGATCACCAAGCAGGAGGTGCGCGCCGTCAGCCTGGCGCGGCTGCAGCTGCACGCCGACAGCGTGGTCTGGGACATCGGCGCCGGCAGCGGTTCGGTGGGCCTGGAGGCCGCCCGCCTGTGCCCGCAGGGCCATGTGTTCGCCATCGAGAAGAACGAGGCCGACCACGCCATCGCCCGGCGCAACCATGCAGCTTTCGGCGTCAGCAACTACACGCTGCAGCACGGCAAGGCGCCCGAGGGCCTGGAGGACTGGCCCGACCCCGACGCAGTGTTCATCGGTGGCTCGGGCGGCGAGCTGGCCGGACTGATCGAGCAGGTGTTGCGGCGCCTGCGGCCCGGCGGCCGGCTGGTGATGAACTTCGTGACACTGGAGAACCTGGCCACCGCCACCCAGGCCCTGCAGCAGCTGAACGCCGACTGGGACGTGCTGCAGCTGCAGGCGGCGCGCAGCCGCCCCATCCTGCACATGCACCGCATGGCGGCCGAGAACCCGGTGTGGCTGGTGTGCGCCGGCGTGGGCCCCATGGGCCACGGCGAACACGGGCCGGTGGTGGCGGCCGAGGAGACGGCGCATGGCTGACGTCACGCCTTCAACCACCCCGCGCATGGGCACCCTGCACGGCATCTCGCTGGGCCCGGGCGACCCCGGCCTGATCACCCGCGCGGCCTGGGCCGCGCTGGAGTGCCGCGACGCCATCTGGGTCTACCCGGTGCGCAGTGGCAAGACGCCCAGCTATGCGCTGGACATCGTGATGCGCGCCGGGCTGCCGTTGCCCGAAACGCACACGCCGCTGCTGTTTCCCATGACCCACGACGGCGAGAAGCTGGCGCGCGCCTGGCTGAAGGCCGCGCAGACCGTGCTGCCCTGGCTGCAGGCCGGGCGCGAGGTGCTGTTCCTGGTCGAGGGCGATGCCTCCACCTACGCCACCTTCGGCCACCTCGCGCGCACCCTGCGCGGGCTGGACGAGCGGGTGCCGGTGCGCACCATCGCAGGAGTCAATTCGTTCACCGCGGCCTGTGCGGATGTGGGCGAACCGTTCGCCGAGCAGGACGACACAGTGGCCATCGTGCCGGCGGCCTACGGCGTGGGCGCGGTCGACCGGCTGCTGCCCGACTTCGACACCCTGGTGCTGATGAAGATCAAGCCGCTGATCGAGGACCTGCTGGACTGGCTGGAGGCGCGCGACCTGCTGGCCGGCGCGCATTTCGTGGAGCGTGTGGGCGCGCTGGACGAGCGCCGGCTGTCCGGCCCCGAACTGCTCACGCTGCGCGGCAGCAAGGTCAGCTACCTCTCGCTGCTGATCGTGAAGAACCCTCATCGCGTGCGCGGCGAGCGCATCAAGGGCTGCCTGAAAAAGAGCGGCCCACCGCCACTGGAGACCACCCCATGAACCCGGACATCACCGCCCCTCCCCGCGTCTGCCTGGTCGCCATCACGAAACACGGCTCTGCCCAGGCGGCCACGCTGGCGCGGCAGCTGCCTCAGGCGTCGCTCTGTGTCGCGGCCAAGTTTGCAGAAGCCACAAGGGGCCTGTCCAACCCGGTGCAGGCGTACGAAGGCGCGTTCAAGGACCAGATCGGGTCGCTCTTCCAGGCCTTCGACCAGATCGTGTTCTTCGTCTCACTGGGTGCGGTGGTGCGGCTGATCGCACCCCACCTGAAGAGCAAGGACGAGGACCCCGGCGTGCTGGTGGTGGATGACGCCGGCCAGTTCGTCATTCCCGTGCTCTCGGGCCACGTGGGCGGCGCCAACGCCATGGCCGAGACCGTGGCCGCGCTGCTGGGCGCCACGGCGGTGCTCACCACCGCGTCGGACGTGGGCAAGACCATCCCGGTCGACATCCTGGGCCGTGAGCTGGGCTGGCAGGTTGAGGCGCCCAAACTCAACATCACCCGCGTCTCGGCCGCGGTGGTCAACGAGGAACCGGTGGCCGTGGTGCAGGAGGCCGGCAGCCCGCACTGGTGGACCCGCCCCACCCCGCTGCCGCCGAACATCCACCGCCACACGCGCCTGGAGGATGTGGATCTGGCCCGCTACCGCGCGGTGCTGTGGATCACCCACCGCCCGGTGGACGACACGCTCTGGCAGACGCTGCACGAGCGGCTGGTGGTGTACCGCCCGCCGCTGCCGGCCGGCAACGACGCCACCACCGAGGCCGCGGCATGAAGGTGGCCCTGGGCATCGGCTGCGACCGCGGCACGCCCCTGGCTACGCTGGCGCGAGCGGTCGACGAAGCCCTGGCCGTGGCCGGCCTTCAGCGCGGACAGGTGACCGGCGTGGGCAGCATCACGCTCAAGGCCGACGAACCCGCGCTGCTGGCGCTGGCCGCGCAGGCCGGCTGGCCGCTGCACTTCTACCCCGCCACCCAGCTGGCCGAGGTGGAGGTGCCCCACCCGTCCGAAACCGTGCGCCGCCACACCGGCACCCCTTCGGTCTCCGAAGCCGCGGCGCTGCTGGCCGCGGGCACCACCGAGGCCTCCGCCCTGTGCGTCGAGAAGCACCGGCTGCGCGGCGGCGACGGGCGCAACGCCACGGTGTCGGTGGCGCGGGTGATGCCGCGCACAGCCATCCCGCCCTGTGTCGCCAACCCCGATCCGGCGCGCCGTTTCACAGCCAGCGAACGCGAAGCCGTGCAGGCGCTGATGCAGGTGCGGCGCGACATGCGCCACTTCACTGCCGGTGCGCAGGTCGCCGAAGACGTGCGGGCCCGCCTGCAATCGGCGCTGCTCGCCGCGCCGTCCGTGGGCCTGATGCAGCCGCTGCGGGTGTTGCGCATCACCGACCCTGTATTGCGCGACCGGCTGGCCGCTGCCGTGGACCAGGAGCGCATGCGCACCGCGCAGGCCCTGGGCCCCCGTGCGGCTGAGTTCCTGGCACTGAGGGTGGAAGGGGTGCGCGAGTGCGCCGAACTGTGGGCGCTGGTGCTGGCGCCAGACGACGGCACGCTGTTCGGTCGCCGCACGCTGGCGAGCGAAATGGCGTGGTGCTCGGCGGGCGCCGCCGTGCAAAACCTCTGGCTGGCCGCGCGCGCCGAACACCTGGGTCTCGGATGGGTGTCGCTGTTCGAACCCGGCGACCTGCACACGCTGCTGGCGCTGCCCGCGGGCGCCGTGCCGCTGGGCCTGTTGTGCATCGGTCCGGTGGATCGCTTCTACGAAACACCCCTGCTCATCCAGCAACAGTGGCGCCAGGCGCGTCCGGTGCCGGCCCTGTTCACCGAGAACAACTGGGCCCCGTCCTGGAACACCGACACCAGCGCCACCACCGAACAACCGCTGCACAGCTGACCGCGGCCTTGCCATTGAACCCCCGCCCGTCCCAAGGAACGACATGACCACAGACACCCCCGTCACTGCCCCGCGCAACGCGGGCACCACCGGCCGCATCAGCCTGGTGGGCATCGGCCCCGGCCATACCGACCACATGACCGCCCGCGCGCGCGCCGCCATCGCCGAGGCCGACGTGGTGGTTGGCTACGTCACCTACATCAAGCTGGTGGCCGACCTGCTGGACGGCAAGGAAGTCGTGCGCAAGGGCATGACCGAAGAGCTGGACCGCGCCGTGCACGCGCTGGCCGCGGCCCGCGCCGGCAAGAAGGTGGCGCTGATCTCGTCGGGCGACGCCGGCGTCTACGGCATGGCCGGCCCGACCTACGAGGTGCTGTTCCAGGCCGGCTGGACGCCGGAGGACCATGTGGCGGTGGAGATCGTGCCCGGCGCGTCGGCCATCAACGCCTGCGCGGCCCTGGTCGGCGCGCCGCTGACGCACGACTTCTGCTCCATCTCGCTGTCCGACCTGCTGACGCCCTGGCCGGTGATCGCCCGGCGCCTGGACGCCGCCGCCGCGGCCGACTTCGTGGTGGCGCTTTACAACCCAAAGAGCGGGCGCCGCACGCGCCAGATCGTCGAGGCGCAGCGCCTGTTCCTGCGCCACCGCCGGGCGGACACGCCGGTGGCGATCGTCAAGAGCGCTTACCGGCGCCGCCAGCACATCGTGCACACCACCCTGGACCAGATGGCCGAACAGGAGATCGGCATGCTCAGCACCGTGCTGATCGGCAACAGCAGCACCTTCCTGCGCGAGGGGCTGATGGTCACCCCGCGCGGTTACGCCAACAAATACGACGTGGACCAGGGCTTCGAGACCCGCGAAGGCGAGAAGGCCGGCCGCTCGCTCTCCAGTGGCCTGCTGGGCTGGATCGAGGGGCTGCGGGCCGAGCACGCAGCCGGCGCGGGACTGGTCGAACTCGCCAGCCGACACCGCCTGCCCGCCGACTACATCGCACAGGTGCTGGCGGCGCCCGATGCACACGCACCGGCCGAGGCCGGCACAGAGGAGACCGAGGCATGAGCAGCACAGAAAAACCCCGCATCGGCGACTACCGCCGGCACCTGCTGGTCTGCACCGGCACGCGCTGCACGCAGGACGGCGCGGCGCAGGTGCTGTTCGACAGCCTGGGCGAGAAGTTCAAGGCCGCCGGGCTGAACGAAGGCGCGCTTCGCGTCAAGCGCAGCCGCGTGAGCTGTTTTGCTGCCTGCAAGGGCGGCCCCATCCTGTGCGTGCAGCCCGACGGCACCTGGTACCACGGCGTGACCCCCGACAACATGGACCGCATCATCGGGCAGCACCTGGTGGGCGGACAGGTAGTCGCCGATCTGGTGTTCCACCAGGGACCGGGGGTCATCGATGGTGAGTGAGACGCCGGCTGCGGGCTCGGTCTGCATCGTTGGCGCCGGGCCGGGACCGGCCGACCTGATGACGCTGCGCGCGCTGAACCGGCTGAAACAGGCCCAAGTGGTGGTGCACGATCGGCTGATCGCCGAGGATGTGCTGGCGCTGATCCCGGCCGCCGCCCGGCGTGTGTACGTGGGCAAGGCGCTGGGACACCACGCGGTCCCGCAGGAAGAGATTCATGACCTGCTGGTGGGGCATGCGCGCCAGGGCCTGCGCGTCGTTCGCCTCAAAGGTGGTGACCCCTATGTGTTCGGACGTGGTGGCGAGGAAGTGCTGGCGCTGCAGGCGGCCGGCATTGCATTCGAGGTGGTGCCCGGTGTGACAGCCGCCAGCGGCTGCTCCGCCGCGGCTGGCATTCCGCTGACTCACCGCCACCTTGCAGCCAGCTGCGTGTTTCTGCCCGGCCATCTGGCGGACGACCAGGCCAGTCACGACTGGCAAGCCCTGGCGGGTGCGGGGCAGACCCGGGTGTTCTACATGGGCGTTCAGCGTCTGGCGCAGATTGCCCAGGCCTTGATCGCCCACGGGCTGCCGCCCGACACACCCGCGGCCATCGTCCAGGACGGTGCCCGACCCACACAGTCCGTTCTGGCCCACCCATTGCGCCGCTTGGTCGAGATCGCTCCCCCCTACGGTCCTCGACCGGGCTTGCTGATCATTGGCGAAACGGTGCGACTGAGCCCGTCATTTGAAGAATGATGCGAGTGTCTGAGTCGACGGCAAGGGCGCTGACTCTCCTTGGAGCTGATCGCTGCTGCCTGGCGCAGCAGACAATTTGGGGATTCGGACACATTTCCGGCAGCCAACGCTAGTGTTGCACTGCTTCTCGAAGTTAGCGGTGTCCCGTGCGTCCCCTACTCAGTGCTTGTCCTGCAGGAGGACCCGGCGTTCGATCCGCAATCGGTTCAGCGTCAGCTGTGTGTGTATCAGCGATCATTGAGTCGTACACCGAAGGTGACGGCAGTCAGCCTAAACCTGCCCAATGGTCGCATGGAACCAATCGATCAAACTGATAGGCTACGAATGGCTACAGCAAGGCTATGGTTGGGCTACAAACAAAAACGCCCACTAAGAAGTGGGCGTTTACTGTTAGCGAGAACCGCTATTTAATTGGTTGCGCGAGAACTTTGGGTTATGAGGCGACAAACCGTGCGAGTAGGTCGTTCGGTTTCAATCGTGCCATTGCGTGTTCTTCCTCTATAAATGGGAATGTCAGGCGTGACACGGCGCATCGACTAACCCCTCGCAGCCTCGAAGACTGTCACATTGCGCCTCATAGGGCGCGTCACTGGCACCAGCAAGAACCCGACCTTTGGGCAGCCACTCAAGCCTTCTCGCCGTCGCCGATTTAAGCGGAGCACGTCCCGTTTTTCTTTACCTGCCTGTTCCTTGAAGCTCACGCTGCTCGCAGCGGAATTCAGGCGCTAGAGATTAATCCTCCCCCCAAACGGCGTAAAAAGACATTGATCGACGCCTAGATAGGGCAGTTCCGTCGAAATGTGCCAAATTCGGGCGCATTTCGACACCCATTTTGAAGGGG
>NZ_AGTS01000110.1 GCF_000238595.1 Acidovorax sp. NO-1 | reverse complement strand
GGCAACGCTGATCAAGTAGCGTCATATCCATCGCACATACCATTTGAATGCCAAATGGCCCGCCAAGATGCCGTACTTTGCCCCAGAGGGCCCGTTTTGGGGGCCTTTCGCCCCTTTCAAGCCCCTATGGGCGCACCTGTCCCAGCAAGCGCCCGCGGGCAAGGTAGATGTTGGCCAGCGCCAAGGCCGTGAACGCACGCGTGGCGTTCTTGTGAAGCCCGCGATAGCGCACCTTGCCAAAGCCCCACAACCGTTTGACTACCCCGAATACATGCTCTACGCGAGCGCGGATGCGGGACTTGTTGCGGTTCTTGGCCCGCTGCGTCTCATCGACCACCCCGCACCTGCGTGTCCGCTGGTTGGTGAAGTCTTTGGCTTGAGGTGCCTTGCCCCGGATCAGCGCTTTCTGGCTGGCGTAGGCCGAGTCGCCGTACACGCGCTGTTCGTTGCCATGCAGCAGATCGGGCAAAGGGTGTTTGTCGTGCACGTTGGCCGCCGTCACCACTGCGCTGTGCGCCAGCCCGCTTTGGCTGTCCACGCCAATGTGCAGCTTCATGCCGAAATACCATTGCTGGCCTTTGCGTGTCTGGTGCATGTCGGGGTCGCGCGCCTTGTCCGCGTTCTTGGTAGAACTGGGCGCTGCGATGATGGTGGCATCCACGATGGTGCCCGTGTTCACCTTGAACCCTCGTTCCTGCAGTTGCTGGCCAACCTTGGCAAACAAGGCTTCGCCCAGTTTTTGCTCGCCCAGCAGCTTTCGAAACTTCAGCACCGTGGTGGCGTCGGGCACGCGTTCGCGGCCCAAGTCAATGCCCACAAAGCGGCGCAGACTGGCGCTGTCATACAGGGCCTCCTCGCACGCCAGATCGGCCAGGTTGAACCAGTGCTGCAGGAAATGGATGCGCAGCATGCGCTCCAACGCAATGGGCGGACGGCCATTGCCTGCCTTGGGATAGTGCGGCTCTATCACCTGGCAGAGGGCAGCCCATGGCACGATGGCATCCATGGTTTGCAAGAACTCTTCGCGTCGGGTGGGCTTGCGCGGTTGCTCGAATCCGCTGTCTTGATCTGCGGCCATGGCCAGGGTCTGCTGCTTCATAGGCGGATAACGTTTGCGAGGCAACACCGGTGGACCTTAATCAGCATTG
>NZ_AGTS01000111.1 GCF_000238595.1 Acidovorax sp. NO-1 | reverse complement strand
TTTTTCCGACTCCGAAAAAAATCAATACCAAAACAACTGGATCTCGGCGCTACCAGAATCGGACGCACCTGAACGTGGTGCCCATGGCGGGAATCGGACCCGCGACCTCTCCCTTACCAAGGGAGTGCTCTACCACTGAGCCACATGGGCAACTTGACGCCGCTTCACGCAACATCAAAATTTCTATCTCACCAACCAGCCCAACAAGCAATGGAGCGGGAGACGGGAATCGAACCCGCGTCATTAGCTTGGAAGGCTAGGGTTCTACCATTGAACTACTCCCGCACTAGCCTCGCACCAATTTGCGGCGCTTGCGCGTCAAACCTCAGCTCTGCTCTGCTCTGCTTTCAACTGGTGGAGGGGACTGGATTCGAACCAGTGTAGGCGTAAGCCAACAGATTTACAGTCTGCCCCCTTTAGCCACTCGGGCACCCCTCCGGAGAATTTCGAATTATAGCATTCTTTTGGCCGAGTGAAACAAAGAACGCGCAGCTCAGGCAAATTTCAACGAGGCTGGATGGTGCGGCTGGCGGGGATCGAACCCACGACCCTTGGCTTCGGAGGCCAATACTCTATCCACTGAGCTACAGCCGCACACCGCGCGTCAGCGCAGACTTCGATTATTGCACGTCAGCAGGCCACCCCCAACCGGAAGATCCTGCATTCGCCACACAATTCGTCCCACCGCGCGCCGCCACCCCGCTCAACCCGCCGGTAGCGACAAGCCAAGTCCCAGCAGATACGCATCCGTGCTGACGCGCCCGACGCGCACCAGATCAAACGCACCTTCATTCAATATCCAGTTCTGCATCAACCCATTGAACAACGCATGCAGGCCGACCGCAGCCTCCATGGGCGTCATCGGCAAGACAATGCCCTGTAACTGCGCGGCGTTCTCAAAATCCCGCGACAACTGCCGCGTAAAGGCTTCAGAAGCTGTTACATGCCGCTCCCGCACGCCTGCGAGATCCGTCACGTACTCCACCCTGTACAAAGCAATTTCGAAAACTCGCCGTGTGCGCTCATCAGACGCCACGGTCCGCAGCACCAACGCCATCATCGCCCGCAAACGCTGCACGGGATCCGCGCAGGTGCTGCACTCAATCTCCCTGTACCCCTGCTCCAACGGCAAGGTTCCCCGCTCCATCATGGCCTTGAACAGGTCAACCTTGTCCTTGAAGTGCCCGTAGATGGCCCCACGAGTCGCTCCAGCAGCATGCGCGATGTCACTCAACGATGCGCGCGAGACGCCCTTCTCAAGAAAAACACATTCCGCAGCATCAATCAACCCATTGCGCGTTGCAATCGCCTCTTCTTTTGTTTTACGCGCCATAGCGTTCCTTGTCTCATTGAACCCGACCGCCGACGTTCCGCAGCAAGGTCTTGGTAGCAATTATACATTCATGATTGTATGTATAATTTCAGACCAGCTTCCACGGTTGCCGACGGCGATGAAACGCTACATTCGCCCTCCGCTTCTGCCCCCCACTTCTTTGATGCCCATCAAAAGGTCTCCCATGCCAAAAATGCGTGCCGCATGCACCACCACCTCGCCTTTGAGCCTGTCCAAGCAGAAGACACGCACCGCACTGGCCATTCTCACGACCACGATGCTTTTGACGGCTTGCGGCAAATCCGGCGAACCAGCCCCTGGAAACAGCGCCCAAATGCCGCCGGTCGAGGTGGGCGTCGTAACTGCTACGCCCGGTGATATAGGGCTCGTGACCGAATTGCCAGGACGCATTGAAGCCTCCCGAATTGCCGAGGTGCGCGCGCGAGCAGCGGGCATCCTGCAGCAGCGGCTCTTCAAAGAAGGAAGCGATGTGAAGGCGGGCCAGCCCCTGTTCCGTATCGATCCTGCGCCCTACGCCGCAGCGGCCGAAAGCGCCCGGGCAAGCCTCGCGAAGGCCCAGGCCAACCTGGCCCAGGCAAGCGCGCTGGTGGAGCGCTATCGGCCGCTGGTGGGTGCCAACGCCATCAGCAAACAGGAATTCGTAAATGCGGAGGCAGCTGAGAAGCAGGCACTGGCTGACGTCGCCTCAGCGAAAGCTGCGGTGCGCACGGCAGATATCAACCTCGGCTACGCCAGCGTGACGTCACCAATCTCCGGCCGCATTGGCCGGGCACTGGTGACCGAAGGCGCACTGGTGGGTCAAGGCGAGGCAACACCTCTGGCTGTCGTGCAGCAAATCAACCCTGTTTACGTGAACTTCACCCAGTCCGCAAGCGACGTATATCGGTTGCGCCGTGCCGTGGAAAGCGGGCAATTCAAGCGCACTGGCGACGGCAACGCTGCCAGTGTCAAGCTCGTCATGGGTGACGGCACGGAGTACGAACAGCCCGGGAAACTGCTGTTCACCGATCTGTCGGTGGACTCCACCACAGGCCAAGTCACACTGCGCGCCGAAGTGCCCAACCCGAAAGGGGAACTGCTGCCTGGTCTGTACCTGCGGGTGCGCCTTGAACAGGCGCAAGCCAGCAATGCCATCAGTCTCCCCCAGCAGGCCGTGACACGGACCCAGCAGGGCGACACCGTCAGTGTGGTGGGAGACGATGGCAAGGTGTCCCAGCGGGCGATCAAGATCAGCGCGGCGCAGAACAACCGCTGGGTCGTTCTCGACGGGCTCAAGGCCGGAGAGAAAGTCATGGTGGATGGCTTTCAGAAGCTGCAGATGCTGCCACCCGGAACACCTGTAAAACCCGTCCCGTGGCAGGCACCCGGTACGGCAGCTGCGCCTGCTGTAACAGCGCCCAGCCCCACCGCAGCGGCTTCCAAGCCATAAGGGGCGACCAACCATGGCCAAGTTTTTTATTGACCGTCCGATCTTCGCGTGGGTGATCGCTTTGTTCATCATGGTGATGGGCGCCGTGGCAATTACCCAGTTGCCGATTGCCCAGTACCCTCCGGTGGCACCACCCGCCATCGTCATCAATGCAGCCTACCCTGGGGCATCTGCACAGACGCTGGAAGACAGCGTGTTGTCCGTCATCGAGCGCGAGATGAACGGCTCGCCCGGTTTGCTCTATATGGAATCGGTCGCGCAGGCAGACGGCTCCGGCAGCATCACGCTCAGTTTCCAGCCGGGCACGAACGCCGATCTGGCCCAGGTGGATGTTCAGAACCGGTTGTCGCGGGCCTCGCCGCGCCTGCCGTCTGCCGTGACGCAGCAGGGCGTACGGGTCGACAAATCGCGCTCCAATTTCCTGTTGTTCACGATGCTTTCGTCCACCAATCCCGAAATGGACACGGTGGCACTGGGGGACTACGCATCGCGCAACATCGTGCCCGAATTGCAACGCGTCAACGGCATCGGCCAGGCGCAGCTTTTCGGTACCGAGCGCGCCATGCGCATCTGGATCGACCCTGCCAAGATGGTCAGCTTCAACCTGTCCGCCGCCGAAATCACGGCGGCCATCCGCGCGCAGAACGCCCAGGTAGCCAGCGGCACGATCGGCGACCTGCCCAATGTGGCGGGCCAGGGCATCGCCGCCACAGTGGTCGTCAACGGCCAACTGTCGAGCGTCGAGCAGTTCGGCAACATCGTGTTGCGCGCCAATACTGATGGATCCACAGTGCGCATCAAGGACGTCGCGCGCGTGGAACTTGGTGGCCAGGCCTACGCCACCACGGCGCGCCTGAACGGAAAGCCCGCCGTGGGTATCGGCGTCCAGCTGTCGCCCAGCGGCAATGCGCTGGAAGCCGCGAAGGCTGTGCGCGCCAAGATGGACGAGCTATCGCGCTACTTCCCAGAAGGCACGACCTGGAGCATCCCGTATGACAGCTCGCGCTTCATCGATATTTCCATCACGCAGGTGGCCATCACGCTGCTGGAAGCCGTTGGCCTGGTATTCCTGGTCATGTTCCTGTTCCTGCAGAACTGGCGCTACACCATCATCCCTACCATTGTTGTTCCGATTGCACTGCTGGGCACGTTCGCCACGCTGCTGGCGCTTGGCTTCTCGATCAATGTGCTGACCATGTTCGGCATGGTGCTGGTGATCGGCATCGTGGTGGACGATGCGATTGTGGTGGTGGAAAACGTCGAACGCATCATGAGCGAGGAAGGCCTTCCGCCACTGGAGGCCACCCGCAAGGCGATGCGCCAGATCTCGGGAGCCATCATTGGCGTGACCGTGGTGCTGATCTCGGTATTTGTTCCGCTGGCTTTTTTTGCCGGATCCACGGGCAACATCTACCGCCAGTTCTCGGCGGTGATGGTGGCGTCGATCGGCTTCTCCGCCTTCATGGCGCTGTCGCTGACGCCTGCACTGTGTGCCACACTGCTCAAACCCGTTGAAGCCGGTCACCACCATGAAAAACGGGGGTTCTTTGGCTGGTTCAACCGTGGCTTCTCGCGCACTGCCAAGGGCTACGAAGGACTGGTAGCCCGCATTCTCAAGCGTGCGGCACGCTACCTCATCATCTATGCAGCCATCATTGGTGCTGTCGTAGTGGTCTACATGCGCCTGCCCACATCGTTCCTGCCGGGGGAAGACCAGGGCAACATCATCGTCAACGTGCAATTGCCGCCCGGTGCGACACAGGAGCGCACACTGGATGTGATGCAGCAGGTGGAAGAGTTCATTCTCAAGCAGCCTGAAGTGCAGAGCATGGTGGGGGTGCTGGGCTTCAGCTTCTCTGGCCAGGGCCAGAACGCCGCGCTGGCATTCGTGACACTCAAGGACTGGAAGGAACGCGCGGGCCCGGGCCAGTCGGCCCAGGACCTGGCGAACCGCGCCTTCGGAGGACTGATGGGCATACGTGATGCCTTCATCTTTCCGCTCAGCCCACCGCCCATCCCCGAACTGGGCAGCGCCAGCGGGTTCACCTTCCGCCTGCAGGACCGCAGCGGCGCGGGGCACCAGGCGCTCGTCAATGCCCGCAACCAGTTGCTGGGCATGGCCGCGCAGAGCAAGGTGCTGGCCCAGGTGCGCCCTGATGGCCTGGAAGACGCGCCGCAACTGCAGATCGACATCGACCGCGACAAGGCCAACGCCCTGGGTGTGCCGTTCGATGCGATCAACTCGTCCCTGTCGTCGGCACTGGGATCGACCTACGTGAACGACTTCCCGAACCAGGGCCGCCTGCAGCGTGTGGTGATCCAGGCCGACGCGCCCGCGCGCATGCAGCCTGATGACTTGCTGCAAATCCATGCCACCAATCGCCAGGGCAAGCTGGTGCCGCTATCGGCCTTCGCCACCACGCGCTGGGTCAACGGCGCGCAGCAAACGGTGCGCTACAACGGTTATCCCGCCATGCGCATCTCTGGCTCGCCCGCACCCGGCATGAGCACGGGCGCTGCGATGGCCGAAATGGAAAAACTGGCCGCGCAATTGCCCGCCGGTTTTGGCTACGAATGGACGGGTCAGTCGCGCGAGGAAAAACTTGCAGGCTCGCAGTCGCTCATCCTGTACAGCTTTGCCATCCTGGCGGTGTTCCTGTGCCTGGCAGCGTTGTATGAAAGCTGGTCGATCCCCCTGGCTGTGATTCTGGTCGTACCGCTCGGTGTGCTGGGCGTTCTGCTGGCCACCTTGCTACGCGGCTACTCGAACGACGTGTACTTCCAGGTGGGGCTGATCACCATCATCGGGCTGTCCGCCAAGAACGCCATTCTGATCATCGAGTTTGCGAAGGATCTGCAGGCGCAAGGCAAGGGATTGATCGAGTCGGCCCTGACCGCCGCACACCTGCGCTTTCGCCCCATCATCATGACCTCCATGGCTTTCGGGCTGGGCGTGGTGCCACTGGCCATTGCTTCGGGCGCAGGCTCGGCCAGCCAGCGTGCCATCGGCACCGGCGTGCTGGGAGGCATGATCACCGGTACGGCGCTTGCCGTGTTCTTTGTGCCCGTGTTCTTCGTATTGGTGCGCGGCCTGTTCAAAGGCAGCGCACGCCAGCAGGAAATGAATCGCCGCCATGCAGAGGCAGCAGGAGTTGGAACCCATGACTAAGCGCAGCGCACCCATCGCACTGGCAGCCGCTGCGCTGCTGGCGGGCTGCTCCTTCATCCCCACATATGAGCGCCCCGAAGCCCCGGTTCCCGCCACCTATGCAAGCACGGCAGCGATGGCACAAGATGTGGCCACAGCGGCCGTGCCCTGGCAGAACTACTTTGCCGAACCCCGGCTGCAGCATTTGATCGAGTTAGCCCTCGCCAACAACCGTGATCTGCGTGTCGCCGTGCTCAACATCGAGCAGGCACGCGCAGCATTTCAGGTGCGCCGTGCCGACCTGTATCCCGGCGTTGGCCTGGCTGCGAATGCCTCCCGGGCACCCGCCGCCGGCACGGGGGACCTGACCAACGCTTTCAGCGTGGGTTTGGCCATCTCTTCATGGGAGATCGATTTCTTCGGCCGCATTGCCAGCCTCAAGGAACAAGCCTTGGCCCAGTACCTCGCCACGGAGCAAGGGCGCAATGCAGTCCAGGTGAGCCTGATTGCCGCCGTGGCCAATGGCTGGCTGAACCTCTTGGCCGATGAAGAGTTGCTGGATCTCTCGCGCCAGACCCTCGCTTCCCGCGAAGAGTCGGTACGCCTGACCAAGATGCGGCTGGATGCGGGAGTTACCTCCGAGCTCGATTTTCGCCAAGCCCAATCGCTGACAGAGGCAGCGCGTGCCACGCTCGCCCAGCAACAACGGCAGCGCGCACTGGACGAAAACGCCTTGGCATTGCTGCTGGGGCAATCGCTGCCCGAGGACATTCGCGGCAGTCTCGCGGGCAGCCGACTCGCGACTGCGCCCGCGATGGCGCAATTGCCTGCGGGGTTGCCGTCCGACTTGCTGAACCGCCGGCCGGACATTCTCCAGGCGGAGCAGCAGCTCATTGCGTCGAACGCCAACATTGGTGCTGCACGTGCCGCATTTTTCCCGCGGATAGCGCTTACCGCCCAGGCGGGCAGTGCCAGCGGAGAGCTGTCCGGCCTGTTCAAGGGCGGGTCGTGGGGGTTCACGATTGCACCGTCACTCCTGCTGCCCATCTTTGATGCGGGGCGCAACCAGGCAAACCTCGAGAGTGCGCAAGCAGGCCGGAGCATTGCCGTCGCCCAGTACGAGAAAGCCATACAGACAGCGTTCCGTGAGGTGTCCGACGCGCTGGCGGGCCAGGCCACACTGGGCGAGCAGGCCCGGGCACAGCAGGCGCAGGCGCAAGCGGAAGCCGCCAGACTGCAGCTCGCCGACCTGCGGTACCGCAACGGCGTGTCCAGCTATCTGGATCTGCTGGATGCCCAGCGCTCGCTGTTTGCGGCGCAACAGGCCGTCGTGCAGGTGCGGCTGGCACAGCTGCAGAATCAGGTGGCGCTCTACAAGGCCCTGGGGGGTGGAGCACCCCCAGCAACCGCGGGGGCACCGTCCTGAGGCCCACTGCGCACCGTGCCTGCATCCAGGCAGGTGCGACATGTGGGGGTGCCCGTTGGGGCGTGTGTTGACGGCAGCGGGTAGCCCAGGCCGAGCGGGCAGACCCGCAGATATAATTTAAGGTTGATTTCATCAAAGCCCCGCTACACCAGAGGACGTCATGAGCGACAACCACCACGAAGAAGCCCATACCGGCCCGATCAAGAACCCCAAGCAGTTGCTGATCGCGGTACTTGGTTCGTTTGTGATTCCGGTCTTTGCCATCATTGGCTTGGTCCTGTATGTCACGTCGGCCGACAAGCCCGCTGCGGGCGCCGCCAATCCCGAGAAAGCCATCGCCGAGCGCATCCAGAAGGTCGGCATGGTCGAAATCCGTGATGCCAACCGTCCGCTCAGGTCGGGGGAAGAAGCTTACAAAGGACAGTGCGCCGCCTGCCACGCCACGGGCGCTGCCGGCGCTCCCAAGCTGGGTGATGAAGCCGCATGGTCTGCCCGCATTGCCACAGGCTTTGAAGCACTGGTGCAGTCCGCCCTGAAGGGCAAGGGGGCGATGGCTCCCCAGGGTGGCGGTGATTTCAATGACACCGAGATTGCCCGCGCAGTGGCCTACATGGCCAACTCCGCTGGCGCCAAGTTCGCAGAACCCGCAGGCCCCGCCGCCGAGGGAACGGCTGCAGCGCCTGCCGAAGCCAGTGCCCCGGCGGCGGCTCCAGTGGCCGCAGCATCGGTGGCGCAACCTGAAGCCGCTGCAGCACCTGCCGCACCCACGGCCGCGGTGGCTGGTGCAGGCGCTGGTGAGGCGCTGTACAAGCAGGCGTGCCAGGTGTGCCACGCTGCAGGTGTCGCGGGCGCCCCCAAGCTGGGTGACAAGGCCGCCTGGGCTACCCGCATGGCGGGCGGCATGGACGCTCTCTACAACAGTGTGCTCAATGGCAAGGGCGCCATGCCCCCCCGTGGCGGTGCCGCCCAGGCATCGGATGCCGATTTGCGTGCAGCGGTCGAGTTCATGACCGCAACGGTCAAATGACGTCTGCAAACCCCCTGTGCTGTTCTACGGCAGGGGTGGCATAAAAAAACCGGTCGCAGACCGGTTTTTTTATGCGCGCGCTACCGGTGTCACGGGGCCGTCTTGCTGCGGTCCAGCGGGCTCATGGCATAGCCAAACCGGTCTGGCAGGTCGGCCGCGTGCACCTGCTGTGGCGTCCAGTGCCCTGCCTCAACAGCTTGTGCTGCCAGTGCCACATCCAGCGTGTGCACAAGGCCAAACCCCATATCCGTGGCCAGGTAGACACGGCCCTGCTCGCCCACCAGGCAGTTGTGCACCACCGCTGCACGACCGGTGTGGGATACCACGGAGGAATCCGGCTGTATGCGCCAGATGAAGGGCGTGGTTTCCAGCTCCACGTACACCCGCTGAGGGCCATTCTGAAAGAACCACTGGCCGTGCGCGTCGGGCTCGTAGTTGCGTTCAATGAACTCGATCAGCTTCTCATGCTGGAGCAGTGATCCCTTGCTCAGCGGGAAGGGCCCTGCAGCCTGCGCCGAATCATCGCGCAGGTACCAGCGGCCCCGCGCATCCAGGCCCAGCCAGCCGTAGCAGGCGGGCACATTGGGCCACTTGGCCAGCGCCTGTTTGACGATGTCATCCATGGGGTGATTCTGCACCCACCGGCATATCAAGCCGCGTCATGGCCCCAGCCCCTGCGTGGGCTGCCAGCCATTCGCCCACGGCGTCAGGCATCGCACGCACATGCCCGGGCAGGCGCCCACGGGCAAAGCCCACATGCCCGCCATGTGCCGGTTGCCAGAGCGTCACGAACGGGTTGCGGACCTCCTGCGGCAAAGGAAGGCTGGAGGCCGGAACAAACGGGTCGTTGAGCGCATTAACGACCAAGGCGGGCACACGAATCCGGTGCAGCAAGGGCTTGGCCGATGCACGCTGCCAATAGTCTTCGGTGTTCCGAAACCCGTGCAGTGGCGCGGTGAACACGTTATCGAAAGCATAGAGATCGCGCGCCGCCAGCAGCGCCTGCCGGTCGAACAGCCCCGGATGCTGCGCCAGTTTGCGCAGGGCCTTGGGCACCAGCGTTCGCATGAACATGCGGGTGTAGACCTGCCGGTTGAATCCGCGCCCAATCGCATGGCCCCCAGCGGCCAGGTCAATCGGCGAGCACACGGCAGCGACTGCATCGGCATGGCGCGCGGCGTCCTCGCCCACTTCAGCGGCCCAGCGCAGCAGTGCATTGCCCCCCAGCGAGACGCCCACGGCCATCAGCGGCCCGTCATGCGCGGCGCGCAGCCGCTGCAGCATCCAGCCGATCTCGGCATGGTCGCCCGAATGGTAGGCGCGCGGCGCACGGTTGATCTCCCCGCTGCAACCCCGAAAGTGCGGCAGCGCGCAGGCCCACCCCCGCTCGCGCGCCAGGTCGGCAAACGCTTCGCCATAGTGGCTGCGCGATGAACCTTCGAGGCCATGGAACACCACCAGCAGAGGACGGCGGCGTGGGGACGGCGCATGTGGCGCAGGCAGTGCGCCATCGTGGAGAAAATCCACGTCCACAAAGTCGCCATCGGGCGTGTCCCAGCGCTCACGCCGGTATTCGGGGCGTGGGCCAAACACACGCCGTGAATACAGGGCCGGCCAGATCGTCTGCATCTGCCCCCCGGGGAGCCATCGAGGCGCTATATATTTCATAGCTTCTGGCGCTTATCTATAAAGCGCTGCAGGCCAAAAATACTCATAACTACTGGCATGCGATCAATGCAGGACGTGCCGCTGGGCTTCCACCACCTGGGCATCCGGCGCGCCGCCCGGGCTTGCGTGGTGCGCCACCATGCGCCAGCCTTCGGGCGCCTTGTGGTAAACGTTGGTAGCCAGCACCACGGCCTGGTGCAGACCGTCGGGCAGCATCACCTCCACCTGTTCGACCACACTGTGTACGGCGCTGGTCAGCGCCACCACGCGGTGGACCTGCAGGGGCCGAGCGCGCACGGTGCCATGCGCGAACATCGCCTCGAAGGCGGTACGAATGGCCCCTGCACCCAGCAGCCGGGGCCCACCCGGGTGGATGCACAGGATGTCGTCATCTTCGGCCCAGCAGGACATCAGCAGTTCAATGTCGCCAAGCTGCAGCGCTTCATAGAACGCGGCTTCTGTTTCGTCCGGGGAACCCCATAAGGTGGCGGCGCTGGAGCGGGGCATGGTGGTGGTGGGGAAGCAAAGGCGTTGGAAGATCGGCGTGGCGGCCAGAGGGCGCCACAGAGGTGGCAATTGTGGGGCCATACCCAATGCCGCGTCATGCATCCGGACACTGGCCCTGGAGCCCCAGGATGTTGCAGAATCTACCGCACCGCCAAAGACCGGCACCGGATTGTTCCGGTGCCCCGGTCATTGGCCCCGGGCTACCAACTGCAGGGCAAACCTACCATGATCCAACGAATCCTTGCCGTCCTGGCCGCCGCTCTCGCGCTGACAGGCTGCGGCTACAACGACTTCCAGCGGCTGGACGAACAATCCAAAGCCGCATGGAGCGAAGTCCTCAACCAGTACCAGCGGCGCGCCGACCTGGTTCCCAACATTGTCGCCACCGTCAAGGGCGAGGCGGACTTCGAGCAGGAGACCCTGACCCGCGTGATAGAGGCGCGAGCCAAGGCCACCGCGATCCAGGTGACCCCGGAGACCCTGAACAATCCGGAAGCGTTCAGCAAGTTCCAGCAGGCACAGGGGGAGTTGTCGGGCGCGCTGTCGCGGCTGATGGCGGTCTCCGAGCGGTACCCCACGTTGCAGGCCAACCAGGGTTTCCGCGACCTGCGCGTCACGCTGGAGGGCACCGAGAACCGTATTACCGTAGCCCGCAACCGCTACATCCAGACCATTCAGGAATACAACGTGCTCGCGCGCAGTTTCCCCACCAACCTCACGGCCATGGTCTTCAGCTATGACCCCAAGCCCAGCCTGGCCGTTGCGAACGAAGCCCAGATCGCCACGCCCCCGACCGTGGACTTCTCTGCGTCCCGCCCCAAGCCTTGATGCGGGCTGACTGAACCCACGGTTTTGAGAAAAATATGCCGCTAGCGCTTGTCAGAAAAGCGCTGATAGCTATATTTATTATAGCATTTGCACTCCCTTTTGCGCGTGCAGACGGGGCGCTGCAACCTGTTCCGGCGCTCACCTCCCCTGTCGTGGATCTCACCGGCACGCTGAGCGACGCCGACAAAGCCGCACTGGAAGCGCGGCTGCAAGCGCTGGAGCAGTCCCGGGGTGCGCAGGTGGTGGTGCTGATGGTGCCCACCACGGCGCCGGAAGACATTGCCTCCTTCGCCAATCGCGTGGGCAATGCCTGGAAGATCGGCCGTCGCGACGTCGGCGACGGGGTGATCGTGCTGGTGGCCAAGAACGATCGCAAGATGCGCATTGAAGTTGCCAAGGCGCTGGAAGGTGCGATTCCCGACATCGCAGCGGCACGCATCATCGACGGCGCCATGAAACCAAGGTTTCAGCAGAATGACTTTGCCGGAGGGCTGGACGCCGCCATCTCCCAACTGTCCGCACGCATAGCCGGCGAGGCGCTTCCGACCCCCACCCTCGCAGACACTGGAGCGAATTCAGCCAGCAACTCCGGTGACGGATTCGATTGGTCGGATCTCGCAGTCTTCCTGTTCTTTGGTGTCATGGTGATCGGCCCCGTGGCTCGCAAAGTTTTTGGCGCCCCCGTGGGCGGCATGCTGATGGGCGGCGGTGTCGGCCTCCTTGCGTATCTGGTGACCGCCAGCCTTCCCGTGGCAGGCGGGGTCGGTGTGCTGGCGCTGTTTTACACGTGGATCTTCGGGGGTTCCGGCGCCAACGTGGTTCGGGGACGCGGCGGCAGTTCCACCGGCGGCTGGGGCGGAAGCGCCGGGGGTTGGGGCGGCAGTGGCAGCGGCGGAGGCTTCAGCTCCGGCGGTGGCGGTGATTTTGGGGGCGGCGGCGCCTCGGGAGACTGGTGACCATGCAGCCTGAAGCCATCCCACCTTCTGTGACGGCACTGCCTCGTGCCATCGCGCGCCTGGTGCGCCATCGCTGGGCCGAACACAGCGCACGCCGCGCCCTGCCCCCTGAAACGCTGCAGCGCCTTGCCGAACGTGTGACCGCCAGCGAGCAACTGCACACCGGTCAGATCCGCATCGTCGCAGAGCTCAGCCTGCCCTGGAGCTACCTGCGGCGACAGGCGAGTGCGCGCGAACGGGCCATCATGCTGTTCAGCAAATACCGCGTGTGGGACACCGAACACAACAATGGCGTGCTCATCTATCTGCTGATGCCCGAACACGCCATCGAGATCGTGGCCGACCGTGGAGTATCCCGGCATGTACCCCCCGCTGAATGGCAGCAGCTCATCGCACAGATGTCAGCGCACTTTCGGCGCTCTGAGTATGAACAAGGGTTGCAGAACACCATCGAAGTCGTTTCTTCACGCCTCGTCCGGCACTTTCCACGGACGTTGCACGGCCCCGGCGTGAACGAACTGCCGGATGCCCCCGTCGTGCGATAGGGGCCACCCTCGCTTGAAGGCGCGCCAGCCGCCCTCTTTGGCGCCAACGCCGCTACAACGGAAGCTGCGGCTGCCAATGCGAGCAACGTTTCACGGCCCGCCACACAACGGCGACTGCCCATCAGCCACGGAGCCATGAACACAGTGGGAAAGACACTATCGGGTTGAAGCAACCCGTCTGGAAAGCAAAAAACCCGGCATTGCCGGGTTTTTCGTACGCGTTCGCAAGAAGCCGTATTACTTCTTCTGGCGGAACTTGCGCAACGCTGCAATCTGCGCGGCCATGACTGCCAGCTCAGACTGTGCCTTGGCCAGATCAATATCGCTCTTGGCGTTCTTGAGCGCTTCTTCGGCGGCAGCCTTTGCAGCGTTGGCCTTCTCGTCATCCAGATCCTTGCCACGGATGGCGGTATCGGACAACACAGTCACGCGGTTGGGCTGCACTTCCAGAATGCCACCGGCCACGAAGACAAACTCTTCGGAGCCATCGGCCATTTCGATGCGCACCGAGCCCGGCTTGATGCGGGTGATCAGCGGGGTGTGGCGAGGGTAAATGCCCAGTTCGCCAGCTTCACCGGGCAGAGCGACAAAACGCGCTTCACCGGAGAAGATGGACTCTTCGGCGCTGACCACGTCAACGAGGATGGTGTTCATCATTGCTCCTAAGAAAAGGTGGGTTGCTCGATTGCTGAAGGCCGAGCCGCCATGGGCTGCCCGGCCGACGGCTCATCAGGCCACCTTCTTGGCCTTTTCGAAGGCTTCGTCAATGGTGCCCACCATGTAGAACGCTTGCTCTGGCAGGTGATCGCATTCGCCGTTCACGATCATCTTGAAACCACGGATGGTTTCCGACAGCGGAACGTACTTGCCTGGCGAGCCCGTGAACACTTCGGCCACGTGGAAAGGCTGCGACAGGAAACGCTGGATCTTGCGCGCGCGGGCCACGGCCAGCTTGTCTTCAGGCGCCAGTTCGTCCATGCCCAGAATGGCGATGATGTCGCGCAGTTCCTTGTAGCGCTGCAGCGTGCCCTGCACTGCGCGGGCCGTGCTGTAGTGGTCTTCGCCCACCACGTTCGGGTCCAGCTGACGGCTGGTGGAGTCCAGCGGGTCCACGGCGGGGTAGATACCCAGCGAAGCGATGTCACGCGACAACACCACGGTGGAGTCCAAATGGGCGAACGTCGTAGCAGGCGATGGGTCGGTCAAGTCATCCGCTGGCACGTACACGGCCTGGATGGAGGTGATCGAACCGACCTTGGTGGACGTAATACGCTCTTGCAGGCGGCCCATTTCTTCGGCCAGCGTAGGCTGGTAACCCACGGCGGAAGGCATGCGGCCCAGCAGAGCGGACACTTCGGTACCGGCCAGCGTGTAGCGGTAGATGTTGTCCACGAAGAACAGCACGTCGCGGCCTTCGTCGCGGAACGACTCGGCGATGGTCAGACCGGTCAGGGCCACGCGCAGACGGTTGCCTGGGGGCTCGTTCATCTGGCCGTACACCATGGCAACCTTGGACTCTTCGAGCTTCTCCAGGTTCACCACGCCGGAATCGGCCATTTCATGGTAGAAGTCGTTCCCTTCACGGGTACGCTCGCCCACACCAGCGAACACCGACAGACCGCTGTGGGCCTTGGCGATGTTGTTGATGAGCTCCATCATGTTCACAGTCTTGCCCACGCCGGCGCCACCGAACAGACCCACCTTGCCGCCCTTGGCGAACGGGCACACCAGGTCAATCACCTTGATGCCGGTTTCCAGCAGCTCTTGCGAAGGCGACAGTTCGTCGTACGCAGGGGCCTTGCGGTGGATGGAGGCCGTCAGGTCCTGGCTGACCGGACCACGCTCGTCGATGGGCGTGCCCAGCACGTCCATGATGCGGCCCAGCGTCGCCTTGCCCACGGGCACGGTGATGGGGTTGCCGGTGTTGGACACCATGATGCCGCGGCGCAGGCCGTCGGACGAGCCCAGAGCAATGGTACGCACCACGCCGTCGCCCAGCTGCTGTTGCACTTCCAGCGTCAGCGACGAACCTTCGAGCTTCAGGGCGTCATAAATCTTGGGCATCTGGTCGCGGGGGAACTCAACGTCCACCACAGCGCCGATACATTGAACAATCTTGCCTTGCACTTGAGCCATTTTTCGCTCCAATAAAGTAGTTTGTTGAGCTGCTTACACAGCAGCGGCGCCAGCCACGATTTCCGAAAGTTCTTTCGTGATCGCTGCCTGGCGCGTCTTGTTGTAGACCAGCTTCAACTCGCCAATGACGCTGCCGGCGTTGTCGGTGGCAGCCTTCATGGCCACCATGCGCGCCGACTGCTCGGACGCCATGTTTTCCGCAACCGCCTGATAGATCAGGGACTCGACGTAACGGACCAGCAACTCGTCGATGACGCTTTGCGCATCGGGCTCGTAGATGTAGTCCCAGCCGTGTTCGGTCTTTTCGGCCTCCATCTGCTCGGACGACAGGGGGAGCAGCTGCTCCACCACCGATTCCTGCTTCATGGTGTTGATGAACTTGGTATACGACAGGTACACCGCGTTGATCTTGCCTTCGGCGTAGGCATCGAGCAGCACCTTGACGGGGCCGATCAGCTTGTCCAGATGGGGCGTGTCTCCCAGGCCCGTCACGTGCGAAACCACCTTGGCGCCCACACGGTTCAGGAAACCCAGGCCCTTGTTGCCAATTGCCACGGCTTCGGTCGAAACACCCGCGCCTTGCAGTTCACGCAACTTGGTCGTCACGGCACGCAACACGTTGGTGTTCATGCCACCGCACAGACCCTTGTCCGTGGTGATGACGATCACGCCAGCGGTTTTGGCATCGTTCATCTTCATGAACGGATGCACGTACTCCGGGTTGGCCTTACCGAGATTGGCTGCAATGTTGCGGATCTTCTCGCTGTACGGGCGGGCAGCCCGCATCCGGTCCTGCGCCTTGCGCATTTTGGATGCAGCCACCATTTCCATGGCTTTGGTGATCTTCTTGGTGTTTTCCACCGATTTGATCTTGCCGCGTATTTCCTTGCCTGCTGCCATGATGGCTCCTCGTCCGGTTTAAGCGAACGACTTCTTGAACGCTGCGATCGCTGCGGTCAATTCGGCTTCTGCGTCCTTGTCCATGGCCTTGGCCTGTTCCAGCTTGGCCAACAAAGCGGCGTGGCTGGTCTTCAGGAACTGGTGCAGGCCGTGTTCGAAGTCGAGAACCTTCTTGACATCGATGTCGTCCATGAAACCCTTGTTCACAGCAAACAGCGTGGAAGCCATCAGCGAGATGGACAGCGGGCTGTACTGTGCCTGCTTGAGCAGTTCGGTCACGCGGGCACCGCGGTCCAGCTGCTTGCGGGTGGCTTCGTCCAGATCGGAAGCGAACTGCGCGAACGCAGCCAGCTCACGGTACTGGGCCAGGTCGGTACGGATACCACCGGAGAGGTTCTTGATCAGCTTGGTCTGGGCAGCACCACCGACGCGCGACACCGAGATACCGGCGTTGATGGCGGGGCGGATACCGGCGTTGAACAGGCTGGTTTCCAGGAAGATCTGACCGTCGGTGATCGAAATCACGTTGGTAGGAACGAAGGCAGACACGTCGCCGGCTTGCGTTTCGATGATGGGCAGAGCCGTCAGCGAACCCGTCTTGCCCTTGACTTCACCCTTGGTGAAGGCTTCGACGTAGTCGGCGTTCACGCGGGCTGCGCGTTCGAGCAGGCGGCTGTGGAGATAGAACACGTCGCCAGGGTAGGCTTCACGGCCTGGTGGGCGGCGGAGCAGCAGCGAAACTTGGCGATAGGCAACGGCTTGCTTGGACAGGTCGTCATACACGATCAGGGCGTCTTCACCGCGGTCGCGGAAGTACTCGCCCATCGTGCAGCCCGAGTAGGCCGACACGTACTGCATGGCGGCCGATTCGGACGCCGATGCGGCCACCACGATCGTGTACTCCATGGCACCGGCTTGTTCCAGAGCGCGCACCACGTTCTTGATCGAAGAAGCCTTCTGACCAATAGCGACGTAGATACAGGTAACGCCCTGGCCCTTCTGGGCAATGATGGCGTCGATGGCAACGGCCGTCTTGCCGGTCTGGCGGTCACCAATGATCAGCTCGCGCTGGCCACGGCCGACGGGCACCATCGAGTCGATGGACTTCAGGCCGGTTTGCAGAGGCTGGTCCACCGATTTACGGGCGATCACACCAGGAGCGACCTTTTCGATCACGTCGGTGAGCTTGGCGTTGATAGGACCCTTGCCGTCGATAGGCTGGCCCAGGGCATTCACCACGCGGCCGATCAGTTCGGGGCCGACCGGCACTTCCAGAATACGGCCCGTGCACTTGACGGTGTCGCCTTCGGAGATGTGCTCGTATTCGCCCAGAATCACGGCGCCGACGGAGTCGCGCTCAAGGTTCAGCGCGAGGCCGTAGGAAGGCTGACCGTCCTTGGTGGCGGGAAACTCGAGCATTTCGCCCTGCATCACATCCGAGAGGCCATGCACACGCACGATACCGTCAGACACGGACACCACGGTACCCTGGTTGCGGATATCGCTGCTGGCGGCCAGACCTTCGATGCGGCTCTTGATGAGTTCAGAAATTTCTGCGGGATTGAGTTGCATGACTCTTTCCTTCTTTCTTTGGTTCGCTGTCCTCGCCGCGCACTAGGCGGTGAGGGCCGCTTTCATTTGTTCAAGACGGGCCTTGACCGAAGTGTCCAGCACCTCGTCACCCACCACTACGCGAATGCCGCCAATCAGTGACTCGTCCTGCTGGACAGCGAGATTGAGCTTGCGGCCAAAGCGCTTTTCCAGCGCTGCGCCGACCTCGGACAGTGCAGCACTGTCCATGGGGAAGGCGCTGTACACCACGGCATCCGAAGATCCGTTGCGGCGATTCACGAGGGCACGAAACTGCGAAGCCACTTCCGGGAGCGCGTTGATGCGTCCGTTGTCGATGACTGTACGCAGGAAATTCTTGGCCGTATCGGACAGCGCCGAACGCGCAACACCCGTGAAGACGGCAAACACCTGGTCTGCCGTCACCTTGGGGTTGTCCGCCAGCTGACGCAACTGGGGGTTGGCGGCAATGGCCGCCAGTTCATCGACCCAGTCAGCGGTGCTGGCCAGGTCCATGCCCGCACCCGAAGTAGCGGCCTTGAACAGGGCATCGGCGTAGGGGCGGGCAATGGTGGCGAGTTCAGCCATGTGTGTCCCCTTACAGCTCGGTCTTCAGGCGGTTCAGCAGATCAGCGTGAACGCCGGCGTTGACTTCCTTGCGGAGAATCTGCTCGGCGCCCTTGACGGCCAGCGCGGCCACCTGCTCGCGCAGGGCTTCGCGGGCTTGCACCGTTTGCTGCTCGGCTTCAGCACGGGCGGAAGCAACGATCTTGTTGCCTTCTTCCGTGGCGCGTGCCTTGGCTTCTTCGATGATGGCCTGGGCACGGCGGTCGGCGTCCGCAAGACGCGAGGCCGTTTCGTTGCGCGCCTGTGACAATTCCTTCTCGACGCGCTGGTTGGCAGCGGTCAGCTCGGACTTGGCACGGTCGGCAGCAGCGAGGCCTTCGGCGATTTTCTGGGCTCGTTCATCCAACGCCTTGGCGATCGGGGGCCACACGAATTTCATCGTGAACCACACCAGGATCAGGAAGACGATGGCCTGAATGAACAGGGTCGCGTTGATACTCACGGCAACACCTTTCTAAAGTGGCGTTGAACGGAACTTACTTGGGCAGGTTGGCCAAGAACGTGGAAGCGAAGGGGTTTGCGAAGGCGAACAGCAGAGCGATAGCCACACCGATCAGGAAGGCAGCGTCGATCAGACCGGCCAAGATAAACATCTTGGTTTGCAGTTCGTTGATCAGCTCAGGCTGACGTGCCGACGATTCGAGGAACTTGCCACCCATCAGTGCGATACCGATGGAAGCGCCGATAGCGCCCAGACCAACGATCAGACCACAAGCCAGAGCGACGAGACCGAGAATGTTTTCCATGATGACTCCTGAGTAAAAAAGAAAAGTTGAGGAAAGAAAAAACGAAAGGGAAACTTAGTGCGCGTTGTGCGCCTGACCGAGGTAGATCAGTGCGAGCATCATGAAGATGAATGCCTGCAGGGAGATCACCAGAATGTGGAACAGCGTCCAGATGGTGCCAGCGATGACGTGGCCCACAGGCAGCAGCACACCCGACAGCGACAGTGCAGCCGCACCACCCATGAGGGCGATCAGCATGAACACCAGTTCACCGGCGTACATGTTGCCGAACAACCGCATGCCATGCGACACGGTGTTGGCGACATATTCAATGATCTGCATCAGCACGTTCACCACGCCCAGGATCAGGGCGAAGATGGGGTTCTTGCTGGTGCCGAAAGGCGCGGAAACCAGCTCATGCGCCCAACCGCCAGCGCCCTTGATCTTGACGCTGTACCAGAAGCGCAGGATCAGGACCGCAAATGCGAGACCCAGAGTGGTGGAAAGGTCAGCAGTGGGCACCACGCGCAGGTAGGCGTCGTGCGGATCATGGCCGGCAGCACCGTAAATCTGGGCCCAGATGGAGGGCAGCAGGTCCACGGGAATCATGTCCATGAAGTTCATCAGGAAGATCCAGACGAACACCGTCAGGCCCAGGGGGGCGATGAACTTGCGGCTTTCAGCGTTGTGGATATTGGCCTTCGCCTGGTTGTCCACCATCTCGACCAGCATTTCCACCGCAGCCTGGAAGCGGCCAGGAACGCCGGAAGTCGCCTTGCGGGCAGCCGACCAGAGAATCAGCAGGGTGATGACACCCAGAACCAAACCAATAATGATGGAGTCGTAATTGATGACCGTGAAGTCAACAATCTTGGTCTGCTTGACGTTTTGAAGATGCTGCAGGTGGTGAACGATGTATTCACTTGCAGTCGGAGCGTGCGCTTCTGCGGCCATCGGACAACTCTTCTCTAAATCAATCGGTTTTTCGAACACCGGGCCGCACCAACAGCGCAACCCAGTACGTTTTCATCGTGACTACCAAGCCCACCAGCAGGGCGATCCAGCTCAGGCCGGGAACCACCCAGGGTGCCGCCGCAAGCAGCGCAACCGTCAATACGATCTTGGCAATCTCCCAGCCAAAGAACCCCACCATCGCAGCGCGCGGGTTGATCGACGCCTTCTGGCGCAGCACACCCCGGGCAAACAAGGCTGCCGGAATCACCACGGACAGCGCACCATACGCAGCAGACCAGCCTGCCTGCACACTTCCCGCCACCGCCCAGGCCCCAAGAGCCACCAGCAGGCCGACCAGCGCCTGACCCGCCACCACCTTCCACACGGAGACGGGGGGATTGCGACTGCGCCACTGATCAGCCTCTTGGGCCGTCAGGGGCTTGAAGTCAGATTCTTCAGCCTCAGTTTCAGTCTCTGTCGCGATTGTTTTCATTGTTGAATGACGCCCGCGTTACAGACTGCAACTTTCACAAAGCCTCTAATTATAAGTAAAAACCCGTGGCGAACGACAAAAAACCGCAAACGGGTCATGTAACCGCCACCAGGACTCGCCCGCCTGTGGTGATGGGCCAACGGGTTTCGGGGTGCAAAGCGATGTGCATTGCCGTGCTTCACCGCGCAGAAACGGACCAGTTATCGACGCGCCGCCCGGGCCTTGTCGCACAATGGCAAAGCGCCTGCAGCTATTGAAATCGAAGCAAAAGAACCCCTCACCATGACCACACCTCCTTCGCCTCCTGCCAACGGTCTTGATGCACAACCTGGCGATCCTCGCAAGGACTCGCTGATCGAATACCCCTCCAGATTTCCGATCAAAGTGATGGGGGCCAAGGTCGATGGCTTTGTGCACGCCATCACGGAGCTGGCCCGCAAGGCCGACCCCACATTCGACGCCAGCACCATTGAACTGCGCGACAGCCGCGCTGGCAATTACCTCGGAGTAACCATCACCATCACGGCAACAAGCCGGGAGCAGCTCGACGAGCTGTACCGGGCGCTGTCGTCGCACCCCCTCGTCAAAGTGGTGCTCTGACCGCAGACACGCGCAGGTTCTCTGCATGACCATCGCCATTCACATGCTGGGCCGCGTGGACTATGCCGCCAACGTGCAGGCCATGCAGGACTTCACGGCCAGTCGCAACCCCGAAACACCCGATGTGCTCTGGGTGTGTGAGCACGCTCCGATGTACACACAGGGGCTCGCAGGCAAGAGTGATCACGTGCTCAACCCAGGCGACATCCCCGTGGTGGCCACCAACCGGGGCGGGCAGGTCACCTTCCACGGCCCCGGTCAGGTCGTGGCTTACCCACTGATCAACCTTCAACGTGCAGGCTATTTCGTCAAGGAATATGTGTACCGCGTGGAAGAGGCCGTGATCCGCACGCTGGCGCACTTTGGCATCACCGGGCACCGGGTGGGCGGCGCCCCCGGCATCTATGTGCGCCTTGATGACCCGCACAGCCACGCCATGCTGCCCCAACGCCCGCAGAAACGGGTGGGTGTCGCCCCGCCAACCCCCGACTTCGAAGGCCTGGGCAAGATCGCTGCGCTCGGCATCAAGGTCAGCCGGCACTGCACCTACCACGGCGTGGCGCTGAATGTGGCGATGGACCTGGAGCCCTTTGCCCGCATCAACCCTTGCGGTTACGCAGGTTTGCAGACGGTGGACCTTTCTACAATCGGGGTCCACACCACCTGGGAAGAAGCCGCGCAGGTGCTGGGCCAGCAGCTCAGCATCCGTTTGGCGCCCTGAACCTGTCTACACGCCATGAGCACCCCTGAAGTCGTCCGCGAAGCGCAATCCGTCGAAGCCTACAACCCGCTGGCCAAGCAAAAAGCGGCCGCCAAGCTCTCGCGCATTCCGATCAAGGTCGAGCAAGGCGAAGTGCTCAAGAAGCCTGAGTGGATTCGCGTGAAGGCGGGCAGCCCCACCACACGCTTCTACGAAATCAAGGAGATCCTGCGCGAGCACAAGCTGCACACGGTGTGCGAAGAAGCCTCCTGCCCCAACATCGGCGAATGTTTTGGCAAAGGCACAGCCACCTTCATGATCATGGGCGACAAGTGCACGCGGCGCTGCCCCTTCTGCGACGTGGGCCACGGCCGCCCCGACCCGCTGGACAAGGACGAGCCGCTGAACCTGGCCAAGACCATTGCCGCCCTCAAGCTCAAGTACGTGGTGATCACCAGCGTGGACCGTGACGACCTGCGCGACGGCGGCAGCGGCCACTTTGTCGAATGCATCCAGAACATCCGCGAGTTGTCGCCCGCTACGCAGATCGAGATCCTGGTGCCCGACTTCCGGGGCCGCGACGACCGTGCGCTCGAAATCCTGAAAGCCGCGCCACCCGACGTGATGAACCACAACCTGGAAACCGCACCCCGCCTGTACAAGGAAGCGCGCCCAGGCTCTGACTACCAGTTCAGCCTGAACCTGCTGAAAAAGTTCAAGGCCCTGCACCCCAAGGTGCCCACGAAGAGCGGCATCATGGTCGGCCTGGGCGAGACGGACGAAGAGATCCTGCAGGTGATGCGCGACATGCGCGAACACAACATCGACATGCTGACCATCGGCCAGTACCTGTCGCCCAGCAACAGCCACCTGCCCGTGCGCCGCTACGTGCACCCCGACACCTTCAAGATGTTCGAGGAAGAGGCCTACAAGATGGGCTTCAGCCACGCGGCCGTGGGCGCCATGGTGCGCAGCAGCTACCACGCCGACCAGCAGGCGCACGCGGCAGGCGTGTAGGCTAGGCGCCTGGCGAAACCGCAGAGCACGTGCATGGGTCCAGCGGAATCGCTCTCTTTGCGGCACTACGGCGCATCGCCGGGCAGCCACAGCCACGACCACTTCCAGATTCTGCTGGGCCTCTCTGGCGCGCTGGATCTGGAGGTTGATGGGCGCGGCGTTCGCGTGGCACCAGGCGGCGGCTGCGTGATTGCACCGGGAGATCGGCACGACTTTGAATCGTCGCGCGGCAGCGTTTGCCTGGTGCTCGACAGCGCACACCCCGACTGGGCACAGTGCGTTAACCCGCGCCGCACCACCACACTTCCCGCCGATGCACTGCCATTGGCGCACTACCTGGCCAGCGCCTTGCAACAAGGCCGCCCCTTGGCCCAGACCCACGGCCCCGCACTGCTGCTGGAGGCTTGCCTGGGTGGCACCCATCCACACATCCCACAGCTCCACACTGAACGCCGACGGACCATTGATTGGCCCGCACTTAGGCAGTGGGCCGCCCAACAATGGCACCGCGACCTCACCGTGGCCGACCTGGCGGCGCGGGTGCACCTGAGCCCCAGCCAGTTTGCGGCCCGCTGCCGCGAGGACCAAGGGCAAAGCGCCATGGCCTGGTTGCGCAGTCAGCGGCTTGCGCAAGCGCGGATGCTGCGCGTTACCGGCATGGCCGTGGCCGAGGTAGCGCGGCGCACGGGATACCGCTCGCCCTCGGCACTTACGGCAGCGCTGCGGCGTTTCGATGCCTGAGATTGAGTATTGACGATGCCTAGCCGATCAGGCGAACCTGACCACCCATTGACATTGCGCCGAATGCTCTTCGCTTCGCTAGGGGCCGCGATCGCATTCTTGTCCATTGCCGCCTTCTGCATCCTCCCCGCCGTGCAAACCCCTTTTATGAACGCTGACGGGACCCCCGACAACGCGCCCATCCGGGGTGCAGGGATCCTGATCTTGATATCGCCGCTAATTTTTGTTCTGCTTTCGGCAGGCACTTTCTCTATTGCGGCCCTCCTGCAGCGATTCAATCGGCTGACGCCACGATCACTAGCGACGATAGCCGTAGCCACAAGCCTCTGTCTTGCAGTCCTCATGGTGCTGAGCCGCCCATTTGGGTGGCGAGACCAGCTGTATTACATGGCGTGTTTCTCCGTCTTCCTTCTCGTGACGTTCGGCACGTCGACTTTGGTCTGGTGGAAAATCGCCAACTGGCCTCGGAGGGCAACCGGGACAGACACGCAGTTCGTGGATGCCGAATGCGTTCAGCGGTAGTCGTACTGCGCATGTCTCCATGCGGCGCCTACCGGAGCTCACGCAACAACTCTCTTCATCGGTATTGCGCGACGACTTCCCATCGCCACGCGATGGTTGCTACGTCTAAGCTCATCAAGATGCAAGCCAATCTGTACGCCCTGGGCGCTATCGCGCTGTGGGCCTCCCTCGCGTCGCTCGGCGTCTCGCTCACGCACATTCCGCCGTTCCTGCTCACGGGCATCGCGCTCATCATCGGCAGCGTGCCGGCCTGGCCTTTTGTACTGCGTGATCCGTCGCAGTGGCGCATTCCGCTGCGCACGCTGGCGCTGGGTGTGTATGGCCTGTTTGCCTACCACTTTCTGCTGTTCATCGCGCTGCGCCACGCGCCGCCGGTGGAGGCCAATTTGGTCAACTACCTGTGGCCGCTGTTCATCGTGGTGCTTGCACCCGTGGTGCTGCCGGGCGTGGCGCTGCGCTTGCCGCACGTGCTGGCGGCGCTGCTGGGTTTTGCAGGGGCGGCGATTGCCATCGTCGGCGGGCGCGAGCTGAGCGGCACGCTGGCCTGGGGATACCTGCCCGCACTGGCCGCAGCGTTCATCTGGGCCACGTACTCGCTGCTGACCAAGCGCGTGGCGGCTTTTCCGACCACCGCCATCGGCCTGTTCGGGCTGGTGTCGGGCGTGCTGTCGCTGCTGTGCCACGTGGCGCTGGAGCCCGCCGTGGCGCTGCAGCCGCGCGACTGGGCACTGCTCGCAGTGCTGGGCCTGGGGCCGCTGGGGGCGTCGTTTTTTATGTGGGACAAGGCGCTAAAGCTGGGGGACGCGCGGCACATCGGCATCCTGAGCTACATCACACCGCTGGCGTCCACCGCGCTGCTGATCGTGGTGAGCGGCCGCTCGTTCAGCTGGAGCATTGGGCTGGCAACGGTGATGATCATCAGCGCCGCGGTGATGGGAATGCGGGCGCGTTGATCCAAGAATTTTGGTCAAATT
>NZ_AGTS01000112.1 GCF_000238595.1 Acidovorax sp. NO-1 | reverse complement strand
CCAGATGAACTACAAGGGCGCCTTCACGCCCTTCGAGCTGGACAAGACGACCCTGGTATATCCGGCATTCGACGGCGTGATCGACTGGCATGGCGCTTCCATCGACCCGGAGCGCAAGCGCCTCTATGCCAACCTCAGCTACATCCCCTTCAAGGCCGAGGTCTATGCCCGGGCGGATGCCGAGCGCGAAGGGCTGGTGGAGCCCTGGGACGGCCAGGGCACGCCGCCGCGGCCGAAGAAGTTCGCCATCAACCCGCAATACGGCACGCCCTATGTGGTCAAGGTCGACCCCTGGCTCGGTCTGCTCGGCGCGCCCTGCAAGGCGCCACCGTGGGGACAGCTCGCGGCCGTGGACCTGAAATCCCGGACCCTGGCCTGGCAGCATGACGTGGGCACCACCCGGGACATGGGCCCGCTGGGCCTGCACATGGCGCCGCCGTTTCCCACCGGCATGTTCAATATCGGCGGCCAGATCAATACCCGCTCGGGGCTGATCTTCATGGGCGCCA
>NZ_AGTS01000113.1 GCF_000238595.1 Acidovorax sp. NO-1 | reverse complement strand
GTTTACACTTGCGATTCCGCAAATGGAAGCATTAAACATTATGAAATTAACATCACCACTGTCAGCGATTTTATCAGCATTACTATTTAATGCAGTTATTATTCCGTTACTCATTCCGTTAGCGATGAAGGGTATCGCATATAAACCGATGAGTTCAAATGCACTACTTGGCCGAAACCTACTTATTTATGGGCTTGGCGGAGTGATTGTACCGTTCATTGGAATTAAAGTAATTGATATGATTGTCGGCTTGTTTATATAAGGAAGAGGGGAAAGAGATGGCGAAGAAACAAAGTATACTATCACCGGTTATCCGTATTACTTTTACATTTTTAGTGTTGTGCGGACTTGTATATCCGCTTATTGTTACTGGTATTGCACAAGCGGTAATGAAGGATAACGCGGATGGAAGTCTAATATATAATGATAAAAATGAAGTGATTGGTTCTAAATTAATCGGTCAAAATTTCACAGATCCACGTTATTTTCAT
>NZ_AGTS01000114.1 GCF_000238595.1 Acidovorax sp. NO-1 | reverse complement strand
CAAGCCATCGCCCATGCCATCTAATAACATGGATCCGGCAACGGTTGCAAAATGTACCAGATGTTCATCAACGGTATGCCATTTGCTTGTGATATGGAAAATTACCGGATTTTTGAATATTTCTATTCATCAACTCTATTGCCATTTTTCTCATAGCCGGCATAGGTATGGGTGTTTTTTTGTTGTTAAACAAATCACCACGGTAGGATCATTGGCCAATTCTGTTAAATATGTATAATCATTCAGCTGGTATCATCACTAAAGCAATCTAATAAACAAAATTAATAGCCGCATCTTTTTGAATGGTTTGTATATAACCAGAGCCGCTGAATATAGGATGATATTTACTTTTATCAGCAGCTAATGCCCAGCTGGCCGGATAACAAATTACCTGTAAGGTTCCCGGTAATTCAAATGATAGTAATTGATGGCCGGTGAAAATATAATCTGCTGCTGCATCTCCAATATTCCATTTATCTGTTGTT
>NZ_AGTS01000115.1 GCF_000238595.1 Acidovorax sp. NO-1 | reverse complement strand
GCAGTTGGTTACCCAACAACAGCACCTGGCAGCCAGCGATGCCTGCTTTTTTCCGTTCCAGAAAAGGAACGGGAGTTGATGGATATTAACCGGCAAAAAAGTATTAAAGAGAGCCTTTACCTCTATTTGCTGCAAAAGCGGGAAGAAGCAGCTATTTCCAGTTCTTCCACTGTATCCAATTACCAGCAATTAACCCCTGCTGTATCCTCCCCCGTACCGGTTGAGCCCCGCACCAATAATATCCGCATGTTTTCTCTATTGTTGGGTATTGTGCTGCCCTTCGGTATTATTTTTATCATTGATTTACTGAACGATAAAGTTACTAACCGGGAAGATATTGTAGAAAGGGTAGTAGCACCAGTGGTGGGTGAAATCAGCCATGCCGGTTTGGCGGGCCGCCACATTATTGTAAACAGTTCCCGG
>NZ_AGTS01000116.1 GCF_000238595.1 Acidovorax sp. NO-1 | reverse complement strand
GGAAATATTATAAAACTAAAATATTTTTGTAGAAGCTAGTAAGTATTATATTTTTATCGTGGTTGCCGACAATTGTGTACGCAGCGTTTTGCATTTATGATTTCTGTGCTAACAAGATCTAGTGGAGGCGCGATTGGTATTTCACTATTTCTTGCTTTATCAGGTAATATTGCATTACTAGCAGCAACTAGATATGATTGGGCGAAATATTTATTACCAGCAAACACAGATTTATACAGTATTGCAAAGAATGGAAGTTTTATTGATGGAGTAACGTTCCCGTTTGCATCATGTATGTTATTACTGTATTTATTTGTATTTTTAAGCGTTTCTTATACAGTATTTTTGAAACGTGATTTAACTTAAAAAAGGAGCCGTTAAATATGTCTTAACGGCTCCTTTTTTATGCAAATTGTTTAAGTGCCCTTTCAGCTAACAAAGCGAAGTATTCTGCACT
>NZ_AGTS01000117.1 GCF_000238595.1 Acidovorax sp. NO-1 | reverse complement strand
CGTAGCGATGGGCCTGCATGCCGTGGCTGCCGAGGATCTCCAGTTCCCGGGCCGGATCACCAGGTTCGATCGGCAGCGCCGGGGTCGGCCTGGTCACCCAGCAGCAGTCCGACCTGGACGTGCCTGCCGCGCTTGCGCAGACAGGCGATGGAATTGCAGCAGGTGATTGGATGGCCGAGGGCGTCGAGGGAGAGGTGCGCACCGCCGCCGGTCAGTTCCTGCACCGCTTCGGGCACGCTGGCCACCTGGGTGGCATCGATCGTCGCCATCGCGCCGAGGCGACGCGCCAGGGCCAGCTTGTCGGCGGTGATGTCGATGGCCACCACCTGGGCGCCCAGGGCGCGGGCGATCATGATCGCCGAGAGGCCGACGCCACCGCAGCCGTGCACCGCGACCCACTGGCCGGCGCTGACCCGGCCCTGATC
>NZ_AGTS01000118.1 GCF_000238595.1 Acidovorax sp. NO-1 | reverse complement strand
ATCCTCGCCCTGGACATCGCCCTGCCGTGCAACACCCAGGACTGGTTCGAGACTCTGCCGCCGGAGCTGGCGGAGCAGATCGAGGTGACCATGTATTGCGGGCACTTCTTCTGTCACGTGCTGCACCAGGAATACCTGGTGAAGAAGGGTCGGGACTGCGCGGCGCTCAAGCGTCGCCTGCTGGCCCTGCTGGAGGCCCGCGGCGCCCGTTATCCCGCCGAGCACAATGTCGGTCACCTCTACGCCGCGGCGCCGGAACTAGAGCGGCACTATCGCCAGCTCGATCCGACCAATGCCTTCAACCCGGGCATCGGACAGCTGACGCGGCGCCATCGCTGGCAGGAGGACTGCTGCGCCACGCATGCCGGCGATGCCATCGCCGCGGCGGCGAAGACGCCCCGGGCGGAGACGAGTCGCACGTCCTGAGCGGGAGTAAGGGGCGGCTCAGTCTTCCTGCTGGATGGCGT
>NZ_AGTS01000119.1 GCF_000238595.1 Acidovorax sp. NO-1 | reverse complement strand
CTACGCCAGCAGCCAGGCCAAGCGCGGTGAGCCCATGGCCCTGGATGCCCTCTCCGAGTTGATGGACGACGAGGCGCCACGCGCCTTCTACGACTACATCCGCAACAAGGATTACGGCCTGGCGCCGGAGATCCCGGCGGACAAGCGCACCCTCAACCAATTCCGCCGCTTCACCGGTCGCGCCGAAGGCTTATCGATCAGCTTCGAGGCGCACCTGCTGGGCTCGCGCATCGAATACGACGAAGGCCAGGATGTGCTGATCATTCGCGAGGTGCCGACCCAACTGAAGGACCAGCTCAAGCGGCGCAAGGACTAGGTTCTGTACGAAAAATGCCTGCGCTCGGTGATGCTTCGTTGAAAAAGGCTTCGGAATGCTCATTTACCGCTCGTAAACTCCGCTTCCTCAGCCTTTTCGCCTCGCCTGACCTTCGCTCGGCGCTTTTGGTACAGAACCTAGCGACCGCCTGGCCC
>NZ_AGTS01000120.1 GCF_000238595.1 Acidovorax sp. NO-1 | reverse complement strand
TTGACGAGCGCGGAAGAGACCGCCTCGTCCACGTATTCGCGCAGCAGCTCGTCGGTGAAGTAGCCGTAGGCATAGCGGCCGCCGCCGCCGGAGCTGCCCATTTCGCGGCGACCGTTCTGCTCGGCAATGACGGTGACGGAGATGCGCACCAGCGGGCGCACATCCGCGGCGATGACGCCGTCGCTGCGTGCGACGAGCATCACGTCGTACTCGCCGGCCAGGCCGGCCATCACCTGCACCACGCGCGGGTCTTTGGCGCGGGCGAGCTTTTCGATCCGCTCGAGCAGGGCAACCTTTTCGGAGGCCGTCATCGAGTCGAGCGGGTCGTTCGGGGCATACAGCGCATGGCCGCCGGGGCCGCTCGCCAGGCTGCTCGCCACCTTCACGC
>NZ_AGTS01000121.1 GCF_000238595.1 Acidovorax sp. NO-1 | reverse complement strand
ATGTTGCGCTAGTTTAGGTTAGTTTGTTGACAAATAATCGATGGTTTACCCTCTGATGATAAATGAAGTGATAAATGGTCGAGGGTATAAAGAACTTACCTAACTTTCCTCGGAAAAAAAATATTTAATTGGGAGAAACGAGGGAACGTTGGAATGCTTATGCGGCGTCAAGATACAACATGGGCCTTTCAACTTCTATTATTTGATGCCGCGATTATTGTTCGAAGTTCGAAGGATCGCGCCAAAAAGTGCAGCCGGCGTTAAACGTATATTAGCGCCTGCAAGACTGTAGAAATACCTCACGCATTGCGCCAAACAGTGCGGTCGGCGCACAGCCCATAACAGCGCCTACAAGACTGCGTGAATACTTCTCGCATTGCGCCAAACGCAGTGCAGTCGGTCAGTTGGCCTGAAACGTATGCCTACAAGAATGTATA
>NZ_AGTS01000122.1 GCF_000238595.1 Acidovorax sp. NO-1 | reverse complement strand
CGCTCAAGCTGGACGGCGAATTGCAGAAGACCTTGCAGCTGGAGGCGGACAGCAGCGGCTATCTGCCCGGCCGCCTGACCGGCACGGTGCAGCCGCTGGCGGACAACGTCCCGGCCGATCTGCAACTGGTGGCCGATGGCTTCAAGGCGGCCGCCAGCCTGCCCGATACCCTGCGGCTGAACGACCTCAAGCTGACCGCGCGCGGCGATCTGGCTGCGGGCTACGCCCTGGTCGGCCAGGCGAAACTGCCGGGCGAGGGCGGTCCGGTGGACCTGAATCTGGAAGGCCGCGTCGATGCCAAGGGCGCGCGTATCGCGGCCTTGCGCCTCCAGGCCGCGCCCGAGCAGCGCGTGGCGCTGGCCGGCCAGATAGACTGGCAGCAGGGGCTCGCCGCCGACGCCACCCTGGATTGGCGCGATTTCCCCTGGCGCCGGCTGTATCCCATGGCGGAGCCCCG
>NZ_AGTS01000123.1 GCF_000238595.1 Acidovorax sp. NO-1 | reverse complement strand
AGATGCTGGCCTCGGCGGAGATCTGCCGCCTGCTGGAGTTGCCGGCGCTGTCCAGCGTCTATCAGATCCGCCGGGTCCGCCGCGTGGATGGCCGACTGGTGCTCTATGTCGAGCACTACCTCAATGCCGCCTATTTCCCGGGCCTGCTGGAGCACGACCTGCAGCGCTCTCTCACCGAGCTGTATCGCGACCGCTACGATATCCGCTACGGCGAGGTGCGCTTCGAGATCCTGCCGACGGCGCTGCTACCGGAAGCGGCCCAGGCGCTGCGGGTGGCCCAGGGCAGTCCGGCGCTGCACATCACCCGCATCAACCACGACCAGCAGGGGCGACTGATCGACTGCGACCTGGAATTCTGGCGGCATGACGCCATCCAGGTCAGGGTCGAGGTACCGGACTAGTCCGGCATCAGAGCGGCAGTTCGCTGCTCGAATAGAAGGCCGTCAGCACCTTGAT
>NZ_AGTS01000124.1 GCF_000238595.1 Acidovorax sp. NO-1 | reverse complement strand
ATAAAATAGATTCTGAGAATCCGAACAAAGGGTTAAAAGGTGCCGAATTTGAAAGTTCGAAATAGTGCAAATGAAGTTGTTGCAAAAATTGAAAACGGACGAAAAAGGTTTTTCAGTACCTCAAACTTTAGCTCCCGGGACATATAAAGTTTATGAAACAGTAGCACCAGAAGGATATCAAAAATTAACAAGCTCAGTAGAGGTTACACTTCAAGCTGGAGAAACAAAAACAATTGAAATTAAAAATACTATGCAAAAGGGTCAAATTGAAGTAAAGAAAATTGATTCGGAAAATGGTGAAAAACCATTAGCAAATGCAGAGTTTGATATAGTAAAAGACGGTGTAGTAGTCGAACATATTGTTACAGATAAAGATGGTAAGGTAATCTCTA
>NZ_AGTS01000125.1 GCF_000238595.1 Acidovorax sp. NO-1 | reverse complement strand
ATCGCTGACAAGACCGCCGCCCTGATCCTGGCGGAGCTCGGCGATATCGACCGCTTCGCCGATGCGCGCGCCGTTACCGCCTTTGCCGGCTTGAACCCGCGCCTGCAGGAGTCCGGCCTCGCGCGCGGCCATACCTGCATCTCGCGCATGGGATCAGTCCGCTTACGAAGTGCGCTATACCTACCTGCTGTCGTGGCGCTGACCTATAACCCGGCTATCAAGGCGCAAGCCGAGCGCCTGAAAGCCAGGGGCAAGAAAGGTAAACAAACCGTCTGCGCCGCCATGCGTAAGCTGCTGACCATCGCCTATGGCGTGCTCAAATCGGGCAAGCCTTTCGA
>NZ_AGTS01000126.1 GCF_000238595.1 Acidovorax sp. NO-1 | reverse complement strand
ATGGCAATAGCACATGTGACTGTGAAGAAGCGTGTCGCCAACGCAATGCTGAAGCTGGGCGTCCAGCGCGCCCCACAGCTGGTGGCCGAGGCCATCAAGCGCCAGATCATCAGCCCGCTCTGCATGATGCTGGCCGCCTTGGTGGTTGCCCATGCCGTCCTCGATGAAGACCCGATGCGCCGCGACCGTCGCGCGCCGGAGCGCCGCACCGCCCAGGTCCGGATGATGCGCCGCGCCGAAGCACCTGAAATCTACGCCTGACCCTGGAGACAGCCATGAAAGACCTTTCCGCCGCACTCATCACCATCGCGCTGATGCTCGCCAGCTTCGGCGCCTGGGTGACCCACCTCTACCGCTGCTTCACCGAGGAGCAGTGGGGCTTCCTGATCGGGGGCGCCATCTTCTTCCCGGTCGCCATCGTCCACGGTGTGGGCGTCTGGTTCGGCTTCT
>NZ_AGTS01000127.1 GCF_000238595.1 Acidovorax sp. NO-1 | reverse complement strand
TAGGCCTCGAACCAGCCATGGGCGGCGGTGCCCCGGGCATGCACCACCCGCTCGGGCACCCGCTCCCGATCGAAATGGGTGATCTTCTCGATGAACTGGTAGTTTTCCAGCGTGGCGGGGCCCCGCTCGCCCACGCTGCGCAGGCTTTGGTTGTCCCGTACCGGATGACCCTGGCGGGTCGTGAGAGTGATCTTGTCGTCGCTCATGGTGGTCTCCAGGCTAGTCACGTCGAACACTGCAGTGACCGGGCCTGTCCGCGGCAGTTGTCAGCCGTCAGACGAGCTGTCCGGAGACGAAACGGCGCCGGGCCGCTTGCGCTGACCACCCGGGGCTCTAGCCGCTACCTCTCGTCCGTTCGGCGGAAAATCGCTGATCGCGCTATCGATCCCATCCAGACTGTTCATCAGCAGTCGATAAGACTCACGGCGATAC
>NZ_AGTS01000128.1 GCF_000238595.1 Acidovorax sp. NO-1 | reverse complement strand
TTGGCGTCGTTGGAGATGGTCACTTCCACGCGACGGTTCAGGGCGCGGTCGGAGGCGTTGCTGTTGCTGGCCACCGGGAAGTTCTTGCCATAGCCACGGGCCTGGATGCGGCTCGGCTCGACGCCAGCGCTGACCAGGGCGGTCTGGATGGCCTGGGCGCGACGCTCGGACAGCTGCTGGTTGTAGGAGTCGCTGCCGACGCTGTCGGTGTAGCCCTCGACGATCACCTTGCGCTCGGGATTCTGCTTCAGGTAATCGGCCAGCTTCTGGGCGTTGGCATAGCCCTGGGGCTTGAGTTCGGCCTTGTTGAAGTCGAACAGCACGTTGCCGAAGGTCACCACGGTGCCGCGCTCGGTCTGCTTGGCCTGCAGGGCATCCTGCAGTTGCTTGAGCTGGGCGGTACGGGCGTCCAGGC
>NZ_AGTS01000129.1 GCF_000238595.1 Acidovorax sp. NO-1 | reverse complement strand
CAACTTCCTGTACCCATTTATTTAGTCAGTTCTGTCGTAACTTTTTTCAGATCTAATATCATCGTTGCTAATGTCATTGCATCCATATTTTTGTTTCCATAATAAAATTGCTAAATCATGATCTTTTTTTATCTTCTTTTTTAACAATTTTAAATTAGCAAAACTAACTCCGAATAGTGGCTCTTTCGCTCCGTGGTTTTTATACGTTTTACGATTTTGTTCTGTTCCATATTCCTCTAGTTGCTGCATTACTTCTTCAAGTAACATATACCCACCTCTTTATTTTTTATGTTGACTTCATATATGTATGTACGATATATTCTACATTACTTTTTGGTTTTCCTATATGTATTTTTAAAA
>NZ_AGTS01000130.1 GCF_000238595.1 Acidovorax sp. NO-1 | reverse complement strand
ACCGGACGTAGGATCGGTGCAGTCGGAGATAATGACATCAAAGGTCTGGCTGGTTTGATTTACGAAATTGACGCCATCGTCGATCACCAGCTTAAAGCGCGGATCGTCGTAGCTACCGGCGTTATGGTTGGGTAGATACTGACGGCAGAACGATACGACACCCGCATCGATTTCCACCATCGTGATTGACTCAACGTTTTTATGTCGGGTTACTTCACGCAGCATGGCACCGTCGCCGCCGCCGATAATCAGCACATGTTTCGCGTGACCATGGGCCAGTAGCGGAACATGGGTCATCATCTCATGATAGATAAACTCGTCGCGCTCGGTGGTTTGTACTACGCCATCCAGCGCCATTACGCGACCAAATGCAGCGTTCTCAAAAATGATCAGATCCTGG
>NZ_AGTS01000131.1 GCF_000238595.1 Acidovorax sp. NO-1 | reverse complement strand
GGCTTCCAGTTGATATTTATATCGGTGGTGCAGAACACGCTGTACTTCACTTACTATATGCTCGTTTCTGGCACAAAGTATTATACGATATCGGTGTAGTTCCAACGAAAGAGCCGTTCCAACAATTATTCAACCAAGGTATGATTCTAGGTGAAAACAACGAGAAAATGAGTAAATCAAAAGGTAACGTTGTAAACCCTGATGATATCGTAGCAAGCCACGGTGCAGATACACTTCGTCTATACGAAATGTTCATGGGACCATTAGATGCTTCAATCGCTTGGTCTGAAAATGGTCTTGATGGAGCACGTCGTTTCCTAGACCGCGTATGGCGCCTATTCGTT
>NZ_AGTS01000132.1 GCF_000238595.1 Acidovorax sp. NO-1 | reverse complement strand
AAGAGCCGTATGAGGCATTCGTGGAGCTGCAAGACTTATACGATAAACATATACATGATCAAAGTGAACGCCGATTTATCGTTGAAAAAGATAATGAAATGGTTGGGTTAGTTGAGTTAGTGGAAATCGATTATATTCACCGTAGAACGGAATTCCAAATTATTATTGATCCGAATTATCAAGGATATGGTTATGCAGCGGAAGCGACGCGTTTAGCGATGGATTACGCTTTTTCTGTACTAAATATGCATAAGATTTATTTAGTGGTGGATAAGGAAAATGAAAAAGCGGTACATGTTTATAAAAAGGTTGGATTTATGGTAGAAGGTGAACTGTTAGATGAGTTTTTCGTTGATGGTAACTATCATAA
>NZ_AGTS01000133.1 GCF_000238595.1 Acidovorax sp. NO-1 | reverse complement strand
GCGGATGATCGCTGCGCAGCTGCTTGAGCAATTCCAGGCCACTGCCGTCAGGCAGCATCACGTCCAGCACCACCACATCCGGTGTCGCCTCGCGCAACTGGGTGCGGGCGTCGCTGCCGGCATGACAGGCGTTGACCTCGAAGCCTTCCTGTTTCAGCCAGGCACCGAGCAGGTCGCACAGTTCCTGGTCGTCGTCGATCAGCAGTATCTGACTCATGGGATCAGTCTCGCGGTTCATCCATGGGTTGCAGATGGCGCGCCAGATAGAGGCCCTGACCGAGCATGAACACCAGGGTCATCGCCAGACTGCCAAAGACCTTGAAGTCGACCCAGAAGCTTTCGTAGGTGAAG
>NZ_AGTS01000134.1 GCF_000238595.1 Acidovorax sp. NO-1 | reverse complement strand
CTTCATTTATAGCGACCATTATCTCACTTGAAATCACTACGTTGATTTCTTTATGAGAACTTCCTTCAGCCTCGCAACCGTAATATTTTCACAATCTATGTGCAAGGACGACTTCCTTACTTCTTCCTGTAAATGTGCAAATAATAGCACTTTAATCATATTCCCATCTCCTTTCTAGGCTCACCATTTGCATATGTTATCCGCTCTAACTGATCACCTATCCATGACTCACCATCTTCCCAAAACTCTTTCTTCCAAATTG
>NZ_AGTS01000135.1 GCF_000238595.1 Acidovorax sp. NO-1 | reverse complement strand
GCTTTGGGGTCAAATGATACCTACATTTATATCCGTGGTGAATATGCCTGGATTGTAGGTATTTTGGAAAATGCCATTGAAGAAGCCAAACAAAACGGTTGGCTGGGTAACAATATTTTGGGCACAGGCTTTAATTGTAATATTTATGTACAACGCGGGGCAGGCGCTTACATTTGTGGAGAAGAAACCGCATTGTTAGAATCATTGGAAGGAAAAAGAGGTAACCCCAGAATTAAACCTCCTTTCCCGGCCATCAAAGGAGTTTGGGAAC
>NZ_AGTS01000136.1 GCF_000238595.1 Acidovorax sp. NO-1 | reverse complement strand
CGACGAAAGACCAGGAGATCTTCATGACGGACGGATTGGGCGGCGCGCGAGCGTGGCGCCAGGCGCAACAGGCTGATGAACAGCAACCGCGCCAGGGCTCTCAGGCTACTCGACTGCGCCGGGCGCGGCGCTTGGGTTTCCAGCCGCAACAGCTCGAACAACGCAGTCAGGCGGTCGGCCTCTTCACGGTCCTGGCCGGTCAGCTCGCCCAGGGGTACGCACAGCGGTTGGAGCGGCGTCCCCGGCGACAACTCGGGCGCCTCGTCCAGCAGCGTCCAGACCAGTTGCTGGCGCACCGTGAGCAC
>NZ_AGTS01000137.1 GCF_000238595.1 Acidovorax sp. NO-1 | reverse complement strand
TGCCGCCGCTGCGGCTGAACACATAGACGGCACCAGCACCGCTGGCCGCGTTGTTCGACTGGTCACCGTTGATACCGGTGGTATTGCTGTCTTCCCCGTTCGCGCCCACCGCCAGGATGTTGCCGTCGCTCGAAAGGGCTACGCTGGTGCCAAAAACGGTCCTCTGCCCCTGTATTGCTGGCCTTCACATAGGCCTGCTGGCTCCAGGTGCTGCCGCTGCGGGTGAACACATACACGGCACCTGCAAGGGTGGCAGAGTTGTCCACCGGGTCCCCGTTGATGCCTGTGGCATTGCTGTCTTCCCCAGTCGCCCCCACTGCCAAGGTGTTGCCGTCGCCCGACAGGGCCAAGCTGGTGCCAAAAAAGTCATTCGCATCGGTATTGCTGGCCTTCACATAGCCCTGCTGGCTCCAGGTGCTGCCGACTCGGGTGAACACATACACGGCACCCGCATCAACGGCGGAGTTGTCCCCTTGGTCACCATTGGCGCCGGTGGCATTGCTGTCCTCTCTGTACGCCCCCACCGCCAGGGTGGTGCCGTCACCCGATAGGGCCACGCTGTAGCCAAAGAGGTCGCCCGCTCCTGTATTGCTCGCCTTGAAGTACCCGATGGCCCGCGTCAGATCCACCGCTTGCGCCGCCGACAACGCGCTGCACCCCGCACTGTTGCACGCCTGCACGCGGTAGGTGGCGTTCAGCCGCGTGTGCAGCAGGCCTGTCACCACCCGGTCGTAGCTGGTACCGGTGAGGCCCGTGGCAATCTGCGTGGCTGCGGCCGGGCCTGCACCGTCGGGGTCTTCCGTCACGCGGTAGGTGATGGCGCCGCCACCGGCGGGGGGCGCAATGGCGCCCCAGCTGAGCTTGAAGGTCTTGACGTCATAGGCCAGGGTCAGGGCAGGGATACCCGGAACCACCACCACCGGTGGCGGTGGTGGCGGTGCATCCACCACGCAGACGACGGCCATCTGCGTGACGTCGGCCGTGGCGACCCCCGTGCCGCCGCTGACGCTGCAGCTTTGCCCCGCACTGCTGTCGAACACGCTGACGGCGTAGCCCATGCCCGCCAGCACAGGCTGGGCAAAGCGGAAGGCGCCGTTGTCCACCACGGTCACGGTGTCCCCGTTGGCGTTGTTGCGCAACGCCACCACGCCGATGTTGCCGCTGACGGTGCCCGAGAGCCGGTAGCCCGTGGTTGCACAGGCTACGGTGATGGGGGGCAGGGCGGCACTGGCATCGACGGTGCCTTGGCCCCCGGTGACGGTGCAGGTCTGATTCTGCGGCTGGGTCAGCACAGAGATGCTGTAGGGCCCTGTGACGGGCTGGGCGAACGTGAAGGGCCCGTCAGCGGTCACGCGGGCCTCTTGCGTGGCTCCCCCGGCCGCGAGTTGCAGCACCAGCGCCTTGCCTGTGGCGAGGCCCGCGACGCTGCCGCCCAGCGTGCGGGCGTTGGGGGGGCACATCGTTGTCGCGGCACGCCACGCTCACGTTGTTCACATCGGCGCTCACGGTGCCGCTGCCATTGGCGATGGTGCAGGTCTGGCCCACCGGCTGGGCGGCAATGCGCAGGCTGTAGGCGGTGCCTGCGGGTAGCTGCAGGCTGTAGCTGCCGTTGGCTGACACGGCGGCGCTGGGCCCGCTGGCATCGGTAATGACCACGGTCTTGCCCGCGCCCAGACCGGCCAGCTGGCCACCCACGCGGAAACTGGGGGTGTTCACCGGTGGGTCATCGCCCCCACCGCCGCCGCAGGCCGCAAGCACGACAGCGAATCCCAGCAGCCAGGTGCGGGTCAGAGTTCTGATGTTTGGCGTGGGCGCCGCTGCTGCTGTTGTCTTGGCCATGATGCAGTTGCTTCTCCGGGGGGCACTTGTAGGGCAGGCGCGGCCGAAGCTACCGGATTCGTCGAGGCTTGTATGTCCTCAGAACTGAGGACAGGGAGTCCGCGGCTGAAGGGCAGGAACGTGTCTGTATCAGGGTCATTTTTAAGATAAAAGTGGCCTCCAGCGCTTGATGGTAAAGCGCTTATAGCTATCAATTTAGAAGTAGATGCGCAGGGCGGCGGCGTCTGGCGCAGCGCAGCAGCGGGCGTGCACGCAGGTGGCGCTGGGCGGTGCTGGCGAGCTTTTCCTCAAGCAAAATGGCAACCATCCCCGGGTGGAGTTGACGCATTTATCGAGCCGCCGGGTGTTGAAAAGGAACCCTCCATGACCCTCGAAGCCATTCTTGCCGCCCTGCACCTGGTGGCCATCCTGACCTTTGTGGTCTTTCTGTCGAGCCAGGCGGCGCTGTGCCGCACCGAATGGATGAATGCCGCCGTCGTCGAGCGCCTGGTGCGGCTGGATGTGATCTATGGCGCGGCCGCTCTGGTGATGATTGGCAGCGGCCTGGCACGGCTCTTTTGGGGCATCAAGGGGGTGTCGTGGTATGTCTCGCAGCCGCTGTTTCACATCAAGATCACCATCGTGGTGGTCATGGCAATCCTGTCGATCTGGCCTTCCATCATGTTCCGCCGCTGGCGGCGCAATCTGCAGGCCTCGGGCGCCCTGCCTGACGAACTGGAGGTGAAGAAGGTGCGCCGGCTGGTGATGATCCAGTCGCACGTGTTGCCGGTGGTGGCGGTGATTGCGGTGTTCTGGGCGCGGGGCTGGTAGGCCTTTCAGGCCCTGCGCCCGTAAAAAAAGCCGCTGGCCCCACGGGGCAGCGGCTTTTTGCCGTGTGTCGGTGCCGGTTACGTCACTTCTTGAGGCACTCGCTCATGAAGGCCTTGCGCTCGTCGCCCTTGAGCGTCTTGGCTTTTTCGTCGGCGTTGCAGGCCTTCATCCGGTCTTGCTGGGAGGCGGGCTTGTTGCTCAGGCAGGTTTTCATGAACGCCTTGCGCTCGTCACCCTTCATATCGCCCGCTTCCTTGTTGCAGGTCGCCATCTTGGATTGCTGCTTGGTCGGGGCCTTGTCTTCGGCTGCCTGGGCCGAAAGACCCAGCGACAGGGCCAGGCTCAGAGCGGTGAGGGAAAGAAGCTTTTGCATGGAATCTCCTGGAGTGATTGGGTTATAGGGGGCTCCCGGAGTCATTGCACCATAGAACCCTAGCGGCCACAACGCGGACGGCGCAAGAACGGGCGTCCGGCGCTGGCCCCGGATGCCCCCGTAAAATCCGCCGATGCTCACAGCCAAAAATGAATTGCTCGCCGCGCTTGCGGGCGAGCTCGAAACCCTGTCCCCCGGCGCCGGTGCCAAAGCGGCGTTTGAATCCCCCAAGGTGGCTGCGCACGGCGACTTTGCCTGCACCGCGGCCATGCAGCTGGCCAAGCCCCTTAAGCTCAACCCGCGCGCGCTGGGCGAGCAGCTCAAGACGGCGCTGGAAGCCACTCCCGCGTTCCAGCGCTGGGTATCGGCCATTGAAATCGCGGGCCCTGGGTTCCTGAACATCCGCCTGAAACCCGCTGCCAAGCAGCAAGTGGTGCGCGAGGTGCTGGCCGCGGGCGACCGCTTCGGCTACCAAAGCGCGCACGGCCAGCAGGTGCTGGTCGAGTTCGTGTCGGCCAACCCCACCGGCCCGCTGCATGTGGGCCACGGCCGCCAGGCGGCGCTGGGCGATGCGATCTGCAACCTGTTTGCCACCCAGGGCTGGAAGGTACACCGCGAGTTCTATTACAACGACGCGGGCGTACAGATCGACACGCTGACCAAGAGCACGCAGCTGCGCGCCAAGGGCTTCAAGCCCGGCGACGAGTGCTGGCCCACCGACAGCGACAACCCGCTGGCCAAGAACTTCTACAACGGCGACTACATCGCCGACATCGCCGAGGCTTTCAAGGCCAAAGCCACCGTCAAGGCCGACGACCGCGAGTTCACCGCCAATGGTGACGTGGAAGACTACGACAACATCCGCCAGTTCGCCGTCGCCTACCTGCGCAACGAGCAGGACAAGGACCTGCAGGCCTTCAACCTCCAGTTCGACGAGTACTACCTCGAATCGAGCCTGTACACCAGCGGCCGCGTCGAGGCCACGGTGAACAAGCTGGTGGCCAACGGCAAGACGTACGAACAGGACGGCGCGCTGTGGCTCAAGAGCACCGACTACGGCGACGACAAGGACCGCGTGATGCGCAAGCAGGACGGCACGTACACTTATTTCGTGCCCGATGTGGCTTATCACATCGCCAAGTGGGAGCGCGGCTTCACCAAGGTCGTCAACATCCAGGGCACCGACCACCACGGCACCATCGCCCGCGTGCGCGCTGGCCTGCAGGCGGCCGATGTGGGCATTCCCCAAGGCTACCCCGACTACGTGCTGCACACGATGGTGCGCGTGGTCAAGGGTGGTGAAGAGGTCAAGATCAGCAAGCGCGCGGGCAGCTATGTCACGCTGCGCGACCTGATCGAGTGGACCAGTAAGGATGCCGTGCGCTTCTTCCTGCTCAGCCGCAAGCCCGACACCGAATACACCTTCGACGTGGACCTTGCCGTGGCGCAGAACAACGACAACCCGGTGTACTACGTGCAGTACGCGCATGCGCGCATCCAGTCGGTGTTGCGCGCTTGGGCAGAGGCGGGTGGCGGCGATGTCGCTTCGCTCAAGGAAGTGGATCTCTCGGCCCTGGAAGGCCCGCAGGCCCAGGCCCTGATGCTGCAGCTGGCCAAGTACCCCGAGATGCTCACGGCCGCCGCCGACGGCGAGGCCCCGCACGACGTGACCTTCTACCTGCGCGACCTGGCCGCCAGCTACCACAGCTACTACGACGCCGAGCGCATCCTGGTGGACGATGAGGCCGTGAAAAAGGCGCGCCTCGCGCTCGTCGCCGCCACCGCGCAGGTATTGCACAATGGCCTGGCTGTGCTGGGCGTGTCGGCTCCGGCCAGAATGTAAGCAGTCACAAACTATGAAGAAGCAACAGACGGGCGGGACCATCATCGGTTTCATCGTGGGCGTGATCGTGGGCTTGGGGGCCGCGCTGGCGGTGGCGGTCTATGTGACCAAGGTGCCGGTGCCCTTCCTCAACAAGGGTGGCGGCCGTGGTGCCGACATGGACGCCGCCGAATCGCAGAAGAACAAGAACTGGGACCCCAACTCTCCGCTGTATGGCAAGAACCCGGCGCGGCCCGCTGCGCCGCCTGCTCCGGTCGCTTCGGCGCCCGCCTCAGTGGCGCCGCCGGATGCACGCGCTGCTGCGTCGGCTCCCAAGCCCGCAGCCAGCAAGCCCGAGGCCAAGGCCGAGAGCAAGCCCAGCGCCGACCCACTGGGCGATCTGGCGGCGGCCAAAGCGGCGGCCAAGAGCGAGGTGGACCCGTTTGACTACTTTGTACAGGCGGGTGCCTTCCGCACGCAGGCCGATGCCGACGCCCAGCGCGCCAAGCTGGCGATGCTGGGCTGGGAGGCGCGGGTGAGCGAGCGCGAACAGAACGGCCGCCCGGTGTTCCGGGTGCGCGTGGGGCCGTTTGCCAAGCGCGACGACGCCGAGCAGCTCAAGGAGAAGCTCGGCGGCGCTGGCGTCGAATCTGCGCTGGTGCGCGTGCAGCGCTGATGCCGATCTGAACTTTTTGCGGGGGCATGGCTCACATCCCCCAGACCTGTAACAGGAGAGTCTTTGACATGAAACGCCGTGATTTTTCTCTGTCTGCCGCTTCGGTGGTTGCCGCTTCCGCCCTGACGCTGCCCGTGGCCACCCCCGCGCTGGCCCAGGCCCGCCAGTTCAAGGAGGGCAAGGACTACAAGCGGCTGGACAAGCCCGTGGCGCCCGACGCTGCAGCCGGCAAGGTCGATGTGATCGAGTTCTTCTGGTACAGCTGCCCCCACTGCAACGTGTTTGAGCCCGCGTTCGACGCCTGGGCCAAGGCCGCGCCCAAGGATCTGAGCATTCGCCGCGTGCCGGTGGCCTTCAATGCGAGCTTCATCCCCCAGCAGAAGCTGTACTACACGCTGGAAGGCATGGGCAAGCTCGAAGCACTGCACGCCAAGGTTTTCCGCGCCATCCATGTGGATAAGCTCAAGCTCGCCAAGGACGATGACATTTTTGCCTGGGTCGGGCAGCAGGGCGTGGATGCGGCCAAGTTCAAGGAGGTCTACAACTCCTTCACGGTGTCCAACCAGGTCCGCCGTGCTTCGCAGCTGCAGGATGCCTATGGCGTGGAGGGTGTGCCTTCCATGGGGGTTGCTGGCAAGTTCTATACCGACGGCACGATGGCCGGCAGCATGCAGAACGTGTTGCAGGTGGTCGAGCACCTGACGGCTGTGGCCCGCAAAGGCTGACGGTTTACGGCCGTCTGTTTGGCGTATTGCCTTCGAAGCCCGCATGCGCGGGCTTTTTTCATGGAGGAGGGCGAACGGATGGATACAATGATTGCAAGATTCGTGCCCTATGAACCATCGCCTCCTTCCCATCCTCATGCTCACCGCCCTGGCCTGCACCCTGGGTGTGGCCCATGCCGAGCGGGCAGACCGTAGCAAGCCCATGAACATCGAGGCCGACGCCCTGCGGCACGATGAACTCAAGCAGACCAGCGTGTTCTCCGGCCGTGTGGTGATGACCAAGGGCTCCATCGTGCTGCGCGGAGCGCGGCTGGATGTGCGCCAGGATGCCGATGGCTACCAGTACGGTGTCGTCACGGCCGAGCCCGGCAAGCGCGCATTTTTTCGGCAAAAGCGCGACACCCTGCCGGGTGCGCCCGATGAGTTCATCGAGGGTGAAAGCGAAGTAATCGAGTACGACGGCAAGGCCGACAACGTGCGCTTTATCACCCGCGCCGAACTGCGCCGTTATCGGGGATCGGTGCTCAGTGACGAGATCACCGGCGCCGTGATCGTCTACAACAACCTGACCGATGTGTTCAGCGTGGACGGCAAGCGGCCAGCCACCAATGCCGCTGGGGACGCCCCCGCGCCAGGCGGCCGCGTGCGCGCCGTGCTGTCCCCCAAAGATCCGTCGCCCCCTGTGGCGGCACCTGAACCATCCACTCCGGCTCCGGCGCTGCGCCCCAGCAACAGCCTGGGCGGCGGCGCCAAGTGAGCGGCAATACCGTGAGTACCGCGCCTGACGCCCAGGCGGGCAGCCGCCTGGGGCCTGATTCGCAGACGGGCAGCCGCCTGGAGGTGCAGCACCTGGCCAAGTCCTACGGCACCCGCAAGGTCGTCAAGGACGTGTCGCTGGTGGTGCAAAAAGGCGAGGTCGTGGGGCTGCTGGGCCCCAACGGCGCGGGCAAGACCACCTCGTTCTACATGATCGTGGGGCTGGTGCGCAGCGACGAGGGGGATATTCGCATCGACGGCCAGTCGGTCGCCCACATGCCCATTCACCGCCGGTCACGCCTGGGGCTGTCGTACTTGCCGCAAGAAGCGTCGATCTTCCGCAAGCTCACGGTCGAAGAAAACGTGCGCGCCGTGCTGGAGCTGCAGCGCGGTGACGACGGCCAGCGCCTGAGCCGCACCGCCATCGAAGAGCGCCTTACCGCCCTGCTGCAGGAGCTGCGCGTGGACCACCTGCGCGAGTCCCCGGCCATGGCCTTGTCGGGCGGGGAACGCCGCCGGGTCGAGATTGCCCGCGCCCTGGCCACCCAGCCGCGTTTCATCCTGCTGGACGAGCCCTTCGCCGGTATCGACCCCATTGCCGTGATCGAGATCCAGCGCATCATCGGCTTCTTGAAGGCGCGCGGCATCGGCGTGCTCATCACCGACCACAACGTGCGCGAAACACTGGGCATCTGCGACCACGCTTTCATCATCAGCGATGGCCGCGTGCTGGCGCAGGGCACGCCGTCCGAGATCGTGGACAACGCCGAAGTACGCCGCGTGTACCTCGGCGAACACTTCAGGATGTAGACATGGCCCCCACGCTTGTCACTTCGTGTAATGCGCTGCCCCCCAAGGGGGCTCTCGCGCCTTGGGGCGGCCCGGCGGCGCTCAATCAATGAAGCCTGGACTGTCGCTGCGCGTCTCGCAGCACCTTGCATTGACTCCCCAGCTCCAGCAGTCCATCCGGCTGCTGCAGTTGTCCACGCTCGAACTCTCGCAGGAAGTCGAGCAGATGCTCGACGAAAACCCGTTCCTTGAGCGCAATGCCGACGAAGCACCGCGCGAGGAGTTTGGCCTGGAAGCCGCCGACACGCCCGCACAGGCCGACGACTATAGCGCCGACGATGCTATGTTTTCAGGAGCTGTCAGCGCAAGCAGTACAAGCGCTGAAGGCCAAAATGATGCTGAAACACCGAGTGCTGGCGCCGACGAACCGGACTGGAGCGGTGACGGCACGGTAGAGATGGCGCCCAACGACGCCGAGTGGGGCGGCGACGCCCCGGCGCGTACCCGCAACGATGCGGAAGGGGACGAGGCCGACGCCACCGAGCTGGCCCGAACGCACGAGTCGCTCACCGCCTTTTTGCACCGCCAGGCGCTGTCGCTGCGGCTGTCCGAAGTGGACACGGCCGCGCTGCGTTTTCTCATCGAATCGCTGAACGACGATGGCTACCTTGAAGAGTCGCTCGAAGAGCTGGCCATCAGCCTGGCAGGGCCCGAAGACCTGGAGCAGATCGAGGAACTGGTGCACCGCTTCACGGTGGCCCAGCGCCTGCTGCAAAGCCTGGAACCCGTGGGCGTGGGCGCGCGCAACCTGGCCGAGTGCCTCACCCTGCAGCTCACCGCCCTGGCGGCCGACGAAGACAGCGACGCAGACCCCGACACCGTGCAGACCGCGCTGCGCATCTGCCAGCAGCCGCTGGAGATGCTGGCCCGCCGCGACATCCGCCGCCTGACGCAGCTGTGTGGCGATGGCGAAGAGCGCACCCGCGCCGCCATGGCGCTGATCGCTCGCCTGGAGCCTCGCCCCGGCCGCCGCTTTGCCGACGTGGAGCGCAACATCATCATTCCCGATGTCATCGTGCGCAAAGCCGGGCGGGAAGGCTCGCAGCGGGGCCGCGATGGCCAGCACAACTTCATCGTCAGCCTCAACCCCGACGTGATGCCCCGCCTGCGCGTGCACGACATCTATGCCGGTGCGCTGCGCGGCCACAAGGGCGGCGAGGGCCACCAGGGCATGCAGCAGCGCCTGCAGGAGGCGCGCTGGTTCATCAAGAACATCCAGCAGCGTTTTGACACCATATTGCGCGTCTCGCGCGCCATCGTGGAGCGGCAAAAAAACTTCTTCACCCATGGCGAGCTGGCCATGCGCCCGCTGGTGCTGCGCGACATCGCAGACGAACTGGGCCTGCACGAATCCACCATCAGCCGTGTGACCACGGCCAAATACATGGCCACGCCGATCGGCACCTACGAGCTCAAGTACTTCTTTGGCTCGGGCCTGGGCACCGAAACCGGTGGTAATGCATCCAGCACGGCGGTGCGCGCGCTGATCAAGCAGTTTGTCGCGGCCGAGAACCCCGCCAAGCCGCTGTCCGACAGCCAGATCGCCGAGATGCTCAAGGAGCAGGGCATTGAGTGCGCGCGCCGCACCGTGGCCAAGTACCGCGAGGCGCTCAAGATCGCGCCGGCCAATCTGCGCAAGGCGCTGTAGGGTCACCGCCAGGGTGCGCCTGGCTCACCCTGTTTGATTTTTTGTTTATCTACCCGCTGCCCCACCATGGCCCGCATCGTCTTTGACCTCCCCCCGCACTTCGGCTTTGCCACCGAGCTGCAGATCTACATCAGCCACGTCAACCAGGGCGGGCACCTGGACAACGCGCAGTTGCTCACGCTGGTGTCCGAGGCGCGTGTGCGGTTCTTCCAGTCGCTGGGCTACCCCGAGGCCGATGTGGGCGGCCTGTCCATCGTGGTGGGCGACATCGTGGCGCAGTACAAGTCCGAAGGTTTCCATGGCGAAACCATGCGGGTGGAGATGGCGCCAGCGGACTTCAACCGCTACGGCTTTGACCTGGTGTTCTGCATGACCGAGAAAACCTCCGGCCGCGAGGTGGCGCGCGGCAAGATCGGCATCGTTTTCATCGGCAAGGCTGACCGCAAGGTGGCGCCGATCCCGGAGTCCATCCGCCAGTTGCTCCTGCGCAAGGCTTGAGCGCGTATCCTTTCGGCCAGTCCTATGAACCAACTCCAACTTTTCCTCCCTTGCGCTGCGGGCGTCGAGGGCTTTCTGGCCGATGAAGTGCATGGCATCACCGGCCTCACGGGGCAAGACCTGCTGGTCGGCCGCGGCGGCGTGCTGCTGCGCGCCTCGTGGCGCCAGGCGCTGCTGCTCAACCTGCACAGCCGACTGGCCCAGCGCGTGCTGGTGCAGCTGGCGCACCGCCCTTACCGCTCTGAAAACGACCTCTATGCCATGGCCAGCGACGTGGCCTGGGAGATCTGGTTCACCACGCGCCAGACCTTCAAGGTGGAAGTGACCGCCCAGCACAGCCCGCTGCAGAGCCTCAACTTTGCGGGCCTCAAGGTCAAGGACGCCGTGGCCGACCGCTTTCGCAACAAGAGCGGCGTGCGGCCCGACGTGAACACCCAGTGGCCCGATGTGCGCATCCACCTGCACCTGACCACCGACGAGGCAACGATCTACATCGACACCTCGGGCGAGCCGCTGTTCAAACGCGGCTGGCGCGAAGACAAGGGCGATGCGCCACTAAAAGAAACCCTGGCCGCCGCCATGATTGCTGCCAGCGGCTGGGACCCACACGGCGACAACCCCCAGCCGCTGTACGACCCCTGCTGCGGCAGCGGCACCATCGTGATCGAGGCCGCGCAGATCGCCTGCCGCATCCCGGCAGGCATGCTGCGGCGCTTTGCGTTCGAGAAGCTGCTGCCGTTCCAGGCGCACGTGTGGTCTGCTATTAAAAACGAAGCTGAAGGCGCAATGCAGGCAAGCGCTGTGCCCCTGTTTGGCAGTGATGTGGCCTTCCGCATGGTCGACTTTGCCCAGCGCAATGCCGAGCGCGCCGGTGTGGCCGATGCCGTGCAACTGCGCGGCGGCGACTCCCTGCAGCGCATGCCACCGTGCGACCAGCCTGGCGTGATGCTGCTGAACCCGCCCTACGGCGAGCGCATTGCTGCCGCAGGCAGCGCAGGCCGCAACGCCAGCGAGCGCGCTGCCGACCGTGCCCAGGGCATGGCCGTGGGCCGCGAAGAGGCGCAGACCGAGGATGGCGGCGAATTCTTCAGCCAGCTGGCCTCGCACTGGAAGAAGAACTACGCTGGTTGGCAGGCCTGGATGCTCACTCCCGACCTCAAGCTGCCCGGCAAGATGCGCCTGAAGGAATCGCGCCGCGTGCCCATGTGGAACGGCCCCATCGAATGCCGCATGTTCCGCTTCGACATGATCAAGGGCGCGGTGCGCGACCGCGCGGCAAAACCCGCCCCTGACAACGACCCGCGCAATGCAGGTTGAACTGCGCCTGCCCGCCGAGGCCGCACCGGGCGAACCCGCCCGCCCCGTGGTGGTGGACACCAACGTCGCGCTGGATCTGCTGATCTTCAGCGACCCGCGCACCGCCCCCCTGCGCGCACTGCTGGCCCAAGGGCGCCTGGTCTGGATAGCGACCCAGGTCATGCGCGACGAACTGGAGCGCGTGCTGGCCTACCCGCACATCGCCTCGCGCATGAATTACTACCGCGTGGATGCAGCACAGGTGCTGGCAGCGTTTGATGCGCAGGCGCGCCTGGTGGAGATCGCACCCAAGGTGGCCTACGTGTGCAAAGACGCGGACGACCAGAAGTTCATCGACCTGGCGGCGATGCACCAGTCCATATTGCTGAGCAAGGATAAAGCGGTGATCTGTATGCGCAAGCGGTTGCTGAACCTGGGGGCAGATGTGGCGACAGCGCTGGTGATAGAAGAACCCGCAGGCGAACCAGTACGCGCCGTCGCTTGAGCCACCGCGCTCAGCTGTCAAACCTGAAATCCGCTGCCGCGTACAACTCCCAAGCCCCTTCGCCCTTGAATTCCAGCACGTGCGTGTGGTGTTTGAGCACGGCGGGGCGGTGGGCGATGCTGATGAGGGTGGTGCCGCTGGCGCGCAGGCGTTCGTAGAGGGCGGTTTCGTTGGCGCTGTCCAGCGCGCTGGTGGCTTCATCCAGGATGACGATGCTGGGCTGGCGCGCCAGCACGCGGGCAAAGGCCAGGCGCTGTTGCTCGCCCACGGACAGCAGCTTCTCCCAGTCAAAGGACGCGTTGAGCCCGCCCACACGCTCGGACAGTGATTCGAGGTGCACCTCCCGCAGCAGCTCCAGCAGGCGTTCGTCGCTCAGCGCCGTCTGCTTGCTCGGGTAGATGATCTGGCTGCGCAGCGTGTCAATCTGCATGTAGGGGCGCTGGGGCAGGAAGAACATGTCTTCCAGGGGCGGGTGCTGCACGGTGCCACTGCCCGTGTGCCACAGGCCCGCAATGGCACGCAAGAGCGAGCTTTTGCCGCAGCCGCTCGGGCCGGTGATGAGCAGCGCATCGCCGGGCTGCAACTGTAGCGAGAGGTCGGCCACGAGCAGGCGGCCGAAGTGGGGGGTGTAAAGCGAGAGCCCTTCGATGGCCAGCGTGTCGCCGATGCGGGTGGTGATGTGCGGTGGGGGCTCGCAGGGGTCGTGGGCGTTGATCGCGGGCTTCGCATCGTCCGCAGGCTGGCCTGCCGGGGCGGGATCGGCCCAGGGGGTGGGCGCGGCAGGGGTTTTGAGCACGACCTGCGACAGGGTATGCAGCCGGTCGATGCCCGCCACAAACCGGCTCAGGCTCTCGAAGTTGTCCACGATCAGCGAGATGGCGCCCAGCACGGCGGCAAATGCGCCTGCCGCCTAGATGGCCCGGCCCACCTCCAGCTCGCCCGACAGCACCGCATTGGCCAGGAGGATGCTGGGCAGGATCAAGGTGAGCTGGCTGAAAGAGCGCTGGTACAGGTTGAGCGAGAGCTGCTTTTTGATGAGCCGGGCGAAGTTGGTAAACGCTGCCTCAAACCGGTGGTCGATCTGCACGCGCTCCTGGGGTTCGCCCCGGTAGAAGGCGATGGATTCGGCGTTTTCGCGCAGCCGCATTGTCGATGTCGCCGCCCGCGCCGATCTCGTAGTACTTGCGTTCGCTCAGATAGCCATCCAGGAATCGGTGGGTGAGCCAGCGCCGCCAGTGGTTGGAGAACGCATCGCGCATGTAGTAATAAAAGTCGTACACCGGCACCGCGAATGCCAGTACCACCAGGCTGGTGCGCACCGCGATCCAGAAGCGTTCGGCCTGCCTGGCCGCCAGGGCCGATGTCATCTCCCCTGTCTTGTCGATCAGCATGACGGCCAGCTGGGTCTCGCACACCATCAGGGCGATCAGCAGTGCCATCAAGCCCCAGGCGGTGCGCTTCTTGTCGCCTGCCCAGTAGGGCTGGGCCACGCCCATGAATTGCTTCCAGGCAGCCCGCGACAGGGTGGGCGGGCGGCTGCGGCGCGGCTTGTCAGTAGCGGGGGGCAAGGGCGTGGGCTCAGGGGCGGCTGGGCTGGCAGCGGCGGGCAGTGGCATGAAAAGAGGGGGGTGGGCTGGAGGAAGCTCCTCCTGAACGATAGGCGATGAGCGCGCTTGGCGCTGTCAGCGGATAACCACAGCTTGAACAGAACAACCGCGTTTCATCTGCCGAGCAACTCGTACGCCGCCCGCACCCGCTGCAAATCCCGCCCCAGCGTGCGGCTCTCAGGCAGGCGCCGCATCCACCCCATGCGGCGAACGCTGGTCGCCAGCACCTCCCGCATCTCTGCGCTGCCCTGCGCCACCCACGCCGCCCAGCGCGCGCGCCCTTCGTCCAGGGTGCTGCTGGTGTGCAGGTACAGCGCGGTGGAGTGCGCATAGCACAGCGCATCGCGCACATGGCACACCGCCAGGGGCAGCACGGCGGCGGGGTCGTCCTCAAAGTCGATGCAGGCCACTTCGCCGTCGGGGCAGCGCACGAGGTTGCGCGCAAACGCCTGGCTCAGGCAGGTGCCCTGGCGGTGCACCTGGGCGAGCGCGTCCAGCCCTTGCTGCCACAGGGCCAGCACGGCGCTGCGGTCGCCGGCCTGTACGGCGTGGTCGATCTCGTCGCCAAGGGAATGGGTCTCCACCCCTACACGGCCCAGATGGCGCATGGCAAAGCCGTCGGGTTGCACGGCCAGCACCTGGGGCACACGAATGTCGCGCGCTGCCAGGTCGTGCAGGCGCCGCACCTCGGTGGAAATGGCGACGGGGCCACCGGGGTTGGGTACCGGCCGCAGCACGGGAAGGCGCAGCAGCCAGGCCAGCACGCCCATGGCGTGGTAGCGGCCCATGCTGTGGGGCGTGCCTGCGCGCTTGACCCAGATCTTTTCGTTGCCCAGCACATGGCTCATCACGTTGTGCGGCTGTGTGGCCAGCTGATGCCGCAAAAAGGCCCCGTAGTCGACTGCGTCTGATGTCGCCACGGTCATACGGCGGCTTCCCCTGCTGCCACGGCCGCGGTGCCCGCCGCCGCAGCGTGCACCAGCTCCACATGGTGGGGAATGGAGGGTTCCAGCGCAGGCTCGCTGGCCTGAAAACTGTGGGCATTGGCCAGCGGCCAGTACAGGCGGAACACGTTGTGCTGCGCGTCGAGCGGGCCCAGCAGCGCGCCCGGTTGCATGCGCGTGATCAGGTTGGACAGCAGGCGCACCTCGGTGTCGCTGATGCGGCGCACGATGTGGTGGGCCGTGATGTCCTTGGGGTGACGCAGCCCGGCGGCCTGCACCAGCTCCTGCAGCGCGTGCAGCGTGCTGCGATGAAACTGCGCCACGCGCGTGGCCTTGTCGGGCACCACCAGGGCCTGCTGGCGCAGCGGGTCTTGGGTGGTCACGCCCGTGGGGCAGTGCCCGGTGTGGCAGTTTTGCGCCTGGATACAGCCCAGCGCCATCATGAAGCCGCGCCCCGCGTTGCACCAGTCGGCGCCCAGCGCCATCATGCGAGCGATGTCGAAGGCGCTGATCACCTTGCCCGCGCAGCCAATTCGCACGCGGTCACGCAGGTTCACCCCCACCAGCGTGTTGTGCACCAGCAGCAGGCCCTCTTGCAGCGGGGCACCCACGTGGTCGGTGAATTCCACCGGCGCCGCGCCCGTACCGCCCTCGGCGCCATCGACCACGATGAAATCCGGCGTGATGCCGGTGACCAGCATGGCCTTGACGATGGCAAACCACTCCCACGGGTGGCCCAGGCAGAACTTGAAGCCCGTGGGCTTGCCGCCCGACAGCGTGCGCAGCCTGGCGATGAACTGCATCATCTCCACCGGGTTGCTGAACGCGCTGTGGCTGGCGGGCGAGATGCAGGCCTCGCCCTCCTTCACCCCGCGCGCAGCGGCGATCTCGGCCGTGACCTTGGCGCCTGGCAGCACGCCACCGTGGCCGGGCTTGGCGCCCTGGCTGAGTTTCAGCTCGATCATCTTGACCTGCGGGTCGGTGGCGTTGGCGGCAAAGCGTTCTTCGCTGAAGGTACCGTCACTGTTGCGGCAGCCAAAGTAGCCCGAGCCGATCTCCCAGATCAAATCGCCGCCGTGCACGCGGTGGTGCTGGCTGATGCTGCCCTCACCCGTGTCGTGCGCAAAGCCGCCTTTTTTTGCACCCTGGTTCAAAGCCAGGATCGCATTGGCCGACAGCGCGCCAAAGCTCATGGCCGAGATGTTGAACACGCTCGCGTGGTAGGGCTGGGTGCAGGGCGATACGGACGATGACGGCGCATCGGGGCTGCCGCCAATCCACACCCGAAAGTCGTGCGACGGCAGCTGTGTGGGTGCGAGCGAGTGGTTCACCCATTCATAACCCTGCGCGCCCACATCGAGGTGCGTGCCAAACGGCCGGTTGTCCGGGTCGCCCTTGGCGCGCTGGTAGACCAGCGAACGCTGGGCGCGCGAGAACGGCGCGGCCTCGCTATCGCTCTCGATGAAATACTGGCGCACCTCAGGCCTCACGTATTCCAGCATGAAGCGGATGTGGCCGATGACCGGGTAGTTGCGCAAAATGGCGTGGCGCGACTGCTGCAGGTCGTACACGCCCACTGCTACCAAGGCAGCAAACACCAGCACCACGGGCAGGCCCACGCCAAACGCCACCAGCGCAAACAGCGACAGCAGCAGCCCGAACACGCACAGCGCAAAGGCCGTGTAGCGCACCGGGTACAGGGAGTTCAGTTGGTGGAGCATGGGGGTCCTGGTTCTGGTGGCGGTGCGAGAGGGGGCTACACTGACCGCCTTTTTATCGGGTGCCATGTTGCGCAAGGCGCTTTTGAGGCCCGGCACCACCCCGGGTCGCCGTACCTGCGCCGCTACACCAGCGCCACGGCACAAGGCCTGCGCATCATAAAAGTAAAACAATGTTTTACCGCCCCCGCTATCTCGCTTGACGACCGGAGCCCCCCATGACCGAACCCACATCGCCCACTCCCTCCACCGACGATCTTGATGACCCCGCGGGCGCCCCGGCCGCCGCACTGGGCCCTGAAGAGCTGGAAGAGATCGACAACATCCTCGACGACCTGCGCTCGCGCGGCGAGGAAATCCCGCAGTGGGAGTTCTGCGATGGCTTCATGACCGCGCTGATCTGCAGCCGCCGCCCCATCGCCCCGGCCGAGTACCTGCCCATGCTGCTGGGCGACGGCGCCGAGCTGGATGTTGCCGAAGGCGACCCGCTGCCGCAGTTGCCAGCCTTTGCTGACGCCGCCCAGCAGGCGCGCTTTTTAGAGCTGTGGAACCGCCGCTGGGCCGAAATCGTGACCCAGCTCGACACCGACGTGAAGACGCTGGACGACGACCGCACCTTCCAGCCCGAAGCCATGGACATGCGCGGCGCCGTGGCCAGCCTGACGGATGAGCAACGCGCCGAAATGGGCGACGACCAGGAGATCCCGTCCTTCGGCCAGGTGTGGGCGCTGGGCTTCATGTTTGCGGTGGAAAACTGGCCCGAAGACTGGGCCGCCCCCCGCGACAAGGAAGCCGCCAAGTGGCTGGATGACGCGCTGGACCGCATCGTTGCCCTGACCGAAGACGACACGGGCAAGCCCGAAGTCTGCATGTACGACGAAGACGGCCCACCCAGCACCAGCCAGGCGCGCGTCGAGGCCTTCGGCGAAGCCATCTGGGCCGTGTACGACCTGCGCCAGCTGTGGAAGAGCATGGGCCCGCGCGTGGAGACGGTGCGCAAGGCACCCGAGCCGGGGCGCAACGACCCTTGCTACTGCGGCAGTGGCAAGAAGTACAAGAAGTGCCACGGGGCTTGAGTGATGGATGCTTCTGATTTGATAGCTGATAGCGCTTGCCTGGTAAGCGCTGGAGGGTAATTTGGCTTGGTAATTCTGCTGGTGCAAGCTGCGGTTGTGGGCGATGTTCAGCACCGGTGGCTGTCCGCGGGTTGTTGAGTGCGGTGGTGTGCGTTTTGGTTCTATAGCCGCCCCGGGTCTCATCCCGAGAATGGACGCTCGCTGCGCGCGCTCTGAGTGACCGCTTTCGGGCGGCACGGACAGCGGTTATGGGCCCGAAGCAGCCGCTCGTTGCCGCATTGAGCGGCGCGTTATCCGTTTGAATAAAAGACATCGCGCGCCGCTGCAAGAGGAGCAAGGACCGTAAGTAGCTCCTGCGCAAGGCGGCGGGGTAGCGTCCATGATGGATGCTGCATATCAGCAAGCGATTCAGCAGCGGTCGAACCACCACTCCTTGCCTCAGGGGGGACCAACTCGACGCTGTCCCGAAGTATTTCAACTGCTAGCTTCTGCGTTGTGGTCATAAGCCCGAGCGGGTCATCCACAAGCTGAGTCGGTTGCAGTAAGAAGTAGAAAAGCTCACCGGCAACCAGAAAATTGCCCTGGTCAGCGCAGCAATCTTCGGGACTCATCGCAAGTGAGCGAGCGTGACCCACGTACCAGTCGAAATCGCTATAGAACGAATCCAACGCGGTTACTTCTTTTGATGTCGAGGCTGTCATGGTCGCTTAATCAAATTGACGCTTCTGGCCGTGGTTTGCAAGTTACGCGTTCGATCCTTCTACCTGCCTACGAAAGAGAGGAGCGCGGGACCCAACAGAAAGGCGCCGAGCAGCAGGATGACTGGTACGCCAACAACAAACCAGATCATCAATCGCCCCTCCCTCTTGAAATGGTGGTTGACGCTCTTTGTTTTGGCAGTGGCGACTGCGTCGTCGTGGGACTGGTTCGGGTTGCTCACGAAGTGCTTTCGTAAAGAATCATCTGACCGCTATTGGCCGACTACTGACGCTCGGCGCCCCCTCACCCCTGCGCCAAAAACTTCTTCAAATTCCCCGCCGCCGTACTGCGCACCTTGCGCTTGAGCGAGGGCGACCAGCCCAGCAGCAGCCCCGGCGCGCCCAGCGCCTGCCGCGCCCAGCGCCAGAAGCTGAACCGGTCGCGGTGGGTGGCGATCAGCCCGTCGGGCGTGAAGGTGAAGGTGCCGTCGATGATGTTGTGCACCTTGCGCCCCGTGGCGCTGAAGAGGTAGTGCGCCTCCCAGTGCGCCTTGCCGGTTTGGGCATCGGCGTCGATACCGCTGAATTCCAGCTTCCAGTGCTCGGCGGCGCCGGGCTTTTTGGTGGCGGTGCACAGCATGCGCCACATGCCGCTGATCTGGTCGCGGCCCTTCAGGGAAAAGGCCTCGTCGTCAAACCTGGCGTCGGGCGCATAGCAGGCGACCATGGTGGCGTGGTCCAGCTGCGCGAAGGCGGTGTAGAAGCGGTGCAGGGTCTGGGCGTTGGGGTGCATGTGGGGTGTCCCTCTCTCGTTTCCTCGGGGCGCCCATGCTACACCGGCCCCTCCGCCGGCACCGTCCGTGCGTCGGCCCGGTGCTCAGGCCTCCCGCAGCCCGCCGATGCGCCGATGCTTGATGTCATCCAGGCCGTCCAGCACCTGGATGCCATGTGCATACCCCTGCTGCACGATCTGCTCGAAGCGGTTCCACTGCAGCATGCCCACGCGGTCCATGGGGGGGGTGAAGTACAGGTCGGTGAGCTGTTGCGACTGGCGCTGGCGCGACATGCTGTACAGGATGGTGACCTGCATGAGGTAGCTGGCGAGCGAGGGCAGCTTGTAGTGGCGCTGGGCGCGCGGGCGCAGCTTGTCGCGCAGCAGGGCCCAGCTGGTGGGGATGTCGTCCAGCTCGATGCGGCGCGGCTTGCGGAAGTTCAGGTCCACGCCGATCACCGTGCCCACGCCGCGCATGCTGCTGCGCATCACGTCCACCGGAAAGTTGTTGAACGTACCACCGTCGCACAGCAGGTCGCCCTCGTGCACCACGGGCGGCAATGCACCGGGGATGGAGATGCTGGCCAGCAGCGACTTCACCAGGCTGCCACGGCGCACCACCTGTTCGCTGGCGCGCGAGTAGTTGGTGGCCACGCAGTAGTAGTTCTTCCACAGGTCTTCCACCTGGGCCGGGAAGCCCACCAGGCTCCCCACGGCCTCGTGCAGGATGTGGCGCAGTCGGCGGCCCTTGATGAGCGACATCAGCGGCAGCAGGTTGAAGTCTCCCGTGGGGTTGGTGCGAAACGCCTCGCGGGCGTTGGCCATCACCGTCGCCAGCGGCCGGTCGGATGCCACATACGCGGCCATGACCGATCCGATGCTGGTGCCACCCACGCAGTCGATCTCCACGCCTTCTTCCTGCAATGCGCGGTAGATGCCCAGGTGCGCAAAGCCGCGCGCACCGCCGCCCGCCAGCACCAGGCCCACGGCGGTGCGGCTCTGGATGCGGGCCAGGCGCGCCATGTCGCGGTCGAGGGTGGGGCGCACATGCACATGGTCGGCCACGGGGCGGCGGTCCAGCCATTGCTGGGTGCCACGCGGGCACTGCGTGCCTTGGGGGTGCAGCAGCACCAGGATCTCGGCGGCCTCGGCCAGGGGCGCGCGGCGCATGAGACAGTGTTCCTCGATGGGGTGGATCGCGGGTTCGGCCTGCGCGTCGGCCAGCAGCAGCAACTCGTCGCAGTGGCGGCTCACGCGCCGCGTCCAGGGGGTGGGCTCGGGGTCGGCCAGCAGCAGCACAAAGTCGTTGCGGGCCTCAATCTCGTCGAGCAGCATGGCGATGCGCCGGTTGGCCGTGGCGTCGGCGCCTTCGCGCTGGGCAATGCCGGGCTCTTGCAGCTCTGCGTCCACGGTGGCGGAGTCGACCACACGCACGCGGCCGATGGTGCCCAGCTGGCGCGCCAGGCTCTGGCCAACGCCCTGCAGGTCCACGCCGCTGCTCACGGGCAGCAGGCCCATGGCCACGGGCCGCTCCTGTGCGGCCGTGTGGGCGGCGGTGCCCGTTTGCAGGCGCTGGATGATCTGGCGCGTGAGGGCAATCGACACCTGGGCGCTGCTGGCCAGCAGGGTCTTGAACACGTCCTTGGTCAGGCGCACTAGCACCGAGTCGCGCACGGCGACCACGGTGGCCGCGCGGGGCGCATCGGTGAACAGGCTGATCTCGCCAATCACCTGGCCCCGGCCCATATCGGCCACACGGCGCTGCGGGCCGCTGCTGCCGTCATCGCTGCGCACATAGGCACGCAGGCGGCCGCTCACGGTGAGGTACATCGACTCGCCGGGCTCCCCCTGCGCCATCAGGGTGCCGCCGCCGGGCATTTCCACCCATTCGAGTTGGCCGCGCAGCAGCTCCAGCGCCTCGGGCTCGATGCCTGGCAGAAAGTTGCGCAGGTGCTCGGTGAGGAGTTGGTTCTGGGTGGCGGTAAAAGGGGGCATGGTCGCGCAATAGGTCGGGCTGGAAGGGGCGCTGCAACGGCCGAGGGCCGGCATTCACAGCGTGCGAAGCGGCGGATTCTAGGAACACGTTCAACGCCGTGCGCGCTGCCGCTGACCCTGCCGCCGGGGTGAGCGTGAACAATTGCACAGGCAGCCTTGGCGATTTGCGGGCGGGCACCTGGCCACAGCCAGACCGCTGCGGGGCGGGGCGGCTCAGCCCAGCAAAAAAGCCAGCAGCCGCTGCAACGCATACCGCACGGTGGCGGCCCGGATGGTGGCGCGGTCGCCCGGGAAGTGCTGCATTTCGCTGTGGGTTTCGCCATTCACGCACCAGGCGAACCACACCGTGCCCACGGGCTTGGCGTCGCTGCCGCCCAGGGGCCCCGCGACGCCGGTCACGGCCAGGCTGACCTGGGCCTGCGAATGCAGGAGTGCCCCATCGGCCATGGCGCGGGCCACGGCCTCGCTCACGGCGCCTTCCTGTTCAATGAGCGCTGCGGGCACGCCCAGCATGTCGGCCTTGGCGGCGTTGGAGTAGGTGACAAAGCCGCGCTCAAACCAGGTGCTGGCGCCGGGCAGGTCGGTGCAGGCCGCGGCGATCATGCCGCCCGTGCAGCTTTCGGCGGTGGCCAGCATGTGGCCTTGCTGGATCAGCCGCAGGGAAATTTGAGTCAGATTGGCCTCTAGCGCTTGTGCATCAAGCGCGAGTAGCTCACTTTTTGATAGTGAAGTGACCGTCATCAAAACCTCCACAGTGCCACGACCAGCAGCGTGCAGAAGGCTGCCACAAAGTCGTCCCACAAGATGCCCCAGCCGCCGCGCCAGCCAAAGCCCTTGAACAGGCCGTCGGCCCAGCCCACGGGGCCGGGCTTGGCGGCATCGAAGATGCGGAACAGGGCGAACACCGCGAGCTGGCCCGAGAAACCCATGGGCATGGCCAGCCACAGCACCAGCCAGAAGGCCACCACCTCGTCCCACACGATGCTGCCGGGGTCGGCCACCCGCATGTGGCGGGCGGTGGTGGTGCAGGCCCACCAGCCCACCACTGTGCTTGCCGCAATCAGCAGGCCCATCTGCAGGGGCGACAGCCACTGCTGCAGCGCGAGGTAGCTCAGCCAGGCCCACAGTGTGCCCACGGTGCCCGGCGCGATGCGCGACATGCCCGCGCCAAAGCCCAGGGCAATGAAGTGGGCCGGGTGCGCCAGCAGAAAGCGCACGTTGGGGCGCAGGGGGGGCAGTGCCGCGGGTTCGGGCGGTTGGGGCAGGGGCATCATGGGAGAGAGGGCGCGGCGTGGGTCAGGTGCCGGCGCGCGGGGCGGCGGGCTCGGGGGTGCGCACCAGCAGCACCGGCACGGACGCGGTGCGGGCGATCTGCTCGGCATCGCTGCCCATCAGCACGCGCGCGAGGCCACGGCGCCCGTGGGTGCCCAGCACGATCAGGTCAGCGCCCCAGGCCCGTGCGTGGTCCACCACGATCTGTGCGACGCGGGCGTCCAGGTTCTCGATGAGCACCGTGTCCACGGGCACGCCGCGCTCTGCCACCTGTGCCCGGGCCTGCTGCAACAGTGCCTCGCCCGCTTGCTGCAGGCGCGGCAGTACTTCATTGCGGTACACCTCGGGCCGCTCGAAGCCGCTGATGTGGGCGACGGGGTCCATCACGTTCAGCAGGCGGATGCGGCCGCCTGTGGCATGCGCCAGGGCCGTGGCCTGGGAGATGGCGTGGCCGGATGTAGGGCTGCCGTCAACGGCAACAAGAATGTGCTGGTAGCTCATGGCGGGTGGGGCTCCTGCCCCAGAACCGGGGCAGGGGGATTGTGACCGAGCGGCGGGGGCCCTGGCGCGGCGCCGCGGGCCTTCGGCTTCACTGGCGCTCCAGCAGCTCGATGTCTTTGGGGTAGCGGATGGTGTGCTCGGCACTGAACCGGGCCGTGGCCCCCGCAGCCAGGCTCTGCTGCCAGGCTACGGTGCCGGGGCTGCGGTTCCAGGCTGTGTCGGTGGGCTGGGGCTGGTAGCGGGATTCAACCTCGATCTTCTCGTTGCGCGACACCGGCGCGGCGTGCAGCACCTGCAGCGTGATCCCGGTTTTGTGGCGGTTGTCCACGCTGTAGGCGCGGCGTGTGGTGCGTTCGGTGCGTGCGCCGGTGAACCCCGCGCTGCCCGTCAGGTCCTGCACCGGCTCTGTGCGCACGGTCACCAGCTCATCGCGGCCAAACGAGAGGCTGCTGCTGCCCGCCGGGGCGCCCGCGCTGGGCGTGCCGAAGTCGATGCGGCCGTTGCCGACGAACGCGCCGTCACGGTACAGCCCCGCCGGCCCGGCGGGCCACACGCCGGGCGGCTGCGCAATCTGGGCCACCAGGTAGGCGGCCTCTTCCACGGCCGGAGCGGTGCGGGTGATCAGCGTGGCAGGGGCCGTGTGGTTGCCCAGCGCCAGCGTCACGCGCTGGCCGCTGGACGGCACGGTGATGCGCTGCGGCACGGAAAACTCGGTGGCAAAGCCCTTGTCGAGCGTGCCCACGTCGAAGGTGGGCATTGACTCCTGCTCCGCCGCGCCGCGTGTGCGCGCCAGGGTGGATGGCGCGGGGGCCATGGCCATCGCAGGTGCGGGCGCGGCCACGGGCTGCGGGGGCGGGGCCACATCCAGCGTCCAGGCGCGCGGCAGGCGGCCTGCAGTGGTGCGCCCGGGCTGGCCGGTGGAAAGCGTGAGCTGCACGCTCGACCAGTCCTCGCCGCTGTTTTGCGCCACCAGTGCCTGCCGCTCGATCAGCAGGGTGGACTTTTCTGCGTCCAGCGTGGCGCGGTAGCTGGGCTGCCAGCCGGGGCCGCGCACCTGGTAGGACACGCGCAGCTCGGCCTCACGCTCGGCAGCCAGGTTAATGGTGACCGACACCACCCGTGCGCGCTGGCTGGCCACGCGGTCACGCTCGGCCACCAGGGGCTTCAAGGCCAGCTCCAGCGCCTCCTGCTTGCGCGCCAGCTGGTGCGCACGCGCAAAGCTCTCGTGGCCCGACTTGCGCAGCACGTCGGCGGTGGCCGTGATCTGTGCGGGTGCGGGGCTGGCCGTGCGGGGGGTGGTGGCGGTTTCTTCGCCCGGGCCCGCCTGGGCCACGCTGCGCAGGTAGCCCTGCACCAGCTGCAGCGCCGAGGCCTCGGCCTTCACGCCGGCAATCTGGTCTTCCAGCTCGCGGATGCGACCGTCCAGCGGGCTGGCGCAGGCGCTCACCACATCGCGGTCTTCGGTCAGCACGTTGAACTCGCCCACGCGCACGGCAGGGTCGGCGTTGATCTGCAGGCTTTGCGCATCCAGCGACGCGGGCAGGCAGGCCAGCGTGAGGCTGCGTGCGCCCGCAGGCACCCGGGCCACGCGCTCCACCGTGGCACTGCCGGGGTAGACGGTAACGCGGGCAATGCGCGAGGTGTCCTGGGCGTGGGCGGGCCATGCGGCCAGAAGAAGCAGCGCGAGGCAGGCAAGCGCCGGGCAGGGCGGCGCGGCAGAGGGGGCAGGGGTGGCGGTCAAGAGCGGCTCCTGGGTGCGCAGAGAGGCATGGATGCTAGCAGCCGACCAACGCGCTGGCGCTGCGTGCAGCGCCGACAGCCTGCGGAGGCGGGCCCCGCCCCCAACGTCTTGTAACCATTTCCTGGCGGCAAATGCGCGGTGGCGCGGGCCACAGCGTTTAAAAAAGCCGCCGCGGGCAGCGATCCCGCTCACCCCCTACGGCCCACCAATATTTGGGAGACAACGCGTGCAGGACACCGATGACAAAAGTGCCTTTGATTCCGCCATCCGGGCGCTGGAGTTCGAGATTGCCAATGCCGGCACCCACCTGACGATCGACGCCACCGCGCGGCAGGCCTATTCCCGGCAGATTCAGGCGATGGCGAACGAGTTGCGCGGCCAGGTCACCAGTGGCCGCATGACCTGGGCGCAAGCCGCACAGCAGGCACAGGAGACGCGCAACGTCATCATGGAAGTCATTCGCGGCCGCAGCACCCCGGTGGGCCGCGCGATGGCCGAGCGGCTCAAGCGCGAAGGCAAGTCGCTCAACGAGCTGATCGCGCGCAAGACGCAGCAGTTGTACGGTGTCTCCGCGGACTTCAACCGCCTGTCGCCCACCCAGCAGAACGCGGTGTATGCCGAGATCGTGCGGTCCGCCGGCACGTCCAACCCGCGGGTCACCGCCACCATGCGCAACCTCTCGCGCGCGGGGCGGGGGCTGCTGGTGGTGTCCATCGCCTTGTCGGTGTACTCCGTGGCCAGCGCAGAAGACAAGGCCGGCGCTGCACGCCGCGAACTGGCGGTGACGGGCGCGGGCATTGGCGGCGGCATCGCGGGTGGCGCGCTGGCGGGCCTGGCCTGTGGCCCCGGTGCGCCCGTGTGCGTCACCGTGGGGGCGTTTGTGGGCGGGGCGCTGGCCGCGTTTGGCGTGGACTTTTTCTGGTGACCGGGAGAGGCTCCGTCATGCAAATCCTCTCATCCACAGATGTGTCTCTGGCACGCATCCCGAATCGCCCGGACGGTGCAGAACCTGTCAGTGAAATTCTGCGCAATGACCAGGCCACGGGCCGCCAGGTGGCTGGCGCGGTGCTGGAAGCCGCGGCGCAGTGGCAGTCGTTCATGCTGCTGTTCACTACCGATGACACGCCGTTTGAGGAGCTCCTTCACATCCACCTGCTGGACGCCCAGCTGAACCTGCTGGACTCCGCAACGGTGGGCGGCATGTATTCCACCGGGTCTTTTTCGTTGCTCGATGCCGCCGAGCCGGACACCGTGCGGTTTCGCTTTATTGGCGGTACCGACTGGAGCGTGCAGGTGCTGCCCGAGCCGGGCTTTCGCGTGCCGCTGCTTTCAGAACCCACCGGGGTGAGCCGGCCCCTGGGGTTCTCGCGCCACTTCGTTGTGCGTGGCCAGCCGCAGCCCGAGCGTGCTTAGCGCGTGCCGAGAGCACCAGGGGCGCCCCGCCGCCAGAAAGCCGTACACCGCCTGAATCCTGAGGCGGGTTCGGATTTCGCGGTGCCTGGCTGTGATGCGCCATGGTCAATTCAAGCCAAAAAGGCGTCTAACGCTTGCCTGATAAGCGCTGGCAGCTATCGTTTTTGATCAGGTTGTTCGGCATCGGGATAGGTGGGCTGCACAAGATACTCCCGCACCAGGCAACGCGCCCGGTGCAACCGGCTCTTGGCCGCCTCGCGCGTGGTGCCCAGGCGTTCGCTCATCTCCTCAATCGTCAGCTCCTCAAAATCGCGCAGCAGGAGCGCCTCCCTGTACAGCGGCGGCAACGAATCGATGGCCAGGGCCAGGTCGTGGCGCAGTTCGTGGTCGGGCCGGTGTGACCAGGCCAGGGCGTCTTCCACCTGCGCCAGTGGCTCGCTCTTGAGCCAGGCCAGCGCCGGGCGCATGCACAGCCGCTGCACGATGCGCACCACCCAGCCGCCAAAAGCCGCCAGCTCGCGCAATGCGCCCACGCGGCGGTACACGATGATGAGGGCTTCCTGCACCACGTCGTCGGTGGCTGCGGTGGCCGCGCAGTGGCGCAGCGCATAGCGGCGGATGTCGGGGCGGGTCAGGCGCAGCAGCTGTTCCATCGCCGTGGCATCGCCGTTGCGCGCGGCGGGCAGCAGCTGGGCCACGGTGGCCGGGGCGTGGGTCATTTCAGGGGCTTTCGGCCCACCATGGCGCAGGCGGGGCAGTAACCAAAGACGCCAGTCACGATGCCCACCGCACCTGATGCTGCCAGAACGAGGCCGATCGGTGTGACGCCCAGCCATGCCAGGCTGACGGCGATGAGGGCCAGCCCGGCGACGATGCGGACCAGGCTTTCGGGGCGGGTGATGTTTTTGCGGTACAGCATGGTGAACAAGCTCCTGAGGTGGATGGATGAGGCGCCAACACAGGCGCCACATCCACCAAGAGCGGCGGGTTTCGCAAAAGGATTCATGCTTTGCAAAAAAAGTCGCTGCGAAGCCCGCCAGTCCCTGCTGCCCGCTATCGAAAATGATCAAACGATGCGTAGCGGTTGTCCACCGGCTGGCCCTGCGCGTCCACCAGCTGCAGGCCGCGCTCGGCCAGCACGGTGCCGATGCGGGTGACTGGCGTGCCGCTGGTGCGGGATGCGGCGGCCACCGCGTCACGTTGCGCGGGCGGTGCGGTGAAGGCCAACTCGTAGTCGTCGCCACCCGCCAGGGTGCATTGGCGGATGAATTCAGGATCAAATTGGGTTCTAGCGCTTTCTGGATAAGCGCTGACAGCTATTAAATTTGAAGTGCTGTGGGTGTCGATCTGCGCGCCCACCCCGGACGCCTTGAGGATGTGCGACAGGTCGCCCAGCAGGCCGTCGCTCAGATCCATCGCGCTGCTGGCCACGCCGCGCAGGGCCAGGCCCAGGGCCACGCGCGGGGTGGGGCGCTCCAGCCGCTGGCGTGCGCGGGCCAGCAGATCGGGAGGCAGGGTGATGTGGCCCAGCAGGGCTTCCAGCGCCAGCCGCGCATCGCCCAGCGTGCTGCTCACATAGATGTCATCGCCTGGCCGGGCGCCGCTGCGCAGCAGGGCCTGGCCGGTGGGCACCTCGCCCAGCACGGTGATGCAGATGTTGAGCGGGCCCTGCGTGGTGTCACCCCCTATGAGTTCGCAGCCATGGGCATCGGCCAGCGCCCACATGCCGCGCGCAAACCCGGCTAACCACGGTTCATCCACGCGCGGCAGCGACAAGGCCAGCGTGAACGCCAGCGGCCGTGCACCGCAGGCGGCCAGGTCCGACAGGTTCACGGCCAGCGCCTTGTGGCCCAGGGCTTCGGGGTCCACGTCGGCAAAGAAGTGGCGGCCTTCCACCAGCATGTCGCTGGAGATGGCCAGCTGCATGCCGGGCGTGGGCGCCAGCAGCGCGCAGTCGTCCCCCACGCCCAGGACGGCGCGGCGCACGGGGCGCGTGAAATGGCGTGCGATGAGGTCGAATTCACCCATGGGGCTGGATTGTCCGGTGGTTCAATGGCTGCGCGTCATGATGGCCTGCGCGGCTGGATACTGGCGTGCTTCAGGCCAGCGGCCGCCGTGCAAGGGCCGCCCCGCCGCACGGGCGGCGTCCCCCTGGGGGGGAAGCCGCGAAGCGGCTCAGGGGGGGTCAACTCATGCCGCGAAAGCGCTGCGCCGCCTGGCGGCTCACCTCGGCCAGCAGCTGCTCTTCGCTCTGGCGCTGGCGCAGCCAGCGCGCGTCGTTCTGGCCCGCTTCGACCTCGGTGCGCAGCATGTGCATGGCGCTGGATGCGCCCTGCACGGCGGCGTGCCCGGCGATCTTGTCCATGGTCTTGAGGATGTGTTCCCGCAGCGGCATGTGGTCGCCGGTGGCCGGGTCCACATACACCGCGTCCATGCCAAAGCGGCAGGCCTGGAAGCGGTTGTAGGTATAGACGAGGTAGTCGTCCTCCTCGGGCATGAAGGGCTGGTCGGCCAGAAACCACGCGCCCAGCGACTGCACGTAGCCCGCAAGGGCTGCGGCGCGTTCGATGGTGAGCGGGGTGTCGAACACACGGATCTCGATGGTGCCGAACTCGGGCTTGGGGCGGATGTCCCAGTAGAAGTCCTTCATGCTCTTGACCACGCCGGTGCGCGTCATCTTGTTGAAGTACGCCTCGAAGTCCTGCCAGGTGAGGGCCATGGGCGCACGGCCGGAGAGCGGGAAGGCAAACACGGAGTTGAGCCGCGCCGAGTCGAAGGCCGTGTCTTGCCCCTGCACGTAGGGGCTGGATGCCGACATTGCAATGAAATGCGGGATGTACCGGCTCATGCGGTGCAGCATGAGTAGCGCGGCGTCGGCGTCGGGGCAGCCGATGTGGACATGCTGGCCAAAGATGGTGAACTGCTTGGACAGGTAGCCGTACAGCTCGGACAGCTCGCGAAAGCGCGGCTTGTCGTAGATGCGCCGCTCATGCCACTGCTGGAAGGGGTGCGTGCCGCCGCCCACCACGGCGATGTTGAGCTTGTCGGCATTTTTCACCAGCGCATCGCGGATGGGCGTGAGCTGGCCCAGCACCTCGCTGGCCGAATGGCAGATGCCGGTGGAGATCTCGATCATGCTGTTCGTCATCTCGGGTACCACGCTGCCGGGCAGCGGGGTTTTCTTCATGAGGCGCAGCATGTCCTCGGCGTAGGGTGCCAGGTCGTAGTCGTTAGTGTTGACGAGCTGCAGCTCCAGCTCGACGCCCAGCGTCAGGGGTTCGGAATGGTTGAAGGCTTCAAGACTCACGGCTGTTCTCTCCGTTGTTGCCACGGGTCAGTGGCGCCCAGGGTTTGGAGCTTTCGCCCGCACGGTAAATGGCCACGGTGGCAATCACGGCCCCCAGCACTTCCATCAGCAAGATGGCGGGCAGCGCCACCCCGGCAATCACGTGGCCGGTGGAGGGCGAGGCCAGCACGAACTGCGAGGCAATCAGCAGCGCGATGGACGACATGGGTGTCATCGCACAGCCCACCCACAGGGCCTGCTTCCAGCTGGCGCCACTGCCCACGTTGCCCAGGGCCACGCCCGTGGCCTTGGCCACCAGGCGCACGGCAATCAGGGCCAGCACCACGCCGGCCACGGGGGCGCTCCAGTCGGCTTGCGCGGCCACGGTGGAGACCAGCACGAACATCAGCATGGTGAGCAGCGACGATGCATTGCCCAACTGGCGCGGCCAGGCCCAGGGGCGCGGGTTGAGCTGCTTGAGCAGCATGCCGCCCAGCAGCGCCGCCAGCGGCGCAGAGCCACCCATGTGCGCAGCCACCGCCGTGCCCGCAGCCACCAGCGCCAGAAAGAGCATGGAGGTGTTTTCGCTCGTGGGGCTCATGAAGCGCAGCGCCATGCGCAGCACCAGGGCCAAAACGGCCGCCACCACAATCGATACGCCCAGCACCACCATCACGGGGTACACCGTCTCCACCACCGTCAGGCTCTGGCGATTGATCAGCTCGGCCTTGGCGCTGCCCAGCGTGAGCGCATACAGCGTGGAAAGCGTGGTGAGCACAATGGCGCGCTCTGTGACCGGGCCGGCCGCGCGGGTGTCGGCGACCACGCGGGTGAGCACGGCGGGCGAAGCGGCCAGTGCCACCAGCGCCAGCGGGCCTGCCACCTGCGTGGGCAGGTCCAGCCACACCAGCACCCAGTACACGGCGAAGTAGGTCAGCGCCGATTCGGCAATGCTCTGCACCAGCACCATGGGGTTGTGGCGGAACCAGCGCAGCGGGATGCGGCCGCCGCACTCAAAAAGCACCAGGGCGATGCCCAGCTCCAGCAGGAACAGGCCGATGCCTTGCAAGGGCCACACGGCACCGCTGAAACCGGCCAGCCCGGCGGCGGTGCCCACCAGCGAGTAGCCCAGCACCTTGGGCAGCCCGGTGTGGCGTTGCGTGAGATAACCCACCATGGCGGCTACTGCGAGCAGCAGTGACCATTGCACCGTGGGCAACCCGGCCGAGGGGCGCAGCCACTGCGCCCAGAAGGTCAGGATTTCATTCATGTCTTGGGACCTCTGCGTCAGACGGGCCAGGCCCGTCGGGGTGAAGAAGCCAGGCGCGGGCCGCCCCCGCGGGGAGGGCGTTGTACCTGGCGGTGCCTGAATTTACAGGCGGAAACAAACGTTCACTGTAGGACATGGGCGGCGCTTGCTTGCTGGGGCCTGAGCGCCTTGTGTCAGGCGGCGGTACGGCGCTCTGGCATGAAGAAACTCAGGGGTGACGAACGCATGCGCGCACGGATGGCTGCGTAGATCCGGGAGCGGTCTACGCCGCTGACGTTCTGTGCGCGCAGGGCCAGCCGGAATGCCAGATAAAAACTTACCGAAACATTCAGCGCACCCATCAAGGGCAGCGCGGCCGCCGCCCACCAGAAGGCAGGCAGGTGCAACACCTCCAGGCCCAGTGCCGCGCTTGCCGCGCCCACCTGGCCCGTGGACAGTGTGACATGGCGTACATCCAGGCCCAACCCGAAAAACCCTGCAAACGCTGGTACCAGGCCCAGCATGAAGCCCAGCGAGATGTTGGCTGCAAAGCCCGAGAGGTTCTCGCGCAAGAACCGCGCCCAGCGCGCCGCACGCTCCTGGCCCAGCAGGCCGGTGATGCGCGGGTTGTAGTGCATGGCCGAATCCAGGCGGTAGAGCACGAACCAGTTTTCGGTCCAGCCCGCGATGATGCTGGACACGAACAACAGCACCCCCGTGAACCCCGCAAAAATGAGCGAAGGCCCCAGCAGGTGCTGCGACTCGAACACCTGCAGGGCCTGGGGTTCGCTGAGCGCAGGGCTGCCCACCACCAGCGCAAACAGCATGGCCAGCCCGATGACGGCCGGGAACACCACCAGCACATTGCCCAGCACGGCGGCCACCTGGGAGCGCACCAGGTGCGTGATCTCGTCAACGAAGGATTCGATCGCGCCGCTGGCGCCAAGCTCCTTGAGCTTGGCCGCCATGGCCGGTGCCGTCATGGCCGGCTGCTTGGTGGCCACCGTGAGGTGCAGCAGCTGTATCAGCACAAAGGTGGTGGCGTAGTTCACACCGGCCCAGAAGCCCCCCCAGAACGCGGAAAGCGCAAGGGCATACAGGCCGAACTTGATCATCGTCGTGAACGCCATCACCGCGCCGCCGCCCGCTGCCTTGCGGACCATGGCGCGGTATTCGGCGCCCGTACGGGTGATGTAGTGCTCGCCGGTTTCGGCGCTGCGCTCGGCCACCTTGGCCGCCAGCAGCGAGGAGTTGGATGCCACCAGGGCGCGCAGGCTGCGCCGCTCCTGCCCCACCATCACCAGATGTGCCATGAGCCGCGCGGCCGTGACGGCGGGCTTGGGTGACAGCAGGCACTCCAGCAGTTCGCGCACGCGCAGGATGCGCTCGCGCAGCTGCCGCAGGCGAAACACCAGGCCGACCGAGATCCCGTTCTCTTCAAAATGGGTGTAAACCGTGGTGGCGGCGGCTCGGCAGGCCTCCAGCCGTTCGCGCAGGCGCTGGGCAGCCTCGTTGAGCCGGTCGGGCGTGCGCAGCGCGTGCAGCACCTCCACGCGCAGGCTCTCCACGTCGCGGATCAGTGCATGAAAAGGCTGGGCGTCGCGGGCCGACTCGCTCATGCGCAGCCGCAGCTCGGGCGCAAAACCGGTGGAAAGGATCTGGCCGGCGCAGTAGGTGATGGCGTCCAGCAGGGCCTTGTGCCAGCGCGAGGGGCCGGGGGAGGCTTCGCCAGCCGTCCCTGACAGAAGGCCGACCAGGCGATTGAGCTGGGTTTCCTCCAGCGCGGCCAGCCACTGCGCATCGAACTCGCTGGGCAATGCCAGCATGAAGAGTTCGGATGCGTCGATGGTTTCCGGGCTGCCGGGCAGCAGTTTGTTGCGTACCCGCTCGGCCAGCTCGCTCACGAGGGCGGTGCGGGGCGCAAACCCGAAATCCGCCAGCAAGGTGGTGATGTCCACCTGGTCCACCAGTGTCGTCCACCACGCCTGAAGGCGCACCTGGATGTCAGGGCGGGATTGCACCGCGTCGAGAAACAGCTGCACGCGTCCCACGGCGGCCGGCACGGAATCTCGGCGCCCCCGCACCCATTCCAGCAGATGGATCAGCCACAGATGGCGGTGGGCAAGGTGTGCCTGCGGGTCCAGCGAGGACAGCAGGGTTTCCAGGTCGGTGCCCGCGGCTACGCGCCTCAATGCAGCACCCGACCGCTCAGTGGCTCTCCCGAGGGGCCGTGGTTCGTCGCCTCCAGCACAAAAAGAGGGACGGCGGTGTGAAAGGGCTCGCCGTCTTCCGTCACGCAATGGAAGGTGCCATGCATGGTGCCGCTGGCAGTGCGCAACCGGCATCCACTGGTGTATTGAAAGGATTCACCGGGTTTGAGCAGCGGCTGGTGGCCCACCACGCCCAGGCCCTTCACTTCTTCGGTGTGGCCCCTGGAGTCGCTGATGATCCAGTGGCGTGAAATCAGCTGCGCGGGCGATTCGCCGGTGTTGGTGATGGTGATGGTGTAGGCGAAGCTGTACACCCCCGTGTCCGGCGCAGACTGCTCGGGCAGGTATTCAGGCAGTACTTTCACGTCGAACTGGTACTTTGGCATGGGGCGAATGGTAACCGTGGAGATTTGCGCCCAGGGCGTGCCAGGGGGCTAAAACCCCAGACCGGCTGCGCTTTGAGACAATCGGGGGATGAGCCGCACATTCCGAATCGCCCCCTCCATCCTATCCGCCGACTTCGCCCGCCTGGGCGAGGAAGTGCGCAATGTCATTGCCGCCGGTGCCGACTGGATCCATTTCGACGTGATGGACAACCATTACGTGCCCAACCTCACCTTCGGACCCATGGTGTGCCAGGCGCTCAAGCCGCACGCCAAGACGCCCGCCGGCCTGGCCGTGCCGATCGACGTGCACCTGATGATCCAGCCCGTGGACGCGCTGGCTGCGGCCTTTGCCGAGGCGGGTGCCGACTACATCAGCTTCCACCCGGACGCCTCAGGCCATGTGCATCGCAGCATCCAGGCGATTCGCGCCAAGGGCGTCAAGCCCGGCCTGGTTTTCAATCCCGCCGAGCCGCTGGATGTGCTCGACTGGGTGATCGACGACATCGACCTCATTCTCATCATGAGCGTCAACCCGGGTTTTGGCGGCCAGAGCTTCATCGACTCGGCCCTGCGCAAGATCGAGGCCGTGCGCAAACGCATCGACGCCTGCGGCAAGGACATCCGCCTCGAAGTCGATGGCGGCATCAAGCAGGACAACATCCGCCGCGTGGCCGATGCCGGGGCCGACACCTTCGTGGCGGGCAGCGCGATTTTCGGCAAGCCCGACTACCGGGGTGTGATCGAAGCGATGCGGGGGCAGCTGGGCGCCTGACGGAGCCTCCCATTCTGTGCCTCCATGAAAAAGGGCCGACGATCCGTCGGCCCTTTTCCTTGGCATCCCACCCACGCTTAGCGGGCGTTCTCCTGGTACCAGTAACGGCGCTTGCGTGGCGTGCTCAGGGCGCCCGTGGACTTTCCAGTTTCAATGGCTGACTTCTTCGTGTTGGGTGCGCCAATGATGAAGTCTTTTTGTGTGGTCACCGATTCACTGCTGCCTTCTGGTGTGTAGGTGATTTCCACGAACCCCGCCACAGGGCTCGGAGGCAGGCCGCCGCCCTTCAACTCCTCGGAGTAAGGGGTGCGGCAGAACAGGGGTGCGGCATAACTCTTAGCCGTTCCAAGATCCGCGGTGCACGTTAGCTTCGGCTTGTCGGGAGGTGGATTGGGATTGTGCGTCCCGAAGTAGGTCACGCCTCGGAAGGTCGTCGCTGCGTTCACCACCTTTTCACCGGAGGCCAGATTGATATAGCAGCCCGCATCCATGTTTTCGGTTGTTCCCACCTTGCCCAGGGTAGTAATCGGGCTGCCTGGTGCGGGCGTTCCCTTTTCCATCCGGTCGTCGTACACCGTGAAGAAAGCATCTGAACTGACCTTCATCAACGGCTTTTCGCGATCGCCCGAGCCCACCAGGATGGCGGTGAATGACGGGGTGGGGACCACATCGGGCGCGAAGAAAAATTTGCGCTGGGCGCCTCCGCCCAGTTCGGCCAGCTTGTAGATGTCCCAGACACTTTTGTCGGTCGATGAACTGGTTTCGAAATCGATGCGGTAGATGTTGCCACCGGTGTCCACGGCGTAGGCGCGATCGGTATACCCATCCAGATCGGAGTCCATCAGGCCAACGTCGGCTGGAACGCTTCGGGTGGTATCGAAGCGTTTGATCAGTGTTCCATCGAAGGCGTCGAGCACGAAAACGGCGTTGCCCATCGTGGTGGTGCCCGGTGTGGCCAAGTCTTCTGCTGCAGCATCGTAGCCGCCGCCCATGACAAGTACAAATTTTGGTTGGATTTTCCCGTCCGTGCCGACGGCCCCCTTCAGCTTGGCCACACGTGGTTCAGACCAGGTCTGGCCCAGCTTGGCAAAGTCGGCTTCGGTGTGCGAACGACGCCACAGGTACTTGGGATCAGCAGGGTCGGTGACATCCAGTGCGTAGAGGAAACGGCCACCTCGGCGCATAGTGAAATAGAGATAGACTTTCACGCTCTTGCCAGTTGAGTCCACTTTTTGGTAGACGGAGATCGAGCCGTCAACGAAATAGTCCTTTAACAAAGGCGGCTTGGGATCTGCCGCGTTGATTGTGGTGGTGGATATGCGGACCTCGGGGCTGTTGTCCCGCAGGCGCTTGAGTTTGCCAAAGTGTTCCTCGGGAACGAAGCCCCACAGTTCCTGGCCTGCGCCGGTACCCGTTTTGTTGCCATTCACCGCACGCAGCAAACCGTCGTTGGCACCGTAGAAGACTACGATATTTGGGGCTTCTGCGGTACCGTAGTTGACCACTGCGGGGCGTGAGTGCAGCACATCCCCATGGACGCTGGGGCGAATGGTGGTAGGAGCGCCCGGGCCTTTTTCATCACCCGCGTTGTCCGTACCGCGTACCCAGCCGATGATCAGATCGCGTTCGGTGCTGTCCGCAGCAATCGTGGCCATGCTGCTGCTGTTGGCGGTAGAAAACTGCGCAGTGGATGAGCTGGCCAGTTTGGTGTTATTGGCGCAGCTGAGGCAGGTGTATATTTTCCGTGCGGACTGGCTTGTGGCGTAAGCCGTGCGAATTTGTTGCGCGGCACCGCCTTTTTCAACGACCTCCCCATCCGGTGAGTCCGATGGGTTGGGAGGGGTTCCCATTTCTTGGTTGGACCAGAAAGTGCTGGTTTCGGTCCAAAACGAAATGGCGGTAGGAGAAATAAATCCGGTGGCAGTATTGATCGCTGATTGAGGCTTGGCTGAGGAGTCTGCCAGAAATAGCGAATCATTGATGGCATCATAGCCAAACTGATATTGCTTGAGGTTGCCTCGCCAGCGGGGATTGGAGTCTCCATCGGGGCGGAACATGCCCATGAAAACCTGATTCAGATACGTGCCGCGTGAATTCACGCTGACAGGCAGGCTTGCGGAAGAGAAGACGCTATTCTGGGCCTGCAACTGGCTGAATATATTGCCTAGCGCGATTTCCAGTGTGAGAGAGTTTTTGGCTTCAAAAAAATCCCCACCCCCAGCATTCGCAATGCCTTTGAAAATAGTCGGATAACTGGCCTTGTCGCTCGCGGCCCCCGTGACCGCGATGGCAAAGGTGGTAGCGAGGGCCGATGTGGCAGAGCTGCTGCGGAGATTTCCATTGAGGAAGCGTGCGTATTCATCCGTCCAGTTGGCGGCGTCCTTGGGGTCTACACTGCCTGCAGGATAGGTGATGGGCGCGGTACTGCCGCCCGATGCGGCAAGCATGGCCTGCATGACTTCGTTTTTGATCTGATCGCCTTGCGGTGGGCCATTGGCGATCATGATGATGTAATTTTTTCCGCAATCCGACCCGAAGGGGAGGGCATATTTGCCGCCATTGAACGCATCACGGTCGTAGGGCAAGACGCCGACCCGTTGGCCCGAGAAGGGTGATTCTTGTGAAAAATACAGGCCGGCCTCATGCATGGCCAACGCATAGGAAGTGGGTGCCGGCGACTGGTTTTGATCCAGTTTCTTGATAAACGCCTTCAACGCGTCTTTGCCCGTGGTAGTGAGAGGGGTCAGTGCTTGTATGACACGCGCCCCTGTCTCTACATTGGTCTCATTGAAAACCATGAAACCGATATTGAAGGCTGCAGAGCCATCGTCATTGGTTTTGAGAGAGTGAATAACGTTGTACAGCGCACATTGCTCCATTCCACCTTTGGTTGGACCTTTGCTGGGCGCTCCACTGCCATCGACATAGACGCAATCATGCTTCAAGCTCGCATTCCAATTGGCAGAGCTATCGAGAACGAAAAGCACGTTCGAGACGGAGCCAGAGCCGGCGCTCGTGTAGACGTCAATGTCGCTGGTAAATTGCGAAAAAGCAGGAAACGACAGCGCAAGGCCTAACGTCAGAGTGGCCCATGAACGCATGCTGAATGAAGGAGTGTGTGACATAGTGCTGTCCTCGCTTTTATTTGGTGCAGTAAGTCGAAACTTCATTGCCGAAAACAATGACGGCCACGCCCTGGTTCACCGAGACTTGGGTTTGGGTGGCCGCGTCAGTGACTTCGGCGCGGACATTCCACTCGCTATTGGCGCAGCTCTCTGGATCCGTGCCCGTCACCGGGGCCTCGGAGTCGATGAACGTTCCGCCCGACCGGACGGGCGGCCTGCAGGGCGCCCAGATATCGGCCGTTGCCGCATTCTTGGGGGCGGCCGGAAGTTCGCTGGGCAGGATGGGTTTGGCGCGGTAGCAGACTGGGGCGGGTGTGATGGATGCCGTGTACTCCGGTGTTCCATCACCGTTCATGTCCACATTGATCGGTACCGCGGCGACGCCCAAGGGGTTTTTATGGAACTCTGGGGTGCTGATGGTGGACTCCACTGCCATCTGGGCAGCAGAGAGGCTTTCCTGAATGGCCTGGCTGTTGCCGACGATGCGCAAGTTGCTGCTGGAGCTGTTGAACGCGCTGATGGCAAAGAGGCTCATCAACACCAGAAAGATCAATGCCACCACCAAAGTGGCGCCACGTTGGGATGCGTTGGTTTTCATGATGAAGCCGCTGGAGCTGGTGGAGGCGTCTCACGTCGGCCAGCGACGTTGATGATGCGTACGGTGCTGGTGTAGACCCGGCGTTTGAAACCGCTGGTATCACCACTGGCGGTAGTGGAGGGGCCTAGTACATAGAACCTCCCCGTATCGTTGTAGCCCCTGGACGGCTCGGTTGTGCGTGACAACAGATGCACGCGTGCAGCGACGACATTGGCCCAGTCGTTATCGCGTGCGCCAACGACGCCACTGAGCTTATCCAGGAAAGTGTCCGGCACCCCTTTGCTGGCATGGGTGGCAGGGTCCGCATCGAGCGGGTCCGTGGTGTCGAATCCGTATTCGAGGACCATGTTCTCGATACCTTCGGCCAGGGGGACGGGCACCATCTGGTTGCCACGCAGCTCTGCCATTTTCAGTGTTGGTACGGTATCTACCCCGCATTCGTTGCAGCTGGCGATGTAGTAGATGCGTGAGATGTATTTGCGGGCTGAACTTGGTGTGGTGCAGTCCTTCTCTTTCAATATCAGTTCGTCGGGATCAGAGGATGCAATGAAAGGGGATGTGGCCGGATCGGCCAGACAACGAGAGGTCTGGACATACAAAACATTTTCTGTTTTTGTCGTGATGGCGGCGGGTGCAATGGTATCCGTGTCCAGTCTGTGCACCGCAAAAGCACGTGTGCCAGCCAGTCTGTTGGGCAGGCATGTGAGTGCCGATGCCTCGTCGTCGGACAGCCCCACAATCGGCGGCGGGACTTTGGGTGTGCTGGGAATCGTGGCGTCCCACCCGAGGGCGACGGCACCGCTGGTTGTGCAGAGGTTGGGGCTGGAGGTGGCCAGGCTGTCTGCGGGTACTTCGCCGTAGTAGCCGGCCAGCATCAGGTCATCGTGCAGCAGGTCCATCGCGTAGCGACCGTTCTCGATCTGGCGAATGCTCTTGTTCAGCTCGTTGCCAGACTGGCTGGTGTTGGCGAAAAGCAGGGACAGACCGGCGACCAGCACAAGACCAATCGCCATGCCCACCATGAGCTCGACCAGCGAAAATCCCCTCGCTCGGGCGGAAGCCCGGAGCAGAGACGCTTGGCGATAGGAGGTGGTTTTGAGTGTCATGGCGCAGCCGGAGGGGACAGGTTGGCGATCTGTACGACCACTGTGACAACGCGGCGCATGTCTTCGCTACTGAAGGCATCCTTACCGCAGGTATTGACGGGCGCCCCGCTGGCCTGGACGCCCTGCCAAGCCAGTGCAAGGAGGTACTGGTTGGTTGCGGGATTGGTGATGCAACCGCGCGCGTTGAGAACAGCACCGACCTGGGTGGATCCCTGCGTTTCGGAAGCACCCCGAATGAGCTTGGACCATTCGCAAAGGTCTTTTTGGGCGGTGGTTAGCGTAGAGCCGCTGCAGTTGCCGGGATCGGTGACGCCGATGTTGTTGCTCACGTAAGACAGCGCGTTGGCTCTGTTGAGGTTTATGCGCTCGGCCATGTCGTTGACCAAAATCAGAGCCTGCGAGCGCTGATAGCCCTCCAGGTTGGCGACGGTGGTCTTGGCCTGCAGGCCGACAAAACCCAGTACACCAAAGGCCACGATCAGCATGGCGATCAGCGCCTCGATCAGCGCCACACCTTGTTGGGTTGAGTGCTTTTTCATGTTGGACATGCCGCAGTTGAACTCTTGGGGCGACCGGAGGGGTCGAGGGAGATGCAGCGCTTGCGGGTGCCGCTGGAGTTGCTCAGGGAGAATCGCGCCACATCAGTGGTGTTGGAAACGCGTCCGTTGCGGTCGAAGGTGAGCTTGGCGAGGTTGGTCGGTGTCAGTTTCGGTGCCACACCCGAGCCCACCTTGTTTCTCTGGCTTAGAACTTCTGTGCCGACCGTCACGCTCCAGCCCTCCGCCCAGTCGGCCGATGCGGGGCTCAGGGTTACGGGCGCGGGGATGTTGCCGCGCTTGAGGGCCTCGTTCCGTGCCAGTGTCAGGTCTGCCATGAGGTCGAAAGCGGCAGCACGCATGCGCTGCGACTCCATGATCTCCCGGAAGGACGGCGCAGCGATGGACATCAACACGGCCAGCACTGCCACGGTGATCATCAATTCAATCAATGTGACGCCTCGGCTGGCCTGGCGTGCAAGTGGTGGTTGGGCGTGCATGGTGCGGCTCCTGCTACCAACACCCAGTGGCCGGGGTCTTGGCTCCGGTATTGTTCAGGGTCATCGCTCCGCACTTGTCTTTGCTTTGGCCAGACTTTGGGGTGGCCGTGACGGTAAATGAGGGAGGGGTGCTCGCAGGCGCAACCATGGTGATGGCGTAATGTGGGATCACCGACGTCGGGATGCTGACATTCAACTCGGCTGTGGAGGCAGCGTAGTTACGTACATCCAGCAACCGTTGTTGTTGGCGGGTGCCGATGTCCATCAGCAAAGATTGCGCTTCCGCGCGGCGAGATTTGCGAACCTGGTCCTGATAAGACGGGTATGCAATGGCCGCCAAGATGCTGACCACTGCCACGGTGATCATTAACTCGATGAGTGTGAAGCCAGCATTTCGCCGCATTTGAATCCTCCTGGGATGTGAAGGCTATGGGCCCGTCACTCCTATGTTTTGCAAAATGTACATGGGAAAAAATCACATATCAAGGAAGTGTAGTCCGAATAAAGACAAACGGCGCTTTTCGGTGGATGAGCGGAATTGCTCGAATTTTGGCGTTCGGGCAGCAGTGTTGCTTTTGTGTCCAATGGAAACAACAAGGGGTGCCACGTACGTAAAACCACGCACAATCCGCTCTTTTCCGAACTTTCATGCACGATCGTTTGTCCTGGACCCAGTCAGCCATTGCCCGGATACTGCGGCCAGCGGTACGGTTGGCGTTGGCCATGGGGCTCAAGCACGTGCAGTTAGAGGATGTGCTGCGCCAGCTGTTGCTAGAGGAGGCCCGTCACCTCTGGAATGCCAAGGGGGTAGGGCATCCCAACCTGAGTCAGCTATCCATGACAACGGGTCTGAACCGCAAGGAAGTCACGGCGCGGGTGCGTGAAACGCGCGATACCTTGCCGCATACGGAAGGTTCCGCTGTCACCAAGGCCTATACGGCGTGGTTGCAACTGGTCACTGATGATCCGGAGCGCCGTCGCTTGCCCATCATGGATTGCGGTGATGGCCCCTCATTTGAGTTGCTGGCCCGCTTGGCGGCGCGGGGTGATGTCCACCACCGGGCCGTTCTGGAGGAGCTGGTGCGCTTGGGCATGGTCGATCTACAAGGCGAATCGGTCGAACTTCGGGGTGATTCTTTTGTTCCGGTGGACAGCCTGCGCGACATGCTGGCCTTTGTGGGCGACAATGCCAGGGATCATTTACTGGCGGCGGTAGGCAACACCCTTGGTCGGGAGCCTCGCATGTTGGAGCGAGCCGTATTTGCAACAGGAATCCCGTTGCAGGAGTGTGAGCGGATACACCAGTTGACCCGGCAGCACTGGGATGCTGTGCATTACAAGCTGGTCCGGGAGATGACTCAGTCATACGAGCAGGCCGAGGGGTCGGGTACTGCCCGGATTCGGGTGGGTGTGTATACCTATTATGAAGATGAAGACGGGCGAATTTCGGTAGCAGCTCCTAAGACCGAGCGCCCCACTGCCGAGGCCCACCCACAGGAAAGATCATGAAAGTCTGGCTGTATTCCATCTTGTTATCCGCGATGTTGGGGCTGGCCGGCTGTGGGGGCGGGGGTGAGCCCGCAGCTGTCGTGCCTCCCGGGGGAGCGGGCGCCGATGCCGGGACAGGTACTGGAAGTGACACAGGCACAGGTACAGGCGCAGGCACCGATGGTGGCTCAGGAGCCGGAACTGGAACTGGAACTGGAACTGGAACTGGAACTGGAACTGGAACTGGAACTGGAACTGGAACTGGAACTGGAACTGGAACTGGAACTGGAACTGGAACTGGAACTGGAACTGGAACTGGAACTGGAACTGGAACTGATGGGGGCACAGGAACCGGCACCGGAGCAGGCACTGATGGAGATGCGGGAACCGGTGTTGGAGACGGCACTGCCAGTGGTCCCTCTGATTCGGGTGGTGTTGGCTCTGGCGGAACGGGAGTTTCTGCCGATGCAGCCGGGATAGGTTCGGTCGGTGGATGGGGTAGCGTCATCGTCAATGGCGTTCGTTTCAATACGGATGCCACTCAGACGGTGGCTGAGGATGTCGCAGGCCTTGAGTTGGGAATGACCGTCATGGTGCGTGGCAGCATGGACGCGACGCTGCAGTCCGGTGTGGCGACGCATGTGCTCTCGGTGCCCGAGCTGCGCGGCCCGGTGACTGCCGTGGATGCGACCGCAGGCTGGTTTGAAGTGGTGGGGGTGCGTGTATCCGTGGACGATGCAACCCTGTATGCCGGACTTTCGGGGCTGGATGCCCTCAAGCCGGCGCAGAACGTACAGGTGCATGCACTGCCTGAAGGTTCTGGACGCATGCGTGCAACCCGGGTTCAATGGGTTGCTGCTGCAGCAACCCAGCGCTTGTGGGGTGCGGTGCAAGGCTTGAACCGGTCGACCAAAAGCTTTCAGCTCAACGGCATGGCAGTGTCGTATGGGCAGGCAAACTTTGCCTCCGGTTGGTCGGCAGCGGCGCTGAGTGATGGCGTTCCCGTCTATGTTCAGGGTGTACCTGCAGCAGGAAGCGGTGCTTTTGTCGCCTCGGAAATACGGCGCGCGCATGCTCTACCCGACAGTACGAACTCACCGGTAGCGTTGCAGGGTATTGTGGAAAATTTCACCTCGCCACAGTTGTTCACGCTGCAAGGCGTGCGGGTAAATGCGGCCACTGCGCAGATTACTGGCGGGCCCGCCTCCTCCATCGGCAATGGCGTCAAGCTGGATGTGGTCGGGCGTATGGTGCAAGGGCAGTTGGTGGCCGAGCGGTTGCGCATCCGTCATGTTCCAGGTACCGGGGGCCCTGTGGTGTATGAGGCGACGGGTCCGGTGGCTCAGTACAGGTCTTTATCCAACTTCCGCGTCAATGGGCAACTGGCCGATGCCAGCGGCTCCAATGTGTCCTTTGTCAATGGAACATCGCTCGGCATGCGCAATGGGGTCCGCGTTCGTGTATCTGGCAGCAAGGTGCTCGAAGGCGTGCTCGTCGTCACTCAGGTGGAGTTCCTCTGACTCTGCCGCTCAGAGGGTCGAGGTGCGGCCCCGGTGATATCACTCTGGAGTCACCATCTGTCATGCGCAGGGCGTGTGATGCACTCTACACAGTCGAATGAACATTGCTCTTTGTGACGCCGCCATCATCGACCTCGATGGCACCATGGTGGACACGCTCGGTGACTTTGCCGAGGCACTGAACCGCATGCTGCGCGATCTGGAGTTGCCGCCTATTGCGGCGCAGCACATCGAGCGCATGGTGGGCAAGGGTTCCGAACACCTGCTGCGTTCAGTGCTCAATCACGTCCTGACGCAAGCAGGAAAAGCGCCAGAAGCTATGGAAATGGAAGCGCTTTATGTCCGTGCATGGCCCAGCTACCAGCGGCACTACCTGGCCATCAACGGACAGTTTGCGAGCGTCTACCCCGGTGTCGTGGAAGGGCTCCAGGCCCTGCGCGCTTCGGGACTGCGGCTGGCCTGCCTGACGAACAAGCCCACGGCCTTTGCTGTGCCGCTACTGCGCAGCAAGGGGCTGGATTCATTTTTTGACTGCGTTTTCGGCGGGGATGCCTTTGAGCGAAAAAAGCCCGATCCGCTGCCCCTGCGCAAGACCTGCGAGGCCTTGGGCACCGAGCCCGCGCGCACGCTGATGGTGGGCGATTCGAGCAACGACGCGCAGGCCGCACGCGCTGCCGGTTGCCCCGTGGTGCTGGTGACGTATGGCTACAACCACGGCCAGCCGGTCCGCGATGTGGATGCGGATGGCTGGGTTGAAGCGCTGCACGAACTCGTACCGGCAACGGCCTGAGGCTCCCAGCGGACAGGCGTCTTCATACGGTGCGGCATGGTGCGTCGCATCACCCGTGGCGTATGAATCGGGCGCAGTCCATCCCAGCGGCCCCCGCGCAAGGGCCGCCCCGCCGCGCTGGGGGCGTCCCCCTTCCCGCGCGCAGCGCGAGAGAAAGGGGGAAGGCGCGAAGCGCCACAGGGGGTTATTTGATTTCAGGCCGCGCTATTGCCGAGCTGCCGTGGTGCCGCGTTTGATGCCAGCGGTCGGGACTGGGGAGAGGGCACGGGCGCGCTGCTGCGTGCCGAGGCATCCTGCATGCGGGACCGGGCGGCAGCACTGCTGCCTGTGCCGGTGTGGAAAACCGCCATGGCTTCCACCAGTTGCGCAGCCTGTGCGCGCAGGCTGTCGGCAGCGGCGGCACTTTCTTCGACCAGCGCCGCGTTCTGCTGGGTGGCCTGATCCATCTGCGTGATGGCTTCGCCCACCTGGGCCACACCGGTGCTCTGCTCGCTGCTGGCGGCACTGATCTCGCCCATGATGTCGGTCACGCGCCGGATGGCGCCCACCACCTCGGTCATGGTGGCGCCGGCCTTGTCCACCAGGGCGGTGCCGCGTTCCACGCGTTCCACGCTGGTGCCGATCAGTCCCTTGATTTCCTTGGCGGCCTCGGCGCTGCGCCCGGCCAGGCTGCGCACTTCTCCGGCCACCACGGCAAAGCCTCGGCCCTGCTCACCGGCCCGGGCGGCTTCCACGGCGGCGTTCAGTGCCAGGATGTTGGTCTGGAAGGCAATGCCGTCAATGACGCTGATGATGTCGGCAATCTTCTTGCTGCTGTCGTTGATGCCCTTCATGGTCTCGACCACTTCGGCCACCACATTGCCGCCCTGCTGGGCCACGGTTGATGCGCTCATGGCCAGCTGGTTGGCCGTGCGCGCGTTGTCGGCGTTCTGGCGCACGGTGGAGCCCAGCTGCTCCATGGAGGCGGCCGTCTGCTGCAGCGCGGAAGCTTGCTGCTCTGTGCGGGCCGACAGGTCGTTGTTGCCCGTGGCGATCTCGACGCTGGCGGTGGCCACGCCCTCGGCGTTGTGGCGCACATTGCCCACGATGGTGGACAGCCGCGACTGCATGGTGGCCAGCGCCTGCAGCAGTTGCGCGGTCTCGTCGTTGCCACTGGCGTCAATCGGATGGGTCAGGTCACCGTCTGCAATGTTTTCTGCCGCCTGCTTGCCCCTTTGCACGGGTTGCACGATGGAGCGCGTCACGGTGAATGCCAGCAGGGCGCCCAGTGCCACGGCAATCAGCGTGCCCACGCCCAGCAGCACCTGGCTGGCCTTGGCCAGGGTGCTGGTGTCGGCCTGGCTGTCGGCCAGCTCGGTGCCCATGGCGGTGCGCAGGTTGTCCAGGGATTTCAGGTAAGCATCGGCCAGTGGGCGCAGGTCCTTGTCTACCAAGGCAGGGACGTTGGGCTCACCGCCCCGATGCAGTTCGCGGATTTCGGCAAGTTTCTCGGTGTAGGCCTTGCTGGCTGCGGCAATGGTGGCCAGCTGTGCGCGGTTCTTGTCGCCTTGCACCAGGGCGTCGATGCGCTTGACCTTGGCTTCGATGCCGCTGGCCGTGGCCTGCGTGTCGGCCGTGAGCTTGTCCATATAGTCCCGGTCAATCGCCTTGAGGAACGCTTCGGTGCGCACCCAGTTCAGGCGAATGTCGGAGGCCCAGTCTTCCACCAGCGTCTGCTGCTCGATCTCCTGGGTGGCGACCCTTTCGCTGGCCGCCTGCAGGCTGGCGATGCGCCACATGCCGGTCGCGGCGATCAGCGCGGTAATGAGCAGGATGGCGCCAAACGATGCGCCCAGGCGCATGCCGACGGAAAAGTTGCTGAGTTTCATGGTGGTGGCTGGCGCGAAAAGGGTCGGGGGCGGGAGCGCTGAGGGGGTTGCACCGGGAATGGCACGCGGGTGGCTGGACGCAATGGCCACTCGCGGGGGTGGTGCAAAGTGGCCTGCGGGGCGGCGGAAACCTTGGTGTGCAGATTACGCCCCCCGAAGTGCGTCGACTGTCGGAAGGGTGACAGCCTGCAGGTTGCGGGGGGCGGGTTTTTCCGTAGCGGCGTGCTCAGCCGGGGGTTTTGCCCAGCAATGCATCCTTGAGCTTCCAGTCTGCCGGAGCGTTGCCCAGCCAGATGCCCATCAACGCATTGAAGAATTCTGGCTCCTTGAAGGGCTCGCCCTGCGGTTTGCCTTTCACGGTGATCACCGTGCCAGTGCCCGGGATCCAGTCGATCATGAACTGGTCTCCTGCCTGCAATTTCTTGTGATCCGAGAAGATCTGGCTCATGCGCAACACGCCCGGGATCAGCTTGGAGAACGCGGCGCGGTCCATGTTGTCTTCCATCCCGCGAGAGAACAGCTTGCCCAGTTCGGTCGAGTCGATTTCGCGCAGCATCGTGATGCTCAGGCGCTTGGGCCCTTTGAGGGCTGCAACGTCCCGCGCAGTCTCTGTTTTCTTCTCCAGATAGAGCCCGGCGGTGTACACCCTGAACACGGCTTTGTAACGAACCCCTGCGCCGTTGAGCTGCAAGGTGCTGCCCCCGACACTGGTGGTTTCGTCGTACTTCACATCGGCCACAGTGATGGGCTGGGCCATGGCGGCGGCTGCGAGGGTGCAGGAAGCAGCCAGCAAGGCGCATCGGGACAGGAATTTCATGCGCGGCTCCTAAAAAAAGACCGGTCGTTCGTTTCAAATTGTTGCAGCGCTCGCGAATCTCCACAACAGGGTTTTCGATGGGTTGTGCGCCGCCCGTTTGAGCGACATCAAACCATGGTTGCAAGAAAGCTTTGCTACACTTTGCCCCATGTTCATTCACCACGTGTTCATCACAGGTTGCAGCGACCGGGGAGCCTGGCCCTGGCGCCAGCCTGCCGCATTGAACGCCTGATGGCACCTGGGCAACCGCCCCAGCGTGCACCCGTGGCCTCCACCCCGATGCGGTGAGGCCGATCAAATGGACCGCAGCGCCCCTTTTTTCCTGCACAGAGGGACACGCGCTGCGACTGCTGGGAGCCCTCCCCGTGATCACAGAACTTGAATTCAAAAGCCTGGCCAGCGAAGGCTACAACCGTATTCCGCTCATGGCCGAGGCCTTTGCGGACCTGGAAACCCCCCTCTCGCTCTACCTGAAGCTGGCGCACACCAAGGACGGCGGCAAGCACAGCTTTCTGCTCGAATCCGTGGTGGGCGGCGAGCGCTTCGGGCGCTACAGCTTCATTGGCCTGCCCGCACGCACCCTGCTGCGCGCCAGCGGTTTTGGCGCAGAGGCCAAGACCGAAGTGGTAACCGATGGCCGGGTGGTGGAGACTGCCGAGGGCAACCCGCTCGACTTCATTGATGCCTACCAGAAACGCTTCAAGGTGGCCCTGCGCCCCGGTCTGCCGCGCTTTTGCGGTGGCCTGGCGGGTTACTTCGGCTACGACGCAGTGCGCTACATCGAAAAGAAGCTGGAGACCACCTGCCCGCCCGACACCCTGGGCTGCCCCGACATCCTGCTGCTGCAGTGCGAGGAGCTGGCCGTCATCGACAACCTTTCGGGCAAGCTCTACCTCATTGTCTACGCCGACCCGGCCCAGCCCGAGGCGTATGCCAAGGCCAAGAAGCGCCTGCGCGAACTGAAAGAGCAGCTCAAGTATTCGGTGAGCGCCCCGGTGGTCAAGGCCACCGAAAGCCACCCCGCCCAGCGCGACTTTGCCAAGGCCGATTACCTCGCCGCCGTCAATCGCGCCAAGGAGCTGATCGCCGCGGGTGACTTCATGCAGGTGCAGGTGGGCCAGCGCATCCACAAGCGCTATACCGAGTCGCCCCTGTCGCTGTACCGCGCGCTGCGTTCGCTGAACCCGTCGCCGTACATGTACTTCTACGACTTTGGCGACTTCCACGTGGTGGGCGCCAGCCCCGAAATTCTGGTACGCCAGGAAAAGACCGAAGAAGGCACCAAGGTCACCATCCGCCCCCTGGCCGGCACCCGCCCGCGCGGCGCCACGCCCGAGAAGGACAAGGCCACCGAGGTCGAGCTCATCAACGACCCCAAGGAACGCGCCGAGCATGTGATGCTGATCGACCTGGCGCGCAACGACATCGGCCGCATTGCGAAAACCGGCACGGTGAAGGTGACCGAGGCCTTTGCGGTGGAGCGCTACAGCCACGTGATGCACATCGTGAGCAACGTGGAAGGCATCCTCAACGATGGCATGACCAGCATGGACGTGCTCAAGGCCACCTTCCCGGCCGGCACCCTGACCGGCGCGCCCAAGGTGCACGCCATGGAACTCATTGACCAGCTCGAGCCCACCAAGCGCGGCCTGTACGGCGGCGCCTGCGGGTATCTCAGCTACGCGGGCGACATGGATGTGGCCATCGCCATCCGCACCGGCATCATCAAGAACGGCACGCTCTATGTGCAGGCCGCTGCGGGCGTGGTGGCCGATTCGGTGCCCGAGCTGGAATGGAAGGAAACCGAGCACAAGGCCCGCGCGCTGCTGCGCGCCGCCGAACTGGTCGAGGAGGGACTGGAATGACCCGCGCCATTTCCCGAACCAAACACTGCGCCACGATGCAGGACGTGCGCCGCGAAGTGGATGCGCTGGACGACGTGCTGGTGCCCCTGCTGGTAGAGCGCGTGGGCTACATGACCCAGGCCGCGCGCATCAAGCAAGGCGTGGAACAGGTGCGCGATGAAGCGCGCATTGAGGCCATCGTGGCCCGCGTGCGCGAACGCGCCCAGGCCGAAGGTGGCGATGCCAACGTGATCGAAGCCATCTACCGCAGCCTCATGGAAGCCTGCATTGCCTATGAACACCGCGAGTTCGCCCGCCTGCGCGAGCCCGCCACTGCCGGGAGCGCCGCATGACAACCAAACTCTTGATGGTCGACAACTACGACAGCTTCACCTACAACATCGTTCAGTACTTTGGTGAACTGGGCGCCGAGGTCGAGGTGTTCCGCAACGACGAGATCACCGTGGCCGAGATCGAGGCGCGCCTGAACGCTGGTCAGCTCGACCGCCTGGTCATCTCGCCCGGCCCTTGCTCACCTGCGGAGGCCGGTATCTCCGTGGCAGCGATTGAGCACTTTGCGGGCAAGCTGCCCATCCTGGGCGTGTGCCTGGGCCACCAGGCCATTGGCGCAGCGTTCGGCGGCAACATCATCCGTGCGCAGGAGCTGATGCACGGCAAGACCAGCGTCATCACCACCACACAAAAGGGCGTGTTTGCGGGCCTGCCCGAGAAGTTCACGGTGAACCGTTACCACTCGCTGGCCATCGAGCGCGCCACCTGCCCCGACGTGCTCGAAGTGACCGCTTGGACCGACGACGGCGAAATCATGGGCGTGCGCCACAAGACGCTGCCCATCGAAGGCGTGCAGTTCCACCCCGAGAGCATCCTCACCGAACACGGCCACGCCATGCTCCAGAACTTTCTGGAGCAGCGCGCGTGAACTTCATCGATCTCCACCAGTTGGTGATCTTCATCGCCGCAGGCTGGCTGCTGAACCTCACGCCCGGCCCGGATGTGCTCTACATCGTCACCAACGCGCTGCGCTCCGGCACGCGCGCGGGCATCGTGGCGGGGCTGGGCATCACGGCCGGGTGCTTTGTGCACATCTTTGCCGCGGCCGTGGGTGTGGGCGCGTTGCTGGCCACCTCGGCCACGGCGTTCACTGTGCTCAAGTGGATCGGCGCGGCGTACCTGATGTGGATGGGCGTGCGCATGCTGCTGGCAAAGCCCAACGCTGAGAACGGCAACACGGCTGCTCTTGCGGCGGCGCGGGCCGCCCCTGTGCAACACACACCGCTCTCCAAGGTGTTCCTCGGTGGCTTCTGGACCAACGTGCTCAACCCCAAGGTCGCCATCTTCTTCCTGGCCTTTGTGCCGCAGTTCATTGCGCCGGGCGCGGACAACAAGGCGTTGGCCTTTGTGCTGCTGGGCGTGCTGTTCAACGTCAACGCCATCCCCGTCAACACGGGCTGGGCGCTGGCAGCGTCGTGGATGGCCCGCCGCGCCACGGCGCTGCAGCGCGGCATGCACTGGCTGGACCGCGCGGCGGGTGCCATGTTCATCGGCTTCGGACTCAAGCTGGCCTTTACCGATCCACCGGCGGCCTGACCGCCAACCCAGGAGACACCGTCATGTCCATCACCCCCCAGGAAGCGCTGCAGCGCACCATCGAGCACCGCGAAATCTTTCACGACGAAATGCTGCACCTGATGCGCATGATCATGAGCGGCGAGCTCTCGCCCGTCATGACCGCAGCCATCATCACCGGCCTGCGCGTGAAGAAGGAAACCATCGGCGAGATCACCGCCGCAGCCCAGGTCATGCGCGAGTTTTCCACCAAGGTCCACGTGCCGGACAGCAAGCACCTGGTGGACATCGTCGGCACGGGCGGCGACGGCGCCAACACCTTCAACATCTCCACCTGCTCGATGTTCGTGGCCGCCGCAGCGGGCGCCAAGGTCAGCAAACATGGCGGCCGGGGCGTATCCAGCAAAAGCGGCAGCGCCGACGTGATGGATGCCCTGGGCATCCACATCAACCTCAAGCCCGAGCAGATCGCCCAGTGCATCGCAGAAGTCGGCATCGGCTTCATGTTTGCGCCCAACCACCACCCGGCCATGAAGAACGTGGCGCCGGTGCGCAAGGAGCTGGGCGTGCGCACCATCTTCAACATCCTGGGCCCGCTGACCAACCCGGCCGGGGCACCCAACATCCTGATGGGCGTGTTCCACCCCGACCTCGTCGGCATCCAGGTGCGCGCGCTGCAGCGCCTGGGCGCCGAGCATGCCTTGGTGGTCTACGGCCGCGACGGCATGGACGAAGTGAGCCTGGGTGCCGCCACCCTGGTGGGCGAGCTGAAGAACGGCCAGATCACCGAGTACGAAATCCACCCCGAGGACTTCGGCCTGCCGATGGCCAGCAACCGTGCGCTCAAGGTCGAAACGCCCGAGCAGTCGCGCGAGATGCTGATCGGCGTGCTCAAGGGTGAGCCCGGCGCCGCGCAGGACATCGTTTGCCTGAACGCCGGCGTGGCGCTGTATGCGGCCAATGTGGCCGATTCGGTGCCCGCAGGGCTCGAGAAGGCGCGTGCCGCCATCGCCTCCGGTGCGGCGCTGGACAAGCTGGAGCAGATGGTTACACGCTCGCATGTGCTGGCGGTGTGATGTCAAGTCAGTCCGTTTTGCCTCCGTCAGTTTGTTTATCCCGTCTGAGGTCAATCGTCAAAGGCAGGCCATGAGTTTTCACCCCTTTTCGGCTCGACACACTAGGGAGGCGCTTAGGATCGGCAGCGTTACTGCACACGATGAGATGCGCTACTGGCTTGTCTCGTCAGTGATTTGGCTCTTTTATTACTACCATGCAGCCTGGGCTGGTCTGCAGCTGGGCTGGTTTTTACTGTACGACGTATTGGCTGCGCTAGCCGTGCTCTGGATCGGTTTGCATGAGGTATTCAAAGCCAATGGAGGAGCATCGGGGCGTGATCTACTTCTTCGACTGATCCCATTGAGCGTGCCACTCGGAATGGTGGTCTTGCTGGCGTCGCAGGCACTCTATTGGGCCTCGTGGTATCTATTCCCATTGGTCATCAACCATCAGTCGTTTCGTGATCCCGTGTTTGCCTGGCAGGTGGTCCAATTTTTTATCTTTAACGGGATTCAAATTTGGTTCTGGTGGCGTCTTCACTTCCACATCTCCAAACTCTCCAATAAATCGCCATGAGTGACATCCTGAATAAGATCGTGGCCGTCAAGCACGAAGAAGTGGCCGCCGCCAAAAAGCGCCTGTCCTTTGAAGCCATGCGCGCCGACGCCGAGAGCCGTGTGCTCACGCGCGACTTTGAAGGCGCGCTGCGCGCCAAGATCGCCAAGGGCCAGGCGGCGGTGATTGCCGAGATCAAGAAGGCCAGCCCCTCCAAGGGCGTGCTGCGCGCCGACTTCGAGCCCGCTGACATTGCGCAGAGCTATATGGAAGGCGATGGGAAGGTGAGCGCGGCCTGCCTGTCGGTGCTGACCGACCGCCAGTTCTTTGAGGGCCAGCCCGACTACCTGAAGCAGGCCCGCGCGAGCACCCTGCTGCCGGTGCTGCGCAAGGATTTCATGGTCGACGCGTATCAAATTTATGAGTCGCGCGCCATGGGTGCCGATGCCATCCTGCTGATTGCCGCCTGCCTGGACGATGCCCAGATGGCCGAGTTTGAAGCCATTGCCCGCAGCCTGGACATGGCGGTGCTGGTGGAGGTGCACGATCGGCCCGAGCTGGAGCGCGCCCTCAAGCTCAAGACCCCGCTGGTCGGCATCAACAACCGCAACCTGCGCACGTTCGAGGTCACGCTGGACACCACGCTCGGCATGTTGAAAGACGTGCCGCAGGATCGCTTGCTGGTCACCGAGTCCGGCATCTTGAAGCCCGCCGATGTGAAGACCATGCGCGACGCCGGCGTGCATGCCTTCCTGGTGGGCGAAGCCTTCATGCGCGCCGACGATCCCGGCCAGGCACTGGCCAAGCTCTTCGGTGAGACAGGTTGAACACTCCTGTTTTGATAGCTGTTTGCGCTTGATGGGTAAGCGCTGGAGCCTGTTTTGACCATAAATTCAGATTGGCAGACTGCCACCCAGCTCCAGAGTGCCAACCCGGCCGACTGGCCGGTGGCGACGGGCTGGCAAGCGTTGGTGGATGCGTTCTTTGCCGGGGACCGGGGGCAGGCGCTGCTCGCGTTCCTGCAGGCGCGGCTGCACGCGGGGGCTGTGATCTTCCCGCCGCAGCCCCTGCGCGCGCTGAGTCTCACACCGCCCGACGCGGTGCGCGTGGTCATCCTGGGGCAGGACCCATACCACGGCCGCGGGCAGGCCGAGGGGCTGGCGTTCTCGGTGGCGCCCGGCGTGCAGCTGCCTCCCTCGCTGCGCAACATTTTCAAGGAAATGCAGCGCGACCTGGGTACGCCGTTTCCGCCCTTTCCCGAGCCCGGCGGCAGCCTGGTGACATGGGCCCAAAACGGCGTGCTGCTGCTCAACACCGGCCTCACGGTGGAAGAGGGCCAGCCCGCCAGCCACGCGGGCAAGGGCTGGGAGCAGCTCACCGACGCCGTCATCCGCCATGTGGCCGAGGGCCCGCGCCCGGTGGTGTTCATGCTGTGGGGGGCGCACGCGCAGGGCAAGCGTGCGCTGATCCCGCAGGACAAGGGGCACCTCGTGCTCATGTCCAACCACCCCTCGCCGCTGTCGGCGCTGCGCCCGCCGGTGCCTTTCATTGGCAACGGGCACTTTGGCAAGGCGCGGGATTTTCGCCAACAGCAGGAGGGGGGCTCAGTGCCGCATGGGGTCGGCATCTTTGAACTGAACCACCCCCGTTCGGGCTGAGCTAGTCGAAGCCTTTCGCGGCGCTTCGACAAGCGAGCGTGAACGGTTTGACGTGGATTGATCCCGACTCAATGGGGCCCGACGCTGCCTGGCAGCCGCTCCCTGAGCAGCTCCAGAAACGCCTGCACGGCCACCGGCAGGCTGCGCCCGGCCAGCGTCTGCACCTCCACATCGCGAAAATCCATGCCCTGGTCGCTGATGGGCAGGGCCACGATGGCGCCCTCTGCAACCAGGTGGCGCACGGCGATCTCGCTGGCCACCGACACGCCGCCGCCGTGCAGCACAAAGTGGATGACCGTCTTCGCATGGTTGCTGATCAGCACCGGCGCCAGCTGCAGCCCCAGGCGGCTGCACACGATGTCGATCATCTGGCGCACAGTGGTCTCTGCCGGTGGCAGCGCCAGCGGGTAGCGCGTCAGCTCGGCGATGGTGACGCTGCCTTGGGTTGCGAGCGGGTGGCCGGGCAGCACCAGCGCCAGCACGGGGGCGCTCTGGCGGTAGGCCACCGCGATGTCCTTGTGCGGCGCGCGGCTGAAGCACAGGCCAATGTCGGCCGCGCCGCTGCGCACGGCGTCGGGCACCTGGGCCGTGGGCAGCGCGATGACGCTGAACTCGATGCCCGCGTGCGTGCGCTGAAACTCCACGCACAGGCGTGGCACCAGCTCGTTGGCAAAGGCATCAGACGTGGCCAGGCGCACCTGCCCGGCGCGCAGGCCCTGCAGCGCGCCGATCTCGCCCAGGGCGCGCTCGGCGTCGAGCACTGTGCGGCGGGCGTGCACGGCCAGAATCTCCCCCGCCGCCGTCAGCACCATGCCGCGCGGGTGGCGCTCGAACAGCGGCGTGCCCAGCTGGGCCTCCAGCCCGGCGATCTGGCGGCTCAGCGCAGACGCGGCCACGTGCAGGCGGGCGGATGCCTCGGTGAGCGATCCGCTCTGCGCCACTTCCAGAAAATAGCGCAGGGTGGTGTCTTGCAGCAGGTGCGCGCGTGGCGGTGGGGGCGTGGGTGGGTTTGTCATGGCGGTCCTGGCGCCGCCGAGTATCCGCCGGTTTGCCGCAATGGCAAAGCTGCTTGCTGATTTGCTGGTGGTAAAGCAAGGCAGAGCTTCCTAAGATGGGCCCGTTCCGCAGCGCGCGGGCGGTGCCTGCAAACTGGGGTCAGGGCCTGCGCTTCCTTTTTTCCGACGGTCGTCGTCCTGTTCTGGAGTGCTTTGTATGCGTCTTGTTTCCTGGAGTCTTGGCGTGCTGGGCCTGGCCGGCCTGCTGGCATCTGTTTCCACCGCGCATGCACAGGCTGCGGCGTGGCCTGACCGGCCCGTGCGCGTGATCGTGCCGTTTCCGGCCAGTGGCGCCACCGACCTGGTGGCCCGCGTGGTCACCCAGCGTGTGGCCACTGACCTGGGCCAGCAGATGGTGGTGGACAACAAGCCCGGCGCGGGCGGCACCATCGGCACGGCCGAAGCCGCCAAGGCAGCGCCTGACGGCTACACCCTGCTGCTGACTACCAGCAGCACGCACGCGATTTCGCCCCACCTCATGCCCAAGCTGGCGTACGACCCGCGCAAGGACTTTGTGCCGGTGGCCCATGTGGCCGACGCGCCCAGCGTGGTGCTGGTCACCAACTCGTTGCCCGTCAAGACCGTGGCCGAGCTGATCGCCTACGGCAAGGCCAACCCCGGCAAGCTCAACTACGCCACCAGCGGCAACGGCACCATCGTGCACCTGAACACGGCGGCCTTCAGCGCCCAGGCGGGTGTGGAGATGACGCACATCCCCTACAAGGGCACGGCCCTGGCCATCCCCGACCTGATCGCCGGGCAGACCCATGTGCTGTTTGATTCGCTGCCCACCGGCATGCCCCACGCCAAGGCGGGCCGCCTGCGCGCCATCGCTGTCACCAGCGAAAAGCGCAGCGCCCTCGCGCCCGAGCTGCCCACGCTGGCCGAATCCGGCCTGCCCGGCTATTCGTCGGTGACCTGGTTTGGTGTGTACCTGCCTGCAGGCGCGCCGGCGGCGCTGGTCGACAAGGTGCACAAGGCCTTTGCCAAGGCCGTGCAGGCGCCCGAGGTGGCCGAGAGCCTGGCCAAGCTGGGTGTGGAACCCGCAGCGCCCAGCACCCCGGCACAGTTTGGCGCCATGGTGCAGTCCGACAGCAACCGCTGGGCGGCTGTGATTCGGCAACACAAAATAGTGGTGGAGTGACATCCCCCTGAGTCGCCTTTGGCGACTTCCCCCCAGGGTGACGACGCCCTCGGTGCGGGGCGGCCCTTCCTCGGCGTCCCCGCTTTGCGCCGCGCCAGTTTCATGCAGCCCGCCCTGTGCGGGGCAACAGAGTCAGAACGCTATGAACACCCCATCTCTCGACTGGTCCCTTCCCTATGCCTCCCACCGCAGCGCGGTCATGGGGCGCAATGTGGTTTCCACCTCGCAGCCGTTGGCCGCGCAGGCGGGGCTGCGCATGCTGCTCGCCGGGGGCAATGCGGTGGACGCCGCGATTGCCGCCGCCATGGCGCTCACGGTGGTGGAGCCCACGGGCTGTGGCCTGGGCAGCGACGGGTTTGCCATCGTGTGGGACGGCAAGGAGCTGCACGGCCTCAATGCCTCGGGCCGCTCGCCTGCGGCGTGGACGCCGGAGTATTTCGAGAAGCTGGGCGGCATCCCTGAGACGGGCTGGAACGCCGTCACCGTGCCCGGCGCCGTGTCCGCCTGGGTGGCGCTTTCCAGGCGACTGGGCAAGCTGCCGTTTGCACAGCTGGCGCAGCCCGCCATCGACTACGCGCGCAACGGGTTTCCCGTGTCGCCCACCATTGCCAAACTGTGGGCGCTGGGTGCGGCCAAGCTGGGGGCGCAACCGGGCTTTGCCGAGTGCTTCATGCCCGGCGGCCGCACGCCGGTGGCGGGGGAGATTTTTCGCAGCGAGGCCCATGCGCGCACGCTGGAGCTCATTGCCGAAACCGAGGGCGAGGCCTTCTACCGGGGCGTGATCGCCGAGCGCATCGCCGCGCATTCGCAGGCCAACGGCGGCGCCATGACGCTGGCCGACCTGGCCGCGCACCAGGCCGACTGGGTGGGCACGATCAGCCAGCGCTTTGGCGATTCCGTGATCCATGAAATTCCGCCCAACGGCCAGGGCATCGCCGCACTGATGGCGCTGGGCATGCTCGACGCCCATGGCGTGGGCCAGCACCCCGTGGACGATATCGAGACCGTGCACGCCAGCATCGAGGCCATGAAGCTCGCATTTGCCGACCTGCACCAGTACAACGCCGACATCGACGCCATGCACGTCACGCCCGCCGAGCTGCTGCACCCCGACTACCTGAAAGGTCGCGCCGCCCTCATCGACCCCGAGCGCGCGGGCGATCCCGGCCACGGCGCCCCGCGCCCCGGCGGCACCGTGTACCTGGCGGCGGCAGACAGCCAGGGCATGATGATTTCGTTCATCCAGTCCAACTACATGGGCTTTGGTTCGGGCGTGGTGGTGCCGGGTACCGGCATCAGCCTGCAGAACCGCGGCCACAACTTCAATCTGGTGCCGGGCCACGCCAACCAGGTGGCGCCGGGCAAGCGCCCCTCGCACACCATCATTCCGGCCTTTGCCATGCATGCCGACGGCACGCCCCAGATGGCCTTCGGCGTGATGGGCGGCCCCATGCAAAGCCAGGGCCACACGCAGATGGCGCTGCGCGTGCTGCGCTACGGCCAGAACCCGCAGGCCGCTGTCGATGCCCCGCGCTGGCGCATCACCGGCGGCAAGGGTGTGTCGGTAGAGCTGGGGTTCGACCCCGCCGTGGTGGCCGCGCTGCGCGCGCGCGGGCACGAGGTGACGGTGGAAGAGGGCAACGGCGTGTTTGCCTTTGGTGGCGCGCAGCTGGTGCTCAGGAATGGCAACACCTACATCGCCGGTTCCGACCCGCGCAAGGACGGGCACGCGGTGGCGTACTGATCGCACCCGTTTGGTATCAAAAAAATAGCTGCTGGCGCTTATCCATTAAGCGCCAGAGCCTGATTTGACTCGTATTTTCAGGCGGCAGGCACCGGCGGCGCACGCTCCAGCAGCATCGCGTCGCCGTAGCTGAAGAACCGGTACTGCTGCGCAATCGCATGCCGGTACAGGCCCATGATGTGGGCATACCCCGCAAACGCGCTCACCAGCATCATTAGCGTGCTCTTGGGCAGGTGGAAGTTGGTGATCAGCACATCCACCACCTGGAACGCAAAGCCCGGCGTGATGAAGATGTTGGTGTCGCCCGAGGTGAGGCCGGAGCGGGCCCACGATTCGAGCGTGCGCACTGTGGTCGTGCCCACGGCCACCACGCGCCCGCCGCGCTGGCGGCAGCGCTCCAGCGCGGCCAGCGTGGCCAGCGGAATCTCGTACCACTCGCTGTGCATCTGGTGCTCGGCCAGGTTTTCGGTCTTGCAGGGCTGGAAGGTGCCTGCGCCCACATGCAGCGTGACGCTGGCACGCTCGATGCCGCGCTCGGCCAGGTCGGCCAGCACGCCTTCGTCAAAGTGCAGCGCGGCCGTGGGCGCGGCCACGGCGCCGGGGTTGCGGGCAAACACGGTCTGGTAGCGCTGGCTGTCCTCGGCCTCGTCCGGGTCGTGGGCGGTGTTCTGGTTGCGCTCGATGTAGGGCGGCAGCGGCAGGTGGCCGTGGCGGTCCATCAGCTCCCAGGGCGATTCGGCCGCCGGGCCGTGCAGCGCAAAGCGGAACAGCGGGCCGTCCCCGGTGGGCCAGCGGCCCAGCAGCTGCGCGTCAAAGCCGCCCGCCTGGCGGCCTCCGGCCATGTGCACCACGCTGCCGGGCAGGGGCTTCTTGCTGACCTTCATGTGGGCCACGACTTCGTTGCCCGGGTTGCCCGCCTCGGCGGGCAGCACGCGCTCGATCAGCAGCTCCAGCTTGCCGCCGCTGGCCTTCTCGCCAAAGATGCGCGCCTTGACCACGCGCGTGTCGTTGAAGACGAGCAGGTCGCCCTCGCGCAGCAGGCCGGGCAGCTCGCGAAAGATGCGGTCTACGGGCTGCATCGCTCTGCCATCCAGCAGGCGCGAGGCGCTGCGCTCGGGCGCGGGGTGCTGGGCAATGAGTTCGGGGGGCAGCGAAAAGTCGAAGTCGCTGAGGGTGAACACGCGGGGAGCGTGGGGCGCGCTGGCTGCGCCGGGGGAAAAATCAGTCATCGTGCTTGAGGGCCGAACGGGCCCGTGCCAAGGTAAAAATTGCGGAAGGCGCGATTGTCCCACGGGGCTGTGCGCCCCCTGGGCGGCTATGGCTGGGTTGTGAAGGCCACGGGCGCGGGCACGCTGTGCACCAGCCGCTGCACATCATCGGCCTGGGCCAGGGTGGTGCCCGGGTGCAGCAACGCCGCGGCGCCGGCCGCCACGCCCCAGCGCAGCGCCTCGGCAGGTGCATCGCCCCGGTCCAGCGCCCACACCAGCGCTGCCAGAAAGCAGTCGCCCGCGCCCGTGGTGCCGGTGGTGGCGGGCACGTTCAGGGCGGGCGCCTGCCACACGCCCTCGCGCGTGGCCAGCACGGCGCCTTGCTCGCCCACGGACAAAGCCACAATCCCTGCGGCGCCGCTGTGCACCAGCGACTGGGCGGCCTGGCACCAGTCGGCCGCCTGGGCCAGCGGCTGCTGCATCGCCTCCCGCAGTTCGCGCAGACTGGGTTTGACCAGCGCCACACCCGCCCGCAGTGCGGCGGCCAGCGCCGGGCCCGAGGTGTCGACGACCACGCGCACGCCCCGGGCCGTGAGGGCCCGTGCCAGCCGGGCGTAAAAGTCATCGGGCACGCCGGGCGGCAGGCTGCCGCTGGCAATGAGCCAGCGGGGCGGAGCCTGCAGCGCCGTCAGCGCATCCAGGCAGGCCTGCCATTCCGCCGCCTGCAGCGTGGGGCCCGGGAGCACAAAGCGGAATTCTTCGCCCGTGCCGGTTTCCACCACCGAAAAGTTCTCGCGCGTGTCGCCGGCAATCGGCTGTAGTGCCGTGGCCACGCCCTCCTCGGCCAGCAGCTGCTGCACCTGTGCCCCGGCCGCACCACCGGCCAGCGCCCAGGCCTGCACATCCGCGCCCAGCCGGTGCAGCACCCGCGCCACGTTGATGCCGCCGCCGCCCGCGAAGCGCTGCACCGGGCCGCAGCGCAGCTTGTGGGTGGGGGCCACGCGCTCGGTGGTGGTGGCCAGGTCGAGCGCGGGGTTGGGTGTCAGTGTGAGCAGGGTGGGCATGGGCTGTGACTACCAGACTTTGTCGGTAAAGCCCGACCATAGCTCGTTCAGGTCCGGAAAGCGCCACTTGTCCGGGTCTTCGCGCGCGACGATCTTCTCGGCGCAACCCGGCGCGGCCAGGTTCACCATTTCGGGCGGGATGCGCAGGTCGGACTTGGTCGAGAAAAACACCTTGACCATGGGGGCCGTGAGGGCGGTGGGCGATTGCTCGGTCACCACCCCGATGCGCCCCGACGTCAGCCGCACCAGCGAGCCCACAGGGTAGATGCCGATGCTTTTGACAAACGCCTGGAAGATGCGCGCGTCGAAATGGTCCTGGGTCCACTCGGCCATGCGGCGCAGCGACTCGGCCGGGTCCCAGCCGCGCTTGTAGGGCCGGTCGGAGGTGATGGCGTCGTACACGTCGCAAATCGCCGTCATGCGTGCGATCACGCTGATGCCGTCGCCCTTGAGCTTGTCGGGGTAGCCCGAGCCGTCCACCTTTTCGTGGTGGTGCAGGCAGGCGTCCAGCACCGCGTCAGGCACGTTGCCGCCTTCCTTGAGCATGTGGTAGCCCTCCACCGGGTGGCTGCGCACCACGGTGAATTCCTGGTCGGTGAGCTTGCCGGGCTTGTTGAGCACTGTCAGCGGAACAGCCGCCTTGCCCAGGTCGTGCAGCAGGCCCGCCATGCCGGCCAGTCGCTGCTGGTCTTCCTTGAGCTTGAGCTGCTTGGCCAGGGCCACCATCAGCGCGCACACCGCCACCGAGTGCATGTAGGTGTAGTCGTCGGCCGTCTTCAGCCGCGCCAGGCTGATGAGTGCACCGGGGTTGCGGGTGACGGAGTCGGAGATTTCCTCCACCAGGCCCTGTGCCGTTGCAGAGTCCACCGCGCGGCCCATGCGGGCCTCGCTGAACATCGAGACCACGGCTTCCTTGGATTTGACGCAGATGGCGGCAGCCATGGTGAGCTCGGTGTGCATGTCGGCCGGTTTGCGGTCGCGCCTGGGCGGCGGGGGCGGTGCGGGCAGCTTGACCTTGACGGGAGGTAGTTCCTCCAGGCGGCTGAAGTCGGTCTCGATCTGCGCGTCCACCTCTTCGCGCGACATCGACGCGGTGCCAGCAGCCACATCCAGCCCCTTGTCGGTATCGATCCAGCACTCGTGGATCGAGGTGGCCCGGATGCGGGCCAGGTCCTTCGGGTCCTTCAGGAGAAACTGGGCGCGCCAGAAGGGATGGTCCATCCACGAGCCGCAGAACTCGTGCAGGTACATGCCCAGGGTGAGGTGTTCGATGTGGATGCGCTTGAGCATGAACGTGGCCAGAAAGTGCGCCGTGATGAGGCGTAAGCAATGGTAACCATGGTAGCCTTTTTGACATTCCCTCCACCTGCCCATGCCCACTGCCGCACCCCGCAAATCCACCAAGGCCACGGCATCGCCGGGCTGTGCACCCGCCCCCACAGCCAAAGGTGGTGCCTCGGTGGCGCACAAGGCGCTGCACAAGCTGGGCCTGGTGCGGGATATTGATCTGGCCCTGCACCTGCCCCTGCGCTACGAGGATGAAACCCGCATCACCCCGCTGGCCAACGCGCGCGACGGGCAGATGGTGCAGATCGAAGCCACAGTGACGGCGAGCGAGATTCAGCTGCGCCCGCGCCGCCAGCTGCTGGTGCAGGTGGAGGACGACACCGGCAGCTGTGAGCTGCGCTTTTTCAGCTTCTACCCCTCGCACCAGAAGACCCTGGCCGTGGGTGCGCGCCTGCGCATACGGGGTGAGATCAAGGGCGGCTTCTGGGGGCGGCAGATGATGCATCCGGCGTTTCGCGTGGCGGGCGGCGAGCTGCCTGCGGCGCTCACGCCGGTGTACCCCACCACCGCCGGCCTGCCCCAGCCCTATCTGCGCCGGGCCGTGGTGGGCGCACTGGCACGGGTGGACTTGTCAGACACCTTGCCGCCCGGTGCCGAGCCGCCGGTGACCCGGATTTATGGCCAAAATGGCCTCCAGCGCTTATTCAGTCTGCGCGAGGCGCTCACTTTTTTGCACCATCCCACGCCGGATGTGGCGCTGTCCACGCTGGAGGACCACAGCCACCCCGCCTGGCAGCGCCTGAAAGCCGAGGAGCTGCTGGCCCAGCAGCTGTCGCAGCAGCAGTCGCGCCGCGCACGCGACATGCTGCGTGCGCCCGTATTGCGCGCCCAAAAAGCCGCCGACGGTGCCTTGCCGCTGCATGAGCAACTGCTGGCCGTGCTGCCCTTCAGCCTCACCAGCGCCCAGCGCCGCGTGGGCGAAGAAATTGCCGCCGACCTGGCACGCCAGGTGCCCATGCACCGGCTGCTGCAGGGCGATGTGGGCTCGGGCAAAACCGTGGTGTCTGCCCTGGCCGCCTGCCTGGCCATGGACGCGGGCTGGCAGTGCGCGCTGATGGCCCCCACCGAAATCCTGGCCGAGCAGCACTTCGCCAAGATGATCGGCTGGCTCGAACCTCTGCTGGCCGCGCGCGGCCGCAGGGTGGCCTGGCTGGTGGGCGGGCAAAAGAAGAAAGACCGCACCGCCATGCTGGCGCTAGTGGCCAGTGGCGAGGCGGCGTTGGTGGTGGGCACGCACGCCGTCATCCAGGAGCAGGTGCAGTTCAAGAACCTGGCGCTGGCCATCATCGACGAGCAGCACCGCTTTGGCGTGGCGCAGCGGCTGGCCTTGCGCAAGAAGCTCGCGGACCATGGCCAAGAGCCTCACATGCTGATGATGAGCGCCACCCCCATCCCGCGCACGCTGGCCATGAGCTACTACGCCGATCTGGATGTGTCCGTCATCGACGAGCTGCCCCCCGGCCGTACCCCCATCGTCACCAAGCTCATTGCCGACAGCCGCAAGGACGAGGTGATCGAACGCATCGGCGCACAGGTGGAGGCCGGGCGGCAGGTGTACTGGGTGTGCCCGCTGATCGAAGAGAGCGAGGCGCTGGACCTGAGTAACGCCACGGCTACCCACGCCGACCTGAGCGAGGCCTTGCCGGGCTGCATGGTCGGTCTGCTGCACTCGCGCATGCCCCCGGCCGAGAAGAAGGCGGTGATGGCGCTTTTCACCAGCGGTCAGATGGGCGTGCTGGTGAGTACCACCGTGATCGAGGTGGGCGTGGACGTGCCCAACGCGTCCCTGATGGTCATCGAGCATGCCGAGCGTTTCGGCCTCTCGCAGCTGCACCAGCTGCGCGGCCGGGTGGGGCGGGGCGCTGCGGCATCGGCCTGCGTGCTGCTGTATTCGACCAACGACAGCGGCCGCGTGGGCGAAACCGCCAAGGAGCGCCTCAAGGCCATGGCCGAAACCAACGACGGCTTCGAGATCGCCCGGCGCGACCTGGAGATCCGCGGCCCCGGCGAGTTTCTGGGCGCCCGCCAGTCGGGCGACGCGCTGCTGCGGTTTGCCGACCTGGCGACCGACACGCACCTGCTCGAATGGGCGCGCGAACTGGCCCCGCAGATGCTGGACCGCCACCCCGATTTGGCTGCGAAGCACGTGGCGCGCTGGTTGGGTGGAAAATCCGACTATCTCAAGGCCTGAGCCGCACGCAACTGTTGTGCGCCAATGGATTTCGATGAGAGGTGCGGACAGCACGGTAAGTGCCTAGAATTGCTGGATGGACGCACAGCCTCTTTTAATTAGCTTGCACGACGAGTCTGCCGGATACGAGATATCCCCGGAGAGAGTGCCCCTGGTGATCTTGCGAACTTTTGTAAAAGACGTGGAAGATTTCCTTCGGGGAGATGGCGCCGAAGTGGATTTACAGGCGCTGGATGTGGGGGTGGTCAAAGGATCTTTGGCGATCCAGACGGCTCCTGTGTCGTCGCCGGGACTTCTGCGGGATCTGCTGCAGCTTGCGGCCTCCGAGCGTTTGGATGGTCTCGACAAAAAGCGTCGGGAAGTAATGGAGCGGTGGCAAAAACTCGCGCGAGGGGCGCGCCGCTGCGTGTTTCGAATTGCAGTCCCAGGCAATCCGCAACGGGATATCAGCATCAGCGCTGCTACCGACTTCCATGCGGACGACGCTGACCAGTGGGTCCAGGTTGAGCGCTACCTGCAGGGTGAGATTGTCGAAATGGGCGGACTTAAAAAAGTCAATGCACATATTCGTTTGCCCGATGGCACTTTGATTCCTGTGGAGTCGGATCGTGAGTTCTTCCGCAGCGATACGGTGAATCGCCTCTACAAGGTCGCTATGGCCCGCATCAGTGCGGAGTACAACGTGGTGACCCGAAAGTACCGCAATGCGCGGTTGCTCGGTTTTGAAGAGCACCAGCAGACTTTGGACGAAGCGCAGTTGCGCCGTTTGACGGAGCGAGGTGCGAAGGCCTGGCGAGACGTGCCTAGTGCGAGCGATTGGGTGGACTCCCTGCGGGGAGGTACGGCTTGATCTCGATTCTTCTGGATACGAGTTACTTGATCACGCTGGCAGACCCAGGGCGCGCGCACCACGAAACAGCCAAGCGTTATCTGCGCGAGGCCTTGGCTCAGGGCTGTCCCTTGTACTTGTCTGCCGTGGTCGCGTCAGAGTTTCAAGTGGGACAACCTGTGAGCGATCTTCCTTTGCGCAATTTTCACGTATTGCCCTTTAACATCGATCACGCCATGACCTCCGGTAATTTCATGCGTGTACTGTCGCGTGACACGGGCGACGACCGGGTGGCCGTGAAGGACGACGTCAAATTGCTGGCGCAAATGGTCTGCGAGTCCATCACGCACATCCTTACCGAAGATTCAAACACCCTGGTGAAGTACCTGGGAAGACTCCGCGACCAAGGTCAAGCATCTGCGCAGGCCATTGTCCTGGCGGAAGGCTTTGATGCTGCTTGGTTCAATGGGGGGCAAAAACATCTCCTTGATGAATAGCACTACTGGCAGTTCACCATGACCCTCACCGAACTCAAGTACATCGTTGCGGTGGCCCGCGAGAAGCACTTTGGCCATGCGGCCGACGCCTGCTACGTGTCGCAACCCACGCTCTCGGTGGCCATCAAGAAGCTGGAAGAAGAGCTGGATGTGAAGCTGTTCGAGCGCAGCGCGGGCGAGGTCACGGTCACGCCGCTGGGCGAAGAGATCGTGCGCCAGGCGCAGAGCGTGCTGGAGCAGGCAGCGGCCATCAAGGAGATCGCCAAGCGCGGCAAGGACCCGCTGGCCGGCCCGCTCACGCTGGGCGTGATCTACACCATCGGCCCGTACCTGCTGCCCGAGCTGGTGCGCCAGGCGATTGGCCGCTCGCCCCAGATGCCGCTGATGCTGCAGGAGAACTTCACGGTCAAGCTGCTGGAGATGCTGCGCACCGGCGAGATCGACTGCGCCATCCTGGCCGAACCTTTTCCCGACACGGGCCTGGCCATGGCGCCCCTGTATGACGAGCCGTTCATGGCTGCGGTGCCCAGCTCGCACCCGCTGGCGGCCAAAAAATCCGTGACGGCTGCCGAGCTCAAGAGTGAAACCATGCTGTTGCTGGGTGCCGGCCACTGTTTTCGCGACCATGTGCTGGAGGTGTGCCCCGAGTTTGCGCGCTTTGCCAGCAATGCCGAGGGCATCCGCAAGTCGTTTGAAGGCTCTTCGCTCGAAACCATCAAGCACATGGTGGCCGCAGGCATGGGCGTGACGCTGGTGCCGCGCCTGTCGGTGCCGCGCGATGCGCTGCTCACCGTGTCGCGCCGCCGCAAGAGCGACGAGACCTACATCCGCTACCTGCCCATCCGCGAGGAAGATGGTGGCCCCCCGCCCATGCGCCGGGTGGTGCTGGCCTGGCGGCGCAGCTTTACCCGCTATGAAGCCATCGCCGCGCTGCGCAACGCCATCTATGCCTGCGAACTGCCGGGCGTCGAGCGATTGTCCTGACGCAGTGCGCGGTGGCCGGTTTTCATTCATCCTTCGTCTTTTCTTTTCAGGAGCACGACCATGGCCAAGGCCTCCAAAAATCCCGCCGTTCCGTCCATCAACATCGGCATCAGCGACAAGGACCGCGCTGCCATTGCCCAGGGGCTGTCGCGCCTGCTGGCCGACACCTACACGCTGTACCTCACCACGCACAACTTCCACTGGAACGTGACGGGCCCCATGTTCAACACGCTGCACACCATGTTCATGGCGCAGTACACCGAGCTGTGGAACGCCGTGGACCCGATTGCCGAGCGCATCCGTTCGCTGGGCCATGTGGCACCGGGCTCGTATGCCGAGTTTGGCAAGCTGGCCACCGTGCCCGATGCCCCGGCCAAGCCCCCCAAGGCGCTGGACATGGTGCGCGTGCTGGTGGAGGGCCACGAGGCCGTGGCCCGCACCGCGCGCAGCCTGTTTCCGCTGGCCGACAAGGCCAGTGACGAGCCCACCGCCGACCTGCTGACCCAGCGCCTGACGGTGCACGAGCAGACGGCCTGGATGCTGCGCTCGCTGCTGGAGGAGTGAACCGCAGCGCAGCGTGGCGCGGGCGCTGGCAAAGGGCATGTTGTCCTACAAGGCGTGCGGGTGCTTGTCCGCATCATTTGCGGCTGGGCGTGCGGCCCGCTGCCCGCTGCCCGCTGCCATTGCTGCGGCAGCCACGGGGTTCGGGCAGGCTGTGGGGTGCATGGCGCCGCAATGCCTGCCCCATCCCGTTTTGCACCGGTGGGCCGGGCGGCACGGAGGACACAACGAAATTTCTGATGTATGCGAATCCTGTACGTGGAAGACAACCCGGAGCTGCGCGAAACCATTGGCATGCTCCTGGAGGGCGAAGGCCATGAAGTCGTTTCGTGCGCCAGCGCCGAGGAAGCCCTGGAACTGGATGCGCAACAAGCTTTCGATCTGCTCGTGTCTGACGTGAGCCTGCCTGGCCTGTCCGGCACCGACCTCGCCCGCAGGCTGCTGGAAGGCGACCCCCTGCGCTGGGTGGTGCTGTGCTCCGGCTACGACCTCGGGATGTATCCCGCCGCCTGGGGGCCCAACGTGCGCACCCTGCTCAAGCCTTTTGATCTGGAGGAGCTGGAGCAGCTCCTGGGCTCCATCAACGATGCGGTGGCACCACCCGCCGCCGGAGCCTGACCCGGCCCGTCAGGTTTGCGACCACTTCTCGGTCGGTGGTGACTCGCGGGGCAATTCCACCGAAAAGCAGGTGGTGCCGTCCTGCGACTGCACCTGGATGCTTCCCCGGTGCGCCCGCACGATCTGGTGGGCAATGAACAATCCCAGCCCCAGCCCCTGATTGCGCCCGGGCGCGCGTTCACCGCCGCGAAACGGGTTGAACAGATGCGGCAGCAGTTCGGGGGCAATGGTGCCACCGTTGGACACGGACACGGTCACCACCTGGGGCCGGGTGCCATCGGCGGTCACCCGCACCGGGCGGTCTGCACTGCCATGGTGCATGGCGTTGCCCACGATGTTGGTGACCACCTGGCACAGGCGCTCGCTGTCCCACACGCCCGCCAGGTTCCCCTGCAGCGTGGATTCGATGGCCCGGTCGGGGAAGCCCGTCTGCACCTCGTCCAGCGTGCGCTGCACGATGGCCTGCATGTCTGCCGCGCCCAGCTGCAGTGCCAGGCCGCCCGCCTGGCGGATGCGCGTCACGTCCAGCAGGTCTTCGATCATCCGGGCCATGCGCTGGCTGCTGCTCAGGACCCGGTCGGCCATGGCGCTGGCCTTTTCGGGGTCGGGCTGGCGCTTGATCACGGTGGCTGCAGCCGTGATGGACATCAGCGGCGTGCGCAGGTCGTGGCTCAGCACGGCCATGAACATTTCATTGACACGCAGCGCCGCCGTGCGCTCCTCCAGCTCCTGCGCCTGCGCCTGCTTGCGCCGCTGCAGCTCGAAGAACACATTGGCCTTGTTCGTGAGCATGTGCGGGTCGATGGGCTTGTACAGAAAATCCACAGCGCCGCTTTCGTAGCCCCGGAACTGCCAGTTCTGCTCGCGAGAACCGGCTGTGATGAAGATCAGCGGGATATGGCGCGTGCGCTCGCTGCCGCGAATGAGCTCGGCCAGCTCGAACCCGTTCATCTCGGGCATCTGAACGTCCAGCAGGGCGAGCGCAATATCCGTGTGCGTGAGCAACAGCTCCAGCGCCTCGGGCCCGGATTGCGCCTTGAGGATCTCGATGCCGTCGCCCTGCAGCAGAGCCTCCAGTGCGATCAGGTTTTCCGGAATGTCATCGACGAGCAGGCATTTGATGCGGTCGGTGTGTGGCATGGGCTGAACGGGCGGTGGGGAGTGGGGGTGGGGTGGGGCGCGCATCACAGCAGTCCCGTTGCGTGCAGGCGGGCCAGCAGGTCGGCAATGCCCGCGGGTGGCAGAACGTGGTGGGCGGTGTGGCGCGCGAGGGCCGCCTGGGGCATGGTGGGGATCGACGCGCTGGCAGGGTCCTGCACCACAGTGAGGCCACCGGCCGCGCCGATGGCCTCCAGGCCCCGTGCACCATCTTCATTGGCGCCTGAAAGCAAGATGCCGACCAGGCGCTCGCCGTACTGGTCAGCCGCCGATTCGAACAGGACGTCGATGGAGGGGCGCGAGTAATGCAGCGGCGCGTCCAGCGACAGCGCCAGTTGCGGGCCGGCATCGACGAGCAGGTGGTAGTCCGGCGGCGCAAAGTACACGGTGCCCGGCGCGATGTCGTCCTTGTCATGCGCCTCCTGCAGCTGCAGCGCGCACCGGTGGCGGAAGATCTCGGGCAGCAGGCTGCGCCGGTCGCGGGGCAGGTGCATCACCACCAGCACCGGGGTCTTCAGGGTGCCTGGCAGCGCGGGCAGGATGCGCACCAGCGCATCAATGCCGCCCGACGATCCACCCACCACGATGGCGTCGTAGCCCTGGGGGCGCAGCGCAGCGGCTTGCGGCTGTGTGAAGCCCTGCATCACAGGCCCGCCTTCTTGCGGTAGATGCGGTCTTCCAGCACGAAGTCGTCAAACGCATCGGCGTGGGTGGAAAACCGCAGCGACTCCTTGGAGCCGAGCCCCAGAAACCCCCGGTGGCACAGGGCCTCCCGAAACAGCCCCAGGGCGCGGTTCTGCAGGTCGCGGTCGAAGTAGATCAGCACGTTGCGGCACGACACCAGGTGCATTTCTGCAAACACGCTGTCGGTGGCCAGGCTGTGGTCCGAGAACACCATGTGCTCGCGCAGAGACTTGTCAAACACCACCCGCCCGTAGCGCGCGGTGTAGTAGTCGGACAGCGATCGGTGGCCGCCCGAGCGGGTGTGGTTCTCGGTGAAAGCCGCCACCCGCGCCATGTCAAACACGCCGGACTCTGCCGCGCGCAGCGCGTGCGGATTGATGTCGGTGGCGTAGATCAGTGTGCGCTCCAGCAGGCCCTCTTCGTGCAACAGGATGGCCAGCGAATACACCTCTTCGCCCGCACTGCAGCCCGCCACCCACACCCGCAGCGACGGGTAGGTGCGCAGTAGCGGCACCACTTCGGTGCGCAGCGCCCTGAAGTAGCTTGGGTCGCGAAACATGTCACTCACCTGCACGGTGAGGTACTCCAGCAGCGCCGGAAACACCGTGGGCTCGTGCAACACCCGGTCTTGCAGCTGCGACAGCGTCTTGCAGCCAAAGTGCAGCAGTGCCGAGGCCAGCCGCCGCTTGAGCGACGCCTGGGCATAGCCCCGGAAATCGTAGTGGTAGCGGTGAAAGATCGCGTCGATCAGCAGGCGCTGCTCGATGTCGGCGGTACGCGCTTTGCGGTGCGGCATGGCGGGCCGGGCCGGTTACTTGGGCATCCACACCCGCACCAGCGACAGGAGCTTTTCCACGTCTAGCGGTTTGGGGATGTAGTCGTTGGCGCCTGCGGCCAGGCACTTCTCCTGGTCGTCCTTCATGGCCTTGGCCGTGAGCGCGATGATGGGCAGGCGCCGCCATTCGGGGCGGTTGCGGATCTCGCGCATGGCGGTGTAGCCATCCATCTCCGGCATCATGATGTCCATCAGTACCAGGTCGATCATGGGGCTCGCCGCATTGCCGGCGCGGGCCAGCTTGTCCAGCGCCTCCCGGCCGTTGCGCGCGATCTCCACCCGGATGCCCGTGGGCTCCAGGATGCTGGACAGCGCAAACACGTTGCGCACGTCGTCTTCCACCACCAGCACGGTGCGGCCCTCCAGTGCCGATTCGCGGCTGCGGGCCGTCTGCAGCATCTGGCGGTGCTCGTCGGAGAGCTCGGACTCCACCTGGTGCAGGAAGAGCGTGACTTCGTCCAGCAGCCGCTCGGGTGAGCGGGCGTCCTTGATGATGATGGACTTGGAGAACTTGCGCAGCTGCTGCTCTTCGTCGCGTGACAGGGCGCGGCCGGTGTACACGATAACGGGCGGAAACGAGACGCCGTCCTGCTCGGTCATCTGCTTCAGCAGCTCGTAGCCGCTCAGGTCCGGCAGGTTCAGGTCCATCACCATGCAGTCGAACGTGGCGCTGCGCAGCTGTTCCAGCGCGGCGGCGGCCGTGCCGGCGCCAACGATCTCCACCTCTTCACTGCTGAGCAGGTCGCGCACGCTTTCGCGCTGGCGCTCGTCGTCTTCCACCACCAGCACGCGGTGCAGGCGCTGGGTGAACTTGGCTTCCAGCCGTTTCAGGGCCTGCACCAGCTCGTCGCGTTGCACCGGCTTGAGGGCGTAGCCGATGGCGCCACGCCCCATGGCCTCCTGCGAGTAGTCGGCCACCGACACCACATGCACCGGGATGTGGCGCGTGGCCGGGTTGCGCTTGAGCTGGTCAAGCACGCCCAGGCCCGAGAAGTCGGGCAGGTTGACGTCCAGCACGATGGCGCTGGGCAGGCTCCGGGCGGCAAACGCCAGCCCGTCGGCCGCGTTGTGCGCCAGATGGCATTCAAAGTCCATCTCCTGGGCCAGGTCGCACAGGATCTGGGCAAAGCGCTTGTCATCTTCGATCACCAGAATGCTGCGCGGCCCGGCGCGGCCCGACGAGGACGCAGCGATGGCGGCCATGGCCGCCCCTGCGCTGCCCGCCGCCTGGGCGGGCGCAGGCGGCATGGGGGCGGGTGCCGCTGCACTCACGGCTGCGGTGGCGGGCTGTTCCAGCGGGCTTGCACCTGTCTGCCCCCGTGCCGGTGCTTCGGCGGGCTGCGCGGGCTGCCGGGGCACCAGCCGCAGCGGCACCACCAGCGTGAACACGCTGCCTGCACCCGGCTCGCTGTGAACCGACAGGGTTCCGCCCAGCAGGTGCGCCAGATCGCGCGAGATCGACAGGCCCAGCCCCGTGCCGCCGTATTTGCGGTGGGTGCTGCCGTCGGCCTGGCGGAAGGCCTCAAAAATCAGCTCCTGCTGGTGGGCCGGGATGCCGATGCCGGTGTCCTTGACCGCAAACGACAGCGTGTCGCCGGGGTTGCGCGACACATGCATCGTCACGGTGCCTGTCTCGGTGAACTTCAGGGCGTTGGACAGCAGGTTCTTGAGCACCTGGCCCAGTCGCAAGGGGTCGGTCTCCAGGGCGGCAGGAACGTCGGGCGCCACGGTGGCGGTCAGCTCCAGGCCCTTTTCCTGGGCCAGCGGGCGCAGGGGGTCGATCAGTGATTGCAGCGCACGGGCGATGTTGACGGGTTCCACCTCCACAGTGGCCTGCCCGGATTCGATCTTGGACAGGTCCAGGATGTCGTTGATCAGCGCCAGCAGGTCGTTGCCCGCCGCGTAGATGGTCTGGGCGTACTTCACCTGGTCGGCGCTGAGGTTGCCGGGTTTGTTGTCGGCCAGCAGCTTGGCCAGGATGAGGGTGGAGTTCAGCGGGGTGCGCAGCTCGTGGCTCATGTTGGCCAGGAACTCGCTCTTGTACTGGCTGGCCAGCTCCAGTTCGCGGGCCTTGTCGGTCATGGCGCTCTGGGCGCGCAGCAGCTGCTCGCGCTGGTGCTCCAGCTGCTGGGTCTGGGTTTCCAGGTTGGCGTTGGTCTGCTCCAGCTGGGTCTGCTGGATCTCCATCTGCGCCTGCGACTCCTGCAGGATGCGGCTTTGCTGCTCCAGCTCTTCGTTGTTGACGCGCAGCTCCTCCTGCTGGGTCTGCAACTCTTCGGACTGGCGCTGCGTTTCTTCCAGAAGGTCTTGCAGGCGGTTGCGGTCGATGCCCGAGCGGATGGCCACGGCCAGCATCTCCGAGGCGCGCTCCAGCAGGGCGCGCTCGGCGTCGCCCACGGGCCGGTAAAAGCCCAGCTCGATGACGGCATACACCTCGCCCCTTTCCACGGCCGGCGCCAGCAGCAGCTCGGTGGGGTTCGCCTGCCCGGTGCTGGAAGACACCGGCAGATAGCCCGGCGGCACATTGCGCACATGCAGCAGCTGGCGCGAGCGGGCGGCCTGCCCCACCAGGCCTTCGTCGGCCAGCAGCTTCTCGGCCAGCCGCTCGCGCGGCAGCGCGTAGCCGCCGAACAGCGAGAAGCCGCCCTCGCTGTGCGCCACATACCCGGCCCCCACGGGCGCCTTGAGGTAGCTGGCCAGGTATTCCAGCGCCAGCTGGCCGATGTCTTCCAGGCGGTGGTCGCCCTGGATGCGCTGGCCCAGGCCGCTGAGCCCCGCCGAAATCCACGTCTGCTGGGACTTGCTGCGGTATTCGCGCGCCGTGACGGCGGCAGACAGGCAGATCAGCACCAGCAGCACGCCCGAGCCGCCGGTGGAATACAGGTTCGAGTTGGTGGCCGCGTTGGCCCACTGCTGGCGCCGTGTGGCCAGTTGCTGGTTCTGCAGCACGCGCAGGTTTTCGGCCAGTTCGGACAGGCGCGTCATGGTGCTTTTTCCCGCACCGGTATGCACCAGCCCCATGGCGCCCACCGCGTCGCCGTTCTTGCGCAGGGCAATGGTGTCGTTGAGCTCGCGCAGCTTGATCTGCGTGAGCTCGTCCAGCTGCTCCACCATCTGCTTTTGGGTGGGCTCGTCCTCCACGCTTGCCTTGAGCTCCCCGAGGTGCTTGTTGAGCGCGATGACCGCCTGCTCGTACGGCTGCAGGTAGGCCAGGTCGCCCGTCAGAAGGTAGCCGCGCTGGCCGCTTTCGGCATCGCGGATGGCCACGTTGAAGAAATTGAGCTGCCGCATGGCCAGGGACGTGCGGTCCATGGCGTGCACGGCGTTGGTGCGCGTCTCTGCAGAGCGGAAATTGACGATGGCGATGACGAGGGTGGCGAGGGCCGCCACCACAAATCCGACCACCAGCGTGCGGGGAATGGCAAAGCGCGTGGCGGCCTGGGGGCTCGAGGATCGGGGCATGCGTTGCAGTCCGTGGTTTTGGGGGAACGGGGACTTTACCGGGTTTGCGGCGGCCTGGGCACGACGCCCCGCCAGACGGTGCAGGCGCAGGCGCGCTGGCTGCTACATTCGGTGCGCTCCCGCAGAAGCGGGGGGTTGTCTGCCCGTATTTTTATCTACCTGCATGTCGTCCGTCTCCCTGCGCCACCGCTTCGCCCTGTACCTGGATCTCATCCGCTGGGACCGCCCCGCCGGTTGGCTGGTCTGCCTGTGGCCCACGCTCAGCGCGCTGTGGATTGCGGCCGACGGCTTTCCCGGCTGGCACCTGCTGGTGGTGTTCGTGCTGGGCACCATCCTCATGCGCAGCGCCGGGTGCTGTGTGAACGACGTGGCCGACCGCGACTTTGACAGGCACGTCAAGCGCACGGCGCAGCGCCCGGTCACCACCGGTGCGGTGTCGGTGAAGGAGGCGCTGGGCCTGGGGGCGGTGCTGGCGCTGGTGTCGTTTGGCCTGGTGCTCACCACCAATACCGCCGCCATCGCCTGGTCGGTACCCGCCGTGCTGGTGGCCATTGCCTACCCCTTTACCAAACGCATCATTGCCATGCCGCAGGCGGTGCTGGGCATTGCGTTCAACTTCGGCATCGTGATTGCCTTTGCCGCGGTGCAGGGCAGCGTGCCTGCGGTGGCGTGGTGGATGTGGCTCGGTAACCTCTTCTGGGTGCTGGCCTACGACACCGAATACGCCATGGTGGACCGCGACGATGACCTCAAGATCGGCATCAAGACCTCGGCCATCACGCTGGGGCGGTTCGATGTGGCCGGCATCGTGATTTTCTACCTGCTTTTCATAGGAATCTGGGCTGTAGCGCTTGCCCCATATGCGCTAGGCGCTATATTTTATGTAGCGCTTGCCGCCGCGCTGGCCCAGGCCGTTTGGCACTTCACGCTCATCCGCACCCGCACCCGCGAGGGCTGCTTCAAGGCGTTCCGCATCAACCACTGGCTGGGCGCCACGGTGTTTGCGGGCATTGCGGGCAGCTACCTGCTGCGGGCAATACTCTCGAATTGATAGCTGCCTGCGCTTGATGGGTAAGCGCTGGAGGCCAAAAAGGCTTCAATTGCCGAACTCATTGCCCAGTTCGTTGGCGCGTTTTTCTGCTGCGCGCATCGCGGCCTCAAATGCCGCAGCCACGCCGCTGGCCTCCATCGACTGCAGGGCCGCGTAGGTGGTGCCGCCCTTGGAGGTGACGCGCTCGCGCAGCACGGCGGGCGACTCGTCAGAGCGGCGCGCCAGTTCCGATGCGCCCACAAAGGTGCCAACGGCCAGCTGGTGCGCCTGTTGCCCGGTCAGCCCCATGGCCGCGCCCGCGCGGGTCATGGCTTCCAGAAAGTAAAAGACATAGGCCGGGCCCGAGCCCGACAGCGCCGTCACGGCATCGAGCTGCTTTTCCGTCTCCACCCACAGGAACTCGCCCGTGCTGGCCAGGATGGCCTCGACCTGCGTGCGCTCCTGCGCGCTCACCGCCGGGCGGGCATAGATCGCGCTCATGCCCTTGCCCACCAGCGCGGGCGTGTTGGGCATGGTGCGCACAATGCGCTCGCTCCCGAGCCATTGCGCGATGCTGTCCGAACGGATGCCGGCGGCCACGCTCAGGTGCAGCGCCTGCTGGGTGTGCGCCTTGGCCTGCGCGGCGGCGTCCTTGAAGGTTTGGGGCTTGACGGCCCACACCACGATGCTGGCGCGCTGCAATGCGGGGCCCGCCTCGGGCTGCGCCGTGATTCCAAAGTTCTTGAGCAGTGCCTCGCGCATGGGGGCGTAGGGCTCGACCACCTCGATCTGGCTGGCCGGATGGCCCTGGCGGATCAGCCCGCCCATGATGGCGCTGGCCATGTTGCCGCCGCCGATGAAGGCGATGGTGGGGAGTGTGGTGTGTGCTGCGGAGGAAGCGGTGGAGGGGGGGGTCATGCTGCGTCAGGCGAGAAAGGGAAAGCCGATGGTAGCGCCGCTACCCCGGCGATTTTTTCCATGGCCTATGCAACTGGCGCGCTAAAAGCCAGGGCTCCCGCGCAAGGGCCGCCAGCATTCCCAAGTAGGGGCGCTGGGAGCGTCCCCCCGCCCGCAACGCGCAGCGATGCGAGAGCGGGGGGAAGGCGCGCAGCGCCTCAGGGGGATGCACTCTATTCAGCTACTGTTTGCCGGACGGCGTGTTCCCAGTTCGCCATCAGCTCCTGCGCACGCGCGCTGCTGAGCGTGGGCACAAAGCGGCGGTCGGCGCGCCACAGGTTCGAGAGTTCATCCGTGCTGCGGTACACGCCGCTCGACAGCCCCGCCAGGTAGGCGGCGCCCAGCGCCGTGGTCTCGATGACGGCAGGCCGTACCACCGGAATGCCCAGCAGGTCGGCCTGGAACTGCATGAGCAAATCGTTGATGCAGGCGCCGCCGTCCACGCGCAGTTCGCTCACCGGCGCGCCGCCGGCGGCCACGGCATCGCGGCTCATGGCCAGCAGCAGGGCGGCGCTCTGGTAGGCAATGCTCTCCAGTGCCGCACGGGCGATGTGGCCCAGCGTGGTGCCGCGTGTGAGGCCGGTGATGGTGCCGCGCGAGTCGGGTTTCCAGTACGGGGCGCCCAGGCCGGTGAAGGCGGGTACCATCATCACGCCGCCCGAATCGGGCACGCTTTGCGCGAGCGACTCGACCTCGCTGCTGGTGGAGATGGCGCGCAGGCCGTCGCGCAGCCACTGCACCACGGCGCCGCCCACAAAGACGCTGCCTTCCATGGCGAACTCCGGCTGCGCCGTGGCCTGCGCCGCGCTGGTGGTGAGCAGGCCGTTTTGCGAAGTCTGGAACGTGCCGCCCGTGTGCATCAGCATGAAGCAGCCCGTGCCGTAGGTGTTCTTGGCCATGCCCGCCGTGAAGCAGGCCTGGCCGAACAGCGCGCTCTGCTGGTCGCCCGCCACCCCGCCGATGCGGATGCCGTGGCCCAGCAGGTCGGCCGCGATGTCACCAAAGTGGGCGCTGGACGGCAGCACCTCGGGCATCAGCGCCTTGGGAATGCGCAGCAGCGCCAGCAGCTCGTCGTCCCACTGGTTGGTGTGCACATTGAACAGCATGGTGCGCGAGGCGTTGCTCACGTCCGTCACATGCACTTTGCCGTGGGTGAGCTTCCACATCAGCCAGCTGTCCACCGTGCCAAAGGCGAGCTCGCCGCGCTCGGCGGCATCGCGCGCGCCGGGAACGTGGTCCAGCATCCACTGCAGCTTGGTGCCCGAGAAGTAGGCATCCACCAGCAGGCCGGTCTTGGCCTGGATGGCGGCGGCATGGCCTTGTTCGCGCAGCTGGGCGCAGGCAGGCTCGGCGCGCCGGTCTTGCCACACGATGGCGTGGTGCACGGGCTGGCCGGTGTGGCGGTTCCACAGCACGGTGGTCTCGCGCTGGTTGGTGATGCCCACGGCGCGCACGGCGCTGGCCGCGATGCCCGCCTTGGCCAGCGCATCGCGTGCGGTGGCGAGCTGCGTGCGCCAGATCTCCAGCGGGTCGTGCTCCACCCAGCCGGGCTGGGGGGTAGATCTGCGGCAGCTCCAGCTGGGCCTGGGCCACGATGTGGCCGCCTTCGTCAAAGACGATGCTGCGGGAGCTGGAGGTGCCTTGGTCGAGTGCGAGCAGGTAGGTCATAGAAGAAAGGGTATGTCAGGCGATGTGGTTGGGCCCTGATTCGGAGGGCCGGCCAATGAAAGCGCCCAGCCGAGGCCAGCGGCCGCCGCGCAAGGGCCGCCCCGCCGCGCTGGCGGCGTCCCCCTTCCCGAATTGCATCGCAATTCGAGAGAAGGGGGAAGGCGCAAAGCGCCTCAGGGGGTTGTCCTCGGTCATGCGGCGACAGTGCAGATCACCTCGGCATCCTGCAGCAGCGCTGGAAACGGCTCTGGCGGCGGCGCGTCGGTGAAGAGGCGATCAATCTGCGCCAGTGTGGCCAGCTGCACCATGGCCGGCCTGTTGAACTTGCTGTGGTCGGCCGCAAGCCACACCTCGCGCGACTGCTCGATGATGGTTTGCGCCACCTTCACTTCGCGGTAGTCGAAGTCGCGCAGCGAGCCATCGGGTTCGATGCCCGAGATGCCGATGAGCGCGATGTCCACCCTGAACTGGCGGATGAAGTCCACCGCCGCCTCGCCCACGATGCCGCGGTCGCGGGCGCGTACCACGCCGCCGGCCACGATCACCTCGCAGTCGGGGTTGCCGCACAGGATGGCGGCCACGTTCAGGTTGTTGGTGATCACGCGCAGGCCCCGATGGTGCAGCAGGGCCTTGGCAATGGCCTCGGTGGTGGTGCCGATGTTGAGGATCAGCGAGCAGCCATTGGGCACCTGCTGCGCCACGGCGCGTGCAATGCGCGCCTTGCCTTCGGCGTGCAGCGTTTCGCGCTGGGTGTGCGCCAGGTTTTCCACCGTGGAGCTGGGCACGCGCACGCCGCCATGAAAGCGCGTGAGCAAGCCCGACTCTGCCAGGCGCTGCACGTCACGGCGCACGGTCTGCAGGGTCACGCCGAGGGTGTCTGCCAGTTGCTCCACCGTGGCGGATTTGCGCGCGCGGACTTCTTCAAGAAGCAGCAGTTGTCGGGGATTCGTATTCACGCGTATTAATTGGCTAGGGGGCAGAGCTACTTTAAATCGAACAAAAAAGAACTTGTTAAGGGTAAACCTTGATTCAATACGATCAAAAAAGAACAAAAATGAACGAAATCGAAAAGAGAGTGGCAACCGTGTTTGCCGGGGGCGGAACTCCGTTCATAAGGCCTTCGGGCGACAAAGAAAGGCAAGCGTGATGCAGCTGGCATTGGACAGCATCAGCAAGAAGGTGGGGGCGCAGACCTGGCTGTATGACATGAGCCTGGCGCTCGAGAGCGGCGCTGTGACGGTGCTGCTGGGCGCCACGCAGGCGGGCAAGACCAGCCTCATGCGCATCATGGCCGGGCTGGATGCGCCCACGTCGGGCACCGTCAAGGTCGATGGCGTGGACGTGACCGGCATGCCTGTGCGCGAGCGCAATGTGGCCATGGTGTACCAGCAGTTCATCAACTACCCATCGATGAAGGTGGCTGCCAACATCGCGTCGCCCCTGAAGCTGCGCGGCGAAAAGAACATCGACGCCCGGGTGCGCGAGATTGCCAGCCGTTTGCACATCGACATGTTTCTGGACCGCTATCCGGCGGAACTCTCTGGCGGGCAGCAGCAGCGCGTGGCGCTGGCCCGCGCCCTGGCCAAGGGTGCGCCGCTGATGCTGCTGGACGAACCCCTGGTGAATCTGGACTACAAGCTGCGCGAAGAACTGCGCGAAGAGCTGACCCAGCTGTTTGCTGCGGGCCACTCCACCGTGGTGTATGCCACCACCGAGCCGGGCGAGGCGCTGCTGCTGGGCGGCTACACCGCTGTGCTCGACGAAGGCCAGTTGCTGCAGTACGGCCCCACGGCCGAGGTGTTCCATGCGCCCAATTCACTGCGCGTGGCGCGGGCTTTCAGCGACCCGCCGATGAACCTCATCGCCGCGTCTGCCGCCCCGGGCGGCGTGCGCCTGGAGGGTGGTGCGGAGCTGGCCCTGCATCTGCCGCAAGGTGTGGCCACTGCGGCCGGGCTCACGGTGGGTGTGCGCGCCAGTGCGTTGCGCGTGGCGGCCCGCCCGGGCGACATCAGCGTGGCTGGAGTGGTAGAGCTGGCCGAAATTTCGGGCTCCGACACCTTTGTGCACGCGGCCACGCCCTGGGGCGACCTGGTGGCGCAGCTGACCGGCGTGCACTACTTTGAACTGGGCACGCCCATCACGCTGCACCTGGACCCGGCGCAGGCCTATGTGTTTGGCGCGGATGGCCGACTGGCCTGGGCGCCCGCGCGGCCCGTCACTGCACAAGGAGGGCGCTGACATGGCCCGCATCAGCCTGGATCTGGCGCATTCGTACAAGCCCAACCCGCAGCAGGACAGCGACTACGCGCTGCTGCCCCTGAAGATGGAGTTCGAGGATGGCGGCGCCTATGCGCTGCTCGGGCCCTCGGGCTGCGGCAAGACGACCATGCTCAACATCATGTCGGGCCTGCTGGTGCCGTCGCACGGCAAGGTGCTGTTCGATGGCCGCGACGTGACGCGTGCCAGCCCGCAGGAGCGCAACATTGCGCAGGTGTTTCAGTTCCCCGTGATCTACGACACCATGACGGTGGCCGAGAACCTGGCGTTCCCGCTGAAGAACCGCAAGGTGCCCGAAGCGCAGATCAAGGAACGCGTGGGCGTGATTGCCGAGATGCTGGAGATGAGCCACCAGCTCAATCTGCGTGCGGCGGGCCTGTCGGCCGACCAGAAGCAGAAGATATCGCTGGGCCGGGGCCTAGTGCGTTCCGACGTGGCGGCCGTGCTGTTCGACGAGCCGCTCACGGTGATCGACCCGCACCTCAAGTGGCAACTGCGGCGCAAGCTCAAGCAGATCCACCACGAGCTCAAGCTCACGCTGATTTATGTGACGCACGACCAGGTGGAGGCCCTGACCTTTGCCGACCAGGTGGTGGTGATGACGCGCGGTCGCGCTGTGCAGGTAGGTTCGGCCGATGCGCTGTTCGAGCGGCCTGCGCACGTGTTTGTGGGCCACTTCATCGGATCCCCGGGTATGAACTTCCTGCCGGCACAGTCTGAGGGAGCCACCCTGTCGGTGGCGGGGCAGCGGCTGGCGCAACCGGCCGGGCGGAGCTTGCCAGGCGGAGCGCTCCAGGTGGGCATACGGCCCGAATACCTGGCGCTGGCGCAGCCCGAACAGGCCGGTGCACTGCCTTGCACGGTGGCGCAGGTGCAGGACATCGGCACCTACCTCATGCTGACCGCCAAGGTGGGTGAGCACACGCTCAAGGCGCGGTTCAGCCCTGAAACGCGACTCCCGTCGGCGGGTGATGCGGTGTGGCTGCAGGTGCTCGGTGAGCACACCTGCTTCTATCAAAACGAGGAGCTCCTGGCGTGATGGACTACCCCCTGAGCCGCTCCGCGGCTTCCCCCCGGAAGGGGGACGACGCCCTTTGCTGCGGGGCGGCCCTTGCTGGTCGTCTCCCCTATGCCACCATGCTTGGTGCAGATGCCGTCGGTGAATCGCCACTTTGTGGAGAACGAACATGAGTTCGACAACGAAACCGGTGAACCAGAAGGCGTGGTTCCTGATCCTGCCGGTCATCATCTGCGTGGCCTTCTCGGCCATCGTGCCGCTGATGACGGTGGTCAACTATTCGGTGCAGGACATCATTTCGCCCGATCGCCGGGTGTTTGTCGGCACCGAGTGGTTTGCAGCGGTGATGCGCGACGAGGAACTGCATGCCGCGCTGTGGCGCCAGCTCACCTTCTCGCTGGCCGTGCTGGCGGTGGAGATTCCGCTGGGCATCCTGCTGGCGCTGTCCATGCCCGCGCAGGGCTGGAAGTCGTCCGCCGTGCTGGTGGTGGTGGCGCTGTCGCTGCTGATCCCCTGGAATGTGGTGGGCACCATCTGGCAGATCTATGGCCGTGCCGATATCGGCCTGATGGGCCGCATGCTGCAACAGGCGGGCATCGAATACAGCTACACCGGCAACGCCACGCAAGCCTGGCTCACGGTGCTGCTGATGGATGTATGGCACTGGACGCCGCTGGTCGCCTTGCTTGCCTTCGCCGGGCTGCGCTCCATCCCCGATGCGTACTACCAGGCGGCCCGCATCGACGGTGCGAGCAAGTTCGCGGTGTTCCGCTACATCCAGCTGCCCAAGATGCGCGGCGTGCTGATGATTGCGGTGCTGCTGCGCTTCATGGACAGCTTCATGATCTACACCGAGCCCTTTGTGCTCACGGGCGGCGGGCCGGGCAATGCCACCACCTTCCTCAGCCAGTACCTCACCACCAAGGCGGTGGGCCAGTTTGACCTGGGCCCTGCGGCGGCGTTCTCGCTGATCTATTTCTTCATCATCCTGCTGCTGTGCTTCATCCTCTACAACTGGATGCAGCGCGTGGGCACCGCCAGCAACGAAGGGGCCGGCCATGAATGAAAAACGCTTCCACAAGCGGTCGATCTTCCTCGTCGCCTATCTGATCTTTGCCGTGTTGCCCATCTACTGGATGGTCAACATGAGCTTCAAGACCAACGAAGAAATCCTCTCGACCTTCACGTTCTTCCCCCAGCACTTCACGTGGGACAACTACAAGACCATCTTTACCGATGAGTCCTGGTATTCGGGGTACATCAACAGCCTGATCTATGTGGCCATCAACACGGTGATTTCGCTCACCGTGGCGCTGCCCGCGGCCTATGCATTCAGCCGCTACCAGTTCCTCGGCGACAAGCATGTGTTCTTCTGGCTGCTGACCAACCGCATGACGCCGCCGGCCGTGTTCCTGCTGCCGTTCTTCCAGCTTTACACCACGGTGGGGCTGATGGACACACACATCGCCGTGGCACTGGCGCACCTCTTGTTCAACGTGCCGCTGGCGGTGTGGATTCTGGAAGGTTTCATGAGCGGCATTCCGCGCGAGATCGACGAGACCGCCTACATCGATGGCTACAGCTTTCCGCGTTTCTTCATCAAGATTTTTCTGCCCCTCATCAAGGCGGGCGTTGGTGTGGCGGCGTTCTTTTGCTTCATGTTCAGCTGGGTCGAATTGCTGCTGGCGCGCACCCTGACGAGCGTGAACGCCAAGCCCATCGTCGCGACGATGACGCGCACCGTCAGCGCATCCGGCATGGACTGGGCGACGCTGGCTGCAGCAGGGGTGCTGACCATCGTGCCGGGCGCCATCGTGATCTGGTTTGTTCGCCACTACATCGCAAAAGGCTTTGCGATGGGGCGGGTTTGACGCGCAAAGGGAGCAAAAGTATGAATCACACACCTCCTCAGCAGGGCGCGGGACGCCTCCCATGCCAGCGGCAGCCGTGGAACGGGCTTCGCCCGGCCACCAGCTGCGTCCCCCTGGGGGGAAGCGCCGCAGGCGCTCAGGGGGGAAACGATGTTTGACTGGATGGCCTGGACGTTGCCCGTAGCGGTCTTTTTCATCTGCATCGTGCTGATGCTGGTCGGCATGACCGTGTGGGAAATCAAGTCACCCACGGTGATGCGCAAGGGCTTCCTGCCGCTGGCGACGACCCGCGGTGACCGCCTGTTCATCGGCCTGCTGTCGGCGGCCTATGTGAACCTGATTTTTGTGGGCATCAGCGGCAAGCTGGCCCAGTGGCTGAGCCTGGAAAACGATCCGTCGATCTGGATCAGTTTTGTGCTGTCGATGGCGCTGCTGGCGTTCATCCTGCGCAAGGGTTGAAGCCTTTGAACTAACAAAAAGATAGCTGGCAGCGCTTGACAGGCAAAGAGTTAGACATGAAATCTATCTGAAGCAAAGCGACAGCAAGCGCTGGCAGCTATTGTTTTTGATGATGACAAGCGTCGGCCCGATTTCCCCCGGGGCCGGTGTTCATCCACCAAGGGGGTTCCATCTGAGGAGACAGCAATGAAGATGCAGTTCACGGCGATCGCTTTCGCCGCCGCAACCCTGGCTTTGGGCCAGGCTGCCTGGGCCGGCGAGGCCGAGGCCAAGAAGTGGATCGATAGCGAGTTCCAGCCCTCCACGCTGAGCAAAGACCAGCAAATGGCCGAGATGAAGTGGTTTATCGATGCGGCGAAAAAGCTGCAGGCCAAGGGTGTGAAGGAAATCTCGGTGGTGTCGGAGACCATCACCACCCACGAATACGAATCCAAGACGCTGGCCAAGGCGTTCGAGGAAATCACCGGCATCAAGGTCAAGCACGACCTGATCCAGGAAGGCGACGTCGTCGAGAAGCTGCAGACGTCCATGCAATCGGGCAAGTCGATCTATGACGGCTGGATCTCGGACTCGGACCTGATCGGCACGCATTACCGCTACGGCAAGATGATGAACCTGACCGACTACATGGCAGGCGATGGCAAGGAGTGGACCAACCCCGGCCTGGACATCAAGGATTTCATCGGTACCAAGTTCACCACCGGGCCGGACGGCAAGCTCTACCAGTTGCCCGACCAGCAGTTCGCCAACCTGTACTGGTTCCGCGCCGACCTGTTTGACCGCAAGGACCTCAAGGACAAGTTCAAGGCCAAATACGGCTACGACCTGGGTGTGCCGCTCAACTGGAGCGCGTATGAAGACATCGCCGAGTTCTTCACCAACGATGTCAAGCAGATCGACGGCAAGCCCATCTATGGCCACATGGACTACGGCAAGAAGGATCCGTCGCTGGGCTGGCGCTTCACCGATGCCTGGCTGTCGATGGCCGGCACGGCCGACATCGGCGCGCCCAATGGGCTGCCGATCGATGAATGGGGCATCCGCGTGGCGGACGACAAGTGCACCCCCGTGGGCGCGTCAGTGGCCCGCGGTGGCGCCACCAACTCGCCAGCTGCCGTGTATGCGCTCACCAAGTACGTGGACTGGATGAAGAAGTACGCGCCCAAGGAAGCCACGGGCATGACCTTCGGCGAAGCCGGCCCCGTGCCTGCCCAGGGCCAGATCGCGCAGCAGATCTTCTGGTACACGGCCTTCACCGCCGACATGGTCAAGCCCGGCCTGCCCGTGGTGAATGCTGACGGCACGCCCAAGTGGCGCATGGCGCCTGGCCCGAACGGCCCCTACTGGAAGCAGGGCATGCAAAACGGCTACCAGGACGTGGGTTCGTGGTCGTTCTTCAAGGGCCATGACGCCAACAAGACGGCTGCCGCCTGGCTGTATGCGCAGTTCGTGACGGCCAAGACCACGTCGCTCAAGAAGACGCTGGTGGGCCTGACCCCCATCCGCGAGAGCGATATCCAGTCCAAGGCCATGACCGATGCCGCACCCAAGCTGGGCGGTCTGGTCGAGTTCTACCGCAGCCCCGCCCGCGTGGCATGGTCGCCCACGGGCACCAACGTGCCCGACTACCCCAAGCTGGCCCAGCTGTGGTGGAAGAACGTGGCCCAGGCTGTGACGGGCGAAAAGACCCCGCAAGGTGCCATGGACACGCTGGCCGACGAGATGGACCAGGTGATGGCCCGCCTGGAACGCGCTGGCATGAGCCACTGCGCGCCCAAGCTCAACAAGAAGGAAGATCCCAAGAAGTGGCTGTCGGACAAACAGGCCCCCTGGGCCAAGCTGGCCAACGAAAAGCCCAAGGGCGAAACCATTGCCTACGACAAGCTGCTGCAGGCATGGAAGGACGGCAAGGCCCGCTGATAACGCTCTGACTGTTGCGTTGTGACAGTGCTTGATGGCAGCCCGGACCCACAAGGTCTCTGGCTGCCTTTTTCGCTCCAGTTCGTGCGCGGCTCTGTCGGCCGCGGGCGGATTTCACCCCGGAAACGTCAACAATTTAAGGGTAAACCCTTAAATTTTGGTCCCGTCCATGGACAATCCCTCCCATGACCACTCCCTCTGCTCCCCTGCCCACCCGGCGCGCCGACCTTCTCGCACGGCTTGCCCAGCCCCACCAATATGACCTGGCAGTGATCGGCGGAGGGGCGAGCGGTCTGGGGGTGGCGCTGGACGCGGCTGCGCGGGGATTCAGTGTGGTTCTGGTGGATTCGCACGACTTTGCCAAGGGCACCTCGTCCCGCGCGACCAAGCTGGTGCACGGTGGTGTTCGCTACCTCGCCCAGGGCAACATCGCGCTGGTGCGCGAAGCGTTGCACGAGCGCACCACGCTGCTGAACAACGCGCCCCACCTGGCCCAGCCCCTGCCGTTTGTGATGCCGTCGTACCACTTCTGGGAGACGCCGTTTTACGGTATCGGGCTCAAGATGTACGACGCGCTGGCGGGCAAGGCCGGGCTGGGTGCTACGGAGTTCCTGGGGCGCGCGCGCACGCTGGAGTGCCTGCCAACGGCACGTGCTGAAGGCCTCAAGGGGGGCGTCAAATACTGGGATGGGCAGTTTGACGATGCCCGCCTGGCGCTGGCCCTGGCACGCACGGCCGCCAGCCTGGGGGCCCTGGTCGTCAATTACTGCCCCGCCACGGCGCTGGTGCATGAGGGCGGGAAAGTCGCCGGTTTTGTGTGTGAGGACACCGACAGCGGCCAGCAATTCACCGTGCGCGCCCGCACCGTGGTCAATGCCACAGGCGTTTGGGTAGACACCCTGCGCCAGATGGACGGCGAGGCCATCGGCCGGCCCGTCAAGCCCATCGTGGCGCCGAGTCAGGGTGTTCATATCGTGGTGGACCGCGAATTTCTGCCGTCTGACCACGCTTTGATGGTGCCCAAAACGGCGGACGGGCGTGTTCTGTTTGCCGTCCCTTGGTTGGGCAAGCTCATTCTGGGCACCACGGACAGCCCCCGCCAGGACATTGTGAGGGAGCCTCAGCCCTTCAACGAGGAAGTCAAATTCATTCTGGAAGAATCGGCGCGCTACCTCACACGTGCCCCCAGGGTGGAAGACATCCGAAGCATCTGGGTGGGCCTGCGTCCTCTGGTGAAGCCCCAGGACGACGACGGTGACAACACCAAGAGCCTCAGCCGCGAGCACACCGTGCTGGCCAGCCGCAGTGGCCTGGTCACGGTGACCGGTGGCAAATGGACCACGTACCGCGCGATGGCCGAGGATGTGTTGCAAAAATGCTTCAGCACCGGGCTTCTTCCTGAGAAACCGGCCGGTGTGACCAACCATCTGCCCTTGATAGGCACCCCGAAAGAGCCGGTAAACCACCGCATCAGCGACGCGCAGGGTCTGCATTCTTACGGAAGCGAAGCCGCCGCCGTGTTGGGCATTCACGGGGCGCAGACCGATCTGGGCGCGGGGCTGACGGTTGCCATGGTGCGGTTTGCAGCCCGCTACGAGTACGCCTGCACGGTGGAGGACGTCCTGGCGCGCCGTTCGCGTATGTTGTTCCTGGATGCCCGCAAGGCCATCGCCTTGGCGCCCGCCGTGGCGGATGTTCTGCGGGAAGAACTGGGCGCCGATCCCCGCCTCGATGCGTTTTTGACGTTGGCACAACAGTATTTGCACGTGCCTGCGTGAATGTGGCACGCGGGGCGCTTGACTTTCCAGAACACTTTGGCAATAATCGAGGGCTTCGCGTTTCCTACGTGAAGTTTCTGCCCAGCGGGAAGTGCTGCAAATGGTTTGCGGTGCGGACGACGGGCCCAAGACTGACTGGCTGATCTGCAGCCCTTGAGAAGTTCTCTGGGGCTGTTGTCTTCTGGTGCAAGTTGGGAATATTGAAATGATCCAGACAGAATCTCGGTTAGAGGTTGCCGACAATACCGGCGCCAAGTCCGTCCTTTGCATCAAGGTGCTGGGTGGCTCGAAGCGTCGCTATGCAAGCGTTGGCGACATCATCAAGGTGAGCATCAAAGAAGCCGCTCCACGTGGCCGCGTCAAAAAAGGCGAGGTTTACAGCGCAGTGGTGGTTCGCACGGCGAAGGGTATTCGCCGCGGCGACGGTTCGCTCGTCAAATTCGATGGCAACGCCGCAGTGTTGCTGAATGCAAAGTTGGAGCCCATCGGCACCCGCATCTTTGGACCCGTGACGCGCGAACTGCGTACCGAAAAGTTCATGAAGATCGTGTCCCTGGCTCCTGAAGTTCTCTAAGGACGCGCCATGAACAAGATTCGCAAGGGCGACGAAGTCATCGTGCTGACCGGCCGTGACAAGGGCAAGCGCGGCACGGTGTCGCTGCGCAAGGATGACTCCCACCTCGTCATCGACGGTATTAACCTCGTCAAGAAGCACGCCAAGCCAAACCCCATGAAGGGTACGACCGGCGGCATTATTGAAAAGGCCATGCCGATTCATCAGTCCAACGTGGCCATCTTCAATGCCGCTACCGGCAAGGCTGATCGCGTGGGCATCAAGGTGCAGGCTGACGGCACACGCGTTCGCGTGTTCAAGTCCAGCGGCGCTGAAATCAAGGCGGCCTAAGGGGTAAACATGGCACGACTCCAAGAAATCTACCGCGACAAGATCGCCCCCGAACTGACCAAGCAGTTCGGCTATACCTCGCCGATGCAGGTTCCCCGTCTGACCAAGATCACGCTGAACATGGGCGTGAGCGAGGCAGTCTCGGACAAGAAGGTGATGGACAACGCTGTGGCTGACCTGACCAAGATTGCTGGTCAAAAGCCTGTGGTGACCAAGGCCAAGAAAGCCATCGCTGGTTTCAAGATCCGCGAAGGCCAGGCCATTGGTTGCATGGTCACGTTGCGTGGCGTGCAGATGTATGAGTTCCTGGATCGTTTCGTGACCGTGGCTCTGCCCCGCGTCCGTGACTTCCGTGGTATCTCTGGTCGCGCCTTTGACGGCCGTGGCAACTACAACATCGGCGTTAAAGAGCAGATCATCTTCCCTGAAATTGAGTACGACAAGGTCGACGCCCTGCGCGGTCTCAATATCAGCATCACCACGACGGCCAAGTCGGACGAAGAAGCCAAGGCTCTCCTCGCTGGTTTCCGTTTCCCGTTCAAGAACTGAGGCGAAGCATGGCTAAAGTAGCTTTGATCCAGCGCGAACTGAAGCGCGAAAAACTGGCAGCCAAGTACGCAACCAAGTATGCGGAACTGAAGGCAATCGCTGGCGATGCCAAGCGTAGCGACGAAGAGCGTGACGCAGCCCGTCTGGGTCTGCAAAAGCTCCCCCGCAACGCCAACCCCACGCGTCAGCGCAACCGTTGCGAAATCACCGGTCGTCCTCGCGGCACCTTCCGTCAATTCGGTCTGGCTCGCGCCAAGATCCGCGAACTGGCTTTTGCAGGCGACATCCCCGGTGTCACCAAGGCCAGCTGGTAAGCAGGCAGGAGAGATACAACATGAGCATGAGTGATCCCATCGCTGACTTGCTGACCCGCATCCGTAACGCACAGATGGTCGCCAAGGCCACGGTTCTGGTGCCTTCTTCCAAAGTGAAGATCGCCATCGCCCAAGTGCTGAAGGACGAAGGTTACATCGACGGCTTCCAGGTGAAAACCGAAGCCGGCAAGTCGGAACTCGAAATTGCCCTGAAGTACTACGCAGGTCGTCCCGTGATTGAGCGCATCGAGCGTGTCAGCCGCCCCGGACTGCGTGTTTACAAAGGCCGTGATTCCATTCCACAAGTCATGAACGGTCTGGGTGTGGCAATTGTCACGACGCCCAAGGGCGTGATGACTGATCGCAAGGCGCGCGCTACCGGTGTCGGTGGCGAAGTGCTCTGCTACGTGGCCTAACCCGCGGCATTGAGGAGAAACTGAAATGTCCCGAGTAGGAAAAATGCCCGTGACCATCCCCGCAGGCGTGGATGTGTCCGTGAAAAGTGACCAGATCTCTGTCAAGGGCTCTGGTGGCACGCTGTCGCTGTCGCAGAACGCGCTGGTGAAGGTGTCCAGCAACGACGGCAAGCTCAGCTTTGAGCCTGCCAATGATTCCCGCGAAGCCAATGCCATGAGCGGCACGATTCGCCAGTTGGTCAACAACATGGTGGTCGGCGTCAGCAAGGGCTTTGAAAAGAAGCTGAGCCTGGTCGGCGTGGGTTACAAGGCTGCTGCAGCCGGTTCCAAGCTGAACCTGGCTGTCGGTTACTCGCACCCGGTCAACATCGATATGCCCGCTGGCATTACGGTGGCTACCCCTACCCCCACAGAAGTGGTGATCAAGGGTGCCGATCGTCAACGTGTCGGTCAGATCGCTGCTGAGATCCGTGCTGTTCGTCCTCCCGAGCCTTACAAGGGCAAGGGCATCCGTTATTCGGACGAAAAGATCACGATCAAAGAGACCAAGAAGAAATAAGGAGCTGCAACATGTTGACCAAGAAAGAGCAGCGTCTTCGTCGTTCGCGTCAGACCCGCATCCGCATTGCACAGCAAGGCGTGGCCCGTCTCACCGTGAATCGTACGAACCTCCATATCTACGCCAGTGTGATTTCCGGCGACGGCAGCAAGGTGCTGGCAAGCGCATCGACAGCAGAAGCCGACGTGCGCAAGACGCTTGGCGGTTCGGGCAAGGGTGGCAATGCCGCAGCAGCCCAGATCATCGGCAAGCGGATCGCTGAAAAGGCCAAGGCAGCTGGTGTCGAGAAGGTTGCATTCGATCGCGCAGGCTTCGCCTACCACGGTCGCGTCAAGGCCCTGGCCGACGCAGCCCGTGAAGCTGGCCTGCAGTTCTAAGCGGAGCGGAATACAAAATGGCTAAATTTCAACCCAAAGTGCAGAACGAAGGTCAAGACGACGGCCTGCGCGAAAAAATGATCGCGGTCAACCGCGTGACCAAAGTCGTGAAGGGTGGCCGTATTCTCGGTTTTGCCGCACTGACGGTGGTTGGTGACGGTGACGGCCGCGTAGGCATGGGCAAGGGCAAGTCGAAAGAAGTGCCAGCTGCCGTGCAAAAGGCTATGGAAGAAGCCCGTCGCAACATGGTGAAGGTTTCGTTGAAGAACGGCACCATCCACCACAACGTGACGGGTCACCACGGTGCAGCTGTCGTGATGATGGCGCCGGCTCCAAAGGGTACCGGCATCATTGCTGGCGGCCCCATGCGCGCAGTTTTTGAAGTGTTGGGTGTGACGGACATCGTGGCCAAGAGCCATGGCTCGTCCAACCCCTACAACATGGTGCGTGCCACGTTTGACGCGCTTGTCAATTCGACCACACCGTCGAATGTGGCAGCCAAGCGCGGCAAGACAGTCGAAGACATCTTCGCCTGAACCGGAGCTTGAGAATGACAACGCAACAAACCGTCAAGATTCAACTGGTGCGCAGCCCGATTGGCACCAAAGAATCGCACCGCGCCACCGTCCGTGGCCTGGGTCTGCGCAAGCTCAACAGTGTGAGCGAACTGCAGGACTCGCCCGAAGTGCGCGGCATGATTAACAAGATCAGCTATCTGGTCAAAGTCCTCTGAGAGATAGATCATGGAACTCAATAGCATCAAGCCCGCAGACGGTGCCAAGCATGCCAAGCGCCGTGTAGGCCGTGGTATCGGCTCTGGTCTGGGCAAGACCGCTGGCCGTGGTCACAAGGGTCAGAAGTCGCGTTCGGGTGGTTACCACAAGGTTGGTTTTGAAGGCGGTCAAATGCCTTTGCAACGCCGTTTGCCCAAGCGCGGTTTCAAGTCGCATCTGCTGAAATTCAATGCAGAAGTGACGCTGACCGCCCTGGACCAACTGGGCCTGGCTGAAGTGGATGTTCTTGCACTCAAGCAAGCTGGCCTGGTGGGTGAGCTGGCCAAGGTGGTCAAGGTCATCAAGAGCGGCTCGCTGACCAAGGCTGTCAAGCTCAATGGCGTGGGCGCTACGGCTGGTGCCAAGGCAGCGATTGAAGCTGCTGGCGGCAGCGTCGCCTGAGTGTGGCTCTGAAGGAAGACATCTGTGGCTACTAGCGCGGCTCAAATTGCAAAGACCGGGAAGTTCGGCGACCTCCGTCGTCGTTTGGTTTTTCTGTTGCTTGCGCTGGTCGTATACCGTATCGGGGCTCATATCCCCGTGCCTGGCATCGATCCAGCCCAACTTCAGCAGCTCTTCAGTGGCCAGCAAGGCGGCATCCTGAACCTGTTCAACATGTTCTCTGGTGGTGCGCTTTCGCGCTTCACGGTTTTCGCTCTGGGGATCATGCCGTACATCTCGGCGTCGATCATCATGCAGTTGATGACCTATGTCGTCCCCACGTTTGAGCAGTTGAAGAAGGAAGGCGAAGCCGGGCGCAGGAAGATCACGCAGTACACTCGTTATGGCACGTTGGGTTTGGCGCTGTTCCAGTCGCTGGGAATCGCCGTGGCGCTGGAAAGCTCCGCTGGTTTGGTGTTGAGCCCAGGTTTCGGGTTCCGCATGACAGCGGTGGTCAGCTTGACGGCTGGCACGATGTTCCTGATGTGGCTGGGCGAGCAAATTACCGAGCGCGGCCTTGGGAATGGTATCTCGATCCTGATTTTCGCTGGTATCGCAGCGGGGTTGCCCAGCTCCATTGGCGGTCTGCTTGAACTGGTGCGTACGGGTGCGATGAGCATCTTGGCTGCGATCTTCATCGTGTTGGTGGTTGCTGCGGTGACCTACTTCGTGGTGTTTGTGGAACGCGGTCAGCGCAAGATTCTCGTGAACTATGCGCGTCGGCAAGTAGGGAACAAGGTCTACGGTGGTCAGTCGTCGCACTTGCCGTTGAAGCTGAACATGGCTGGGGTGATTCCGCCGATCTTCGCCTCGTCCATCATCCTGTTGCCTGCAACAGTCGTGAACTGGTTTAGTGCAGGCGAATCGATGCGTTGGTTGAAGGACATCTCGGGCGCACTGACACCTGGTCAGCCCATCTACGTGATGTTCTATGCTGCCGCGATCATTTTCTTCTGTTTCTTTTACACAGCGTTGGTCTTCAATAGCCGTGAAACTGCAGACAATCTGAAGAAGAGTGGTGCGTTCATCCCTGGCATTCGCCCGGGTGACCAGACGGCCCGTTATATCGACAAGATACTTGTTCGGTTAACACTGGCAGGTGCGGTGTATATCACTTTCGTGTGTCTGCTGCCGGAGTTCCTTATCTTGAAGTACAACGTCCCGTTCTACTTCGGTGGAACGTCTCTGCTGATCATCGTCGTGGTGACGATGGACTTCATGGCCCAGGTTCAGAACTACATGATGTCGCAACAGTACGAATCGCTGCTCAAGAAGGCCAATTTCAAGGGCAATGCCGGCGGGTGATGATGAGGGAGGCGGTATTCGCGATGGCGATGCTGCCGACAAGAATTGGTTTTTGGTTGAGTTGGCGCCCCACGATGTCTCGCGGGCACAAATGTGTGTTCCGTGCGAGCAGCCGGGACGGATGGAAAAGTTTTAGGAGAATGCAATGAGAGTTTCGGCTTCGGTCAAAAAAATCTGCCGCAACTGCAAGATCATCCGCCGCAAGGGTGTGGTGCGCGTGATCTGCACGGATCTGCGTCACAAGCAGCGCCAAGGTTGATTGGAAAGTATTAGAGGACGCATATGGCACGTATCGCTGGCATTAACATTCCGCCGCACAAGCACGCGGAAATCGGTTTGACCGCCATTTTTGGCATTGGTCGCACCCGCGCTCGCAAGATCTGCGAAGCAACTGGTATCGCTTACTCCAAGAAGATCAAGGATCTGACGGACGGCGATCTGGAAAAAATTCGCGAGCAAATCGAGCAGTTCACCATTGAAGGTGACCTGCGCCGCGAAACCACGATGAACATCAAGCGTTTGATGGACATCGGCTGCTATCGTGGCTTCCGCCATCGCCGCGGTCTGCCAATGCGTGGTCAGCGCACCCGTACCAATGCCCGTACTCGCAAGGGTCCGCGCAAGGGTGCAGCTGCACTGAAGAAATAAAGATTGAAAGATCATCATGGCTAAGTCTCCTGCCAATAACGCAGCTCAGCGCGTCCGCAAGAAGGTCCGGAAGAATGTTTCGGACGGCATTGCACACGTGCACGCCTCGTTCAACAACACCATCATCACGATCACCGACCGTCAGGGCAACGCTCTGTCGTGGGCTTCGTCCGGTGGCCAAGGTTTCAAGGGTTCGCGCAAGTCCACCCCATTCGCAGCCCAGGTGGCTTCGGAAGTGGCCGGTCGCGCTGCTATCGATCAAGGTATCAAGAACCTTGACGTTGAAATCAAGGGCCCAGGTCCTGGTCGTGAGTCTTCGGTGCGCGCATTGGGTGCACTGGGCATCCGTATCACATCGATCTCCGATGTGACCCCGGTGCCACACAACGGCTGCCGCCCTCAAAAGCGCCGTCGTATCTAATCTCTCTAAGCCCACCGCCGCCTGTGAACGCGCAAGCGCCTCAGGCGGCTCCCGCAATTGTTTGCGGTAGATGACACAAAGGAAGCTCAAGTGGCACGTTACCTCGGCCCCAAGGCCAAACTCTCCCGCCGTGAAGGCACTGACCTGTTCCTGAAGAGCGCCCGCCGCTCGATCGCTGACAAGTCCAAGTTCGACTCCAAGCCTGGTCAGCACGGCCGTACCTCGGGTGCCCGCACCTCTGACTACGGTCTGCAACTGCGTGAAAAGCAGAAGGTCAAGCGCATGTACGGCGTGCTGGAAAAGCAGTTCCGCCGTTACTTCGAAGCCGCCGAAGGCAAGAAGGGCAACACTGGTGCCAATCTGCTGTTCCTGTTGGAATCCCGTCTCGACAACGTCGTGTACCGCATGGGTTTCGGTTCCACTCGCGCTGAAGCGCGCCAGCTGGTGTCGCACAAGGCTATCACCGTGAACGGCAAGTCCGTGAACATCGCTTCGTACCTCGTGAAGACGGGTGATGTGGTGGCCGTGCGTGAAAAGTCCAAGAAGCAAAATCGCGTGGTGGAAGCCCTGCAACTGGCAGCCCAAGTGGGCATGCCCGCATGGGTGGAAGTGAATGCCGAGAAGGCAGAAGGCATCTTCAAGAAGGTGCCGGACCGTGACGAGTTTGGCGCCGACATCAACGAATCGCTGATCGTTGAGTTGTACTCGCGTTAATCCGTCGAGTAAGTAATTCAAGAAAACCGTCCCTGAACCGCGAGGCATCGCGGTTTAGGCGCTTCACCAGCCTTACCGGTGTAACGAGCTGGGGGTATTGAGAGGAAGTCTGAATGCAAACCAATTTGCTGAAACCCAAGGCGATCAATGTCGAGCAGCTTGGCCACAACCGCGCCAAGGTGGCACTGGAGCCGTTCGAGCGTGGGTACGGCCACACGCTGGGCAACGCCATTCGGCGCGTCCTGCTCTCGTCCATGGTGGGTTACGCAGCGACGGAAGTCACGATTGCAGGGGTGCTGCACGAGTACTCGTCCATCGACGGTGTTCAAGAAGATGTGGTCAACATCCTCCTGAACCTCAAGGGGGTGGTGTTCAAGCTCCACAACCGTGACGAAGTGACGTTGAGCCTGCGCAAGGATGGTGAAGGTGTTGTCACTGCGCGTGACATCCAGACCCCTCACGACGTGGAAATCGTCAACCCTGATCATGTGATCGCCAACCTGTCGGCAGGCGGCAAGCTGGACATGCAGATCAAGGTGGAAAAGGGCCGTGGTTACGTGCCTGGCAGCCTGCGCCGTTATGCTGACGAATCGACCAAGTCGATCGGCCGCATCGTGCTGGATGCTTCGTTCTCGCCCGTTAAGCGCGTGAGCTACACCGTGGAAAGCGCTCGCGTCGAGCAGCGTACCGACCTGGACAAGCTGGTGGTCGAGATCGAAACCAATGGTGCCATCACTGCCGAAGACGCAGTGCGTGCATCGGCCAAGATCCTGGTGGAACAGCTGGCGGTATTCGCACAGCTCGAAGGCGGCGAACTGGCTGCGTTCGACGCACCTGCAGGGCCACGTGGCAATGCGACGTTCGATCCGATCCTGCTGCGTCCCGTGGACGAGTTGGAGCTGACCGTGCGTTCCGCCAACTGCCTGAAGGCCGAGAACATCTACTACATCGGTGACCTGATCCAGCGCACCGAGAACGAGCTGCTCAAGACGCCTAACCTGGGCCGTAAGTCACTCAACGAGATCAAGGAAGTGCTCGCATCGCGTGGCCTCACGCTGGGCATGAAACTGGAAAACTGGCCACCAGCTGGTTTGGACAAGCGTTAAGTTATAATTTTTGGTTCCCCGCGGGGAACAGTGCCTCGGGCAGTACCTGATACGGCTGCCTGATTTAATTACTCAAAGGAAAGCACCATGCGCCACGGACACGGCCTCCGCAAACTCAACCGTACCAGCTCGCACCGCCTCGCGATGCTGCAGAACATGATGAATTCGCTCATCGAGCACGAAGTCATCAAGACCACCGTTCCCAAGGCCAAGGAACTGCGCCGTGTGATCGAGCCCATGATCACCCTGGCCAAGGAAGACTCTGTTGCTAACCGCCGCCTCGCATTCAACCGCCTGCGCGACCGTGACAGCGTAACCAAGCTGTTCAACGACCTGGGTCCTCGTTTCAAGGTGCGTCCCGGTGGCTACACCCGTATTCTGAAGATGGGCTTCCGTGTGGGCGACAACGCCCCCATGGCGCTGGTTGAATTGGTCGACCGTGCTGCTGAGACCGAAAATAATTCGGCAGCAGCTGAATAATAGGGTATAATTTATCTCTTGCCGCGCGATGGAGCAGTCTGGTAGCTCGTTGGGCTCATAACCCAAAGGTCGGAGGTTCAAATCCTTCTCGCGCAACCAATAAAATCAAGCACTTAGCTTGTCTTCAAGGCCCACTTCGGTGGGCCTTTTTGTTTTGGCCCAAATTTGGCCCATACGTGGCCCGCTCTTGGCCCATGTATTTTTACGGATTTCGTTTCAGACCATTGGGTATTGGCCTCCATGGATTACCCATCGTCGCCGACCCCGGTCAGCAGTTGACGTCATTGGAGGCGATGAGACAAAGACATCCCCACCTCCAACATGTCCTCTCAGCGAGTTGTGTACGCTGGCGACCTGCGCTCCTGCCGCATCGCTCAACTGGCACGCTCTCCCTGCTCCTGCACTTCGGCGCTAGCCAGCTTCACCGTGTCACGTCCGTACCGCTAGTTGACTTCATCGAGCACCCGATCAACCGCTCACGGTGCGTTTCCTGTTGCTCCTGGGGTACCAGATCAAGATTTCATTGTTTGAGGCGTGCACTGTTGAGTGCTTGCCAGGCTTGGGGCTTGAAGGATATTGACTGCGAGCGGTTTCTGCGAGAAACGGTTGTTAACCTGAATGGCGCTGCTTCCGCTTCAGGCTGAACTGAGTCATACGCGGCCATCAGCTTGACGGACGGCGATCTCAAACTGCGGTCATTGACCCCCGCTTGCGTCGACCGACTGCTTCACCTTGGCGCCTACCTCCGACGGTCGCCCAGGATCGTCGGGCAGAATTACAAGATCTTGCAGCCTTCCTCGACTTGATGCTCGATGGCACGCTGGAACGTGCGACGGACAAATCGTTCGACGTGCACGACGCGTGCCTTGACCGAAGTGGATTTTCCTATCATGGTGAACAAAGAACTACATTGGAAACTCCTCGGATGAAAGCTGTGATTCGCCCCAAGGACCGCGACGCGGTCATCCAATCCCTCCGTGCTGGCGTTGTGCCTCGTGCAGGCCAGCGTCTGATTCAGGTCGGCCGCACCCGCGAAATAGAGACGATGCTCGGCGACATCGAGCGGGTTGCCGACGGCGGCTCTACCTTCCGCTTGGTCATCGGCGAGTACGGTTCGGGCAAAACCTTCTTTCTAAACCTGGTGCGCTCTATCGCGCTGGAAAAGAAGCTTGTGGTAGCGACGGCCGACCTGAACCCGGACCGCCGGCTGCATGCCAGCGGCGGCCAAGCGCGCTCACTCTATGCTGAGTTGATGCGCAACATCGCCACCCGCGCCAAGCCGGACGGCGGCGCGCTATCGGGCATCGTCGAGAAGTTCGTCTCCACAGCGATGAGCGAGGCCAACGCCGCCGGCGTCGACAATGAAACCATCATCCAGCAGAAGCTGGAGCACCTGAAGGAGTTGGTCAACGGCTACGACTTCGCTGAGGTGATTGCCGCCTACTGCCGCGGCCACGAGCAAGGCAACGACAAGCTTAAGAGCGATGCGGTGCGATGGCTGCGCGGTGAGTTTGCAACCAAGACTGACGCACGCGCTGCGCTGGGCGTGCGCACCATCGTCGACGATGCCAATATGTACGACCAGCTGAAGCTGATGGCCCGCTTCGTGCGCTTGGCTGGCTTCGGCGGTCTCATCATCTGCCTAGACGAGATGGTCAACCTGTACAAACTGGCTAATTCACAGGCGCGCACTTCGAACTTCGAACAGATTCTGCGCATCTTGAATGACTCCCTGCAGGGCAATGCCATAGGTCTTGGGTTCATCATGGGCGGTACCCCTGAGTTCCTGCTAGACGCCCGGCGCGGTCTCTACAGTTACCCTGCCCTGCAGGGACGGTTGTCGCAGAACTCATTCGCCACCGGCGGGCTGGTCGACTTCAGCGGACCAGTAGTGCACCTGGCCGTCCTGACGCCCGAGGAATTCTTTGTCCTGCTGCAGAATATTCGCGACGTGTACGCGTTCGGTGACTCGGCCAAACACCTGTTGCCGGACCAAGGCCTCGTCAGCTTCATGGAGCACTGTGCCAACAAGCTGGGGAACACCTACTTTCGCACACCGCGCACGACCATCACGTCGTTCGTGAACCTGCTGGCGGTCCTCGAGCAGAACAAGGACGCCAAGTGGGAGCAGCTACTGGGCGGACTGGAGATGACGGCGGACATGGGCGCCGCCGCCGACCTGAAGGTGGAAGACGGCGACGAATTAGCCTCCTTCAAGCTCTGAACAGCCATCGATGGCCAGCGACAGTTCGTCTTTCTTTCTGCTGGATGAGCGCATCCAGCGCTACATCTGGTCAGAAGGGTGGGAGGAACTGCGCGACGTCCAGGAGCAGGCCATCCCGGTTGTGGTCAAGGCCGACCGCGACGTCGTCATCTCGGCCGCCACGGCTGCTGGCAAGACTGAGGCGGCCTTCCTGCCTGCACTGACGCACCTGTTGGCCGCCGGTGGCAAAGGGCTTATCGTCTACATCAGCCCCCTGAAGGCGCTCATCAACGACCAGTTCGGCCGCCTGGAGCGCCTTTGCGAGCACCTAGACATCTCCGTGTGGCCCTGGCACGGCGACATCTCCGCCAGCAAGAAAAGCAAGTTCATGGCCAAGCGGGAGGGTGTGCTGCTCATTACGCCGGAGGCGCTGGAGGCCACCTTATGCAACCGCGGCACCTCGGTGGGCGGCATCTTCCAGAGCCTGACCTTCTTCGTGGTTGACGAGCTGCACGCGTTCATTGGCTCGGAGCGCGGCAAGCAACTGCAGGCTCTCATGCACCGCGTCGAGACGGTGCTCGGCAGACGCGTGCCGCGCATCGGGCTGTCCGCCACCCTAGGCGACATGTCGCTCGCCGGAAGCTTTCTCAGGCCGGGTTCGACCCCTGCGCAGGTGAACTCCCGCTCCGAAGGGGCTGAGTTCAAGGTAATGGTCAAAGGCTACGAGGAGCCCATCACGGTTCGCAACAGCCGCCCTGCTCCGAAGACTGCCGCCTCGCAAGCAGAGGCAGACGATACTGACGATGATGAGCCGGAGACTCCCGCGTACATCGCCTCTCACCTTTTCCAGACGCTACGAGGGTCCAACAACCTCGTGTTCCCGAATTCGCGGCGCCAGGTGGAGCAGTTTACGCATCTGCTCAACAAGCTGTGCGAGACGCATCGGGTGCCCAACGAGTTCTGGCCTCACCACGGCAGCCTGTCAAAAGAAATCCGAGCGGAGACCGAAGCGGCCCTCAAGCAGAAGGAGGCCCCTGCCACCGCCATTTGCACGAGCACGCTGGAGTTGGGCATCGATATCGGCGCTGTGAAGAGCGTCGCCCAGATAGGCCCGCCTCCGTCCGTGGCTAGCCTGCGCCAGCGTTTGGGCCGCTCAGGGCGGCGCGCCGGCGAGCCTGCCATCCTTCGGGCCTACAGCACCGAAGACGAGATCGGACCTACCGCTTCGCTGCGTAACGTGCTGCGGCTGGACACCATTCAGATGGTGGCAATGGTCACACTGCTGTTGGAGAACTGGTTCGAGCCGCCGCGCGTCCAGGGCGTACACCTCTCGACGCTGGTGCAGCAGCTGTTGTCGTCAATTGCCCAGAGCGGAGGCGCCTCCGCTGGGGCGCTCTTCAATCTGCTGTGCGCACCGGGTGCCCCATTCGCCGGGGTCACGTCGGCTGAATTCGCCGTACTGCTGCGGCACTTGGGCGAGAAGGACGTCATCATGCAGGAGTCCTCGGGTGTCCTGCTGCCAGGGGTCAAAGGCGAGAAATTAATCGGCCACTTCAGCTTCTATTCGGCCTTTGCGACCAAGGAGGAATACCGAGTGCTGGCCGGCGGCAAGACACTCGGGACACTTCCGATCGAGCAGATGCTCCTGGTGGACCAACGTATCCTCTTTGCAGGAAAAACTTGGCGGGTGGACGCGGTAGACGAAAAACAGCGCGCCATCCACGTGAGCCGCACCCGGGGCGGCGTCCCGCCTGCGTTCTCAGGTGGCACCGGTAGTACCCACACCAAGGTGCGCCAGCGGATGCGGGAACTGCTCGCGTCCGACAAGGTGCCGGTGTTCCTTGATGACGGCGCCAAGCGGTTGCTGGCCCAGGGCCGCGACGCCTACAAGCGCCTGAACCTGGAAAGCGAGTTCGCCATTGACCAAGGCCGTGAGCTGGTGCTAATGACTTGGCTGGGCGACTCCGGCAACGTTGCACTGGCGGCGCGGTTTGGCGCATTAGGGTTCTCCGCCACAGCCGGCGGCCCGGGCGTAGAGGTACAAAAGGAAGGGACCTCCAACGACGAAATCATGCGCGCGCTGGCCGCCATCGCTTCAACGGACGCACCGCCGCTGGAGCTGCTGCTGGGGAAAGCCAAGAACCTGATGAAGGAACGCTGGGACTGGGCGCTGCCGGACAACCTGCTACGCAAAGCCTATGCGAGCCTGAACCTGAACCTTGACGAAGCGCGCACTTGGGCTCAGAAAATGACTGTCGAGAACGAGAACACTCCACTGAACGCGAATGAGGGACCAGATGGGACGCAAGAAGAAGGCAGCAGCAGTTAAGAGCCTGCTCTTTGCGGTCGTCGTCGCCATCGGCGGCGTCATCTGGTTCGTCAGTGAAGTTCCCGCGGAAGTCTGGTACCTCGTCGCATTCGCCGCCGTAGCCTACTTCGGCCACAGCATCTATCGCAGCGTCAAAGGTGTTGCAGTTGTCGGCCTGCCGGTGCCAGTACATCCCAGCTCCTCGGCCGCTCCAGTCTCTCCGTGGCCTTCGGACAATGCAACCTGGGTTCCCGAGGGACATCCCATCGCCATCGACGGCCTGACCATCCCGGGCGGCATGGTTTACGTCGGGACCACCCTGAATGCACCGAACGGCGGCATCGACCCGGCTCTCATCAACCCGAAGCTGCCAATTGCGAAGACGGGTGACTTCCAGTTTCGGCTGGTCGACCACTGGCCCAGCTACTCCACGGCAACACCGGTCGCGCGTCGTGCGTACCTGCAGTGGCTCGCCAGCGGCCGCTGCGACCCGCTTGCAGACAACGGCTACGTGTACCTGTTCTTCTACGGCCTGGAGCGCCGGGCCATCGTCGACGCCCAGCGCCACGCGGTTGCCAAGGCGGACTGGCCTGCGATTGGTAATGAGCTGCGTCGGCTGTTGGTCATCTACGGAGACGACCGCTCCTTCAAAAGCCACGCCTATGGACTACTGAAATGGGTTGACCGGAGCATCTATGCCCAGCAATGCGGCGATAAGCTGTATGAGCAACCTGCGCCACCCATGACGCGCGAGCCCGAGTTGCCCTTCCATCTGCGCCTGGCGCTCGGGCAGGCCTCCCGGGACCAAGCGCCCCTGCCTGCGGAGTTCGCGCTGGAATGGGTGAGGCTGGCGCCGCAGATTGCGGTGAGCAAACCGATGAAGCGTGTCCCGAAGATGTTCGCAAGGCTGTTCATGCAGAAATACGTCGAGCGCTTTGGCGCCGGCATGGTGCTTCCACACAGCAATGCGGTCCTGAAGCTCACCTACCGAGCAGCTTCACCCGGCATGCTCGGGGAAGATATCCACCTCGGCTTTGGTGGTGCACCTGACAGCGGGGGCCTTATCGAGCCGCTCGCGGAACTGCAAGCCATCGTAGACGAGGTTTCGAACGAGCTGGAATCCTACCTCCGCTCCAGAGAAGAAAGTCTGCGCTCCTCAAGCGAGCAGGAGGCAGTCCAGAAGCTGACCCGAGACTCGTCGTCCTACGAAACGCACGCACCTCACAGCGCATCACCGACCGTGCCGGCGGTGCTCCCCGAGACACCATTCGAGAGTCCGTTGTTGGTGGGCAAGCTGCCGGTTGTTGCAGCGACGCCTGAACCCGCACCCGATCCCGCGCAGGCGGCACCTCCCCAGCCGGTGCCGGAGCTTGG
>NZ_AGTS01000138.1 GCF_000238595.1 Acidovorax sp. NO-1 | reverse complement strand
ATTCACTTGAGCCTCGCGGCTTTTTACATAGGCCTGCTGGCTCCAGGTGCTGCCGTTTCGGGTGAACACATACACAGCACCCGCACTGCTGGCAGAGTTGTCCGACATGTCTCCGTTAATCCCGGTGGCGTTGCTTCCTTCGTCTTCCGCCGCCACCGCCAGGGTGTTGCCGTCGCCCGAAAGGGCCACACTCCGTCCAAATGCGTCACCTGCCCCGCTATTGCTGGCCTTCACGTAGGCCTGTTGGCTCCATA
>NZ_AGTS01000139.1 GCF_000238595.1 Acidovorax sp. NO-1 | reverse complement strand
TCATCTGAGGCGGCGGCCAGAAACAAGAACAGGCTGGCCCAGCCCGTCACGGACGTGCTCCCCGTTTACGTGGAGCACGCTCGCCCCTTGTTGCTCAAACCGGAAGACGACACGCTGCTGGGCATGCCCTCCAACCACATTCAGGTCAGGCTGGGCAACATCCTTAAGACCCACCTCGGTCGGGAGGTGTCCTACTCGGAGCTCAGGGAGTTGCAGCTGTGATGTGATGCCTTGGCAGTCTCGTGTCCAATTTGGACACGAGGTTTGGCTTAAGGTATGACACCCATCAAAACGTCTGTGCGCACGCGTGACAGAAACCTCAGAGAGTACGCGTCACCAAGTGCGGCAACCTTTAGGTTGGTTGCCGTGGTTTTGCGAAGTAGCTCCTCAAGCGATGTCAGGTGGTCAATCCAGCCCAATTCGTGGAGGCGCACTATGGCGCCTTTGTCGGCAGTGCTCACAAGCAGCACTGAGGGAAGCGGGCGGTGCGCGTTCAAATAAGCAAAAAGGTCTTTCTCGCCATCGTCCAAGTTGGCACACGACGGATAGTTGGCGAGAAGCTTGTTGCGCTCGGCACGGCTTACAGGGTGGACCTGGTGCAATCCAGCTTGCAGCTGGGCCGCATCCACCTGCACTCGTCCTGCGCGGCTAGTATCCCCTGTCAGGGCTTCTTCCGAGCATTTGGCTACGGTCTCTAGCTGCCAGCCCTGTGCCAGCTCTTTCCAAACCTCGATTCTGAAAGCCTCAATGATGATGTTGGCGTCCAAAAAGACGGTTTGCTTTGCCATGGGCCGGTTCAGAGTTCGAAAGGCTTGGGCAACGTGTAGGCGACAAACAATTCCGAGAGCTCGTGCAGGCTCAAGCCCAAGGCCTTGGCAGCCTTGCGAGCAGACAAGCGCCCTTTATCGAGGGCAACGTGCAGTTGCTTGACAAAAACTTCAGAGAACAACCTAGGTGTTTGGTCTTGGACATCCCTCCGTTGCGTCTGCGCCAGAGCCACGCGCACAGCGCTGTCAATTCGACCAAGCGAAAACAGTCTCCAGCCCAAGGCAGAGACGCTCACTTGCAGGAGTTGAGCGACGTCGGCCAGATGGTCCTCATCTGTGAGTCGCGCAGGGTTAATCAGCTCGTCCAGGGACTCTCGAGGCATAAGCAGCGCCGCAGCGAAGTTGTCTGCGAGTTGCTCGACCCGCTTGGTCCGCTCCCGCTCACCTGCTGAGTTGGACTCCCTGTGAGCAGGCTTCATTCGCTCCCAGGTCAGCACATGAAACAACTCGTGGGCCAAGTCGAAGTTGCGGCGTGCAGCACTCTCCTGACGATTGACCAGGATGACTCCCATCTCAGGCAAGTGGCAGGCCGCACCTGAAATGGCGGTCTTTTCAATCGAAGGCCCCGTGTCGACAAACAGCACTGGAATGTCCAGTTGTCGCTCGATGTACTCAGCCAAGCCTTTGGCCGGAATGACCCCAAGCTCGTACTGTTTGACCATCTGCTCTGCAGCTTGCTGGGCAGCCTCGTATCTGCTGCCGCTGTCGATTCGCAGGGCAAACCCCAGCGGGCTATGCTCCCCGGGCTCTTGCGCACGAAGCCAGCGCAGAAGCCCAATCCAGCTGTTCGCAGTCAGCTCGAAACGGTTCAAGTCTTCCTCAGGCAAGCTCGCGCTCGCCCGCCACGAATACTGTGCCTCGGCCACGACGCTGAACGGGTCAATGAAGAACTCCACGTCTTGGTCCAGAACATCGCTCAGTTGAAGCAGTTCGTCCGCCTTGAGCGCACGCTTCCCGTTTTCGATGTCCGACAGCGTTTGCCGGTCCTTGAAGCCCATGGCCACACTGACCTGTTCTTGGGTCAGGTCCAGCAGCTCTCGCGCATGCTTGACTCGCAGGCCGAGGTTGACAGTAGGGGCGGGAGAGGCGTCCATTTGGCGTTGAGGTGTTGACTGAGACGCTGCGTATAGAGCTTTGCATTATATTCTTGCAAATCACAAAATGCAAGACAGGTGCGGCTTGCTAGACGTCGGAGGTGTTAGCCCCGCCCACTAGACAGGGGCGTCGAACCCGAAGTGCGTGAAGTGCTCCAACATCGACACACACAGGGGATGGCCCCAAGCTCACTTGGTGCTAACTCTATTCCTTGTCGGCCTCCAGCAGGGCGGTGGTATCCGCCGGCAAATCCCTGCTTGCCACCAACCGGTACCCCCGTCTCAGCCGCAGCTTGTGCAGGCTGGCCAGCTCCTTGACCGCAGCATCCCTTGATGGCAAAGCCAGGTGGCGCAAGGCGCCCAGCCGGTTGCGTAGCCCTCCTCGAGCGGTGGAGAGTACCCAGTCGCCCAACAAGTCCTGCAGCAGGGCAGCTTCGTAGTACCGGCTGGCGGACTCCCATCTGAGGTGCATCGCTTCCCTTTGTGCTCAAAGAACCGGCATGACTGACTGTGGTGCCGCTTGTCACTATTGTATTTATTTCTGCTATTTCTTGGATAAATTTAAGAACAAAAATTTTTCTTGAGATGGTCTCGCTTTGCTAAAGAAATAAGACTGCTATCGCCGATACTGGATGCTTTGTCAGAACAAGCATCCAGTATCGGCACATGGCCACCAAAATCGTCATTCATCCAGCAGGGCAGTCGGGGCCCTTTGAAATCGTCAGCTCTGTCTTGCCTAGCCAGACGCTTCGCTACACGATGCAGCTTCTGCGGCCGGACGGTTCCGTCCTCCTGAAGGTCGAGGAGGACCATGCCACGGACGTCTACTCGCTGGTCGACGTCGTGGCCGCTGCTTTGGCAAATGAGCAGACGTTCTCTTACGGCTACGACAACCAGCCTTATCTCTGGGATGGAAGGCGCTGGGTTAACGCCAACGTTTGGCTGCAGAGCGTGTCTACCGGTATGCACAGGCGTATCCGCTCTGGCGAGTACCGCAGCAAGTCCAGCGCATGCTTCTACAACACGATGCAGGCGCTGTGGATTGCCAGTGGTCGCAAAGAGCTTGCTCTCAAGCCCTTCGGCGTTTGCAACGGCATCCCCCTCGCTGACGGTGTTTTCGAGTTCGAAGGCGCCAATGGCTTGAATGTGGCGCCTCACAAGCCTGAGAACGAAAACCTGCACTTCTTGCCGGTGTCTTGCGACGACGTCGTCAAAGCGTTCTTTGAAGTGCAGCTCAATCAGTGCGACGAGTCGTTGCTTTTCCGCTTCCTTCGGACGTCACTGGACCCAGACCAGCGTAAGGTGCTCCAGCGCTGGTTTGGTCTTCACCTTGTTGTTCACAAAGTGGGTAACCCCGAAAAGATGCTGTACATGTACGGCGGCGGCGGTAACGGCAAGGGGATGGTCGTGCAAATGCTGCGGTCGCTGGTCACGGACGATGCGGTCGCTGCCTTGCGCCTCAAAGACTTGACCATCCCGTCGAACCTGGAGTTGCTCATTGGCAAGATGGCCATGATTGGTGCCGAGGGGAGCCCGGAAACGGACAACGAGATGCTCAAGACCATCGTCAGCTGGGAAGAGCTCACTGTCAATCCGAAGTATCGCGACCCATTCGGCTTGCGACCCTCATGCCTCGTTACGCAAGCCTCGAACCCCACCCCACATTTCGATGACGACTCGGATGCCATGGTCCGTCGCGTCATCGTGTTGCACATGACGTACAAGCCGACCGAGGCGGAAAAAATCCAGGGCATCGCCGAAAGAATCCGTTCTGCTGAGTACCCGCTGCTGGTCGCATGGGCGTTGCACGGCGCCCTCGAGGTTCTTCAGGCTGGCACCATTGTCGTGCCGCAGTCAGTAGCAGAGCTGTCCGCAGAAATTGTGCGACCAGTGCGCACCGTCGACCGATTCTTTGAGGTGCTGGAGTTTGGTCGCTACGAAATTGCAGAGGATGAGCTGTACGCCGCCTATTGCCTGCACATCAAAAAGCAAGGGCTCAAGGTTCAGCCCAAGGCCGAGTTCTTCGAAGCATTGATGACCCGTCTCGACCGCAAGGGAATCCTCTACCAACGTCGAGCCAAAGTGACTGGCTATCGAGCCCAAGCGTTTATGAACGACCGACAGGAGCTGTCTGCTCTTGTGCCCGCACTTCTGGCCGCCAAGCACGTGAACGCATTTTTCGGGCTGCGCATCGCTGAAGGGCACTTCGGCCCGGCAATCGGCCAGGTCATCCCGGAAAACCGCCGAGACTTGCCTGCTTTTGAGGTTCTCAATGACCTGTCGTAAGGGGATGGCGTAAGGGGATGGCGTAAGAACTGACTGCGGATGCAAATACTTCGCTGACAGCGAAACTGATTGTTGATTTGGCAAAATACTTCGGCTACAATCAACCCCGAGGTTAGCAGAGACAACTGTCGACTGTGTGGGGTGCTTCGGTGCCCTGTGGAGCCGCAAGGCTCTAACTACTCGCTAGCTCTCGTCCCGACGCCCGTGGCACTATGCCCTGCGCTGATGGTCGACAGCGATGCGAGCCAGCCCGGGCGACCCCGGGCTGGCATCTGGAAGTGAAGGGGGAAAACCGCCGCATTGCTCTGCCTAGTTGTGGGCGACAGCCACGGCATGCACATGGTGTGTATGTTGATTGGTGCAACTAGGAGCACGTCATGAAAGACGTTTTCAAACCTCCCTTGCGGCGGGAGACGAAGAGCCATCGTAAGAAATCTTGGCTTGTGCGACCGGAAACCATTCGTCTTGCCACTGCTGTGGTCAGGCTGGTTCATGCGGTGGCCAAGCTCATCGACTTCTTTCTGAGGTGATTCGTCACCCCTTTATTTCATATTGAGAAGTGCCATGCTGAACCGAGCTTTGCGCATGCTGCGCACCTATCACCAGTTCACACAGGTGGACCTGGCCAAGCGCTTGGGCATCTCCAACTCCTATCTGAGTGAGCTGGAAAAAGGCGATAAAACGCCAGGTTTGGAACTTTTGGAGAAGTATGCAGAGGTATTCAAGATGCCTGTGTCCTCCATCCTGCTTTTCTCCGAATCCATGGAGACCTCCCGCAAACCTGGCGAAAAGCTCCGAGTAGCTGCCGCTGACAAGATTCTTCGGCTACTGGAGTGGCTGCAGGAGCGCGACGCCGTTGGCAGCGCAAGCTAAGCGGTACCCGCTTAACCAATCCCCCCTGTACCGAATTCAGGGGAAGGAGCAGTTCAAACGCGCACTTGGCTTGGACTGGGATGCGATACCCAGCCTACTTTCCTCGCAAGGGTACCGAACCTGGCAAACCAAAGGTGAAAAGCCGCGGGACATCCAGGCTCCCATCCACTGGATGAATGCGGTGCATGGCAGGCTCGCCAAGCTGCTTTCGCGGATTGAAGTTCCTGACTACGTCTTCTCACAGAAGGGACGTTCCTACGCTGACAACGCGCACCAGCACGTTGGTAGGCACCCCGTCATCAAGACTGACATACATCGCTTCTACCCCAGTGTGTCGCGGGCAATGGTTTTCAGGATGTTTCGAGAGGATTTCTGCT
>NZ_AGTS01000140.1 GCF_000238595.1 Acidovorax sp. NO-1 | reverse complement strand
TAGCGCTTGATGGATAAGCGTTGGCAGCTATATTTTTCATAGTACTGGAACCGGACCGTGGGCCGGGCCACAATACGCGCCATGTCCCATTCCGAAGAACTGCTGGCACAGGTGGCTGCGCTGCCCGCGTTGCCCGGTGTTTACCGCTATTTCGACGCCCAGGGCGCGCTGCTGTATGTGGGCAAGGCGAGGCACCTGAAGCGGCGCGTGTCGAGCTACTTCACCAAGAACCATGGTGGCACACGCATAGGCCACATGGTCAGCAAGATCGAGCGGATGGAGACCACGGTGGTGCGCTCCGAGGCCGAAGCGCTGCTGCTGGAAAACAACCTGATCAAGACGTTGAACCCCCGGTTCAACATCCTGTTCCGCGACGACAAGAGCTACCCGTACCTCAAGATCACCGGCACCGCTGCCGGAGCGGGTGACGCACCGGGTCAAAAGTTTCCGCGCATGGCCTATTACCGGGGGGCTGTGGACAAGCGCCATCGCTATTTCGGGCCTTACCCGAGCGCCTGGGCGGTCAAGGAAACCATCCAGCTACTGCAGAAGGTGTTTCGCCTGCGTACGTGTGAAGACACGGTTTTTGCGAACCGCACGCGGCCTTGCCTGCTGTTCCAGATCAAGCGCTGCACCGGCCCCTGTGTTGATCTCATCTCGCCCGAGGCGTACGCCGCCGACGTGCAGCATGCAGAGGCCCTGCTGCGCGGCGAAACGCAGGAGGTTCTGCAGGCCATGGAGGCGCGGATGATGGAGCATTCCGGCAAGCTCGAATTTGAACAGGCCGCTGAAGTGCGCAACCAGATCCAGGCGCTGTCACGCGTGCTGCACCAGCAATCCATCGAGATCGCGGATGACAAGGACGTGGACATTCTGGCCGTGCGGGTGCAGGGTGGCCGCGCCTGCGTGAACCTGGCCATGGTGCGCGGCGGGCGGCATCTGGGGGATCGACCCTATTTCCCGGTCCATGTGGAAGATGCCGCGGCCGTGTTTGAAGAAGAGGAGGAGGCGCAACCTGAGGGTGCTGGTGCTGAGCCCAGTACGCGGGCTGCGCCTGCCCGTCCTGTCGAAGCGCAGGTGCTGGAGGCCTTCATTGCCCAGCACTACATCGGTGTACCTTTGCCCCCGGTGCTTGTCACCAGCGTGCCGGTGGACAGGGCGCTGATGGAGGCGCTCTCTGCGCAGACGGGCGTGCGCGTGTCGGCCATCCATCAGCCGCGTGAACAGCGCCGTGCCTGGCTGGACATGGCGCAAAAGAATGCAGACCTGCAACTGGCCCGCCTGCTGGCCGAAGAGGGCTCGCAGCAGGCCCGCACCCGCGCCCTGGCCGAGGCGCTGGACCTGCCACCCGAAGACCTCGATCAGCTCACCATCGAGTGTTTCGACATCTCGCACACGGCGGGCGAATCCACCCAGGCGTCGTGTGTTGTGTTCCACCACCACAAGATGCAGAGCAGCGAATACCGCCGCTACAAGATCGAAGGCATCACCGGCGGTGACGACTACGCTGCCATGCGCCAGGTGCTCACGCGCCGCTACAGCAAGGTGGTGGAGGCGCAGCGCGAGGAAGGCGGTATCGACTTTGCCGCCCCGGACGCCGAGGCCGGCACGCCCACCCGCAAGGGGGCGGCGCGCCTGCCCGACCTGGTGCTCATCGACGGCGGCAAGGGCCAGGTGGGCGTGGCGCGCGAGGTGTTCACCGCGCTGGGGCTGGACCTCACCCGCATCGTGGGCGTGGAGAAGGGCGAGGGCCGCAAGGTGGGCCTGGAAGAGCTGGTGTTTGCCGACGGGCGCGAGAAGGTCTACCTGGGCAAGGACTCGGCGGCGCTGATGCTGGTGGCGCAGATCCGCGATGAGGCCCACCGCTTTGCCATCACCGGCATGCGCGCGGCGCGGGCCAAGGTGCGGGTGGGGGGCGGGCAACTGGAAGAAATTGCGGGGGTGGGCCCCAAGAAGCGCGCGCGGTTGTTGCAACGTTTTGGTGGGGTGCGTGGGGTGGCCTCAGCGAGCGTGGAAGACCTGGTCACCGTGGATGGCATCTCGCGCGAGTTGGCAGAAGAAATTTACAAGGCACTGAGATAAGCCCCGTGTGCCGTTCCACGGCTGCGCCGTGACACAATCGCCGCCATGTTCTGGACTATCCCCACCTTGATGACCTGGACGCGCATCGTCGCGATACCTTTGATCGTGGGGGTGTTCTACGCACCGCTGGACCCGGCCACGCGCAATCTGATTGCCACCGTGATGTTCGTGGTGTTCGCCGCCACCGACTGGCTGGACGGATATTTGGCCCGCAAGCTTAACCAGACTTCGTCCTTCGGCGCCTTCCTTGATCCGGTGGCCGACAAGTTTCTGGTGTGTGCGTCGCTGCTGGTGCTGGTGCATCTGCAGCGTGCCGACGTATTTGTGGCCCTCATCATCATCGGCCGCGAGATCGCGATCTCGGCCCTGCGCGAGTGGATGGCACAGATTGGCGCCAGCAAGAGCGTTGCGGTGCACATGATCGGCAAGGTCAAGACGACGGTGCAGATGCTGGCCATTCCCTTCCTGCTGTACGACGGGCGCCTGTTGGGCGTGATCGACACGGGTGTCTGGGGCACCTGGCTCATCTGGGCCTCCGCGGTTCTCACGGTCTGGTCGATGGTGTATTACCTGCAAAAAGCGCTGCCGGAAATCCGTGCGCGCGTGAAATGAACGGTGGCTTGCGCGCCCGATTTCGCCAGCTTTCGAAGGCGTCTGCATGCTTGGCGGCGCGCCACGGGGTCGCGGTAAATCGCGTGTCAATACGGAATGCTGCCCATACGGCGTGTTTGAGACAAAACCTCCCGCAACCCCTGACGCTGCGTGAAATGCGACTAGAATTCAGTACGACGCTGCGCCAAATCAGCGTGTTGTATTGACACCCGGAAACTCGATGGCTTTAATCTGATGCAGCAGCCCATGCTGTGTATGCCAGTCATTCCCCGTCTGACTCTCAACCAGCCACTGGCTGCGCTTTCGGACGTGTGAAGACCAGATATCCACGAGACATTCCATCAACTCTTTTCCCGAGAGGCTTCTTGTGAACAAAACCGAACTGATTGAGCACATCGCTACCAACGCCGACATCTCCAAGGCCGCCGCTGCGCGTGCCCTGGAATCCACGATCGAGGCCGTCAAGAAGACCCTGAAAAAGGGTGGCACCGTTTCGCTCGTCGGTTTCGGTACTTTCGCTGTAGGCAAGCGTGCTGCTCGCACAGGCCGTAATCCCCGCACCGGCGCCACGATTAAAATCAAAGCTGCTAAAGTTCCGAAGTTTCGTCCAGGCAAGGCATTGAAAGATGCCTTGAACTGATGATCAGTTTCAGGTGGGGTCCTTAGCTCAGTTGGTAGAGCGGCTCCTTTACACGGAGTAGGTCGGCGGTTCGAGACCGTCAGGACCCACCACCACCGAACAAAGGCGAACGCAAGTTCGCCTTTTGTTTTTTGCCTTCTGAAAGATCGACCATGTTTGAATCCATCCGCAAGCACTCCAAGATCGTCATGGTCTTATTGTTCTTGCTGATCATTCCATCGTTTGTGCTGGTGGGCATTGACAGCAACTACTTCTCTGAAAAGAGCCCGGTGGTCGCGCGTGTCGATGGCGAGAAGATCAACCAGTCGGACTGGGACAATGCGCATCGCATGGAGACCGATCGCATGCGCGCGCAGTCTCCCTCGATCGATCCCAAGCTTCTGGACTCTCCTCAGGCGCGCTACGCGACGCTGGAACGTCTGGTGCGTGACAGGGTGCTGGCCGCTGCAGCCAAGGACATGCATTTGGTGACGAGCGACTCCCGTTTGGCCCGGAGCCTGCAGGAAATTCCCGCCATCGCCGGTCTCAAGCGTCCCGATGGCACCCTGGATGCCGAGGCGTACCGTGCTTTGGTGGGGGCTCAGGGCCTGACACCGGAAGGCTTTGAGGCCAGTGTTCGCCGCGACCTTTCTGTGAACCAGGTGATGGCTGGCGTGTTGGGCACTGCCTTCGGCACCGATGCCCAGGTCAAGCTGTCGCTCGATCCCCTGTATGAGCAGCGGGAAATTCAGGTGGCCCGCTTCAAGGCATCGGATTTCGCCAGCAAGGTGGCCGCCACCGATGAGGATCTCCAAGCTTACTATCAGGCCAATCCAGCACAGTTCCAGCAACTTGAGCAGGCAGCAGTGGAATACGTGGTGCTCGACCTCGAAAGCGTGCGTGCCGGCATCACCCTCAACGAAGAGGACCTGCGCACTTACTACAAGGAGAATGTGGAGCGTATGGCCGGAAAGGAAGAGCGCCGGGCCAGCCACATTTTGATCAACGCGCCAAAAGACGCGCCTGCTGCGGACCGCGAGAAAGCCAAGTCCCGCGCGATGGAGCTGCTTGACCAGGTACGCAAGGCGCCAGCTACGTTTGCCGACGTGGCAAGCAAGGCGTCGGACGACAAGGGCTCTGCCACGGCAGGAGGCGACCTCAACTTCTTTGGTCGTGGCGCCATGGTCAAGCCGTTTGAAGACGCTGCCTTTGCGCTCAAGAAAGGTGAGGTCAGTGATGTGGTGGAAACCGATTTTGGGTACCACATCATCCAGCTGACTGACATCAAGGCCCCGCGCCTGCCCACATTCGAAGAGTTGCGCCCAACGCTGGAGAGCGAACTCAAGCAGCAACAGGCTCAGCGCAAATTCGCCGAAGTGGCAGAGACGTTCACAAACAGCGTGTACGAGCAGGCGGACAGCCTCAAGCCAGTCGCGGACAAGCTCCAGCTTAAGGTGCAAACGGCTTCCGGTGTCACACGCACGGCCGCCCCGGGTGCAGCCGGCCCGCTGGCCAACGCCAAGTTCCTTGAAGCATTGTTCTCTTCAGACTCGCTTCAGAACAAGCGAAACACCGAAGCTGTTGAAGTGGGCCCCAGCCAGCTTGTAGCAGGGCGTGTGGTTCAGTACACCCCTGCCAAAACGCTTCCGCTGGACGAGGTGCGTGCCCGGGTGCGCGAACTCTACGTTGCGCAGAAAGCCTCGGAGTTGTCTCGCAAAGAAGGCGAGGCGAAGCTTGCAGCATGGAAGGCGTCACCTTCCAGCGCCTCCGGTCTTGGCACAGCGCTCCAGGTTTCGAGGGAGCAGAACCACAATCTGCCTCGTCAGCTTATTGACGCCGCCCTGTATGCACCGACGGATAATGCGCTTCCCGCTTGGGTCGGTGTGGATCTTGGAAACGAAGGCTATGCGGTGGTCAAGGTGAACCGTGTGATTCCTCGCGCAGCTCCAGACACCCAGCGTGCGCAGCAAGAGCGCCAGCAGTACATGCAATGGTGGGCAACGGCTGAAGGACAGGCGTACTACGAATTCCTCAAGAGGCGTTTCAAGGCCGATATCAAGGCGCCACGACCCTCCTCCAATCCGCTGGTCTCAGCAGAAAACTGAGCAACTATCGGCCAAGGTACGAATTTCGAGCTATAATATAAAGCTACGGTGGCTGTAGCTCAGTTGGTAGAGTCCAGGATTGTGATTCCTGTTGTCGTGGGTTCGAGCCCCATCAGCCACCCCAAGTAAACAAAGGAAACCCCGCTATCAATTTGGTAGTGGGGTTTTTTCTTTTCTGTTGCTTGTAGGCAATCTGTAGGCAACTTGCCCGAATGCAGCGCCAGCGGCAGGCGCAAAAAAGCCCCACGGCGGGGGCTTGCGGTGTCATCCCTTGCGGATGTGCCAGTACGGCAGCAGAGCCACGGCGCAGGCCATGCGCAGGCGCAGCGGCAGGGCTTCATGGTTCATTGCTGCCAAAAGCCATTGCAGCGGGTCGCTTGTCTCAGGCAGCCCATGTATCAGGCGGGGCTTGTTGCGGCTACCTAGCGGCCTTCCAGCGCCAGCACGGCGGCCACCTGCGTTCTTTCGTGCACCTCCGCTGCGTCCTTTGATTCCGGCCATTTGCTGATTGCTTTCAACGGGGGGTTATTTTCTGCGCGTGCGAAGCAAGGGGGTGTCGCCAGTTCGCGGATTGCAGACTTTGAACGGCCCCCCACCCCCGCAACTTTTTTTCTTGTACGTTTAGCGTTGCTTGGCTGTACTGCCGGTTTACATGTCGCTCTGCTCAGACTTTGCACCGGCCCCTGCCTCGCGCGCGCGCACGACAAGTTGTGCGTTAGCGTTATCGCAAACCAGAACAGTCGGTTTACATTTCGGCAGGGTGTACGTTTTGACCGTGCCCCCCCACCCTTGCCACACCTCCAGAAAAATATTCTCAACTCGCGGGTGTGTGCAAAAAGGAGACTGAATCGGTTTCCCGGCAGTGCGGCCCAAATTTGAGCCTGCCCCCTACTCAAGCGGCAGGCCATCGCGCCCCAGCCGGAAACCATGCTTACCCAGTGCTGGCCTTTGTGTTCCGGTCAGTGCGGCTATGTCGTGACGGTCAAGGGCTTGCAGGTCGGCCACTAGGACGCGGTGCCCATGCCCCAGCAGCTCAAAGCCAAACGGGCGAACGTTCACGCGAACCCCGGCGGCTTCAAGCGTTTTTGCAGTGTTTTGCATGTGGTGTAAACGGCAGGCCCGAAGGCCCGCCTATCCCTCTTAGCTCAGGATGGCCTCAGCAGTCGCAGCCAGCGGGCGCGGTGTCTTGCTGGGCTTTGCCTGGGTCTGCTCACCATGTCCCAGCCCCACCACATGCGCAGCGTCCGGCCCGGCGAGTTTCACCACATCGCCACCGTCGCCAAACCCCGTGCAATCCACCAGCAGACGGACATTCACCGGCCCACCAGCGCGCAGGCGTTCCACCTCCAGGCGGCGGGTTACATCACCCAGCAGGCGGGACGCGGCGCTTTGTGTGTCGGCAAAGCTCAGTTCAGGCTCTGCCACTGCCTCCAGGCTGCACCGATACCCGGCGGCCTCGATAGAACCCCTCACAGCAGCCTCAGCAGCCAGCGCAGCCCGTAGGCCCTCCAGTGCATCAGCCACGCCTTGCAGGCTCTTTGTGTGCGCCGGTTGGGCTTGTGCATTTACTGCGGCGCTCAGTTCGCTTTGGACGGCTGCCACGGCGGCCCGTTGCGCTTCAACGGCGGGGCGCAGGGTGTCCAGACGCTCGCGCACCTGGGCAAGCTCACGATTGATGCCCGTGCTGTCGTTGCGCTGTGCAGGCTCGCCACGCAGCAGGCGCAGGCCAGCGGCCAGGGGGTCGAACGTATCGGCAGGCGCGGCCAGCAGTCCCAGCAAACGCGATTCCTCGGCAGTGGCTGCATTGAATGCGGCGCTCAGTTCGGCCAGGGTGTTTTGCGCTTCGGTGAAACGGGTGTTTTTGATGATTGCTTGCATGGTGTTCTTTCAAAGTGAAGGGTTCAAACGGCGGGCCATCGTCATGACGGCTGCGCGCTGTTGTTTGGTCAGGTTGTGGGGCATCGCGGCATGGGCTGCAACACCTCGCGCCAGTTGTTCGTGCTGTGCTGTTTCAAACTTCGCCAATGCGGCGGCCAGTTCTCGGGGCGGCTGTTGCCCGGATGATTTTTGGAACATATTTGTCTTTCGGTTGATTGATGGATGCGGGACGGTGCGGCGGTTTGTTATGGCCCCTGCGCCTCGCCCAGTGCCCGCAGTACGTCGCGCAGGTCACGCGCCACAAAGGCCACGCCACCAGCGGCACGGATGCGCGCCAGGAATAGGGCTTGCTCGGGTCGCAGCCGTCCGGCTTGGGCTTTCACTTCCACACCCAGCAAACGGCCATCCTTCATTTGCCCCAGCACGTCAGGGCAGCCCGGCCAGCCGAAACGGATAAAGCGGTTGCCCACCCGTGCGGCTCCGGTGTTCATGCGCTCGGCCCATGCCACGGCGGGATGCGTTCGCAGTGCCTTCAAGACTTCCACCAGGGCGGCAGCCTCGGGGCGGCTGTTGGTTCGGGGTGTCTGTTGTTCCAGTCCGAAAAGGTCAGCAGTCATTGCAAAACCTCCCCACCGGAAACCCCTCCGAAAACCACCCCCCTATTAAAGGGGGGGCGGAGAATTTCGGCGTCGGAACTCTCCGAAAACGGAGAAAACGGAGAATTTCGGCGGGTCACTGTTGCCATAGCCACCCCTCATTGCAGCCCAGCACACCACGCGCCACCAGCCCCGTGATTGCCTCTCTGGTGCGTGAAGTTCGCTTGTCTGTCGGGCATGTCAGCTTGGACGCGGCGGCGGTTATCGCGGCCTCCAGCTCGATGCATGGGCGCAGCGGCGGGGCTCCAGGCTTGCCGGTTGTGCCGTCCTTGAACAATGGGCGCAGAGCATCCAACACCACCCGCTGATTGCCACCCTGGGGCAGCTTCACGGCGCGCACATCCTGGGCGGCGGTGTCGCGCAGCACTACGCACGATGTAATGGCCTCGCCCGTTTCCTCCACTCCCAGCGTTTCCACTTGCAGCTTGAACGGGTGCGCTGTGCCGTCCTGCCCGTCCTTGCTTTTCGCAACCTTCCATTCCCGGCGGTCGCCATCGCGTGAAACCTCGATTGCGGCATCCATCGCAGCGAATAGCGAACTGTGCCCACGCAGGCCAGCGGCGGCATTCTTGCCCGTGTGGTGTACCAGCAGCACTAGGCCACGGGTCATGGCCTGCAAGGTCTTTGCGGCCTCCAGAATCTCGCCCATGTCGCGTGAACTGTTTTCGTCGGCAGTCGGTGCAGCGCGGTTCAAGGTGTCCAGCACCACCACAGCACCAGCAGGCACCACGGCGGCAAGGTCTAGCACGTCCTGCCCATCGGTCAGCTTGAACGGTTGCAGCATCATGCGCAGGCCATCAGGCAGCGCACGGCCCCGGCTAACTTCCCATGCCTGGGCGCGCAGCTTGAACCCGGCTTCACCTTCCAGCGCGGCATAAACCACGGGCGCAGCCTCCACCCGGCAATCAAACCAGCGTTGCCCCTCGGCAATGGCGGCGGCCATGTCAAAGGCCAGGAATGATTTACCGGATGCGCTTGGCCCATACAGCGCAGCAAGCCCCACGGCAGGCAGCACACCACGCACACGCCACGCCAGCGGGGGCAGGTCGCGCAGTTCACCGGCTCCCAGCAGCTTGTAACGCGGCGCGGGCTTTGGGGGCTCTGTTGCAGCCTCCAGCAGTACGGCTAAAACGTCGTGCCCGTCACGTTGCGCCAGGTCGTTTGCATCGAAGTTCTGCACCTCACCTTGGGGCATGTAGGCCACGGCGCATTGCAGTTCACGGGCTATCTTTTCAGCGTCTGATTCTTTGCCCACATCGGGCACCAGCACCAGCCGGGCGGATGCGTCACGCTGGCGCAGGTCAGCAGCCACGCGGGCCATATTTCCAGCCCCAAACGCCACCACAGCAGCATGCCCGGTTGCCTGCCAAACGGCCCACGCTTGCCCCACACCCTCGCACACATACAGCGGCGCACCGGGCACCGGTTCGCCCACGGCAAACGATGCCCCGGCCATCGGCGCACCGGGCAGGTTTAGCTTCTTTCCAGCACCGGGCGGCGGTATCAGTTGCAGGCTTTGCAGCGCACCATCAGCAGCGAATGCAGGCACCACCAAACACCCGGCCATGCTCTGCCCGGCAATGCGCAGCGGGTCGCCAGAAGGCACCACGCGCAGGGCATCCAACGGCACCCCGGCGGCGTGCTTTTGCTGAATGTAGGCATGCCCGTTTGTGGCTTGTTCGCAGCGTGCCCACACCTCAGCGGCACCCATGCCAGGGGCGGGCTTGCGCGGGGGCTCTGCGGCCTTCCTGGGGGCTTGTGGCGGGCGTTGCTGGGGTTTACCGTCCATGCGCCAGCCATTCTCAGCAGCCTTACGGTAGAGGCTTCCGGCTCCCACACCCTTACCCGGCTTGATGCTGCGCCACACATCACGGGCGGCTGCGGCGTCGTAATTGCCAGCCCCGGCGCTCCAAGTGTCGAAGGTGTCGAAGTCCACCCCGGCGGCGTGCGCTCCCATCGCAACCTTCACCCATGAATCGCGGTCTATGTCGGGCGGGATGGCGTGCAATGCGTCGATTGCTTTTGCGGTGTCTCCTATCACGCGGCACCCCCATTCATCGCCAGGGCTTGCGCGGTGTATTTCGGGTCAAGTCGGTACAGCGCAATGATGCGGTCGGGGCTATGTTCCGTGGGGCTTGGAACCTCGATAGTTTCCACGGGCCAGCCCAAGGTGCGCAGCGTGAAAATCACGGCACCCAGTCGCCAGGATTGCGTGCTGTTCTCGAAGTCGGGATGGTCAATCAGGCGGCCATCCATCAACATGCCCAGCGCCTTATCGGCAAGGGTTCCACGCTGGGGCCATGTCGGGCAAAATGGCGGGGGCGGCAGAAACGAAAGTTGTTCACCGTGGGCCCCTTGCGTCTTGGTCGGTGCGGGGGCCTTTCCATTTTGGGTACTGATTTTTTTCATCGTCAGTGGCCCTCAGAATGGAATCGTTTCGTCATCGCCAAACGGCGCTGATTTCAAAGGCTCTTGCGGCGTCCACGGTTCCAGCGTGTCATAACCTTTCAAGCAGCGGGCGGCCTCTTTCAGAATTGCGCGGGCGTGTTCAGGTGTTACCCCGGCGCGGATAAATATCGTCACTGACGCGTCAAACATGCAGGCGGTATCAGGCTCTATGTGCAGCCTCAATTCGTCATATTCAACGGCGGTTATCTTTGCGAAACCCAGCGGCTTGTAGCGCGCTGTTTGCTCCAGGCAGTCACCCAGCGAACCGATAGACGGGCGCTCAACAGGTTGTTGACGGCGGCTCATACTGCCACCCCCAGCACGCGGCGCAGTTCCGACACGGGCCATGCAAGGCGGCCATTGATGCGGATTGGACGGATTGGGCCATCCTCTCGGCAAGCCCAAATGCGAAGGGTTTGCTGTGCGCGGCTCAGGTGTCCGGCGGCCTCGCTAGTGGGCAGTGCAGCGCGGGTTTCTTGCGCCAGTGGGGTAAGCAGTTGGTGTGCCATCGTTGAGTCCCTTTCGGGTTTGTTGCGATGGCTGTATTGGCTTGCTGCAACCCCGGCTGCACGCAATATGCAGCCCCTTGCAATTTGCAAAAAGCCTTATTTCATGCGGGTTGCGCGGGGGTTGTTGCAACCCCTTTGCAACCCCATGGATTGCACTATTTCTTGATTCCGGCGCGCTGCAAAACCTTTTCAATGGTCGGGCGGGACACATTAAATTGCTTCGCCATGGCATTGACGGATGCTCCTCGCCCACGGTTATAAAGGCGCAGAATTTCGGCCTTGTCGACTTCGGTTAGCTTGGGCGGCGTGCCCTTGCTTGTGTCGGGCGCATCGCTGGCGCTGTCTGCCTCCACGGGCGCTGCCTGGGGCTCGGCTTGCGTTGCCTCTGGTGCGGTGTATTCGTCAGCCAGGGCGTGAACGTCATAGCCCACCACGCGGCAATCATCGGGCACGGTTTCAAAGTCGGGTTCACCTGCTACTAGCTCGCCTTTTGTGTAGCGCTGCAAAACACCTTCCACCAACTCGAAACCGTCAAACGTGCGCCAGCTTGCACGGCCAGCGGCGGCCAAATGTTGGCAAGCGGTAAGCGGCAATGTTGCGATAGCACGAGCGGGAACCCTGTTTTCGTTTTCCTGCCCTCCATTGCAATAAATGCCCCCGTCGTGTTTTTGCACCTTCGCTGTGCGGTGAACGATGGCCCTTAGCGTTATCTCGCCACGGGCAGCGGCGCGCAGAAAATCGCCAATGGTGACGGGCTCCCCGGCGTGCTTTGTTGCCATGCTTGCGGCCTCTGCCAGCGTCAAAACATCGGTGTCAACCATTCGGCCACCTGCCCACGGCGTGCGGGGCGTCAGGCGCTCAAACATGGGCGGGAAATATTGAATCTTGGACATAGCACCCCTTCAAAGTGCAGCCCTCATAAGGTGCCCCAGCAGGTCGGTGAAGGTGGCCGACTTTTCGGCAGGATTGCGGCCCTGCCTAGCTGGGGCGAAACGTTTACGCGGCTTGCACCACGCGCAGCGCACCGGGCGCGGCCTTGGCATCAAACACAATTCCGGCCTGTTCCAAAATCCACGCCTCTATGCGCTCATGGTGCACGCGCAGCAGTTCCAACGGGCGCACCTTGTAATGCTTTTCAGCGGTTGCCGATGGCTTGTGGCCTTGAATCTGCGCCACCACCCCGGCAGGCACTTCCAGCCATTCGGTCAGACTGGCAAAGGAGCGGCGCAGGCCATGCAGGGTAAGCCCCTCCAGCCCGGCAGCCTTGCAGGCCCGCGTGTGCGGGTTGTTGGGTTCGGTCAGGCACCCGCTGGCGCTTGTGGGGCTGGAAAACACCCATTCATTGCGGCGGGGCAGGGCGGCCAGCAAGTGCAGCATATAAGGCGTTGCGGGAATCTCGCGTGTGCCTTCCACCTTGTCGCGGATGCTGATTCCCTTCCATTGGGTGTTTACATCCTCCCAGCGAAGCGCCAGCACCTCGCCAGGGCGCGCACCCGTCAGCAGCATCATTTGCAGGCAGGTGGCGATAACTGGGTTCTTTATCTGTTGCACGGCGGCAAACCATGCGGCCAGTTGCTCACGCTGCAACACATCTGATTTCGTCCCTGCCTTGCCCAGCGCCTCGCGTGCTTTCTTGGTCTTGGCGGGGTTTTTGTCGGGCAGCAAGGCGGCATATTCCGCCTGTTCCGCGCACCATGTCAGAAATACGGTCAGCAGTCGCCATGCCAGCCGGGCGGATGATGGGCGGGTTTTGCCTTCATCGGCGGCCCATCGTTCTATCGTGGCTTGGTCAAGGTCTTTCAGCGCCAGCGGCATCAGTGCGGCCAGCGGCCCCGGCTTGGTCAGTTGCTTACCCCCACCACGGCGGCCCGATGGCAAACCCCCGGCCTTTGCCTTGTCGATATGGTCACGGTAGTGCAGGTCGCCCCAAAACGGGCGGCGCTTTTCTAGGTAGTCCGCCCAGACTTCGCCCACGGTTACGGCGGCCACTTTGTCGGCTTTCACCTTTGCAACGGCTGCGGCCCTTTCGGCGGCCTGGGCGGCCTGTTGCTGGCGCTCAAGCTCTCGGGGGTCTTGTCCACTGTCCACCAGCACCTTTAGACGCTGTGCCTCGCCTCTGGCCTTTTCAAGCGGCCAATCGGCGGCAGTGCCGATGCTCAGGCGCAAGGTCGCCCCGTTCAAGCGCGATTCAAACACGTAGGTTTTACGGCCCGTAGGCGTCACACGCAGCGCCAGTGCTGGGGCTTCGGTGTCCCATAGAAAAGCCTGGGATTTACCAGCCGGGCAGGTGAAGGCGTCAACCCGGCCAGCGGTCAGCCTCACGCGGTTTTGTGGCTTGCTCATGGTGCCCCTTCGAAATCTGTAGGCAATCTGTAGGCAAATTCAGTAGAAATTGCCGAATTTCAATCAACGATAAGGCTGTTCACTTGTCCAGTGCTTTACGCCTAAGTTGTTGATTTGTATTGATTCTATCAGCATCAATCAACGGGGTGAAATACTAAAAAGTCAGGATTGTGATTCCTGTTGTCGTGGGTTCGAGCCCCATCAGCCACCCCAAATAATCAAAAGGCGCTGCAACTTTGGTTGCAGCGCCTTTTTGTTTGGCTTGCCGGCAGTTCTGGCACTACGTTGTGTCCATCCCATCATGGTGTTTCTTTGCTGATTGGCTCCATGGATTTGCGTTGGGGATCGACGGTGAAGCGCATACTGCGCATTCAACTCTCTCAGGAAGTTTTATGAGTCATGTGATCCGCGATGCGTCGCCCAGTGAAAAGCGTGGCAATGCCATGGCAGCTGCCCTTGCAAAGGAGCAACTCGAATATGCGGTCCAGATCGTGCGGGAAGTGCTGCCCCAGAGCGCTGGTGACGGCGCGATTGTCGGTGCGGTGGTGCAGGCCATTGCGATGAACTATGCCGCTGTTCCGCAGCCGAATCGATAGTTGACCCGGCCCCTTGTGGCGGGCCAGACTCGCGAGCAATCCTGCCGGGCGTTTCAGTGCGACGCGACAGCACGAGGTGCCGTCGCAACAAAAAGCCCTGACTCTTGCGAATCAGGGCTTTTTATATGGTGCCGGAGAGATGAATCGAACACCCGACCTTCTCATTACGAACTCCGGCGCGAACTGCTGTCAATTGTCGCCAATTGCTGTCTTCACTCTAGACGAAATGATTTTAACAGCCCGCAGTAGTGCCGGTTTATGCCGAACTTTGGTAGCAACTGTGACATAGCTGTGACGCGGCCCGCGAGTGCCTAGTCAGCTTCGCCTAGACTGGGCCGAAGACGGAGCAACCTCGTGGCACAACAACCCTCCACCTCATCTGAGTCCACAAACGACCGGACGGCCCAGCAATGGGCTTGGCAATTTCTTCGCCGCAATCCCGATTACGTCGCTGCATATGAGTTGATTGTTGGCGCCGATTGAATCTTGACAGTGTGTGCCGATCCAACTTTGATAGGGGGCGTGTAGCCAGTATCTGCTAGGCTGGCTGTGGATAACTATAGCCTCCTACTGGGCTTGCACCTCCAGACTGGTTTCTGTTTTTCTATTCATTTCTCTGGATTTGATCTTTCCCTTTGCCTCCTTGGAGCTGTGGCGGAAGCGGTAGGACTCATTGCCGGTTTCAACGATGTGGCAGTGATGGGTGAGCCGGTCCAGCAGTGCCGTGGTCATCTTGGCATCACCGAAGACAGCGGACCACTCGGCAAACGTCAGGTTGGTGGTGATCAGAACGCTGGTGTGCTCATAGAGTTTGGACAGCAGATGGAACAGCAATGCTCCACCGGCCTGGCTGAATGGCAGGTATCCAAGTTCATCCAGAATGACCAGGTCCATGCGCATCAAGCTCATGGCTATGCGCCCCGGATTTCCCTTGGCCTTCTCTTGCTCCAACGCATTGACCAGATCCACCGTCGAGTAGAACCGGACACGTTTGGAATGGTGCGTCAGCCCATTGATTCCCAGCGCCGTTGCCAAGTGGGTTTTGCCGGTGCCAGGACCACCAATCAGGACAACGTTCTGCGCATCGTCGGTGAAGCTCAGGTCCGCCAACCTCTTGATCAGCACCTTGTCCACGGGTGAGACCTCGAAGTCGAAGCCAGCAAGATCCCGGTGAATCGGGAAGCGTGCTGCTTTCATCTGGTGGGCAATCGAGCGCATATGCCGATCCACGTCTTCCGCTTGAAGCAGGTGCTCTATCAGCCAGCGCGAGCTCTGAATCGAGGAGCCGCCATCCTGCTCCATAAGGTCAGCCCAGGCACTGACCATGCCATTCAGGCGCAGTGCCTTGAGCCCGCTTTGCACATCGCGTTTGGATTCAGACATGGATGACCCCTTGGTTATCGTTGTGGGTAGGGCGCAAACGGTCGTAGCGCGCGGTATCGGCCAGCGGGAGGTTGGTCAGTTGCAATGTGGTTTTGGCATGCTCCGGCCTGGGTGGCGCATTCAGCCTAGCCAGCACATTGCGCACATGCTCAGCACTGACACTTCCATTGGGCGTGGCACCTTCAAGGACAAGATCAACCGCCACCAGTACTGCGTCCAAGCCCGCCTGCGGCACGCTGGCCAGCACCTGTGCCATGGTGCGGTCACCGCCAGGGTGCCTCAGAAGGGATTTGCGCAAGCGCTGCAAGGGCTCAGGCAAGTCCAGGAACGGCGCACCGTTGCGCAGTGCGCCGGGCTTGCGCTGCACGAGTTCAATGTAGTGCTGCCAGTCATAGGTGACTTGGCCACTGCCCGGCGTGCGGGCGTGGCTGGCGATGATGGTTTGCGCGCAGGCAATGTCCACCCGATTGGGGTACAGACGCGTGCTGACCAGGTGCCCAGCCCATTCGCAAGGAACGGAGTAGCGATTGCGCGCCACCGCCACCAGACATGTACTACTCACCCGCGCGGGCTTCTCCACATACCCATCAAACAGCACAGGCATGGACATGAGGTGGGGGCGCTCCAACTCCAACATCTCTGCCACCGTGAACTGCTTGTGGATCGGATGCACGGAGTCGGACCACACCGAGCGACACCGCTCGCCCAGCCATGCATTGAGTTCGGCAAACGATCCGAAGCGCCTGCTGGCGGCCTCGATCCAGATCCGCCTGCGACTGTCCTGCACGTTCTTCTCCACCACCCCTTTCTCCCAGCCCGAGGCGACGTTGCAGAAGTCCGGATCAAACAGGTAGTGGCTGCACATGGCCGAGAAGCGTGCGTTGACGATGCGCCCCTTGCCTTTCTTGACCTTGTCCACCGCCGTCTTCATGTTGTCGTAGATGCCACGCCTGGCAACGCCTCCCAATGCATGGAAGGAGCGGGTATGGGCATCGAACAGCATCTCATGGCCCTGCCCAGGGTAGGCAACAAGCCAGAAGGCACGACTGGCGCAGAGCTTCAGATGGGCCACTTGCAGTTTGTAGAACACTCCACCAACCAGCAGTCCTTCCTCGCTCCAGTCGAACTGGAAGGCCTCGCCCAACTCGAAGCTCAGCGGCACAAAGGCCTTGGCGGGATCCTTGGCGCTATCCACCCGCCATGCTCGAATGAAGTCAGTCACGGCGCTATAGCCACCCCGGTATCCCTGAGCCTGGATCTGGGCAAACAGCGCCTTGCCACTGCGCCTTGCGTTCTTGGCCCGGTGCGCATCCGTGCGCAGGGCCTGCTCCAGCACCGCCACAAATGGCGTGAGCTTGCCATCAGCCTTCTTGCGCTCGTACTTCGGGGGTATGTCTCCGGGGGCCTTGAGCCACTTCTTGACCGTGTTTCTGGCCAGTCCCGTTCTTCTGCAAATCTCTCCGTCAGAGAGTTGGTCGCGCCACTTCATGCGCCTGACCTTGCCAATCATGTCCATGGTGATCACCTCTTACATCCCTGCTGAAAAATTCAGCAGGGCAGTTGAACACCCCTGTCAATTTTGGATCGGCACCAGACCTTTCAGACTGTCAGTTTTCGGTCGGCGACAACACCATTGCTTGGCGTCTGTCTTTCGCAAGAAAGTTTTCGACTGCGGCGGATAGCCTTGGATACGGACCTGAGCTTGGTAGCTCACTTTACCGTTTTGGTCTTTGCGTTCACGGATAGCAGCCATGTTGTGTTTTGTGTACGGTCAGCGAAATGTGACGGCACAAGAACTGGCTGGAGAGAGATGGCACTGTTGTTCAGTGCTGCCAAATTGTGCCGTCTACTGTGACTTGAGTGTGACAGGAGACGGCACTTTGGACAACAAAGACTCGTAAGTCGTTGATTTTATTGGTGCCGGAGAGATGAATCGAACACCCGACCTTCTCATTACGAATGAGCTGCTCTACCGACTGAGCTACACCGGCTTAGCCTCGCATTATAGCGTGGAATGGTAGCTCGTCACCCGCTCGACCTCATTTTTTGACCCGAGGATCACGCTGACGCGCTCATGCAACTGGGTAGGCTGTATGTCGAGGATGCGCTGCTTGCCATTGGTGGCCGCGCCGCCCGCCTGTTCGACCAGCCAGCCCATGGGGTTGGCTTCGTACATGAGGCGCAGCTTGCCGGGCTTGTTGGGCTCGCGCTTGTCCCAGGGGTACATGAACACGCCGCCACGGGTCAGGATGCGGTGCACATCGGCCACCATGCTGGCAATCCAGCGCATGTTGAAGTCCTTGCCGCGCGGGCCTTCCTTGCCTTGCAGGCATTCGTCGATGTAGCGCTTCACGGGTTCGTCCCAGTGGCGCATGTTGCTCATGTTGATCGCGAACTCTTTGGTGTCCTCGGGGATGCGAACGTTTTCTTCGGTCAGAACAAAGGAGCCCTGCTCCCGGTCGAGGGTGAACATGGCCACGCCGTCGCCCACCGTGAGCACGAGGGTGGTTTGAGGGCCGTAAATGCAGTAGCCGGCGGCTACTTGCTGGTTGCCGGGCTGCAGGAAGTCGCCTTCATCCACTCCGCGGTCGTCTTCGGGCATTTTCAGCACACTGAAGATGGTGCCTATGCTCACGTTGACGTCGATATTGCTGGAGCCGTCCAGGGGGTCGAACAGGAGCAGGTATTCGCCCTTGGGGTAGCGGTTGGGCACAACATAGATCCCATCCATTTCCTCCGAGGCCATCCCAGCCAGATGGCCGCCCCATTCATTGGCTTCGATAAGCACTTCGTTGGCGATGATGTCCAGCTTTTTCTGGATTTCGCCTTGTATGTTCTCGCTGCTGGCGCTGCCCAGCACGCCGCCCAGAGCGCCTTTGTTGACAGCGTGGCTGATGCTCTTGCAGGCGCGCGCCACGACCTCCAGAAGCAGGCGCAGTTGTCCGGGAATGTGGCCATCCACCCGTTGCTGCTCAACAAGGTAGCGGGTCAGGCTGATGCGCTTGGTCATGAGTCGGTCTCTTTCGTGAAAATCAGTCGGCCAGCGCGCGGGTCACCACCTCGCGCACATCGTTGGAGAGGTCGGGCTTGGCGGCTACGCGGGCGATCGCTTCGCGGGCGGCGCTGCGCCAGGGATCCGCCAACTTCTTCCACCGGTCCAGCGCGCGCGCGAGGCGGGCGGCGACCTGCGGGTTGATGGCATCGAGCTCGATCACACGGTCGCTCCAGAACACGTAGCCCGCCGCATCGGCCCGGTGGAAGGCGCCGGGGTTGGCGCTGCAGTAGCTGAAGATCACGCTGCGCGCACGGTTGGGGTTCTTCAGGCTGAAGTCTGGATGCGCCATGAGCTGGCGCACTGCGGGCAGCACGTTGCCGCCACGGTCGGGCGCACCAGCCTGCAGTGCAAACCACTTGTCGATGACCAGGGGCTCGTCCTTGAACAGCGCATGGAAGCGGGCCAGCGCAGGAGCGGCCAGCTCGCTGCCGCTGACCACCAAGGCAGTCAGGGCGTTGAAGCGGTCGGTCATGTTGGTGGCCACCTTGAAGCGCTGGTAGGCCTTGCCAGGCCAGACCACATCGCCCGTTTTTTGCGCGGCGATACACAGCATGTGCAGCGCCAGGCCGCTGAGGGCGCGGCGGCCCGACGATACGGGGTCAGGGCTGTAGCCACCGGTGTCCTGGTTTTGCTCCCAGGCCGCTTCCCAGTCGGCCTGAAGCGACAGGGCCAACTGCTCGCGCATGCCTTCGCGCACGGCATGGATGCGCTGTGGGTCCACCACCGCAAGCTGCTCTGCAATGTAGGTTTCGGATGGCAGCGTGAGCACCAGCTCTTTGAAGGCTGCATCGAGTGCCGGGTTGCGTAGCACGCTGCGCATGCCGTCCACAAACTCTGCAGAGAGAATCTGATGGTCGAATTGGCCGCTGGCGCTTGTCCCCATTGCGCTATCAGCTATTGCATTGATAGCGGTCCGAAGCGCAAGGCGTTGCCCTGCTTCCCAACGGTTGAAGGCGTCGGCGTCGTGCGCCAGCAAGGTGAGCAACTGCGCATCGGTGTAGTCGATGTCCAGCACCACCGGGGCGCTGAAACCGCGCAACAGCGATGGCACGGGCTCGGCGTCCAGGTTGGTGAAGGTCAGGGTCTGCGATGCCTCGGTGAGCACCACCACGCGCGAGGTGGTGGGGGCTGCGCCTTCTGCAGCCCCTTCGCCCGCAAGGTGCAAGGGCAGGGCGGCACCGGTGGTGGCATCGATCAGGCCCAGTTCCACCGGGATGACGAAGGGCTGCTTCTCGCCCTGGCCCGGCGTGGACGCGCAGCTTTGCGACAGCGTGAGTGCATAGCAGCGCGTGGCAGCGTCGTAGCGGCCCGTGGCGCGCACGCGGGGCGTGCCGGCCTGGCTGTACCAGCGCTTGAACTGCGCGAGGTGCTGCGTGAGCGGGCTGGCCGGGTTGGCATCGGCGATGGCCTGCACAAAATCGTCGCAGGTCACGGCCTGGCCGTCGTGGCGCTCGAAGTACAGCTTCATGCCCTTGGCAAAGCCTTCTCGGCCCACCAGGTTGTGCTGCATACGCACCACCTCGGCACCCTTTTCGTAGATGGTGACGGTGTAGAAGTTGTTGATCTCGACATAGCTGTCGGGACGCACCGGGTGGGCCATGGGGCCCGCGTCTTCGGGGAACTGGGCGGTGCGCAGCACGCGCACGTCTTCGATGCGCTTGACGGCGCGGGCCGACGGGCTGCCCGCCAGGTCCATGCTGAATTCCTGGTCGCGGAAGACCGTGAGGCCTTCCTTCAGGCTCAGCTGGAACCAGTCGCGGCAGGTCACGCGGTTGCCCGTCCAGTTGTGGAAGTACTCGTGGCCGACCACGCTCTCGATGTTGGCGAAGTCGGTGTCGGTGGCGGTGGCTTCGCTGGCCAGAACGTACTTCGTGTTGAAGATGTTCAGGCCCTTGTTCTCCATGGCGCCCATGTTGAAGTCGCTGGTGGCGACGATCATGAAGCGCTCCAGGTCCAGCGGCAGGCCGAAGCGGGCTTCGTCCCAGGCCACGCTGTACATCAGCGAGTTCATGGCGTGTTCCGTCTTGCCCAGGTCGCCGGGGCGCACGTACACCTGCAGCAGATGGTCGGTGCCCGATCGGCTCTTGATGCGCTGCTCGCGCGCCACCAGCTTGCCCGCCACCAGGGCGAACAGGTAGCAGGGCTTCTTGTGGGGATCGACCCATTTGGCAAAGTGGCGGCCGTCTTCCAGGTCGCCGCTGTCCACCAGATTGCCGTTACTCAGCAGCACCGGGTACTGGGCCTTGTCGGCGCGCAGGGTGACGGTGTAGCTGGCCATCACGTCCGGGCGGTCCAGGAAGTAGGTAATGCGGCGAAAGCCCTCGGCCTCGCACTGCGTGAAGAAGGTGCCCTGGCTCACGTACAAGCCCATGAGCTGCGTGTTCTTGGCGGGGCAGCAGGTGGTGAAGATTTCGAGCGCAAAGGGCTCGGCGCCCTCCGGCAGGTTCTCCAGCACCAGGCGGGTGCCCTCCATCTTGAACGAGGTGCCCTGGCCGTTGACCAGCACGCGCGCCAGGTTCAGGTCATCGCCATCGAGCTTGAGCGGCTGCGCGGCGACCTCGGGGTTGCGGCGCAGCGTCATGCGGTTGAGCACGCGCGTCTTGTTCGGGTCCAGGTCGAAGGTCAGCTCGACGCTGTCGATCCAGTAGGCGGGGGCGGTGTAGTCCTCGCGGCGGATGGCGGCGGCCGGGCCTGCGCCGTCTGCGCTACCGTCTGCGCTATGCAGTTGCAACATGGATGCTCTCCAGAAAGTCGGTGTTCATGAGTTCGGTGTAGTCGCGCACGGCAGCCAGCACATGGGGCCCCGCCAGTTGTTCGGGCGTGTGGGTGCTGCAGATGGCCACGGCGCGCATGCCGGCGCGGCGTGCGGCCTCAATGCCAAAAGGCGCGTCTTCAAAAACGATGCAGTGCTCGGGGGCTGCCGCAATGCGGCGTGCCGCCTCCAGAAAGATGGCGGGCTGGGGCTTGCCAGGCAGGCCCTCGTCTCCGCGCACGATGGCCTGCGGGGCGGGTTGCAGGCCCAGGTGGCCCAGGGCGAATTCCACATTGCCGCTGTCGCCCGCCGTACCCACGGCCACCTTCAGGCCGCATGCACGCACCTGGGCGGCAAACTGGCGGAAACCCGCCACTTCAGAAAAGCGGGGTGCAAACAGCTCGCGGTAGATGGTTTCTTTCTCGTGCGTGAGCGCGTCCGCCTCGTCCTGCGACACGGCCCGGCCCAGCAGCTCCACGATGCACTCGGTACCGTTCTTGCCCGTGGTGCGCGCCATGAGAGCGGGCACATCGACGTCCATGCCACGGCGGCGTGCAAACTCGACCCACGCCTGGGCGTGCCAGGGCATGGAGTCGATCATGGTGCCGTCCATGTCGAAGATGATGGCGTCGGTGCGCATCGTCAGCATCGCTCTAAAGCTGTGCCAGCGAACATGACACGGCTTGCCACTGCGCGACTATGACCTCGCCGTTGCCTGGTTTGGATAGTGAATAAATCCATCCAAAAATTCTTTTTTGAAACTGAGCTATCAGATGCTAGTTGCATGGAATTATTTACTAATCGAGTTGCAGGGATTTTTGTGATCGGAATTTTAAATGAACTGCTAATGAAAATTAATTATTTCACTAATGCCTGCAATTATTGTCGGTAGAAAGGACTGATCTGCTCCTGTTACGCCATTCAATTCTGGGCCGTCTGGAGGTGTTGGCTGAAAGGAGTAGGTGATGATTAGATTGCCGCCCCCGTTGCTATCGATCCTCATGTAAAGTCCAGGTTCGACGCTTTCTAGCTTTGCGCTGACTTGAGATGTCGGGTTTAAATAAATAGATCGAAGCTGTTTTTCAAAAGAACTAAGCTCACCTGGCATAACGTTCCATTGGAAATTTGCAGTTAGCCCTGCAGTTTGAAAAGAAACTTGCAGATGAATCCAATCAAAATAAGGCCCGCCAGAGCCTTCAATCTTGCGCTCCAGAGGTGATAGAGCGATTCTGAAGTCGGGTAGTGAAATCTCAAGCATGGCTAATAATACATGAAATGCAAAATTGTCCAATCAGATTCTCTTACCACCACTTCTAAAGTTTTAGCCTCTTTTTGATAAACCGTCCCCCGCTTGACAAAAGAAACATTTGTATTTCGTAGCGGAAGGCGCCTACCACACCTTGAGGATCCGGCAGTTTTTTGCCGAATTGGATTGCCAGATGGAGAATGTGCACAGGTACGAACCGACCGGGGTTTGCCATGTGCATAGCGGTCTTTTCTATGAATTTAATCCGCTTGGCGCTAGGTGCAAAAATTCTAGAGCGCAGAGTTGCCACAATACTCTTGGTAGTTACGGCGCCAATCTTGACCAAATCCGGTGATTTTCTTGCAAGATTTGTTGCCGCAGACCATCCGCTTCGAAGAACTTTGAACCCTAGTACTCCGATAATAATGAAATCCTCTGGCCCGAAAGTCGACCGTTCGAGTGGTGACTCCTCAATACCCACTTGTTGTCCGTGGGCATCATAAATATGCCACACGCCCCTTGTGCCCTCCCAGGAATAACCAATGCACGCGCCAATGGTCTCGTCAAGTATTGGCTGCGCGTTGACGGGAAGGCCCGGCGGTCTGATCCCAAAATAACTATTCAGTACCGGCAGGGTATCTGTGTCTATATCTATTGAAAGATCTGCGGAACTGTAGGCTGCACAACTCGAGGTTTTGATGTTTATCATGGGGTCTTGATATATCAAACTTCTACACGCCTTGCTTCAGCGAAGCCTCGATGAACGCGTCCAGATCGCCATCCAGCACCTTTTGCGTTGCCGAGATTTCCACGTTGGTGCGCAGGTCCTTGATGCGGCTGTTGTCCAGCACGTAGCTGCGAATCTGGTGGCCCCAGCCCACGTCGGTCTTGGTGTCTTCCAGCTTTTGCTGCTCTTCCTGGCGTTTGCGCATCTCGTAGTCGTACAGGCGGCTGCGCAGGCGTTGCCAGGCCACGTCGCGGTTGCTGTGCTGGCTGCGCCCGTCCTGGCACTGCACCACGATACCGGTGGGGATGTGCGTTAGGCGCACGGCCGAGTCGGTCTTGTTGATGTGCTGGCCGCCCGCGCCGGATGCGCGGTAGGTGTCGGTGCGCACATCGGCCGGGTTGATGTTGATCTCGATGGAGTCATCAATCTCGGGATAGACAAACAGCGAGGCAAACGAGGTGTGGCGGCCGCCCGAGCTGTCGAAAGGGCTCTTGCGCACCAGGCGGTGCACGCCGGTTTCGGTGCGCAGCAGGCCGTAGGCGTATTCGCCCTCGATCTTGATCGTGGCGCTCTTGATGCCGGCCACGTCGCCGGGCGTTTCTTCTTCGACCGTGGCCTTGAAGCCCTTGCGCTCGGCGTATTTGAGGTACTGGCGCAGCAGCATGCTGGCCCAGTCACAGGCTTCGGTGCCACCGGCTCCGGCCTGGATGTCGACAAAGCAGTTGAGCGGGTCGGCCTCGTTGCTGAACATGCGGCGGAACTCCAGTTCCTCGATCAGCGGGCGCAGCTTGGCGGTTTCGGCCTCGATGGTCATGAGGCCGGCCTCGTCGCCTTCCTCCTTGCTCATCTCATACAGCTCGGTGTTGTCAGCCAGCTCGCGCGTGAGCTTGTCCAGCGTGACCACCACGCCGGAGAGTGACTTCTGTTCCTTGCCCAGCTCCTGGGCTTTCTTGGGGTCGTTCCAGACCGCCGGGTCTTCCAGCGATGCGTTTACCGTGCGCAGGCGTTCGAACTTGGCATCGAAGTCAAAGATACCTCCGTAACTCAGCGGTGCGCTGAGCCAGGTCTTCGAGGGTGGTGCCGATGAGGTTGATGCGTTCTGCGTCCATGGTGCGGGTCCTGGGTGTTCTGTGAAATAACCCACGATTTTCTCATGGGAAGGGCGTCGGCCCCTCCAATGCCCCTTGAAGGGCCCGCGAGCCCGCCACAGCGCAGGGTAAAGCGGCGGAGCCGCCAGACTGCTATGCAAAAATAATAGCTGTCAGCGCTTGTTGGATAAGCGCTGGCGGCCCATTTCATTAAGAATCCCGGTTACGTTTCGTTGAGGAACTGTTCGATCAGCTGCGCCACCTGCTCGGGCTGGTCGTGGTGCAGCATGTGGCCGGCGTCCGCCACCGCGGCCGTGCGGCAGTTGCGCACATGGGTCAGGCGCTGGTGGTATTCGTCCAGCGTGTAGCGGCCGTTCCACCACTGGCCCAGGCTGTCGCCGCTGGCCTCGATGGCCAGCACGGGGGCGGTAATGCGCTCGTAGATGGCCAGGGCCTCGTCCACGCGGTACAGCTGAGCGCTGGTGATCTTGTGCGCCGGGTCGCCCAGGATCTCCCACAGGCCCTGCGCATTGGGTCGCGCCCAGTGCCGGGCCAGCCATTGGGCCTTGTCTTCGGACAGGCGGGGGTTGGTCTTCATCAGGCGGCGGGCCACGCCGTCTGCGCTGTCGTAGGTTTTCAGGTCCTTGGTGCCCTGGTGCAGCTGCTTGATTTCGTCGATCCACTGCGCATAGCGCGTGGGCGCCTGCGCGGGGCGTGTGGCAGGCAGGCCAAAGCCTTCCAGGTTGACCAGCCTGCGCACGCGCTCCGGTCGCACGCCGGCGTACATCATGGCCACGTTGCCGCCCATGCTGTGGCCCACCAGGTCGATGGCCTCACCGGGGGCGTAGTGGTCCAGCAGCAGGTCGAGGTCGGCCAGGTAGTCGGCAAACACATAGTGGTCCACCGGCGCCCCGGTGGTGAGCCCGAAGCCGCGCCAGTCGGGGGCGATGATGCGGCGTTCCTGCTGCAGCGCGTCCACCGTGAACTGGTAGGAGGCACTCACGTCCATCCATCCGTGCACCAGCACCAGCGTGGGCAGGTGGCTGTTTTCGGGGCCCCAGTGGCGGACGTGGTATTTGAGATGGCGCAGGGCCAGCGTGCTGCTGCGCGAGGGTTTGATGGCTTGGTACATGCTGCAGCAATGTTAAGCCGAGGGCCGGGCCCGCATGCCCCCATGGCTGTCGCCAAGGAGTCCGGCGCCCTGCAGGCATGGGCGTTCGCTTGTACCATCGCCTGCCAGCGTGTTTGGCCCCGCGGCGGGCCTGTTTCTGTCTTCACCATCCGGAGTCTTCACCGCATGAACAAAGTCCCCCTGGGTCAGAGTGACCTGCTTGTCACCCCCATCTGTCTGGGCACCATGACCTTCGGCGAGCAGGTCCATGAGGCCGATTCGCATGCCATCCTGAGCCAGTCGCTCGCGCGCGGTGTGAACTTCATCGACACGGCCGAGATGTATGCCGTGCCCGCCAGGGCCGAGACCTTCGGTGCCACCGAGACCATCATCGGCAACTGGATTGCAAAGAACCCCGGCGCGCGCCAGAAGCTGGTGGTGGCGACCAAGGTGGCTGGCCCATCGCGCGGCATGCCCTGGGTGCGCGAGGGCAAGGGCATGACGGCCGCCGACATCGTGGCTTCGTGCGAGGCCAGCCTGCGCCGCCTGCAGACGGATGTGATCGACCTCTACCAGATCCACTGGCCCGAGCGCCATGTGCCAGCGTTTGGCAACCTGTATTACGACCCCGCCAAGGAAACGTCGCAAACCCCCATCCGCGAGCAGCTCGAAGCACTGGCCGGGCTGGTGAAGACGGGCAAGGTGCGCTATATCGGCCTGTCGAATGAAACCCCCTACGGCGTGCACGAATTCGTGCGCCTGGCCGAGCAGCACGGCCTGCCGCGTGTGGCCACGGTGCAGAACCCGTACTGCCTCATCAACCGCACCTGGGAAAACGGGCTGGACGAAACCTGCCACCGCCTCAACGTGTCGCTGCTGGCGTATTCACCCCTGGGCTTTGGCCTGCTGACCGGCAAGTACGACGAGAGCGGCATCACTGGCCCCGCCGCCCCCCAAGGTGCGCGCATTGCATCGTATGAATCCGTGCGCAAGCAGCGCTGGGGCCGCCCCGAGGCGCTGGAGGCATCGCGCCGCTACAACCAGCTGGCGCGTGACCATGGCATGACGCCCACGCAGATGGCGCTGGCGTTCTGCTACACCAAATGGCAGGTGGCCAGCACCATCATCGGCGTGACGTCGGTGGCGCAGCTGGACGAAGACCTCAACGCGTGGGGCACCACGCTGTCGCCCGACATCCTGAAAGCCATCGACGCGATCCGCTGGGAGCTGCGCGACCCGGCGCTTTGAGGGTGGTGTTGGCGCGTTGGCGGGGCCACCGAATTGTTTATGCAGGCAGGCACCATGGCGAAGAAAGACAAATCCGCACATGTGAGCGAGACGCCCGCCACGCAGATGTTGCGTGCGCGGGGCGTGGCGTTCACCGAGCACCCTTACGACTACATGGAGCACGGCGGCACCGAGGAGTCGGCGCGGCAACTGGGGCTGGACGAGCACATGGTGGTCAAGACGCTGGTCATGCAGGACCAGGACGCAAAACCGCTGATCGTGCTGATGCATGGCGACCGCAAGGTGTCCACCAAGAACCTCGCGCGCCAGATCGGTGTGAAGAGCGTGGAGCCATGCAAGCCCGAGGTGGCCAACCGGCACACGGGTTATCTGGTGGGGGGCACATCACCGTTCGCCACACGCAAGGAGATGCGTGTGTACATCGAGCACAGCATTCTGGCGCTGCCCCGCATCGCCATCAACGGCGGGCGGCGGGGCTTTCTGGTGCAGATCGATCCGCAGGTGTGCGTGCAGTTGCTGGCGGCGCAGCCGGTGCAATGCGCGCTGGGCGCCGAAGTTGCCGGGTGAGCTTCGGCACCGCGCAGGCCGCGCGGCGGGCCGCAGGCACACCATCCCGCTATCGCCCAGGATGCGTGGCCTGCCATGCCCCCGCGCTGACGGGTCTGCGCTGGCCCTGACCGCACACGATGGCGAATCCATTCATGGTTGCTAACCTTATCGTCGGCATGCTCTGCGTGCACCTGCTGTGCTTTGCCATCATGTTCTGGCTGATCAGCACACGCCTGCAGGGCCACAGGCTGGGCATGAATGCTTTTGCCCTCGGCAACGCGATGCTGGGCACCGCCTACATGCTCCAGCTGCTGGGCGGCCCGCCCGACTGGAATGCGCTGAGTGTGGTCAACCACACACTCACCCTGTGCGTGCCGCTGGTTTTCGCGGTGGGCGCTGTGCGGTTTTTCGGCCGCGATGCGCCCTTGCTGCAGCCCGTGCTTGCGCTGGCGTTGGGCTACACGGTGGCCCAGGTGCTGGTGCAGTGGGTGGCGGGCCCGGTGGCACGCTATGCAATGCTCTCGTTCGCCTCCGCGGTGATGTTTTTCGCCATGACCGCGGCTGTGGTCTATGCCATGCGCAACGTGGCCAAAGAGCTGCGTGTGGAGATGACGCTCTTTGCCGCGCTGATTGGCGGGCTGGGCGTGCTCAATGCCATCAAATGCGTGCTGGTGGCCCAGGACGGTCTGCAGGCCCTGGACATGGGCAACCGTTTTCAGATCGGGTTCTATATCTACATGTCGTTCCTGGCCACAGTGCTGGCCCCCGCGATGATCTGGCTGGTGCTGCGCCGTCTCACCGATGAGCTGCAGGCCGCAGCAGCGCGCGATCCCCTCACGCAGTTGCTGAACCGTCGCGGCCTGCATGCGGGGCTCGAAACCTATTTCCGTTCGCGCACCGCCAGCCCTGCACGCCTGCTGCTGCTGGACATCGACCATTTCAAACGAATCAACGATTCCCATGGGCACAAGGCCGGGGATGTGGTGCTGTGCCATGTGGCCGACGCGCTTCGCCAGACGCTGCGGCGCGGTGACCTGGCCAGCCGCCTGGGGGGCGAAGAGTTTGTGGTCGTCTGCCTGGATGCCGACCACGAGGGCGTGATGCACCTGGCCGAACGTCTGCGCGAAGTCATTGAACGGCAGTCGGTGCCCACGCCGGGGCCGGACGGGCCGCTGCGCTGCACCGTCACCATCGGCGTCTCGCTGCCTTTCAACGGTGTGGACGGGCTGGATGTGGCATTGCAGGAGGCCGACGCGGCGCTTTATCGTGGCAAGAAGGCGGGGCGCAACCGCGTCGAGCCGGGGCGGCCGGGCAGTAAAGTTCTGGCCGCAGATGCCATCGACGGAGCCCTCCGGCCGGGTTGACGCGCCATCCGCGCGGGTTGCGGGTGGCAAAATGTCGCGCTGGGGTTGCTGGTGGTTGCGCGAGCACTCCCAGTGCTCCATTCCATTGCAGCCTTTCAAGAAAGTCTCTCCGTGTCCCTTGCCTATTGCGCCCTGGCGACTGTCGCCGCCTACCTGCTGGGTTCGCTTTCGTTCGCCGTCATCGTGACCCGTGTCATGGGCCTGAACGATCCGCGGACCTACGGCAGCAAGAACCCTGGCGCCACCAACGTTCTTCGCTCGGGCAGCAAGGCGGCTGCGATCATCACGCTGGTGCTGGATGCCGTGAAGGGGTGGCTGCCTGTGGCGCTGGTCGTCGCATTTGGCAAACCGTATGGCCTGGAAGATGGCACGGTGGCGCTGGTGGGGCTGGCAGCGTTTCTGGGCCATCTATGGCCGGTGTTCTTCCGCTTCGAGGGCGGCAAAGGTGTCGCCACTGCGCTCGGCGTTCTGCTGGGCATCAGTGTCTGGCTGGGGCTGGCCACCGCTGCCACCTGGCTCATCATTGCGTTTTTCTTTCGCTATTCGTCGCTGGCGTCGCTGGTGGCAGCGGCCTTTGCACCTGTGTACTACCTGCTGGTCGATGGCGTGGTGTGGTATGCCGAAGGCACGATTGCCGGCTCCATCGTGGTAATGGCCATGCTGCTGGCCTGGCGCCACAAGGAGAACATCCAGCGGCTGATTGAAGGCAAGGAGTCGCGACTGGGCAGCAAGAAGGCTGCGTCTGCCGCCGAGGGTACGGCACACCCGGCGAAAAAGTAGCGCAAGGTGCCGCGGCGGCGGGCACACAGTGTGCGCCTACAGCGCGCCGCGTCCTGACACCAGCCCCCGCAGCCCCGCGCTGTGCTGGGCGGCATAAAGACCAAGCCGCATCATGGTGCGGTGGTTGAGCTCCAGGCTCACGGCGGAGCGGGCCAGGGCCGACTGGATGCGCGGCTTGCCGGTGGCTGTCTGGTACAGGCTGGGCTGTGCATGATGGTGGCCTGCGCGGTCGAGCAGGCTGGCGACCAGGGGGTGGTTGGCCTTTTCACTGCGGCGCAGCACGATGGCGGTGTCGCCGTTGTCGAGCTTCACAAAAGTGCCTGGCGGGCACAGGCCTATCGAGCGCACCAGCGTGTAGCTCACCTCATCGTGCTGCTCGATCTCCTGGCCCACAATGGCGCGCACCGAGTCGGTGGCGCTGCGGCCCGCGCGCGACTTGCGCGGGCTGATCATCGCGGCATAGCGGTCGATGGTGCCCAGGATGCGCGTCAGGCGATCCTCGGGGGCCTGGGTGGCCAGCGGTATGCGGTCGGTCATGGTGGCGTGGTGCTGGCCCACCACATCCAGCCACAGCGTGTCGGTGATGTGAAGGCGCTGCAGCAGTATCAGGCTCTCTTCCGGGTGGCTGCGGATGGCCTCTTGCTGGGCGGCGGTGGGGCGCTCCCGCTGCTCGGCCAGTTCGTCCTGCAGGCGTGTCATGCCAATGTTCATGGTGAGGGCCGCACGCACCAGGCTGTCCCGTTCACGGGGCGGCAGCTGCAGCTCCTGCGCCATGATGTGGCACAGCGTGCCGCACACCAGCGCGTGGGACGCGCTGTAGCCCACGGTGGATGTCGAGGCCAGCTGAAACATCAGGTACAGCGCCGCATCGATATCGTGCGCCACCAGATCCTGCAGCCAGTGGTCAAACTGCCGCACCTTGGCCGCGAAGTCCTGCACCTGCAGCGGCCGGGAGAGCAGCATGGACAGGGCCGACTCCAGGTCTGACCACAGGCTCAGAAGATCCTCGTACTCCCCTTCGGTGCTGTGGTTGGCGGTACTGGGGTGGGCAGACATGACAGGGCTCAGTTGCGCTTTTCCAGCACCATCTGGTCGTTGATGCGGGTCATCTGGAACTGCGTCAGAAAACTATTGCCCAACAGAACATAGGGCATGGGTTCGGGGGTGACAATGGCTTCGACGCCCAGCACCTCGACGTCGCCCAGCCGCACGGAGTCCAGCCGTATGCGCCAGCCCTGGGCCACGCCATTGGCGGTGTTCATGCGCACCGGCTCGCCGTTTTTGTAGTTCAGCACCATGCGATCAGCGTCGGTGCGGCCGATGGCGATGGTCGATGCACCCGTATCCACCATGTACTGCATCACGCGCCCGTTGATGGTGCCGGTGTTGACAAAGTGGCCCCGGCTGTCGGCCATGAGCACGATGCGCTTGCCACTGCCGCTGCGCGCGCCGACGCTCACGGGGGCCTCGCCCAGGCGCAGCGTGCGCCGGGCGCCGCTGATTTCGATCGTTGCCTCTTCTTTGGTGACGGCGATGACCTTGACGCCCTGGAACTCGTCCCCCGCACCCACGGCCTTGGGCGGGTTGGCATCCACAACCAGCAAGGCCTTGCTGCCCAGCATGCCCGCCAGTGCCACCGCCTGCGCATGCGCCCAGGACGGAGCCAAGCACAGAGCAACCAGCGCGGCCAGGGCAAAGGAGTGGATCGTCATTCGTTGATGGCGCTGTGCGCCTCCACCGTACCCCGGAACTGGCGCGGCCCAGGCGAGGGACGCCAAGCAAGGGCCGCCCCGCAGCGAGGGCGGCGTCCCCCTGGAGGGGGAAGGCGCGAAGCGACGCAGGGGGCGCTCCATCTCAGTCACGGAAGTTGTCGAACGACAGCGGCACGTCGGTCACATCCTTGCGGATCAACGCCATGGCCGCCTGCAGGTCGTCGCGCTTGGCGCCGGTAATGCGTACCTTGTCCTCCTGGATGGCGGCTTGCACCTTGAGCTTGCTTTCCTTCATCAGCTTCTGGATCTTCTTGGCCAACTCGCTCTCGATGCCGTTGCGCACCTTGATGACCTGCTTGACCTTGTCGCCGCCCATCTTCTGCACATCGCCCATGTCCAGAAAACGCACGTCCACATTGCGCTTGGTGAGCTTGTTGCGCAGCACGTCCTCGATCTGGGTGAGCTGGAAGTCGGCGTCGCCGATCAGGGTGATGTCCTTGTCCTTGATCTCGATGCTGGCCGATGTGCCCTTGAAGTCGAAACGGGTGCCGATCTCCTTGGCGGTGTTCTCCACGGCGTTTTTCACTTCAACCAGGTTGGCTTCACAGACGGTGTCAAAAGATGGCATGGGTGGCTCTCAATCTCAGGGGAAAACAGCTACGGGTCGCAGGCGCCCCAAAGCGTGGAGGCAGGGGCGGGTGCGACAATCGGGCCAATGGTAGTCGAGAAAAACGCCCCTTTGCAGCCCTGCAACACCTTTGGCATTGCTGCGCGTGCCCAAACCCTGGTGCGTGTGCGCTCCGTGTCGGATCTGAAGGCCGTTCTGGCCGATACGGACCTGGCCCCTGCACCCAAGTTTGTGCTGGGCGGTGGCAGCAACATCATCCTGACGGGCGACGTGAAGCCCGTGGTGCTCAAGATGGAAATCAAGGGGCTGCGCTTGGTGGAGGAAACCCCCAGGGCCTGGATCGTGGAGGCCGGCGCGGGCGAGGTCTGGCACGACGCGGTGGCCTGGACGCTGGCGCACGGGTTCCCGGGGCTGGAAAATTTGGCGCTCATCCCGGGCACGGTGGGCGCCTCGCCCGTGCAGAACATCGGTGCCTATGGCGTGGAGCTGCAGGACCGGTTTGAATCGCTCGACGCTGTCGATCTGGCCACCGGCCAGCCGTTCAGCCTGGATGCCGCGCAATGTGGCTTTGGCTACCGCGACTCCGTCTTCAAGCATGCGCCGTCTGAAGCACCCGACGGCAGCGGGATGCCGCGCGGCATGGGCCTGGCGGGGCGCGCGGTCATCACCCACGTCCGCTTTCGACTGCCTAAGCCCTGGAAGCCCGTGCTGGGTTACCTCGACCTGGAGCGCCGCCGCGTTGAGGCGGGCGTGGAGCATCCCAGCGCACAGCAGATTTTTGACTGGATCTGCGACATTCGCCGCGCCAAGCTGCCCGACCCGGCGGTGGTGGGCAATGCGGGCAGCTTCTTCAAGAACCCCACGGTGTCGCCCGACCAGTGCGCCGACATCATCGCGCGCGAGCCCAGGATCGTGCATTACCCCATGCCCGACGGCAGCATCAAGCTGGCGGCGGGCTGGCTGATTGATGCCTGCGGCTGGAAGGGAAAATCCATCGGCAAGGCCGGGGTGTACGAAAAGCAGGCCCTGGTGCTGGTCAACCGGGGGCAGGGCGCCGACAGCGTGACGGGCGGCGAGGTGATGACCCTGGCCAAGGCCATCCAGACCAGCGTGTACGAGCGCTTTGGCATCCGGCTGGAGCCCGAGCCGGTGGTGGTTTAGACCAGCAGCCAACCTTCCCCGCAAAGAAAAAAGCCACCGTTTCCGGTGGCTTTGCTCATATATATGTAGCTGCTAGCGCTTGATGGGTAAGCGCTAGAGCCATTTTTGACCCATATTCTGGGCCCAAGGTTTATTTGCGGTCGTTTTCCAGCTGCGCCAGGGCGGCATTGCCCCCCAGCGACAGCAGGCCAGCGCGCGAATACACGCCCAGCTTGTCGCGCGTGTCCGAGATGTCCAGGTTGCGCATGGTCAGCTGGCCAATGCGGTCCAGCGGGCTGAAAGGTGCGTCTTCCACCTTCTCCATCGACAGGCGCTCGGGCGCGTAGGTCAGGTTGGGCGACTCGGTGTTCAGCAGCGAATAGTCGTTGCCACGGCGCAGTTCCAGCGTCACGGTGCCGGTCACGGCGCGGGCCACCCAGCGCTGGGCGGTTTCGCGCAGCATGATGGCCTGCGGGTCAAACCAGCGGCCCTGGTACAGCAGGCGGCCGAGCTTCAGGCCATTCATGCGGTACTGCTCGATGGTGTCTTCGTTGTGGATGCCCGTCACCAGGCGCTCGTAGGCGATGTGCAGCAGCGCCAGGCCCGGGGCTTCGTAGATGCCGCGGCTCTTGGCTTCGATGATGCGGTTCTCGATCTGGTCGCTCATGCCCAGGCCATGGCGGCCGCCGATGCGGTTGGCTTCCAGGATCAGCTCGACCGGGTCGTTGAACTCCACCCCGTTCAGGGCAACGGGCTGGCCTTCTTCGAAGCGCACCGAGACTTCCTCGGCCTTCACTTCGACCTCGGGCTTCCAGAACGCCACGCCCATGATGGGGTTGACGATGCGGATGCCGCTGGACAGGAACTCCAGGTCTTTTGCCTCGTGCGTGGCCCCCAGCATGTTGCTGTCGGTGCTGTAAGCCTTCTCGGCGCTCATCTTGTAGCCAAAGCCGGCCTTGGTCATGAAGGCCGACATCTCGGCCCGGCCGCCCAGCTCGTCGATGAACAGCTGGTCCAGCCAGGGCTTGTAGATCTTGAGCGAGGGGTTGGTCAGCAGGCCGTAGCGGTAAAAGCGCTCGATGTCGTTGCCCTTGAAGGTCGAGCCGTCGCCCCAGATGTTGACGTCGTCTTCCTTCATCGCGGCCACCAGCATGGTGCCGGTCACGGCGCGGCCCAGGGGGGTGGTGTTGAAGTAGGTGAGGCCGCCGGTAGAAATGTGGAAGGCGCCCGCCTGCAGGGCGGCGATGCCTTCGTGGGCCAGCTGGGTGCGGCAGTCCACCAGGCGGGCCTTCTCGGCGCCGTATTCCATGGCCTTGCGCGGGATCTCGTCGTAGTCGGGCTCGTCAGGCTGGCCCAGGTTGGCGGTGTAGGCGTAGGGCATGGCGCCCTTGAGCTTCATCCAGTGCAGTGCTGCGCTGGTGTCCAGGCCGCCGGAGAATGCGATGCCGACCTTCTGGCCGAGGGGGAGGTTCTGGAGGATGGTTGCCATGGAATGCTTTTCAAAAATGATAGCTGATAGCGCTTGATGGATAAGCGCCAGAGGCCAAAAACAGTCAAATTTCAGCCAGAACGATCAACCGAAATGGCAAATGTAGTGGTAGGCCTCGGTCACCCGGATGTCGAACCTGGAATTGCCGGGCACGTTGAACTTGTCGCCCGCCGACGACTTGACCCAGGCGTCGGTGCCGTCCAGCTTGTACTCGCACGAGCCCGCCACGCATTCCATGATCTCGGGCGCGCCGGTGTTGAAGGTCAGTGTTGCAGGCAGCACCACGCCCACAGACTTCTTCGTGCCGTCCGGGAAGGTGATGCCGTGGCTCACGCACTTGCCGTCAAAGTACACATTGGCCTGGGTGGTGACGGACACGCCGTCGATTTTTTCGGTGGTCATGGAATGCGCTGCAGGGGTTGGAGGAAACCCGCGATTTTAGGGCAGGGGGCGGGCAGCCTTGCCGCACCGGGCGTCTGAACAATCCCCATCTGTCATCTGGAGCCAAAAAAAAGAGCCCCGAAGGGCTCCTGGTGATGCTGCCTGGCGGGGCCGGCAAGGGCTCAGCGCCAGTAAGGGTTGCGGTGGTGGGGGTAATAAGGACGGCTGTCGTAGCCGTACTCGATCACCGTCACGGGCGGCGTCACATAGGTGGGCTGCTGGTACACCGGTGGCGCAGGGTAGGTGGAGGTGACCACGCCAGGCTGGCTGTACACGCCTTGCGATGCATAGGGATCGGGCTGCGTGGAATAGGTCTGCCCTGCGGGTTGCACCGTCACAGGGATCCAGCGGCCCGGGTCGCTCTGCGTGCGGGTGGTGTACTGGCGCCCTGCGTATTCATACACCACGTCGTAGCCGACGGTGCGATTTTCATAATAGGTTTCGGTGGTGCAGCGCTGCACGTTCTGGTATTGGGGCTGCCCGCCTTCGATCTGGTTGCCCAGAACCGCACCCCCGATCAAACCAATGGCGGTGGCGGCTGTGCGCCCGCTGCCCTTGCCGATGGCGTTGCCGGCAGCACCGCCCGCAATGGCACCGATCACCGCGCCCGCACCGGTCGTGCGGTTGCCGTTGTAGACGGTTTCGTTGCCGCACACCTGCTGCGGTGTGGCAACCTGCTGCACGATGGGGGTTGCCGAGAGCACGCGGCCTTGTTCCTGGGCGCTGGCCACGGTGGCAATGGCCGCCATGGCAGAAAAAACGACGATCTTTTTCATGGAGAAACTCCTTTCGGGTCGGTACATAACGCACCAGACTGGAGAAAAGTTTAGGCCCCCAGGGTCAATTCGGCGCTTGCCAGCCGTAAATCTGCGTAAAGATTTGTGCAATTTTTCCGGTCAGCGGCCGATGCGATCACTTGGCTGCAGCTTCGTCCAGCCATTGTTGCCACTGGTCGGGCACAAAGCCCACGGAGATGTGCAGCTGGTCACCCTGCTGCCATTCCACCACCGGCCGTTTGATCACGCTGGGCTGGGCTTGCAACAGCACGCTGGCGCTGTGCTCGTCGGTGACCGATGCCTGGGTGGATGCATCCAGTTTGCGCCAGGTGGTTCCCTGCCGGTTGACCAGCTTTTGCCAACCTGCTGCTGCCATCCAGTCAGGCAGGCGGTGGGCGGGCACCCCTTGTTTCTTGAAGCCGTGAAACTGAAAGTCCACGCCACGTTCGGACCACCACGCGCGGGATTTCTTGACGGTGTCGCAGTTCGGAATGCCGTAGACGGTGATGCGTGAGGTTGTCATGCCGCGCATCATCCCCGAACTTGCGGCTGGGCGACAATCCCGCCCTGTATGCAAACCAAAATCCACACACTGGAAGGCTGGCTCCGCCATTGCGAGCAGCTTCATCCCCGCAATATCGACATGGGCCTGGACCGTGTCCGCGAAGTGGCCCGCCGCATGGTGCTGCGGTTTGACTGCCCCGTGATCACGGTGGCGGGCACCAACGGGAAGGGCTCCACCTGCGCCATGCTGGAGGCCGTGGCGCTGCAGGCGGGTTACCGCACGGGTGTCTATACCTCGCCCCACCTGGTGCACTTCGAGGAGCGGTGCCGCGTTCACGGCGATATAGTGCATGCTTCGGATCTGATAGCGCACTTTGAAGCAGTGGAAAGCGCCAGAACCCAAAACGGCAATGAAATATCGCTGACCTACTTCGAATTCACCACACTGGCCATCCTGCGGCTCATGAGCCATGCACGGCTGGACGTGGCCATTCTCGAAGTGGGCCTTGGCGGGCGCCTGGATGCCACCAACGTCATCGATGCCGACTGCGCCATCATCACCAGCATCGACATTGACCACACCGAGTTCCTGGGGCCTGACCGCGAAAGCATCGGCCGGGAAAAGGCCGGCATCATGCGCACCGGCCGCCCGGTGATCGTGGGCGACCCGATGGCGCCGCAGAGCGTCATTGACCATGCGCTGGAGATCGGTGCCGACCTGTGGCGCTTCGGCAAGGATTTCAACTTCTCGGGCGACAAACAGCAGTGGAGCTGGGCCGGCCGGGGCCGTCGCTATGCGGGGCTGGCGTACCCGTCGCTGCGTGGCGCCAACCAGCTGATCAACGCATCGGGGGCACTGGCGGCCCTGGAGGCCCTGCGCGAGCGCATTCCGGTCACAGCCCAGGCGGTGCGCAACGGCCTGGCCATGGTGGAGCTGCCGGGGCGCTTCCAGATCGTGCCCGGGCAGCCCACGCTGGTGCTGGACGTGGCGCACAACCCGCATTCGGTGGCCGCGCTCACGGCCAATCTGGATGCGATGGGGTTCTTTCCAACGACGCATGCGGTGTTTGGCGCCATGGCCGACAAGGACCTGGCCCCCATGCTGGCCAAGGTGGGCCCGCTGGTGGACCGCTGGTACTTCACTGATCTGCCAACCCCACGCGCCGAGACAGCTGCTGTCCTGCAGCAGAAATGGAATGCCCTGCAGATGGTGGCGGGCGGGCGCCGCGATGTGACCTCCAGCCTGCACGCGGACCCCATGCAGGCGCTGCAGGCGGCGGTGGCTGCGGCAGACCCCGCTGATAGAATCGTGGTCTTTGGCTCGTTTTACACGGTGGGTGGTGTGCTGATCAACGGAACACCGCGCCTGCACGCCAAACATCTGGGCCAGTAGGCCGGTTCTGCGGTCCGAACGAGTCGTTACTCCATGGCATTTTTCAAGTTTCGGTGGCCCGGTCAGGGTGAACAAGCTCAGGCCGAAAAGCCGTCCAAACGCCCGCGCGCACCGCAGGCCGAGAGCATTGAAGTGATGCGGCGACGTGCGCGCCACCGGCTGATCGGCGCGGCCGTGCTGGTGCTCATCGGGGTGGTCGGGTTTCCCATGCTGTTTGACACCCAGCCCCGGCCGATTCCCGTGGACATCCCGATCGAGATCCCCGACCGCAACAAGGTGGCCCCCCTGGTGGTGCCCGCACCGGTTGCCCAGGCCCCCGCTGCGGCCAGTCCTTCGGCTCCACCCGCGGCGGCCTCTGCGCCGCGGCCTGCCGCGCAGGGCGGTGGCAGTGCGTCCGGCAACGGGCTTGCCGATGGCGAAGAGCTGGTGCAAGGGGCGCGCCCAGCACCCGCAAGACCCGCTCCCGCAGTCCCTGCCAAACCAGAGCCGAAACCGGAGCCGAAACCAGAGCCTCCCAAACCGCCTGTGCAGCGCCCTGACGAAGCCGCCAGGGCCCGCGCACTGCTGGAAGGCCGGTCGGCAGAGCCTGCCGCAGCGGCGGCAGCGGAAGAGGGCCGGTTCATTGTTCAGGTGGGGGCGTTTGCCGACGCCGAGAAAGCCCGGGAGGCGCGTACCAAGGTGGAACGCGCGGGCCTGAAGACGTATACGCAGGTGGTTGATACCAAGGACGGAAAGCGCACGCGGGTCCGTGTGGGGCCCTTTGCCAACCGCGCAGACGCCGACAAGGCTGCTGCCCGCATCAAGGCGCTGGATCTGTCGGCTTCGGTGCTGACGCTCTAGCCAGGTGCAAGAGCTGCCCGTGTCCATGGCTGCGCTGGACTGGATTTTTGTGGTGGTGCTCCTCGCCTCCATGCTGATGGGCGCATGGCGCGGGTTGGTGTTTGAGGTGTTGTCACTGCTGGGTTGGGTGGTGTCTTTTTTTGTGGCGCAGTGGTTCGCGCACGACGTGGCCGCAATGCTGCCCATGGGTGATGCCTCGGATTCTTTGCGGTACGCCGCTGGATTCCTGGCAGTGTTCGTGGCGTCGGTGTTTGCGTGCGGGTTTATCACCTGGCTGGCCAAAAAGCTGGTCGAGTCCATTGGATTGCGGCCGGCTGATCGCACACTGGGCGCTGCGTTCGGTGTTCTGCGCGGGCTGGTGTTGCTGCTTGCCGTGGCGGTGGTGGCAGGCCTCACGCCCATGCACGAAGCCCTGTGGTGGCAGGAATCCCGGGGGGCGCCGCTGTTGGTCGATATGCTGCGGGGGCTGAAGCCGGCATTGCCGGAAGAATTTGGAAGGCATCTGCCTTCCTGATAACGATGCGACGGCGGTCAGAAGCTGCTGTCGCTGGGTTGCCGCGGGGCTGTTCCCGCAAACGGATGGAATACAACTATGTGTGGAATCGTCGGCGTCGTCAGTCCAGCGCCCGTCAATCAGCTGATCTATGACGCCTTGCTGCTGTTGCAGCACCGTGGTCAGGATGCCGCGGGCATCGTGACCCAGCAGGGCCGCAAGTTCTTCATGCACAAGGCCAAGGGCATGGTGCGCGACGTGTTCCGCACCCGCAACATGCGCGCATTGCCGGGTAACGTGGGCCTGGGCCAGGTGCGGTATCCCACAGCGGGCAATGCCTACAGCGAAGAAGAAGCGCAGCCGTTTTACGTCAATGCCCCTTTCGGCATTGTTCTGGTGCACAACGGGAACCTGACCAATGCGCGTGAGCTGCGCACCGAGCTGTTCCAGACGGATCACCGCCACACGAACACCGACAGCGACTCGGAAGTGCTGCTCAATGTTTTTGCGCACGAACTGGAGCGCTCCACGCGTGGCGTGCCGCTGCAGCCCGAGGATGTCTTTACTGCCGTACGCGCTGTGCACAAGCGCATCAAAGGCTCTTATGCAGTGATCGCGCTGATTGCGGGACACGGCCTGCTGGCTTTCCGTGATCCGCATGGCATTCGCCCGCTGGCCATGGGGCGCAGCCAGGACGGAACCGTCATGGTGGGCAGCGAATCGGTGGCGCTGGAGGGCACCTCGCACGTGTTCGAGCGCAACATCGACCCTGGCGAAGCGATTTTCGTCACGCTCGACGGCAAGCTCCATGCACAGCAGTGCGCCGAAAAGCCTCAGCTGAACCCCTGCATTTTCGAGTTCGTTTATCTCGCTCGCCCTGACTCGGTGCTGGATGGTATTTCCGTCTACCAGGCGCGCCTGAATCTGGGGGAGGCCCTGGCAAAACGGGTTATCTCCACGGTGCCGCCCAACGAAATCGACGTGATCATTCCCATCCCTGAATCCAGCCGCCCCAGCGCCACACAGCTTGCGCACCTGCTGGGTATCCCGTACCGCGAGGGGTTCGTGAAGAACCGCTATGTGGGCCGCACCTTCATCATGCCGGGCCAGGGTGTGCGCAAGAAGTCGGTGCGCCAGAAGCTCAATGTGATCGGCAGCGAGTTCAAGGGCCGCAACGTGCTGCTGGTGGACGACTCCATCGTGCGCGGTACCACCAGCCGCGAGATCGTGCAGATGGCGCGCGACGCCGGTGCCCGCAAGGTATACCTGGCCAGCGCAGCGCCGCCGGTGCGCTATCCCAACGTGTACGGCATCGACATGCCCACCAGCAGCGAGCTGGTGGCGCATGGCCGCACGGTCGATGAAATCCGCCAGGCGATAGGCTGCGATGCGCTGATCTACCAGGACGTGGACGGCATGAAGAAGGCGGTGGGCTCGCTCAACGGCGCCATCGCGGGCTTTGATGCGTCGTGTTTTGACGGCGTCTACGTGACGGGCGACATCACCGCAGAAGGCATCGCCAGCCTTAACGAAGGTCGCGTGGGCGTGGAAGAGGGCGAGGAAGACACCTCGCGCCTGGCGCTGCCCAACGCCCAGGAAAACTAAAAAGTGAGCGCCTGGCGCTTGCTGGTCAAAGGTTTCGATATCCAATCGTTTTGAAACCGATAACTGGCAAGCGCTGGCAGCTCCTGATTTTGAAGCAGACTACATGACGACGCAGAAAACACGCACCCGCTTTGCCCCTTCGCCCACGGGCTTCATTCACCTGGGCAACATCCGCTCGGCGTTGTATCCGTGGGCCTTCGCACGCGCCACGGGCGGCGACTTCATCCTGCGGATCGAAGACACCGATCTCGAGCGCTCCACCCAGGCCGCCGTGGACGTGATCATCGAAGGCATGGCCTGGCTGGGCCTGGACCACGATGAAGGCCCTTACTACCAGATGCAGCGCATGGACCGCTACAAGGCCGTGCTGGCCGAGCTGCAGGCCGCGGGCCACGTGTACCCCTGCTACATGAGCGTGGCCGAGCTCGACGCGCTGCGCGACAAGCAGATGGCCGCCAAGGAAAAGCCCCGGTATGACGGCACCTGGCGCCCCGAGCCCGGCAAAACCCTGCCGCCCGTTCCTGCCGGAGTGCAGCCCGTGCTGCGTTTCAAGAACCCGCAAGGTGGCGTGGTGGCCTGGGATGACAAGGTCAAGGGCCGCATCGAGATCAGCAACGACGAACTCGACGACCTGGTGATTGCGCGGCCGGACGGCACTCCCACCTACAACTTCTGCGTGGTGGTGGACGATATCGACATGGCCATCACCCATGTGATCCGGGGCGATGACCATGTGAACAACACGCCGCGCCAGATCAACATCTTCCGCGCTCTGGGCAAGGAGCCGCCGGTGTATGCCCACCTGCCCACCGTGCTCAACGAGCAGGGCGAGAAGATGAGCAAACGCAACGGCGCCAAGCCTGTCACGCAATACCGTGATGAAGGCTACCTGCCCGACGCCATGGTGAACTACCTGGCGCGCCTGGGCTGGAGCCACGGCGACGACGAGATCTTCAGCCGCGAGCAGTTCCTGCAGTGGTTCAACCTCGACCACCTGGGGCGCAGTGCGGCGCAGTTCGACGAAGCGAAGCTGCGTTGGGTCAATGCCCAGCACTTGAAGGCCATGGCCGACGATGCACTGGCCGCGCTCGTGGCGCCTCAGTTGCACAAGCGGGGTGTATCTGCCGAAGCGCTGGCAGATGGTCGGCTTGTGCGAATTTGCGCTTTGTTCAAGGACCGCTGCGACACCACAGTGGCCCTCGCCAACTGGGCCCAGGTCTTCTACGGGGACGTCACACCGGTGGACGCCGAGCGTGCACAGCATGTCACCGAGGCCATTGCTCCCGCGCTGGATGCACTGGCCGATGCGCTGTCAACGTGCGAGTGGGACAAGGCCTCCATCAGCGCCGCCTTCAAACAGGTGCTGACGGCGCACGGCCAGAAGATGCCCCAACTGGCAATGCCGACGCGGGTGTTGACGGTGGGTACGGCCCACACGCCATCGGTGGATGCCGTGCTGGAATTGGTCGGCCGTGAAAAAGTTGTAGCGCGTTTGCGAAACCGTTGAAAATCTGTCTATAATTCAAGGCTCAGATGTTGATGACAAGCACGGTGTGTTTGGAGTCACTCAGTGGGGGTATAGCTCAGCTGGGAGAGCGCTTGCATGGCATGCAAGAGGTCATCGGTTCGATCCCGTTTACCTCCACCAAAGTTTGTTGATGGTTAGTTCCAAGGTTTTGACCCTATCGTCTAGAGGCCTAGGACATCACCCTTTCACGGTGAGTACCGGGGTTCGAATCCCCGTAGGGTCGCCAAGTTGTAGCGCTTGGCTTGTGTTGAAAAGATGCAAGCGAAAGCTGCCTGCCAGGAGTGGTAGTTCAGTTGGTTAGAATACCGGCCTGTCACGCCGGGGGTCGCGGGTTCGAGTCCCGTCCACTCCGCCAGTCACAAACCGCTGCAGTCGCAAGGCTGTGGCGGTTTTTTTTTTGCCGCGCTGGCGCTGCAGCAATACGTTACAAAAAATGAAGGTGTGCAAGAATCCTGCAGCTTGACCGACTGCGAAACGGGTCACCACTTCGAAGGCACAGTGCGCATGAATTTATCCCGATGGGAGATCCACCCCCAGCACCGCGCAGGATTTCGCGAAGTGCTGCCGGTGCTACTGGCATTGACGGTGTGTATGGTGCTGGCCTTGGGATATTTTTCTGTGGCGAGTTATCCCCCTGTCCGCCACTTTCTGGCACTTCACCAAGGCCTGGAAACACTCTCGATTGTTGTCTCAGCGCTCATTTTTGCCATGGGATGGAGGACGCACGGCATCAACCCGCAGCGAAGTGTGTTCATCCTCGCCTGCGGGTTCCTGGGCGTGGCGATGTTGGACTTCTCGCACATGCTGTCCTATGTCGGCATGCCGGATTACATCACCGCCAACTCTGTCGACAAGGGCATCAACTTCTGGTTGCCTGCGCGCTATCTGGCGGTGCTGAGTCTGCTGTGGGCTTTGACCCTGAAACGGCGGGGGGATGGGGACGCGGCGCCCATAGGCTTTGCGCCGGTTGCGGCTCTGTTGCTTGTGATGGCGGTGGTCGCGGCGGTGCACGTATTGGTGTTCTGGTACCCGGATCTGTACCCGCAAACTTACGGTCCGCAGGGCCTCACAACCTTCAAGATCGCGGCCGAATACGGCGTGGTGGGCCTGTGTGTGGTGGCCATGGCTTTGCTGCTGCGTCGCGCTGGAGAGCGTTCGTCCTTTGATGTGCCGCAGTTGTTCGCCGCCGTATGGGTGATGGCGCTGAGTGAATTTTTCTTCACGCTGTATGTGACAGCCACCGATGTTTTCAATCTGCTGGGCCATGTGTACAAGGTCGTGGGCTATTACTACCTGTACCGCGCCATTTTTGTAGGCACCGTCGAGGCTCCCTACCGTGCCCTGGAAAAGTCGGACAGATCATTGAGGGCCGTGCTGGATGCGGTACCGGATCTGATGTTCGAAGTGACCCAGGACGGCCGGTATGTGCAGCTCCACACCCGCCAGCCGGAGTTGTTGCTGATGCCTGCGGACCAGGTCCTGGGACGCTCCATTCACGATGTGCTGCCACACGAGGCGGCAGCGGTCGCCCAAGCGGCGATCAATGCGGCATCAGCGCAGGGCGTGGCCCGCGATTTTCAGTATTCGCTGGATCTGCCCGGTGGCAAGCGCTGGTTCGAATTTTCCGTGGCACGCAAGGTTCTCGATGAAGACGCCGAGGCCCATTTCGTAGTGTTGTCGCGCGATATCACCCAGCGGGTCGAGACGCTCGATACCCTGCGCAAACTCCGCCATGCGGTGGAGCAAGCGCCCAATTCCATCTTCATTGCCAATGCGGCCGGCAACATCGAATATGTGAACCCGGCGTTTTCGGCGACAACCGGGTATGCACCCGAGGAGGTACTGGGGCGCAACCCGCGCTTGCTTAGTGCCGGCTCCACGCCGCCATCGGTGTATCAGGAGCTCTGGGCGCACCTGGCTTGTGGACGCCCATGGCGGGGGGAATTCCTCAACCGCCGCAAGGATGGCAGCGAATACCATGAGTCGGCCATCATTTCCCCCTTGCTCGATGAGCAGGGGGACATTACCCACTATCTGGCCGTGCAGGAGGATGTCACCGAGCGCAAGCGCGACGAGGAGCGCATTCGCAGGCTGGTGAATTTCGACGCGTTGACGGGCTTGCCCAATCGCACGATGTTCGCATCGCGGTTCAGCCAGGCCCTGGGGTTGACCCAGCGCAGTGGCCAGCACCTGGCGCTGCTGTATCTTGATCTGGACCACTTCAAGAACGTCAACGACTCGCTCGGCCATCAGGTGGGGGATGAGTTGCTGGTGGAGATTGCGCGCCGACTGCAGGCAATGCTGCGAGAAGAAGACACGGTATCGCGCCAGGGGGGCGATGAATTCATCATCGTGCTGCCGCTGACCGATGCGCAGCAGGCGGCCCATGTGGCCGAGAAGCTCCAGCTTGAAGTGCGTCGCGCCTGCAACCTGGGTGGGCAGGAGCTGGTGGTGACGTCCTCGATTGGTATCGCTGTATATCCCGAGGATGGCCATGAGTTTGAAATCCTGGCGCAGCGTGCCGACGCTGCCATGTTTCGCGCCAAAGAAACCGGGCGCGACTGTTACCAGTTTTTCTCCAGCGATATGCAGGATCGTTCTCTGCGCATGCTGCACATCGAAAACGCCCTGCGCAGCGCGGTGGTGCTGAACCAGCTGGCATTGCACTACCAGCCGCAGATCAGTCTGCGCGATGGCAAACTGGTGGGTGTTGAGGCTTTGCTGCGCTGGCAGCACCCCGAGCTGGGCACGATTAACCCGGCAGAGTTCATCCCGGTTGCGGAGAGCAGTGGGCAAATACTGGGTATCGGGGAGTGGGTGCTGCGCACCGCACTGACGCAGGCACGTGACTGGGCTGCGGCAGGCCACCGCGACATCACCGTTGCGGTGAACCTGTCCATGGTCCAGTTCCGGCATGCCGGGCTGGTGGAAATGGTTGAGCAGGCATTGGCCGAGAGTGGCGTGCCGCCCCGCATGCTGGAGCTGGAGTTGACGGAAAGCATCGCGATGGACGACCCGGAGAAGGTCATTGCCATCGTCGGGCGGCTGTGCGATCTGGGGGTGCGTCTGTCCATCGACGACTTCGGCACGGGTTACTCGTCGTTCAGCTACATCCAGCGCCTGCGCGTGCACACGCTCAAGATCGACCAGTCGTTTGTCCGCGATCTGGCGGAAGACGGGAGCGCGCAACATATTGTGCGGGCCATCATCGGCCTGGCGCAGAGCCTGGCCCTGGAGACCATTGCCGAAGGGGTGGAGACGGCCGAACAGCAGAAGGTGCTGCAAACGCTGGGTTGCGATACCGGACAGGGCTATCACTTCAGCCGGCCGGTGCCTCCCGCGCAGCTGGAAAGCTTCCTGCGCGGGCAGCATCAGGGCACAACCTAATGCTTGCACTGCCACCATTGCCCCGGGGCACGAAATTTTGGATCATTTCGTGCTTCAGCGCTTGACCAGATTGCGCGAACAGCTATTAAATATGTAGCGGTTCGGTCAACGGTTTGACCGGGGCACTGGCGCTGACTTTTTACCGTGGGGCGAGGCGGATGGCGCCGTCCAGGCGGATCACTTCGCCATTGAGCATGTCGTTCTCGAAGATGTGCTGCACCAGCTTGGCGTAGTCCTGCGGCGTGCCCAGGCGGCTGGGGAAAGGCACGCCAGCGGCCAGCGCGTCCTGCACTTCCTGCGGCATGCCAAACAGCATGGGGGTGCCGAAAATGCCCGGAGCGATCGTCATGTTGCGGATGCCGTTGCGCGCCAGGTCGCGAGCAATGGGCAGGGTCATGCCGACCACACCGCCCTTGGAGGCGGCATAGGCGGCCTGGCCGATCTGGCCGTCGTAGGCGGCCACGCTGGCGGTGGAAATCAGGACACCGCGTTCCCCTGTGGACTCGGGTTCATTCTTGCTCATGGCTTCCGCAGCCAGGCGGATCATGTTGAAGCTGCCGACCAGGTTCACCGTGATGGTTTTGCTGAACACCGCGAGGGCATGGGCGCCGTTCTTGCCCACCGTCTTCTCGGCGGGCGCAATACCGGCGCAGTTGACCAGGCCCATGAGCTTGCCCAACGACACCGCCTTGGCCACCACGGCCTGGCCATCGGCCTCGTTGCTCACATCACACTTCACAAAGGCGCCGCCAATTTCCTGGGCCACGGCTTCACCTTTTTCGGCCTGCATGTCCGCGATGACCACCTTGCCGCCAAGCGCGGCCAGCGCGCGCGCCGTGCCTTCGCCCAGACCCGATGCACCGCCGGTGACGATGAATACCTTGCCTTTGATTTCCATGTGCTGTCTCCTGTGTGTGACGTTAACGTAAACGTAAATGTCAATTATGGCGCATCGGGGCGGGCTTTCTGCGCGCGAAAAAAAGCCCGGCCAGGCCGGGCGTGTGGTGCAGAGTGGGCTTATTGGAAGCCCACGCGGTCCAGCATCTGCTGCACCTTGGTGGTGTTGGCGCCCACGGCGCTGATGGGAATGGTCTCGCTCTTGAAAGGCTGTCCACCCGTCATGGCCTTGAGCGCGGGGTTGTCCAGCGCTACGCCTTTGGCGGCAGGCCATTCGTTGTTGCCATTGGCAAAGTAGTTCTGCGCCTCTGGGCTGGCCAGATACTCAAGAAATTTGACCGCATTGGCCTGGTTCTTGGCGTGCCTGGCCACTGCGCCGCCAGCGATGTTCAGGTGGGTGCCCCAGGATTCCTGGTTGGGGAAGACGACGCCCACCTTGTTCACCACCGCCACGTCTTCGGGCTTGGTGGAACGCATCAGGCGGGCCAGGTAATAGCTGTTGGTAACGGCGATATCGCACTCACCGGCAGCTACCGCCTTGATCTGGTCTGTATCGCCGCCCTTGGGAGGACGCGCCAGGTTGGCCACCATGCCCTTGAGCCAGGCCTCGGCCTTTTGTTCGCCCAGGTGCTCGGTCACGGCGCCAAACAGGCTCAGGTTGTAAGGGTGCGAGCCAGAACGGATGCACAGCTTGCCTTTGTTCTTGGGATCGGCGAGCTCTTCATAGGTGTCCACATCCGCTTTCTGCATGCGGACCTTGTTGTAAACGATCACGCGCGCGCGGGTGGACAGCCCGTACCAGGCGATCCCGCCGTCCGCAGCGGGTTTGCTGCGCAGGTTGGCGGGGATGGCGTCGTTCAGCACCTTGGACTGGATGGGCTGGAACAGGCCATCGACCTCACCCTTGTACAGGCGGGCTGCGTCCACCAGCAGGATCACGTCAGCGGGCGAGGCTGAGCCTTCGGCCTTCAGGCGCGCCAGGATGCCGGCGTCGTCGGCATCCACGCGGTTGATCTTGATGCCCGTGGCCTTGGTGAAGCCGGTGTACAGGGCTTCGTCGGTCGAGTAGTGGCGGGCCGAGTAGAGGTTCACCACCTGTTCCTGGGCATGGGCGGCGCCTGCGGCGGCGACCAGGGCACAAACGCTCAGCACGGCTTTCACTGTCTTTGACATGGATGCATCTTTCAGGGTTTTGGGTTGCATCAATGATAAAGCAAACGCGAATTATTCTTACTAATTTCCTCGATGGAAATGGGGATGAGGGCCTTGTGATTGATGCAGCGCAACAGGGAACCACTACGCGCCTGAGAACGCACCTCGCCCGTGGTGCCTGGTCGGTGTCGCTGGGACCCAGCAGGCAAAAAAAAGCCCGGTCGTGGACCGGGCTTTAAAAGGATCCCTGAAACGGGGGTTTCGAGAGGATCCAAGGAGACAACTGAGGCGCTGTCGACAGGGTCAGCAGCGCATGGGTTGAATTATCAGGGTAATCCCTGAGGGCGACCTAGAGTTTGTACTCCAGACCGCAGGGCGTTTGCTTAACGCTTGCGGGGAGCCGCGGTCTTGGCAGCGTTGGCGGCGGTATTGGCCACAGCGTTGAAGTTGGCTTCGGCCACGTCAGACGCCTGCTTTACAGCCTTTTGCACCGATTCAAACGCGTTGTTGGCGGCAGAAACGGCGCTCTTCATCACGGCCACGGCGGTTTCGGAGCCGGCGGGGGCGTTCTTGGCGGCGCTGTCCACCAGGTTGGTGAAAGCCTTCTGCGCGTCGGTGGCCTGCGATTCGAAAGCCTTGCCGAATTCGGCGCCGGTACCCGAAGCGATGTCGTACAGGTGGCGGCTGTAGGCAGCAGTCTTTTCAGCCAGGGGCTGGAACAGGCCGGCTTGCAGTGCCAGCAGTTCTTGTGCGTCCTTCACGCCCAGCACGGCTTGCGTGTGGTTGGCGGCTTCCGACAGGGCAGCGCGCGAAGCGGTCACGTTCAGTTCGACCAGCTTTTCCACGCCTTCAAAGGCCTTGGTAGTCAGACCAAACAGGGTTTCGATGTTGGCTTTGTGCGAGGCCAGGATTTGTTCAGCGGTCAGCGTCATGTCATATCTCCTAAGAATGGGGGCCTTGAAGGCCAGGGTGGTTCACAAGACATCTGCGCTGGCCCTGACTCGGTAAGTCATGTTGCAGTGCAGCATGGAGCGAATTCTAGACACTTGAAAAAGGATTGCAAGCGCTTTTTGTTGCAGTGCAACATATTAGGGGCGAACACCAAGAATTGCGACGCTTGCCACAATCGTGTCATGCATGCTTACTACGCAGACCATTTTGTGCTGCCCTTGCCGGAAGCCCATCGTTTCCCGATGGCCAAGTACCGCCTGTTACGCGACCGTATTGCGCAGCACCTGCCGGGGGTGTCACTCCAGGTGGCCACCCCGGCAACGGACCGTGAGCTCGCGCTGGTCCATACATCGCACTACATCGACGCCATTGCCGATGGCACCCTGGCCGCGCCCGCGCAGCGCGAAATCGGCTTCCCCTGGAGTGAGGCCATGGTCGAACGCGCGCGGCACTCGGTGGGCGCTACCGTGGCCGCCAGCAAGGTGGCGTTGCTCGAAGGGGTTGCCGGCAACCTGGCGGGCGGCACCCACCATGCCTACGCCCACAAGGGCAGTGGCTTTTGCGTTTTCAACGATGTGGCGGTGGCCACGCGGCTGTTGCAGGCGCAATGGGCACAGGGCGCTGCGGGAGGGCGCGGCAGCCGGCCGCTGCAGGTGGCCGTGATTGACCTGGACGTGCACCAGGGCAACGGCACGGCGCACATCTTTCAGGGCGACCACAGCGTGTTCACGGTGTCGTTGCACGGGGCCCGCAATTTTCCGTTTCGCAAGGAGCCCAGCGACCTGGATGTGGAGCTGCCCGACGGCTGCACCGACGATGACTACCTGCAGGCCCTGGAGCTCGCGCTGCAAACGCTGGAGCAGCGGTTTGCGCCCCGGTTTGTCTTTTATCTGGCCGGGGCTGATCCGCACGAAGGCGACCGCCTGGGGCGCCTTGCAGTGACACACGACGGGCTGGAGGCGCGCGACCGGCGGGTGTTTGACTGGGCGTGGCAGCGGCGCATTCCGGTTGCCTTTGCGATGGCCGGGGGCTATGGGCGCAATCTGGAGGACACCGTGAAGGCCCAGCTCACTACCTGGCGTGTGGCGTGGCAATACCACCAGCGCTGGCAGAATGTGCGGCCATGAACTCTGCCGCCAGCACCCCGTCCACCGGGCCTTCCACCCAATCCACGCCTGCCCGCCCGGCCCCGCAGCCCCGCAGCGCCTACCGCGTATTCCGCCCCATCACCACGCGCTGGGCCGACAACGATGTTTACGGGCACGTGAACAACGTTGTGTACTACAGCTGGTTTGACACGGCCGTGAACGCGCACCTCATCGACCAGGGCGTGCTCGACATCCACGCGGGCGAGACCATTGGCCTCGTCATTGAAACCCAGTGCAACTACTTTGCGCCGCTGGCTTTTCCGCAAACGGTGGAAGCGGGCATTCGCGTGGCGCGGCTGGGTGGCTCCAGCGTGCGTTACGAAGTGGGCCTGTTCGCGCAGGGCGAGCCGCTGTCGGCTGCCGCGGGGCATTTCATCCATGTGTATGTCGATCGCGAGACGCGCCGACCCGTGCCGGTGCCCGAGCCCCTGCGCGCTGTGCTGCAGGCGCTGGTGGTGCAATCAAATTGATAGCTGCTTGCGCTTGATGGGTATGCCTTGGCGGCCAGTTTTGCTTCAATAGTGGCTGCCCGGCACGGGGTGGAGCGATGGCCTACACTCTGAAGTCTTGCTGCCTGCCCCGCCCATGATCATCACCAGCCTGCTCGACACCGACCTGTACAAGTTCACCATGATGCAGGTGGTGCTGCACCAGTTTCCGGGGGCGCAGGTGGAGTACAAGTTCAAGTGCCGCAACCCCGGCGTGCAGCTGGCACCGTTTGTGGGTGAGATCCGCGACGAGATCCGCTCACTGTGCAGCCTGCATTTTCAGGATGCCGAGCTGGCCTACCTGCGGTCGCTGCGCTTCATCAAGAGCGACTTCGTGGATTTTCTCGGGCTGTTCCGGCTCAACGAGAAATACATCACCGTCACGCCCCAGCACAACGGCGAGATCGACATCACCATCCGCGGGCCCTGGCTGCACACCATCCTGTTCGAGATTCCGGTGCTGGCCATCATCAACGAGGTGTACTTCCGCAACACCCAGAAGGTGCCCGACTTCCTCGAAGGCCGCCGCCGGCTCGACGCCAAGATTGCACTGCTGCAGGGCGAGGGTCTGTCCGACCTCAAGATCGCCGACTACGGCACGCGCCGCCGCTTTTCCCGCGCCTGGCACGAAGAGGTGCTGCGCGTGCTGGTGGCGCGCCTGGGCACCGGCGACCGCCGCCCCGGTGCCCCCGCAGGCCCGGGCCAGTTTGCCGGCACCAGCAACGTGCTGTATGCGATGAAGCTGGGCGTGACGCCCCTGGGCACCATGGCGCACGAATACCTGCAGGCCTGCCAGGCGCTGGGCCCGCGCCTGCGCGACAGCCAGGTGTTCGGCTTTGAGATGTGGGCCAAGGAATACCGGGGCGACCTGGGCATTGCACTGTCGGACGTGTACGGCATGAGCGCCTTCTTGCGCGACTTCGACCTGTACTTCTGCAAGCTGTTCGACGGCGCACGGCATGACAGCGGCGACCCGTTTGCCTGGGGCGAGCGCCTGCTGGAGCACTACCGCAAGAACCGCGTGGACCCGCTGACCAAGACCCTGATCTTCAGCGACGCGCTGACCATCCCGCGCACCATCGAGCTTTACCAGCAGTTCCGCGGCCGCTGCCAGCTGGCGTTCGGCATCGGCACCAACCTGACCAATGACCTGGGCAGCCCGCCCGTGCACGAGCCGCTGCAGGTGGTGATCAAGATGACGCGCTGCAACGACCAGCCCGTGGCCAAGCTGTCGGACACGCCGGGCAAGGGCATGTGCGACGACGAAAAGTATCTGGCCTATCTGCGCCAGGTGTTCGACGTCCCTGCATCGGCGTGATCGAGGGAGGGGGCGCCCTGGGGTGGGGTGCAGCGCCAGACAAGAATTGAACGGAGGAGACAAAAATGACGAAGTTTTCGCGCGGGCTGGCTTGTGCCACCCTGCTCGGCGCACTGCCGGGTTTGGCTGCAGCGGCAGACCTGGATGGCAGCCAGCTGTCGGTGCTGTGGGGTGTGCCGTTCGCGGGCATTCTGCTGTCGATTGCGATCATGCCGCTCCTGGCGCCCATCTTCTGGCACCACCACTTCGGCAAGGTCGCTGCGGCCTGGGGGCTGGCGTTTCTGGTGCCGTTTGCCATCACCTTCGGGCCGGGCGTGGCAGGGGTGAGCCTGGTGCACGCGCTGGTGGCCGAGTACATCCCGTTCGTGATCCTGCTCACGGCGCTGTTCACGGTGGCGGGCGGGATCTTCATCCGGGGCAACCTGCATGGCAGTCCGGGGCTCAACACGGCCATTCTTGCCATCGGTTCGGTGCTCGCCAGCTTCATGGGCACCACGGGGGCGTCCATGCTGCTGATCCGTCCGCTGATCCGCGCCAACGACAACCGCAAGCACGTGGCGCATGTGGTGGTGTTTTTCATCTTCATCGTCTCCAACGCGGGGGGCTCGCTCACGCCGCTGGGCGATCCACCCCTCTTTCTGGGTTTCCTCAAGGGCGTGGATTTCTTTTGGACGGTGCGCCACATCTTCCCGGAGACGCTGTTCATGGTGGGCTCGCTGCTGGCCATCTTCTTCGTGCTGGACAGCTGGTACTACCGCCGCCACCACGAGGTGCTTGCGGCCGACCCGACCCCCGACAGCCGCGCCATCGGCTTTGATGGCAAGGTCAACTTCGCCCTGCTGGGTGTGGTGGTGGCCCTGGTGCTGGTCAGCGGCTTCTGGAAGTCGCCGGTGGCGTTCAACATCGCGGGCACCGAAGTCGGTCTGCCGGGCATCGTGCGCGATGTGGGTCTCGTCATCGTGACCTTCGTGTCCCTGTGGCTGACACCCCGCACGGTGCATGAAGACAACCAGTTCGGCTGGGGGCCGATGCAGGAGGTGGCCAAGCTTTTTGCGGGCATCTTCCTCACCATCATCCCGGTCATTGCCATGCTCAAGGCCGGGGTCAATGGTCCGTTTGGTGCCATCGTGTCGGCCGTCACCCGCGCCGATGGATCGCCCGACCCCGCCATGTATTTCTGGGCCACGGGCGCCCTGAGTTCCTTTTTGGACAACGCGCCCACCTACCTCGTGTTCTTCAATACCGCGGGGGGGATCCGGCCACCCTCATGACCACGCTAGCACCCACGCTGGCTGCCATTTCGGCAGGGGCAGTGTTCATGGGCGCCAACACCTACATCGGTAATGCACCCAACCTCATGGTCAAGGCCATTGCCGAGGACCGCGGCGTGAAGATGCCCAGTTTCTTCGGCTACATGCTGTGGTCGGGGGGCATCCTGGTGCCGCTTTTCATTCTGATGACGTTGATCTGGTTCCGCTGAATGGAGTTTTGACGGCCATGACCAAGCCCCGCATTCTGATAGCCCGCGCCATCTTTCCCGACATCGTCGAGCGCCTGCGCGCGCACTTCGAGGTGGATGACAACCCCGAGGACACCATCCTGACCCCCGCACAGCTGGCAGCCCGGATGGCCGACAAGGACGGCGCCTTCACCACCGGCAGCGAGCGCATTGACGCCAACCTGCTGGCGGCCGCCCCGCGCCTGAAAATTGTGGCCAACATGGCGGTGGGCTACAACAACTTCGACGTGGACGCCATGACCGCCGCAGGCGTGCAGGGCACCAACACGCCCGATGTGCTCACCGAAACCACGGCCGACTTCGGCTTTGCGCTGCTCATGGCCACGGCCCGCCGCATGGCCGAGAGCGAGCATTTCCTGCGCGCCGGAAAATGGACGAAGTGGAGCTACGACATGTTCGCGGGCAGTGACATCCACGGCAGCACGCTCGGCATCATCGGCATGGGCCGCATCGGCCAGGGCATTGCCCGGCGCGGCGCGCACGGGTTTGGCATGAAGGTCATCTATCACAACCGCTCGCGCCTGTCGGCCGCGCTGGAGGCCGAATGCAAGGCCACCTACGTCGGCAAGGAGGCGCTGCTGCGCACCGCAGACCATGTAGTGCTGGTGGTGCCGTACACACCCGCCTCGCACCACACCATCGGCGCGGCAGAGCTGGCGCTGATGAAGCCCACGGCCACGCTCGTCAACATCGCGCGCGGCGGCATTGTTCATGATGAGGCACTGGCCGTGGCGCTGCGCGAGCGGCGCATTGCCGCAGCGGGCCTGGACGTGTTTGAAGGCGAGCCGCAGGTGCACCCCGGCCTGCTCAACGTGCCCAATGTGGTGCTCACGCCCCACATCGCCAGTGCCACCGTGCCCACGCGGCGCGCCATGGCCGACCTGGCCGCCGATAACCTGATTGCCTACTTCGAGGGGCGCGGAGCACTCACGCCCGTGAACACGCCGGTGGCCGGAGCAGCGCGGGCGGGTTGACGGCAAAGTTTGAATCAAATTGGCCTCTGGCGCTTTTCCATCAAGCGCAAGCAGCTATAAAAATAATAGTAAACAACCTTGACGACTGAGACCCTTGCACTGCTGGCGGCCCTGGCGCTGCTGGCCCTGGTGGTGGTTTTGCTGGTGCTGATGCTGGTACGCCGCCCCCGGGTGGACTTGCCGCCCGAATGGCTGGCGCGCCTGCAGGCGCTGGAGCACACCACGCAGGCCACCCAGCTGGCCGTGGCCAAGAACGATGGCGCACTGGATGGCATGGGCCAGCAGCTGCGCGGCTTCACCCAAACCACGCAGACCACGCTGGAGGGGCTGCGCCACGCCGTCGATGAGCGTTTGACGCAAGCGGTGGCCGAATCGCGCAACGGCCGTGCCGAGCTGTTGGCCGCCTTTGGCGTGTTCGAGGCGCGGCTGGAGCAGCGCCTCACGGCCCTGGACGCAGCCACGCGCCTTACGCTCGATTCGCTCAAGAGCGACACCCAGTCGCAGCTGGGGGTGATGTCGCAAGCGCTCAAAGATCAGCTCGAGGCCAACAGCTTTCAGATCAGGAACCAGTTTGCGGTGCTGCAAGACGCGGTGTCGCAGCAGCTCACCGGGCTGGTGCAGGGCAGCCAGCACAATGCCGAGCAGCTGCGCACCGCGCTCAACGAGCGCCTGGCCGCCATCCAGGCCGACAACGCCACCAAGCTCGAGGAAATGCGCCGCACGGTGGACGAAAAGCTCCACGCCACGCTGGAGCAGCGCCTGGGCGAATCCTTCAAGCTGGTGAGCGACCGGCTCGAACAAGTGCACAAGGGCCTGGGCGAGATGCAGACCCTGGCCGGCAGCGTGGGCGACTTGAAACGCGTGATGACCAACGTGAAGTCGCGCGGCACCTGGGGCGAGATGCAGCTCGGTGCCATCATCGACAACGTGCTCACGCCCGACCAGTTCGCGCGCAACGTCAAGACCGTGCCGGGCAGCGACGAGCTGGTGGAATTTGCGATCCGCCTTCCGGGCAAGAGCGAGGAGCACCCGGTGTGGTTGCCCATCGACTCCAAATACCCGGTGGAGCAGTACCAGCGCCTCATGGACGCGCAGGACGCGGCGGACAAGCTGCTTGTGGCCTCTGCAGGCAACGCGTTCGAGACGTCCATCAAGCTCGAAGCGAAGAAGATTTTTGCCAAATACGTCTCGCCCCCGCACACCACCGACTTTGCCGTGCTCTACCTGCCCACCGAAGGCCTGTTTGCCGAGGTGATGCGCCGCCCAGGGCTGGTCGAAGCCGTGCAGAACGATTGCCGCGTGATGATCACCGGCCCGGCCAACCTGGCGGCCATGCTCAACAGCCTGCAGATGGGTTTCAAGACGCTGGCGATCGAAAAGCGCTCGTCCGAGGTGTGGAGCCTGCTGGGCAGTGTGAAAACCGAGTTCGCCAAGTTTGGCGACGTGGTGGAGGCCACCAAAAAATCCATAGACGCCGCTGCCAAGAAGTTTGACGAGGTGGGCGTGCGCACCCGCGCCATCCAGCGCAGGCTGCGCGATGTGCAGGACCTGCCCGCGCCCGACACCGCCATGCCCGTGGCGGGCAGGCGCACCGACGTGCTGCCGGGGCTCGATACCGAGGACGACCTGCCGTGAACTGGGCCTTGGTCCGGTTGATCGCCGGTCAGGTTTGTATCCACGCCTGCATGGCCGGGATGCGCATGGCGGCGCCCCTGCTGGCGCTGCGCGAGGGCTACAGCGCGGCCGCCGTGGGCGTGCTGCTGGCACTGTTTGCCCTGACCCAGGTGTTCCTCGCCCTGCCCGCAGGCCGCTATGCCGACCGCCACGGCCTGAAGCGGCCGGTGGGGCTTTCGGTGGCCGTGGCGGCGGCAGGGGCTGCGCTGGCGCTGGCCATGCCGGTGTTTCCCGTGCTGTGCCTGGCCGCACTCATGACCGGTGGCGCCACGGGCGCCGCCACCATCGCGCTGCAGCGGCATGTGGGGCGTGCAGCGCACGATTCGACGCAGCTCAAGCAGGTGTTCAGCTGGCTGGCCATCGGGCCTGCGGTGTCCAACTTCATCGGGCCGTTCTGCGCGGGCCTGCTCATTGACCATGCCGGCAGCGCAGCGGGCAGCACCGAGGGCTACCGTGCGGCGTTTGCCCTGATGGCGGTGCTGCCGCTGCTCACCTGGTTCTGGGTGCGCAGCACGGTGGAGCTGCCCCCCGTGATTGCCGCCGCCGGTGGCCCGCCCCAGCGCGCCTGGGATCTGATGAACGAGCCGCCGTTTCGGCGCCTGCTGATCGTGAACTGGCTGCTGTCATCCTGCTGGGATGTGCACACCTTCGTGGTGCCGCTGCTGGGGCATGAGCGGGGTTTGTCGGCCTCGGCCATCGGCTCGATCCTGGGTGCTTTTGCCATTGCCGCCGCCGTGATCCGGGTGTTGATGCCCCTGGTGGCCGAACGCCTGCGCGAGCGGGTGGTGGTGGCAGGCGCCATGGTGATGACGGCCGTGCTGTTTGGCGTGTACCCCCTGCTTGGCAGCGCACTGGCCATGGGGCTGTGCTCGGTGCTGCTGGGTTTTGCACTGGGCTCCGTACAGCCCATGGTGATGAGCCTGCTGCACCAGATCACGCCCTCCCACCGCCATGGCGAGGCCCTGGGCCTGCGCCTGATGGCCATCAACGCGTCCAGCGTGCTCATGCCCATGCTGTTCGGAACGGCCGGGGCCGTTGTCGGGGTGGGTGGCCTGTTCTGGGTGGTGGGTGCGGCCGTGGGCGCTGGCGCGCGCATGGCGTGGCGCATGGGGCCGACTGGCAAGGGGCATGCGCACCCGTGATGCACCGGGCTGCCTGCATGCGCGTGGCGGGGCGGGGAGGGGGGTGAGCAAACGGGTCGAAAAGGAGTAGATTCCGCCTGATCGACACAGGGGGCTGCCATGCGCGTTCATTTGTGGTTTCGTCGAACCCGCCACTGGGTGCTGGTGCCGCTGCTGGCCGTGTCTCCCTGGGTTGCGGCCCATGCAGATGCGTTGCTGGGCCAGGCGCAGACTTGGGTGGAAGGCGGTCACCCGCTCAGGGCCTTTGAAATGCTGGACGCCGCCGAAGCATCGCGCGCGGGCGATCCTGCATTTGACGAGGCGATGGGCCGCGCAGCCTTTGCAGCCGGGCAGTACACGCGGGCGGTGATGGCCTGGGAGCGGCTGGTGGCCACCCAGCCGGACAACGCCGCCGCGCAGCTGGAGCTGGCGCGGGCGCTGCACGCTGTGGGTGATCGCAAGGGCGTTCTGGCCTTGTCGGAACAGGCACGCGCCCGCGCCATTCCTGTGGATTCCGCACTCAGCATTGACCAGTTTCTGGTGTCTTATGACCGGGCGGGCCACGAAGGGCGCTCCACGTGGAAGGGTCATGTCGATGTGACGCTGGCGCGCGACAGCAACGTCAACGCGGGGCCCGATGTGAACGCGCCCGCGCTCTCGCCCCCCGGCACCCCGCCCTGGACCCTGCAGCCCGGTGCGCAAAGCCAGCGTGCGTCTTACGCCGCCCTGCTGGGCAACGTGCGGGGCCGGCATGTGCTGGATGCGCGCTGGTCGCTCATCGGTGCGGCCACGGCCGAGGTGCGCGGGCATTCAGCCGCTGGCCGGCCTTATGACAGTGACCAGCTGGAGATGGGCGCAGGCCTTTCCTATCGTGTGGAACGCCATGAGTGGATGCTGAGCGCACAGGGCGCCACCTATCGGCTCGATGGTGACACGCTGCGCAATGGCGGCGGGCTTCTGGGGGATTGGATTTACCGGATCGACGGCTTTCGCCAATGGGGCACTTTCCTGCAGGTGCAGGGGTTGCGGTATCCGAACCAGTCGGTACGCGATGTGCTGCGCACCGTGGCGGGTACCTCTTACGTCCATGTGCTGCGCAACGGCAGTCTCACCTACGCCGGGGTCTATGCCGGGCGGGAGGCGCCCCGGGCGAGCGGTGTTGAGAGCCTGGGGCACGAGCTGGTGGGTGTGCGCGGCGGTGTGCAGTGGGCCATCTCTGCCGAGTGGGCGGCGTTCACCCACCTGAACTATGAGCGGCGCCGATACGGCGCGGCAGACCCGTTTTTTGGCGTCACCCGGCGAGACCGGCAGGTGCACTGGGCAGTCGGCTTGTCGTGGGTGCCTGCGCCGGGGTGGCGGATCACCCCCCAGTGGGCGTGGACGCGCAATGACTCCACCTTGCCCATCACCGACTACGACCGGCGGATCGTTTCCGTCACCGTGCGGCGTGAGTTCTGAAGGAGTTGGCAATGCAGCAGTCCGGTTTTCCTTCTTCCCGGCTCGCCGTCTGGATGGCCATGGTCGCCGCGTGGCCCGTGCAGGGCATCGCTGGTGCGGGCCTTTTGCAGTTTGCAGCGGGCGATGTGCAATTGCGCAGGGGCGCTGACGTGTCGGCCGCCACCCAGGGCGCCGTGGTGGAGAGCGGCGACGTGATCGTCACCGGCGCCGCAGGGCGGGCGCAGATAAGGTTTTCAGACGGCGGGCTGGTGGCGCTGTACCCGAACTCCCAGTTCACCATCACGCGGTATGCAGACACGGGCAACCCTGCGCAAGAGAGCTTTGCCGTGAGCCTGCTGCAAGGCGGGCTGCGCGCGGTGACCGGCCTGATCGGCAAGCGCAACGCGCAAAACTACAAGGTGACCACCCCCACGGCGGTGGTGGGCATCCGGGGGTCCGCTTTTCTGGTGACGTTCGATGTGCAGGGCGACCTGCTGGTGTCGGGAGAGCAGGACGAGATCGAGGTGTGCACCGAGGCCGGTTGCGTGGGGGTGAAAGCCGGCGAATCCGTGCGGGTGGTGGCCAGCCACCAGTTGCCGCTGTACACCCACACCCGCGCCGTGCTGCCGCTGCCGCCTGCGCCCATCCCGTATGCCGTGGGCGAGCAACTGGGCGGCGGGCAGCGGGTGACGCCGGGGCCGACATTGCCGGGGCCGGCGCCCGCACCAGTGCCGGGGGGGCCGCCCCCGGCGGGCCCTGCGCCCACGCCACAGGCCCCGGTGCCTGGCGTGCCGCCGGCGCCCATCGACCCGGGCTTGCCGCCACCACCTGCTACGGGAACACCCACACAGCCTCCGGGCGGTCGGCCCACCACACCGCCGTCGCCCACACCCCCACCTACCACTACCGCTCCACCGGCTCCGACCACGCCGCCGGTCACCCGGCCACCCATCTTTGTGCTGCCGCCCATCGTGCGGCCCGTGATCGTGTTGCCGCCCATTGCCATTCCGCCGCCACCACCGCCGGTCATCCGCTGACCGGGCCCGTGCTGCGGAGCGCGCGCACTCAGAGCTGGTAGAACGACTTGATCAGCCCCCAGGCTTCTTTGGGGTCATCGGTGTAGTGAAAGAGCTTGAGGTCCTGCGCTGAGATGGTGCCTTCTTCCACCAGCACCTCAAAGTTGATGAGGCGCTTCCAGTAGTCGGTGCCAAACAGCACGATGGGCACGGGCTTGGCCTTTTTGGTCTGCACCAGGGTCAGCACCTCGAACAGTTCGTCCAGCGTGCCAAAGCCTCCGGGGAAGGCCACCAGCGCCTTGGCGCGCATCATGAAATGCATCTTGCGCAGCGCGAAGTAGTGGAACTTGTAGCTCAGCGTGGGCGATATGAAGCGGTTGCCGCTTTGCTCGTGGGGCAGGGCGATGTTCAGGCCCACGTTGAGCGCGCCCACATCGTGCGCGCCGCGGTTGGCGGCTTCCATGATGCCGGGGCCGCCGCCCGTGCAGATGTAGATGCGGTCTGCGGGCTGCTGGCGTTCGCTGTGCTCGGCCACCAGGCGCGCGAACTGGCGGGCCTGGTCGTAATAGCGGGCGTTGCGTACCGCCTGGCGGGCGCGCTGCAGGCGCACCTCGTCGCCACTGGCTTCGGCGTCTGCCAGCTGGGCGGCGGCCTCATCGGGCGCGACAAAGCGGGCGCTGCCATAAACCACCACGGTGTTCTCGATGCCTTGCTCTGCCTGGCCCAGGTCGGGTTTGAGCATTTCCAGCTGGAAGCGGATGCCCCGCGTCTCGCGGCGGAAGAGAAATTCGGGGTCGGCGAACGCCAGGCGGTAGGCGTCGGCATGCAGCGGGTTGCCGCTGGCCGAATGGTTTTGCAGCTCGGCCCAGGCATCGGCCAGACGGCGTTCGTTCAGTTGGGTGTTGGCATCCATGGGCGAAAATATAGGTAAAAATTGCCTCTGGCGCTTATCTAGCTTGCGCGAGATGCTATGAAAAATGAAGTGGTTGCAATGCCCAGCATGGTGAGCGAGAGCGAGCCCGCCAGGTGCAGGCCCACAGTGCCCAGCGCCAGGGCATAGCGCTGCGCCATCAGCATGTCGACCACTTCGGCGGAGAAGCTGGAGAACGTGGTGAGCGCGCCCAGAAACCCGGTGATCAGGGCCAGGCGCCAGACCGGATCGAGTTGCGGCATGGTATGAAAGAACGCCACGCACAGCCCCACCAGATAGCCGCCCATCAGGTTGGCGGCCAGCGTGCCCCAGGGCAGCAGCCCCCCGGGGCTCAGCCACAGGCCCAGGCGCCAGCGCAACAGGGCGCCGGCACTGGCTCCAAGGCAAATGGCAAGTACATGCAACATGGCGGCATTGTCTCTCAGGCCCCGGGCCTGCCGGGCCGGGCGATGGCAGATGCGGCTCAGCGGGCGGCCATCTGCGTGGGCAGCCAGGTGACGATGCCCGGGAACAAATAGATCAGTGCCACGGCCGCGCACATCAGAAAGAACATGGGCATCGTGACCTTGGCGATCCAGGGCAACTGGCGCCCCGTCATGCCCTGCAGCACGAAGAGGTTGAAACCCACGGGCGGCGTGATCTGCGCCATCTCGACCACCAGCACGATGAAGATGCCGAACCAGATCGGGTCAATACCCGCAGCCTGCACCGTGGGCATGAGCACGCCCATGGTCAGCACCACCATCGAGATGCCGTCGAGGAAACAACCGAGGATGATGAAGAACACAGCCAGCGCCGCAATCAGCTGCGCCTGGTTGAGGCCCAGCGAGGCAATCCATTCGGCCAGGTGCCGCGGCAGGCCGATGTAACCCATCGAGAGCGTGAGGAAGGCGGCGCCCGCCAGGATCAGCGCGATCATGCAGTACAGCCGCGTGGCCCCCATCAGCGAGGCCTTGAATGTTGCCCAGTTCATCGAGCCCTGCACCGCAGACAGCACCAGCGAGCCCACCACGCCCACGGCGGCGGCCTCGGTGGCCGTGGCGAAGCCGGAGTAGATGGAGCCCAGCACTGCCGCAATCAGCAGGACCACCGGGATCAGGCTGCGCGACTCCGACAGCTTCTGCATGAAGGTCATGCGCACATCGGCGGCGGGCACCTGGTCGGGGTTGCGCAGCGCCCACAGCATGATGTAACCCGAGAACAGGCAACCCAGCAGCAGGCCGGGCAGAACCCCGGCAATGAAAAGCTGGGAGATCGAGACTTCGGCCGATACGCCGTACACGATCATGATGATGGACGGCGGTATCAGCAGCCCCAGCGTGCTGGCGCCGCCGAGCGTGCCCACGATCATGTTGTCGGGATAGCCGCGCCGCCGGAGTTCGGGCAGCGTCATCTTGCCGATGGTGGCGCAGGTGGCCGCGCTGGAGCCCGAAACCGCGGCAAAAATCGTGCAGCCCACCACGTTGGTGTGCAGCAGGCGGCCGGGCAGGGCCTGCACCCAGGGCGCAAGCCCCTTGAACATGTCTTGCGACAGGCGGGTGCGAAACAGGATTTCACCCATCCAGATGAAAAGGGGCAGGGCCGTGAGCGTCCAGCTGGAGGCCGACCCCCAGATGGTCACGGCCATCGCATCGCCTGCCGGGCGCGACGAGAACAGTTGCATGCCGATCCAGGCAACGCCGGAAAGGGTGAGTCCGATCCAGACCCCGCTGCCCAGGATGAGGAACAGGGACAGGATCAGCAGGCCGGTGATGGCGAGATCGCTCATGGTGGGGGGATGTCCGGGTCTATTCGTTGCGCAGTGCGTCGCCCGCGTGGGCGTCAGCGCGTTTGCCCATCAGCTCCAGCACCAGCTCGTCGATGAAGGCAATGGCCAGAATCACTGTGCCTGCCGCCATGGCGATCTGGGGAATCCACAGTGGCGTGGCATCGCTGCCGGTGGAGATGTCGTGGAACGCGTGCGACTGCCAGGCCAGCTTGCAGCTGTACGCCGCAAACAGCACGGCCAGCAGGGTGGCGATGGCCAACGCCCAGAGCTCAAACCCTTTGCGGGCGCCACCTTTGAGGAAGTTGAGCAGCAGCGTCACGCGGATGTGCTCGCCGCGCTTCAGGGTATGGGCCAGCGCCAGAAACCCGGCGGCGGCCATCAGGTAGCCTGCATACGCGTCGGTACCCGGCACATGAAAGTGCAGCTGGCGGCTGATGATGGACAGCAGCACCATGCCCAGGAGGCACACCATGAAGAGCGCTGCCACCGCAGCCGCACCGTCATACACAAAATCGAGCAATCGACGCATAGGGCAGGCGGGCTTCTTACTTGCGGTACGCGTCGATCAGTGCCTTGCCTTCGGGGCCGGCCTTGTCCAGCCATTCCTTGAGCATGGTGTCGCCTACCTTGGCCATGTCGGCCTTCAGCTGCGCAGGCGGCGCCTCGACCGCCATGCCATTGGCCTTGAGCTTGGCGACGGTGTCGGTGTTGACCTTGGCACTGTTGGCCCAGCCGCGTGCTTCGGCGTCGGCTCCGGCCTTCAGCAGCGCGTCCTGGCTCGCCTTGTCGAGCGCGTCAAACGCCTTCTTGTTCACCAGCACGGCGTTCTTGGGCAGCCAGGCCTGGGTGTCGTAGTAGAACTTGAGGTGCTCGTACAGCTTGCTGTCCACACCGGTGGCGCCCGAGGTCATGGTCGATTCGACCACGCCCGTGGCCAGGGCCTGCGAGAACTCTGCGGCCTGCACCGTGACGGGCTGCGCGCCCACCAGCTCGGCAATGCGGGCGGTGGCAGGGCTGTAGGCGCGCCACTTGATCCCCTTGAGGTCGGCGGCAGAGGCCAGCGGCTTCTTGGTGTAGATGCCTTGTGGAGGCCACGCCACGGCATACAGCAACACCATGCCTTGCTCAGCCAGCTTCTTTTCAAGGAAAGGCTTTTGCGCGGCGTAGAGCTTCCTGGAGGCGTCGTAGCTGTCGGCCAGGAAGGGCAGGCCATCCACGCCGAAGAGTTGCCATTCGTTCTGGAAGTTGGCCAGCAGGATCTCGCCCATCTGCGCCTGCCCGCCCTGCACGGCGCGCTTGATCTCGGGGGCCTTGAACAGCGCCGCGTTGGCGTGCACCGTGATCTTGAGCTTGCCGCCGGTGGCCTTGTCCACATCACTGGCCAGCTGCGCCATGTTTTCGGTGTGGAAGTTGGTGGCGGGGTAGGCGGCGGCCAGGTCCCACTTGGTCTGGGCGAATGCCGAGGTGACGGACAGGCCCGCAGCCAGGGCCAGGCTGAGTGCGGTGACGGGGAAGATTCGACGCTTCATGGGTGAACTCCGCAAGGTTGGATATGAAAAATCACTGTATCGGAAGCCGGCCGAATTGGCATAGGTGTTTTGCCTAAACGCTGACAAATTGCCAACAAATTACCATCGACTTGCCTACAATCGTCACACGCACAACCCGTGCCAACGCTGATTGCACCTTGTCATCCACAAAGGCTCTGCCCATGAAATCTGCAGCCAAGACGCCCGCCAGGCCCCCCGGCGAATCCGGGCCCATCGTGTCGTCTGCGCACCTGGTGTCGGCGCAGAGCGCGGAGATGAGCGAATTCGAGTTCGGCCTCATCGTGGCGGGCAATGCATTCCACCGCTGGGTGGTGCATTGCATGGCGGCGGCGGGCCTCAAGGACCTGACGCCGCTCGATGTGGTGGTGCTGCACCACGTCACACACCGCGCGCGCGACAAGCGTCTGGCCGACATCTGTTTCATCATGAACGTGGAAGACACGCACCTGGTGAACTACTCGCTGAAAAAGCTGCAGACCCTGGGCGTGGTGGCCTCGCAGAAAAACGGCAAGGAAGTGACCTACGCCGCCACCGACACAGGCCGCGCCTATGTGCAGCGCTACCGCGAGATCCGCGAGAGCTGCCTGATCGACGCCCTGAAAGCCGACGATGCACTGAACCGCGATATTGGCGAGCTGGCCCGTTTGCTGCGTGTGCTCTCGGGCATGTACGACCAGGCGGCGCGCTCGGCCGCATCCCTGTGACCGAACCGGTTTCCTGAAAAAACGAATCAAAAGTGGCGCTAGCGCTTATCCGTCAAGCGCTAATAGCTATAACTAAGATAGCATTGATATGTCCAACCACCCTTCTTCCTTGTCCCGCTGGCAGTTCTGGATCGACCGTGGAGGCACCTTTACCGACGTGGTAGGCAAGCGCCCGGACGGCACCCTGGTCACGCACAAGCTGCTGTCCGAAAACCCCGAGCAGTACAAGGACGCGGCCGTGGCCGGCATTCGCCACCTGCTGGGGCTCAAGCCCGGCGAGGCGGTGACGCCCGAGGTGGTGGAGTGCGTGAAGATGGGCACCACGGTGGCCACCAACGCGCTGCTGGAGCGCAAGGGCGAGCCCACGCTGCTCATCACCACCAAGGGCTTCAAGGATGCGCTGCGCATCGCCTACCAGAACCGCCCCCGCCTGTTTGACCGGCGCATCGTGCTGCCCGAGCTGCTGTACGAGCGCGTGATCGAGGCGCAGGAGCGTGTGGGCGCGCGGGGCGAGGTGATCGAGCCGCTGGACGAAGCGCACCTGAAAGAACGCCTGTGGGCCGCCTACGACGCAGGCCTGCGCAGCGCTGCCATCGTGTTCATGCACGGTTATCGCTACACCGCACACGAAGAAGCCGCCGCCCGCATTGCGCGCGAGATCGGCTTTACGCAGGTGAGTGCATCGCACGCCACCAGCCCCATGATGAAGCTGGTGAGCCGGGGCGACACCACGGTGGTGGATGCGTACCTGTCGCCCATTCTGCGCCGCTATGTGGACCAGGTGGCCAGCGAGATGCCGGGTGTGCAGCTGTTCTTCATGCAGTCGTCGGGCGGCCTCACCGATGCGCAGGTGTTCCAGGGCAAGGACGCGATCCTGTCGGGCCCGGCTGGCGGCATCGTCGGCATGGCGCGCACCGCAGGCCTGGCGGGCCACGACAAGGTCATCGGCTTTGACATGGGTGGCACCAGCACCGACGTGAGCCACTACGCGGGCGAGTTTGAGCGCGAGTTTGAAACCCAGGTGGCGGGCGTGCGCATGCGCGCCCCGATGATGAGCATCCACACCGTGGCGGCTGGGGGCGGCTCCATCCTCGGTTTTGACGGCGCGCGCTTCCGCGTGGGACCCGAAAGCGCGGGTGCCAACCCCGGCCCCGCCAGCTACCGCAGGGGCGGCCCGCTGGCCGTGACCGATGCGAACGTGATGGTGGGCAAGATCCAGCCCGTGCATTTCCCCCAGGTGTTTGGCCATGGGGCCAACGAGGCGCTGGACGGCGACGCGGTAGCGCAAAAATTCGACGGCCTTGCCACGCAGACCGGGCGCAAGGCCGAAGACGTGGCCCACGGCTTCATTCAGATCGCCGTGCAGCAGATGGCCAACGCCATCAAGAAGATCAGCGTGGCGCGCGGCTATGACGTGACACGCTACACGCTGCAGTGTTTTGGCGGCGCAGGCGGCCAGCATGCGTGTCTGGTGGCCGATGCATTGGGCATGACGCGCGTGTTTGTGCACCCGCTGGCAGGCGTGCTCAGCGCGTATGGCATGGGTCTGGCCGACCAGAACGTGATCCGCGAACAGGCGGTGGAAACCAGGCTCGCGCCAGAAGCGCTGGCAGGCATCGAAGCCACGCTGGACCAACTCGCCACCACCGCACGCACCGAGCTGGAGCGCCAGCAGTCGGGCGCGGGCACTGCGGTGGTGCACCGCCGCGTGCACGTGCGCTACGAAGGCAGCGACTCCGCGCTCATCGTGCCGTTTGGTTCGATGGCCGAGATTAGCGTTGCGTTCGAGAACGCCTACCGCCAGCGTTTTGCCTTCCTCATGCAGGGCAAGGGCCTAGTTGTGGAGGCCGTGTCCGTCGAGGCGGTGGTGCCCGGCGACGCGCCCGTGGAGCCACGCCACGCGCTGCAGCCCGCGCGCGAGGTGCCGCGCCGCAGCATCGTGCGCATGTACACCGGCGGCGTGGATGGCGTGGCCGCCTGGCACGACGCTGCACTGGTGGTACGCGAGGACCTGCGCCCGGGTGACGTGATCCCTGGCCCCGCCATCATTGCCGAGAAGAATGCCACCACCATCGTCGAGCCCGGCTGGGAGGCCGCGCTGACCGAGCTGGACCACCTGCTCCTCAACCGCCGCGTGGCCCGTGCCGTGCAACACGCCGTGGGCACCATGGTGGACCCGGTGCTGCTCGAAGTGTTCAACAACCTGTTCATGAACATCGCCGAGCAGATGGGCCTGCAGCTGCAGAACACGGCGTACTCGGTGAACATCAAGGAGCGCCTGGACTTCAGCTGTGCGCTGTTCGACACGGCGGGCAACCTCATCGCCAACGCACCGCACATGCCGGTGCACCTGGGTTCGATGGGCGAGAGCATCAAGACGGTGATACGTGACAACGCCGGACGCATGCAGCCGGGCGACGTGTTTGTGCTCAACGACCCGTACCACGGTGGCACGCACCTGCCAGACATCACCGTCATCACGCCGGTCTACATCGCCGACGAGGCCACGCCCACTTTTTACGTGGGCAGCCGGGGCCACCATGCTGATGTGGGCGGCACAACGCCAGGCTCCATGCCACCGTTCTCCACGCGCATCGAAGAAGAGGGCGTGCAGATCAACAACATCAAGCTGGTGGAGCGCGGCGTGCTGCGCGAGGCGGAGATGATTGCGCTGCTGGAAAGCGGCGAATACCCCAGCCGCAACCCCCAGCAGAACATGGCCGACCTGCGCGCGCAGATCGCGGCCAACGAAAAAGGCCAGCAGGAGCTGCGCCGCATGGTGGGCGAGTTTGGCCTGGACGTGGTGTTGGCCTACATGCGCCACGTGCAGGACAACGCCGAAGAGTCCGTGCGCCGTGTCATCACGCGCCTGAAGGACGGTGCGTTCACGCTGCCGCTGGACAACGGCGCGCAGATCAGCGTGGCCGTGAAGGTGGATGCCACTAACCGCAGCGCCACCATCGACTTCACAGGCACCAGCCCGCAGCAGACCAACAACTTCAACGGGCCCACGGCGGTGTGCATGGCGGCGGTGCTGTATGTGTTCCGCACGCTGGTGGACGACGACATTCCGCTGAACGCGGGGTGCCTGAAGCCGCTCAACGTGATCATCCCGCCCGGCAGCATGCTCAACCCCAACCCACCGGCCTCGGTGGTGGCGGGCAACGTGGAGACCTCCACCTGCATCACCAATGCGCTGTATGGCGCGCTGGGCCTGATGGCGGCGGGGCAGTGCACCATGAACAACTTCACCTTTGGCAGCACGCGCTACCAGTACTACGAGACCATCTCGGGCGGCAGCGGTGCGGGTGGTGTGTGGGATGCCAACGGTCAACTTGCGGGCGGTTTTGACGGCACCAGCGTCGTGCAGTGCCACATGACCAACTCGCGCCTGACGGACCCCGAGGTGCTGGAGTTCCGCTTCCCCGTGCGGCTGGAGGGCTACGAGATCCGCAAGGGATCGGGCGGTGCCGGGCAGTGGAAAGGTGGCGACGGCGGCATTCGCCGCGTGCGCTTTCTGGAGCCGATGACGGCCAGCATCCTGTCGAACGGCCGCCACCATGGCGCGTTTGGCATGGCAGGCGGCCAGCCGGGTGCGGTGGGCATCAACAAGGTGGTGCGCAGCGATGGCCGGGTGGAGCTGCTGGACCACATCGGCCAGGCCGAAATGCTGCCGGGCGATGTGTTTGAAATCCACACACCGGGCGGCGGCGGATTCGGGTCTTCAGGTCAAGAGTAGTGCTCAAAATGGCTGCTTGCGCTCGTCCATCAAGCGCAAGCAGCTATCAAATCAGGAGTCTTTGGTTTCGGGGGCTGCCTTGGGCTGGCTCAGGCTGGGGGGCACGTTCTGCCCCATCTGCCGGGCGCGGAACAGCGCCGCGCGCATCAGGAAGATCGACATGATGGGCACCGTGATCGCCACGAACACGGCGATGAGCAGCGCATGCAGCGCCAGGCTGTGGTCGGCCACCGAAAAGTACAGCACGGTGCCATGCATGATCAGCCAGCAGCCCAGCGTGGCGATGATGGAGGGCGCGTGCACGCGCTCAAAATACGTGGGCAGGCGCAGCAGGCCGGTGGAGCCCAGCAGCGCCAGGCCTGCGCCGGCCAGCACCAGCGTGGCCACGATGATTTCCAGCCACAGGGGCAGTGCGGCCGCGGCGACGGTTTCGGTCATTCGATCACCTCGCCGCGCAGCAAAAATTTGGCCATGGCCATGGAGCCGACAAAGCTGAACAGCGCCAGCAGCAGCGCGGCTTCAAAGTAGTTCTTGCTGCCATAAAGCAGGCCCAGCACCAGCATCACGAGCATGCCGCTCAGGTACATGCAGTCCAGCGCCAGCACGCGGTCTTGTGCGGAAGGGCCTTTGAGCAGGCGGATCAGCGCGCAGCCCATCGCAAGGGCCAGCATGAACAGGGCCAGCGGAAGGGCCCAGTCAAGGACAGGGGTCATTCAAAAATCTCCATCAAGGGGCGTTCGTAGCGCTGCTTGACGTCGGCCGCGATGGCCTGGGGGTCGTTCACCTCCAGCACATGCAGCAGCAGCATGCTGCGATCGAGCGACAACTCGGCCCAGGCAGTGCCCGGGGTGATGCAGACGATCATGGCCAGCACGGCCAGGGCGTTGGGGTCGCGCACGTCCAGCGGGATGTGCACAAAACCCGCGGGGTGCCGCCTGCGCCCGGGCGCGAGCAGCAGCCGTGCCACGGCGATGTTGGAACGGGTGGTGTCCGCCACCACCGTCAGCGCCAGCCGCAGTATCGTGCCGGGCCTGCGGATGCGCACCGGCAGCGGACGCAGCCCGGCGGTGAGCAGTGGAATCGCCAGACCCAGCAGCGTGCCGAGCACGATGTGGCCGGCACTCAGGCTGCGGTTGAGCAACAGCCACAGCACCAGCAGTGCCAGCGACAGCATGGGCGCGGGCATCACGCGCTTGAGGGGCCGCTGCAGGGGGTCGTTGCGGGGTTTCATCGGGGCGTGGCTCCTTCAAGGGGTGGTACAGCTACAGGAACGGCGCTGGGCTTGGGGGCCGCGGTCATCACACCGCGCACATAAGTGGCAGGGGCGTGCAGCGCATCGGCCGTGGCTTGGGTATAGCGCATCACGGGGCCGGCCTGCCACACCAGGGCTGCGCTTGCCACCAGCAGCAGCGCGACCGGCAGGCCTTCGAGCACGAGCAACTGGGGCGCAGACCGGTCGTGCGCGGCCCAGAAGTGCCGTATGCCGGCGCGGGTCAGGGCCAGCAGCGCCAGCAGGCCGGAACCCACCAGCAGCGCCACCAGCATCCACCCCGCAGGCCCGAGCTCAAAGCCGTAGGAGGACCCCAGGCCCAGCGGGTTGAGCAGCGCGTGGACCATGGCGAATTTGCCCACAAAGCCGGGCAGGGGGGGCAGGCCCGCGATGATCAGCGTGCAGGCAATGAAGGCCAGCCCCAGAAATGCGGCAGCTGCAGGGATCACCTCGCCGATCAGGGCTTCTTCCTTGTCGTCCAGGTTGATGCCTTCGGTGGGCACGAGGTCGGCAGACAGGAAGGGCGCGTCGTCGGTCTGCTCGTAGGGGGCGAGGTTGGATCCGTCGTTGCGCCAGCGGTCGATGAGGTCGGCCAGCAGGAACAGCGCGCTCACGGCCAGCGTGGAGCTGAGCAGGTAATAAAGAAGCCCGGCAGTCAGCAGGTTTTGCCCGAAGCCCACAGCTGCCAGCAGCGTGCCCGACGAAAGGATGGCGCTGAAGCCGGCCAGGTGCCCCAGCCGCTGCGAGCCGAGCATGCCGATGGCGCCAAACGCCATCGTGAGCATGCCGCCACCGATCAGCCACTGGCTGCCGAACTGGGCCGACTCTCCGGCTTCGGGCCCGAAAAGCAGCGACCACAGCCGCAGCACGCTGTACACACCCACCTTGGTCATCAGCGCAAAGAGCGCACCCACCGGCGCGGTGGCGGCACTGTAGGCCGGAACCAGCCAGAAGTTCAGTGGCCACACCGCCGCCTTGATGAGAAACGCCACCGCCAGAATGGCCGCGGCCGCGTGCAGCAAACCGCGGTCTGCAGGCGCAATGGCCGCCACGTTCTGCGCCAGGTCTGCCATGTTCAGCGTGCCCGTGATGCCGTACAACATGGACACGCCGATCAGGAACAGCGACGACGCGGCCAGGTTGATGGCGATGTAGTGCAGCCCCGCCGACACGCGCGGGCGGCCTGATCCGTGCAGCAGCAACCCATAGGACGCAGCGAGCATGATCTCGAAGAACACGAACAGGTTGAACAGGTCGGCCGTGAGGAACGCCCCCGCCAGGCCCATGAGCTGGAACTGGAACAGTGGATGAAAGTGCACCCCCGCCCGGTGCCAGCGCGCCGCCGAGTACAGCACGGTGGCCAAAGCCACGGTGCTGGCCAGCACGAGCATCATGGCCGAGAGCCGGTCCACCGCCAGCACGATGCCGAACGGAGCCGGCCAGTTGCCCGACAGGTACACCCCAAGGCTGCCCGGCATGGCGGGGTCCTTGGCCTGCACCAGCAGCAGCACGGCCACCACCAGGCCGAGGAAGGTGGAGACGATGTTGAGCGTCACCTTGGTGCGCTGGCGGTCTTCGCGCAGCAGCAGCATGAGCCCCGCCGTGAGCATGGGCAACACGATGGGTGCAAGGATCAGGTGCGGCATGAGCCGCTCCAGCAGAAATCCAGTAGATGTCATGTCATTTGTTCCGGACGCTGCGCATAAAACCGGCGCGCTCCGGGCGAGGGCAGCCGGGCAAGGGCCGCCCCGCAGCGAAGGCTGTGTCCCCCTTCCCGCAACACGTAGCGGGGCGAGAGAAGGGGGGAGCGGCGAAGCCGCTCAGGGGGATGATTGCTTCCATCATGGCATCTCCTGCGCATCCTTGGCGCGGGTTCCATCCACGTGGTCATTCCCCGCCATGCCCCGGGATGCCAGCAGCACCACCAGAAACAGTGCGGTCATCGCAAAGCCGATCACGATGGCCGTGAGCGTGAGTGCCTGGGGCATAGGGTCGGCGTAGTGGGTCAGGTCCTGCGGAACGCCAGCGCGAAGCACCGGCTCCTTGTCAATCGCCAGGCCCAGGCGGCCCATGCTGAAGATGAAGAGGTTGACGGCGTACGACAGCAGCGAAAGCCCCATGATGATCTGGTAGGTACGGGGGCGCAGGAGCAGCCATACGCCTGAGCCGGTGAGCACGCCGATGGCCAGGGCCAGGATCAGTTCCATGGGCCTTCTCCCTGTGTGGCGGCAGCGGCTTGCGCCTCTTCAGCCGCGCGCGCATTGTTATAGCGGTGGCTGCGCACCGACTGGTGGGCAATGCCTGTGAGGATCAGCATGGTCGAGCCCACGACCAGCGTGAACACGCCGATGTCGAAGAACAGGGCGCTGGCAATATGAAGCTCGCCCACTACCGGCAGGACAAAGTGCGCCGTGTGGCTGGTCAAAAACGGGTAGCCCCAGGCGATTGCACCCAAGCCAGTGCACAAGGCGGCCAGCAGCCCGATGCCGATCCAGCGGCGCGGGTAGAGCGGAAGGTGGGCCTCCACCCATGAGGTGCCCGACACGATGTACTGCAGCAGCAAAGCCACAGAGAACACCAGCCCCGCCACAAAGCCGCCGCCAGGCTCGTTGTGCCCGCGCAAAAACAGGTACACCGCCACCAGGGTTGCAAAGGGCAGCATCAGGCGCACCAGCACGGCCGGTACCATGAGGTAGCCCACGGCAGTGTCGGCCGTCTGGCGCGGGTTGGCCAGGTCGGTGTCCACGTCGGCGGGCAGTGCGCGCTGCTGGGGCGGCAGATCCATGACCTCCCGCGCCGGGCGAAAGCGGCGCAGCAGCGCATACACCGTCAGCGCCACAATGCCCAGCACCACGATCTCGCCAAAGGTGTCGAAACCGCGGAAGTCCACCAGCATCACGTTGACCACGTTGGTGCCGCCTCCGCCGCTGAGGGCGTTCTCCAGGAAGAAGGTGGACGTGCTGTCCGGGAAAGGGCGGCTCATCATGGCAAATGACAACAAGGCCATGCCTGCACCTGTAGTCAGTGCCAGTGCCATGTCGCGGTAGCGGCGTAGCTGGGTGCGGCGCTCCTCGGCCAGCGTGGGCTTGCGCAGGGCCTCATCACGGCGGGGCAGCCAGCGCAGGCCCAGCAGGATGAGGATGGTGGTGACGACCTCCACCACGATCTGCGTGAGTGCCAGGTCGGGTGCAGAAAACCACAGGAAGGTCAGGCACACACACAGGCCCGCCCCTCCGAGCAGCGCGAGCGCCGCAAGGCGGTGGTATTTGGCTTGCCAGGCTGCGCCTATCGCGCACAGCGCGCCCAGCAGCCAGATCAGTGCAAAGGCGGGCGACAGCGCCAGCGGCGTGCGGTCTCCGATGGGCAGGCCACGCGCCCACAGCGGCAGCACACCGGCCACCAGCGCCGCGGTGACCAGCCACAGCATCTGCCACTGCAGGCGGCCTGTGCCCAGCAGCCTGCGCCCGTGCCGGCCGCCCTGGGTGACGATGGTGAGCAGGCCCTCGAACAGCCGCTGACCGCTGAGGCGATGCATGACGGGTGGCGCGTCCAGGGCCCCCTTCGCACGTTGCCAGCGCAACACCGAATACAGCGCGATGCCCCCGCCCAGCGCCACCAGGCTCATCACGAACGGTGTATTGAAGCCATGCCACACGGCCAGGCTGTAGGTGGGCAGTTCGCCGCCCACCACAGGCTGCGCCGCAGCAGCGAGATAGGCGCCCACAGACCAGGCGGGCAGCACACCCACCACCAGACAGGCCAGCACCAGCAATTCGACCGGCACGCGCATCCAGTGCGGGGGCTCGTGGGGCTGCAGGGGCAGGTCGGTGGCAGGCGGGCCCCAGAAAACATCTACCGTGAAGCGCAGCGAGTACGCCACGCTGAACATGCCGGCCACCGTGGCGGCCACGGGCAGCAGCCACTCGAGCAGGGGGGTGGTGTTGACATACACCGTCTCGGCAAAGAACATTTCCTTCGACAGGAAACCGTTGAGCAGCGGCACACCCGCCATGGCCGCGCTAGCCACGATGGAGAGCGTGGCGGTAATGGGCATCATCTTACGCAGCCCCGACAGGCGGCGGATGTCGCGGGTGCCACTTTCGTGGTCCACAATGCCTACGGCCATGAACAGCGACGCCTTGAAGGTCGCGTGGTTCATGATGTGGAACACGGCCGCCACGGCGGCCAGCGGGCTGTTCAGACCCAGCAGCAGCGTGATGAGCCCCAGGTGCGAGATGGTGGAATACGCGAGCAACCCCTTGAGGTCGTTCTGGAACATGGCCGCATAACCGCCCACCAGCAGCGTGGCCAGACCCGCGCCGCCTACCAGCCAGAACCATTCCTCTGTGCCTGCAAGGGCGGGCCACAGCCGCGCCAGCAAAAAACACCCGCCTTGACCATGGTGGCCGAGTGCAGGTATGCAGATACCGGCGTGGGCGCGGCCATGGCGTGGGGCAGCCAGAAATGGAACGGGAACTGCGCGCTTTTGGTGAGGGCGCCCAGAAGAATCAACACCAGCGCGGTCAGGTACAGCGGATGGTCCTTGATGAGCTGGCCGGCCACGAGCACGTGGTCCAGGTCATAGCTTCCGACAATGTGGCCCAGCACCAGCATGCCCGCAAACATGCACAGGCCCCCGGTGCCCGTCACCGTCAGTGCCATGCGTGCGCCGCGGCGCGCATCCTTGCGGTGGTGCCAGTAGCCGATCAGCAGAAAAGAAAACAGGCTGGTCAGCTCCCAGAAAAAGGCGATCTGGATGATGTTGCCTGACAGCACCACGCCCACCATGGCCCCCATGAACGCCAGGAAGAACGAAAAGAAGCGCGGCACGGGGTCTGCGGGCGACATGTAGTAGCGCGCATACAGCACCACCAGGCTGCCCACACCCAGCACCAGCATGCAGAACATCCATGCGAAGCCATCCATGCGGATGACCAGGTTCAGCCCCAGTGCGGGCAGCCACGCCAGGTCCTGCCGCAGCACGCCACCATCGGCGATGTCCGGGAAATACAGCGCCGTCTGCACTGCGCAGAACAAGGCAATCAGCCCCGCCAGCGTGGACTCGGTATTGCGCGCATTGGCGGGCAACACCGCCGCCAACAGGCTGCCGACGAAGGGCAGAAGGATTAGGGAGATCAAGGACATGCGCGGGCAATTTTAGGGGGTGGCGCCAATAGCCTTTGGCAAAACAGTCCTTCATTCCATGTTTTGCGGGTGTAGGCACCAAATAAAAAGC
>NZ_AGTS01000141.1 GCF_000238595.1 Acidovorax sp. NO-1 | reverse complement strand
TGCAGGTGGCGGACGGCATGGGCTGTCACGTCGGCCAGCAAGTCAGCCCCCGTGGGCGCTCCCCATTGGTCGTCGATGACGGTCAGGCGTTCGCGCTCCTGCGCCAGGCGCAGCATGGTTTTGGCGAAGTTGCCCCCGCGCGCGGCATAGACCCAACTGGTGCGCAGGATCAGGTGCTGGCAGCCTGATTGCTGTATGCGTTGCTCTCCTTCGAGCTTGGTGGCGCCGTACACCGACAGGGGGGCAGTGTTGTCGGTCTCCCGCCAGGGGCGTGTACCGCTGCCGTCAAAGACGTAGTCGGTGCTGTAGTGCACCAGCCAGGCGCCCAGGCGACTGGCCTCCTCGGCCAGCACGCCGGGGGTGGTGGCGTTGAGCAGGCGGGCGAGCTCGGGCTCGCTTTCGGCTTTGTCCACGGCGGTGT
>NZ_AGTS01000142.1 GCF_000238595.1 Acidovorax sp. NO-1 | reverse complement strand
ATAAAAACAGCCTCTAGCGCTTGATGGGTAAGCGCTGATAGCTATTATTAACATAGCGTGATCGGTAAGCCCCGACGCATCAGCTGCCGCGCACCATCGCCATGATCTTGGCCGCATCCAGCGTGGCGGCCTTTTGCTGGATCTGCGGCAGGTACTGTGACTGCATCTGTTTGGCAGGGCCCAGCAGGTTCTGGAAGGTGTCGCGCAGCATCGCTGTGCTCATCACGCGGCCGCCGGCATAGTAGCGCTTGGCCACCTGCCCCAGCGCGTAGGTGGTGGCAAACGAAAACGCCATGCCCGTCGCCGCGCTGCCCAGGCCGCCGATGGCGCGTCCGGCCGCCTTGCCCAGCAGGCCCCCCAGCAGCTTGCGGCCAAACTGCTCCAGGTACTGCGACGTCATGCCCACGCCCGCAGCGGCGATGAACTCCTTGATGTGGCCCTGGTCCAGCTCCACGCCGTGGGCTTTGCCGATGCCGTACACCATCTTCACCTGCATGGGGATGACGGCCATGGACGCCCAGGACTGCGGCAGGAGCTCCAGTGCTCCGTTGAGCAGGGCGTAGTTGAGGATGGATTTGTCCAGTTCCGCCTGCGAAGGGGTGGCTGCCGACGTTGCTGCTGCGGGGGCTGTGGCCGCTGCCGGCAGGGTCATGGGCACGGCCGTTTCCGCCACCTCCACCAGCGCATCGGCCTCCTGATCAAACGCTGCGGTTTGCGGTGCACCCAGCTGCAGGGCGGCCTTGAGGCTGGCCAGAAACTCGCGCTCGGCAGCGGTCTGGCGGCCATCCACGTCGCACACGCACACCGCCATTTCGTAGGCCAGCTGGCGGTGCATGGGCTCGCTCAGTGCCTGTGCAGCCGCCTGCACGCTGGTGCGCTTGAGCAGCACATCCTGATAGATGCGCGGGAGGTCCGCCATGCCGGCGTCGCCCGCGAGCGACTGGGCAATGCGGCGGATTTCCTCGCGTTCGGCGTCATCTTTGGCGCCGTCTGCAAACGCGGCCAGGAGGGCGATGGTGAGAATGGATTTTTGCTGGTCCAGCGTCATGGGGTGTGCCTGAGGAGGGTCAATGGAGTGAATGAAAGCAAGGAGCCCAGGCGCTGGGAGCGCCAGCCCTGGACGGTGTTTGGATACAGATGCAGTCTAGGCAAGCCGGTTTCAATGCCACAGCTTGTAGGGGCTTGTGCCTGCAGGGGCCCGGGCGCTGCGTGCGGGCGGCAATTTTTCGCCGCTGATTTGGGCCACGGGCCGGAAGGAGCGCATCTGGCCTACAGTGGGCGCCATGAACATTGCCCACCTCTTGCGCCGCAGTGCACTGCTGCACGCGGGTCAGCCCGCCGTACTGCACGGTGACACGGTGGTGTGGACCTACCGCACACTGGCTGCACGCACCGCCAGCCTGGCGGCCCATCTGCGCAGCTGCTGCGCGGTGGCTCCCGGCGACCGTGTGGCCATCTACGCCGCCAATGCGCCCGAGTACCTGGAGGCGTTGCACGCCATCCTGTGGGCGGGGGCCGTATCGGTGCCCGTCAACTACAAGCTGCACGCCAAGGAGCTGGCCTACGTGCTGGCCGACTCCGGTGTGCGTGTGGTGCTGACCTCGGAAGCGCTGGCACCCGCCGTGCGCGAGGCCGGTGCGCTGCAGGACGCGGTGCTGGTTTTTGGCTCCGACGCCTACCGCACTGCAGTCGCCCATGCGCCCATCGAAGTGTGCGACCGCGCGCCGCACGACGTGGCCTCGCTGTTCTACACCTCGGGCACCACCGGCCGCCCCAAGGGGGTGATGCAGACCCACCGCAACCTGCTGGCCATGACGGCCTGCTACTTCACCGATGTGGACGACATCCTGCCCGGCGACGCCATGGTCTACGCCGCGCCCATGTCGCACGGCGCGGGCCTGTACAACTACGCCCAGGTACTGCGCGGTGGGCGGCATGTGGTGCCGCTGTCAGGTGGGTTCGAGCCGGCCGAGCTGGTACAGCTGGCGGCAGCGGTGGGCCAGCTCACGCTGTTTGCCGCGCCCACCATGGTGCACCGCCTGGTGGACCATGTGCGTGCCACGGGCGCCGATGTCTCGGGCTTCAAGACCATCGTCTATGGCGGCGGCCCCATGTACGCCGACGACCTGCGCAACGCCCTGGCCGTGATGGGCAACCGCTTTGTGCAGATCTACGGCCAGGGCGAAAGCCCCATGACCATCACGGCCCTGCAGCGCGCGCAACTGGCCGACCGTCATCACCCGCGGTGGGTCGAACGCATGGTGTCGGTGGGCGTGGCGCAGTCGCTGGTGGAGGTGCGCGTGGTCGATGCCACGGGTCGGCCCGTGCCCATCGGCGAGACTGGCGAGGTGGTGGTGCGCGGCGACACCGTGATGCCAGGCTACTGGAACAACCCCACGGCCACGGCGCAGACACTGCGCGACGGCTGGCTCTGCACCGGCGACATGGGCGCGCTGGATGCGGATGGTTTTCTCACGCTCAAAGACCGGTCCAAAGATGTGATCATCTCCGGCGGCTCCAACATCTACCCACGCGAGGTGGAAGAAGTACTGCTGCTGCATCCCCAGGTGCGCGAAGTGGCCGTGGTGGGCCAGCGGGACGCCCAATGGGGTGAGGTGCCGGTGGCCTTTGTGGTGGCCGAAGGCGTTGATGCCCAAGAACTGGACGTGCTGTGCCTTGCCCACATTGCGCGCTTCAAGCGGCCGCGCCAGTACCGCTTTGTATCGTCGCTGCCCAAGAACAGCTACGGCAAGGTCCCCAAGACAGCATTGCGGGCGATGCTCGGCTGAGCTGCCCTGGCGTATGCCGCGCCCGAAAAAATGCCCGCAGGGCTTGCGCCATGCGGGCGGGGAAAACGCGAGGCTCGGTATCAGCTGCGGTTGCCGGTGGCAATCTTGCCTGCACGGGCTGCCGTCACGGCTTCGGCGCGCACACTTTCGCGGCTGACGTCCGCCGAGACACTTTCCTGGCGTGTGGAGAAATTCTTGAAGTGCGGCACGGCCTTCACGGCTTCGGCGTGAACTTCAGCACGGGTGCGGCTGGACTCGAACTCCGACTGGAAATTGGCGCCGTAGGTGTCGGCCTGCGCTGCAAAGGAAGTCAAAGCGGTAATGGCGGCGATGGAGAGAATGCGGGCGGCGGTCATGGTGTATTCCTTGAAATCGTGGGATCGATGAATCGAATAAGTAAAGTCTGCGCAGGGCACCGCAGGCACCCTGCGGGGTGATCAGCCGCGGTTGCCAACGGCGATGGTGCGAGCGCGTGCGGCAGTCACTGCCTCAGCGCGTACCGCGGCGCGGCTGGTGGCGGAAGGGGCGCTGTCCTGCGCGGCGACAAAGTTCTTGAAGTGGGGCACAGCCTTCACGGCTTCCGCGTGGACTTCAGCACGCGTGCGGCTGGACTCGAACTCCGACTGAAAGTTGGCGCCGTAGGTGTCTGCCTGGGCGGCAAAGGAAGCCAGAGCGGCGATGGAGGCAACGGAGAGAATGCGGGCGATGGTCATGGGGAATCCTTCAAGTAACTGTTTCAGGGCCCGGCCGGCACGGTGCTGATCCGGGTGTCGATGTAGGGAGCAGTGCTCTGCGTTGCATCGATGGGTGAACTTTACGCTTCGCGGGTACAAAGAAAAACTACCTGGTATCAAACTGACTGTTCCGTAATTTGAAACAATCTCTCTTTGACGACAATTTTTCAAACAAATAGTGGCTATTTTTTGATTTAAAAATATCAATCCAGCAAGGGTTACTACCCATCGCCTAGGATGAAGCAATCCCATCACCTCCTGGTCCTGTCCCATGCCCAAAATCCTGAAGATTGATTTCGTCTCCGATGTCTCGTGCCCCTGGTGCATCATTGGCCTCAAGGCGCTGGAGCAGGCGGCAGACAGGCTCAAGGACGAGGTGGCGCTGGACCTGCACTTCCAGCCGTTTGAGCTCAACCCGCAGATGGCGCCAGAAGGTCAGGACATTGGCGAGCACCTGCAGGAAAAGTACGGCGCCACGCCCGAGCAGAGCCAGCAGAACCGCGAGGCCATCGCGGCGCGTGGCGCGGCGCTGGGGTTTACCTTCAGCATGGACAAACGCAGCCGCATCTACAACACCTTTGATGCGCACCGGCTGCTGCACTGGGCCGAAGAGAAGGGCGTGCAGGCGCTGCTCAAGCACGCGCTGTTCAAGGCATATTTCACCGACGGGCAGGACCCGAGCGACGACGCGGTGCTGGTGCGCGTGGCGGTGGGCGTGGGGCTGGATGCCGACGAGGCGCGTGTGCTGCTGGCGTCAGACCGCTACGCCAGCGAGGTGCGTGAGCGCGAGCAGTTCTATCTGCAAAACGGCATTCACTCGGTGCCGGCCATCATCATCAACGAACGCCACCTCATCCAGGGCGGTCAGCCGGTGGAAGTGTTTGAGCAGGCGCTGCGTCAAATAGTTGCCACAGGCTAAAGGCCCTATGGGCGATCGTTCGGTTTGCTGCCTACCGCAGCGCACACAGACGTGGTGACGGGAGCTGATGTGTTGCTGTCCGAGTGTCGACGCGAACGCGTGACGTCTATTCTCTTAATTGTCGCGTCCGTCTTTGCAGGCGCTTGCTCCGGCGAGGTCAAGAATGTCACGCACGAGCTGGATGAAATGCTGGCTTCCGTGGGGACCTGTCTGTTGAAAACCTATGAACGCCAGGCAGGCAAGGCGTGCGAATCGTTGTATTTCGCCTTCGTCTCGCTGCAGTAGCAGATCCCGCCCGAGCTCGTAGGCAAATCGTGACCGGATTGCATCCACCTCTTGGAGAACTTCGCGCACCCTGCTTTCTCTTGCCGCCCAGGCCCGGATCGCAACCTCGCGCCCCGGCTGCATTCCTGAAGCAATTTCGAGATATCTTTCCAGGCGCACATGAGCGTTTGCGCCCGCTTCTGCGAAATTGATCACGCTGTCTGTGTACTCCGCCTTCCACCGGTTGAGCAGCGCATCGACGAAGCTCGATCTGCTGTCGAAGTGGTGATAGAAAGAGCCCCTTGTCACATTGAGACGCCTTGCGGTTTTCTCTATGGACAGTTGCTGATAGCCATTTCTGTCGAGCGCCTGGAACCCTGCTTCGATCCACGTTTCCTGACTGAGTTTTTTCATAAGTTTTCCAACATACGGGCTGTGTATGGTGCGTGGCTGCACTCTAAATTGCGGCCATGTTTCAAGCAACCGAACACACACCGGCACGCCCGCGCGTGGTGGTAATAGGCGCCGGCCTGGCTGGCTTGGCCGCAGCCCGTGCGCTGACCGACGACGGGTTCCCGGTGCAGGTATTGGAGAGCGCAAGCAGGGTTGGTGGAAGAGTTTTCAGCGCGCCCTTTCATGGCCGGACGATTGAAACCGGAGCCCAGTTCCCGTCCTCAGGCTACAGGCACATACCTGCGCTGATTGCTGCGTCGGGCCTGTCCAGTCACATCGAAAAAACTTCGCCGTGGGCGGCCCTGGAGCGCGAAGGGCGTCTGTGCAGGTTTCATCAAAGCCGGTTGAGCACCGTTTTTACCGGCGGATTGCTGCGTTGGCGCGAGTGTCCTGCGTTGCTTCGGGGCTCGCTCTCCTTGGCTGGTGGCGCAGCCTTTCGCGACACATCGAGTTATGCGGCATTCGCTGATGTGGATGTCGAAGACGCTCAGCATTGGTGCCCTCGCATGTTCGGCCCCCGTGCCACAGATCACCTGTTGGCACCCTTGATTCACGGGTTTTATTTTCACCCGCTTCAGGGCTGTTCGCGTGCGTTGGTCACTGCTGTCATGTCTTTTCAGGGTTCGAAAGCGCTGGCGGTAAAGGGCGGATGGGGGGCTTTGCCCCATGCGATAGCGGCCGGACTGAACGTTCAAACGGGGGTGGACGTTGAGTCTCTGCAACAGGTGCCTCACGGGTGGCGAGTCCGCTGTGGCGACGAGGTGGTAGAAGCCGATTGGATGGTGCTGGCGGTGCCGGCGCCAACTGCCAGGCAGCTGCTGCAATCGGTGATCCCGATGGAGCAACAGGTGCTGGACACCGGCTATGCCGCCACGGTGCACGTCGCATTGGGAATGGACGCTACCTGGACCACGCCCACTGATCTCCATGGGGTGCATGGATTGCTTTTGTCGCCGGACCCCTCGGGTATGGGGCAGGGTGTGGTGGCCTCCATGGTGGTCGAGTCTGCCCGACTGCCGGTTCCCGCTGCGCCCGAAGTTTTGACACTGATGTTGACCGATGCGGCTGCACGTGCCCAAGTGGGGAGTGACGATCATGCGCTGGTTCGGCTGGTCTTGGGCTGGCTTGAGAGCCGCTGGCCAGGCACCACCGATCATGCCATTTCGCACCGCGTGCAACGCTGGGAGTTTGCGGAGCCGCTTTCACCCGTGGGCAGAGCGCAGGCCATTGCGCAGTACCGGCAAGGTCTGCCTGATACACGACGTGTGGTTCTCTGTGGTGACTATATGGGTTTGCCTTGGACTGACGGAGCGGTGGAAACCGGTTTGTGGGCCGCAGACCGGATCAAGCGGGTGGTGCGCAAATTCCCCCGACTGGGCAGACCTCCTCCACCCTTTAGTTTTTCATTCACCTTCTATCGATTCCCATGAACGATCATTTCTACCTTGCAGGAGCCATCTTGATGGCCTTGATCGGTGTGATTCACACCGTATTGGGAGAGGTTCTCATTTTTCAGCGCATGCGCGTGAAGGGAGTGGTTCCGACAAAAGGCGGGGAAGTCCTCAGGGAGCGCAACGTGCGCATTCTTTGGGCTACATGGCATCTCGTCACCGTGCTCGGATTCCTGGTTGCCGTCGTGATCGTGCATCTCATCCGGATGCCGGCAGGCAGCGTTGAAAGCAGATTGCTGGTGGTCAGCCTCATCGGTGCAATGCTTGCAAGCTCCCTACTGGTTCTGGTCGGTACACGGGGGCGCCATCCAGGTTGGGCAGGTTTGTTGGTTGTTGCGTTGCTGGTGGGGGCCGGCGCATATGCATGATTCACATGAGCACGCCGGATCAGCGCAGCAACCATTTTTGTACGGGCGTGGATTCACGGTCGGATGTTGAATCCACTGCAGTTTGACTGGCGGGGTTGGTAGTCCGACAGAGCACTTGCTTGGTTTGCTTGATTTGCTTCTATTTTTATAGCATTTCGCGCTTTATGGGTAAGCGCTGGAGGCCTTTTCTATTCAAATTTTCTGGCCAACAAAAAAGCCCGCGAGGCTTGCACCTCGCGGGCTTTTGGGCAGATCCCTGGCCGGGAATCAGCTGCGGTTGCCGGTGGCGATGGCGCCAGCGCGTGCTGCGGTGATGGCTTCGGCGCGCACGGTGTCGCGGCTGGCCGACGGTGCAGCCACTTGTTGCTCGGGCAGGTAGTTCTTGAAGTTGGGCAGGGCTTGCACGGCTTCGGCGCGGACTTCAGCGCGGTCGCGGGTGGACTTGGCTTGCGACTGGAAGTCGGTGCCGTACAGGTCATTGGCTTGGGCGCCGAAAGAAGCGAAAGCGGCGACAGCGGCGATGGAGAGGATGCGGGTTGCGGTCATGGTGAGTTCCTTTAAACACTGTTTCAAAAACCGGGATCGCACAGTGCTGACCCGGGGTTCGATGCCAAGTGCAGTGACCTGCGCTTCATCGATGACCTGAACTTTACGCCGCGTGCGTTCAAAGAAAAACTACCTAATCTCAAACTGACTGTTCCGTCTATAGAAACAATCGCCCCACCAATGCCCCAAATACCGCCCGGGGAGTATGGTTTTGTGTCGAAATGTTCAGGGATTTATAGGGTTTTTACCCAAAGGGGTATTCCGACCGTTTCGCCCCCAATTCGCGCCGTATCGGGTGGCTGGGGCGCGGCCGCTTGGGCGCGTGCAGGACGGTACCCCCGTCAGCCGACGCCGTGTCGGTGTGTATAAATGCTCCTAATTTGATAGCTGTCAGCGCTTTCTGCATA
>NZ_AGTS01000143.1 GCF_000238595.1 Acidovorax sp. NO-1 | reverse complement strand
CTAGCGGCCATTTTTACCACTATTCTGCTTCGATCTTCGAGCTTTTCACCACCTGCGCCCAGTTGGCCAGGTCGGCCTTGACCTTGTCGCCCAACTGCGCCGGAGTCTGGTAGTCGGCCGTGGCGCCCTGCTCCAGCGCCTTTTGCTTGAAGGCGGCGCTTTGCACTACGGTGCGGATGTCGGCCGTGAGCTTGTCCACCACCGGCTTGGGCACCGCAGCGGGCACAAACAACGCAAACCACGACGTCGCATCGACCTTGGGGTAACCCGCCTCGGCCGTGGTGGGCACGTCGGGCAGGCTGGGCAGGCGCTCTTTGCCGGTCACGGCCAGCACGCGCAGCTTGCCGCTGGCAATGTGGGGCATGAACGGCGGCGCGGTGCCAAACGTCAGGTCCACCTGGCCGCCCAGCAGGTCTTGCAGCGCAGGGCCGGTGCCTTTGTAGGGCACGTGCACCATCTTGATGGCGCCTTGTTGTTCCAGCATGGCGCCGGTCACGTGCTGCAGCGAGCCGTTGCCCGACGAGGCGTAGTTGAGTTTGCCGGGGTTGGCCTTGGCGTAGGCGATCAGCTCGGGCAGCGTCTTCACGGGCAGATCAGCCCGCACCACGATGATCTGCGGCGCCGAGATCACATTGGCCACGGGCTGGAAGTCCTTTTGCTCCCACTGCGGCGCTTTGGTGAGGTGGGGCGAAATGACGTGGTAGCCCGAGTACTGCATGAAGATCGTGTAGCCATCGGGCTCGGCGCGCTTGACGATGCTGGCGGCAATGTTGCCGTTGCCCCCGCCCTTGTTGTCCACCACGACCGACTGTCCCAGCACAGGCGACAGCGCCTGGGCCAGCATGCGGGCCGAGAGATCGGTGGTGCCGCCAGCGGCAGTCGGTACCACCATGACCAGGGTTTTGGCCGGGTACCCACCGCCTTGCGCCCACGCTCCGAAACTCAGCGCGGATGCCAGGGCCCCAAGGGCAATGGTCGTAAATCGTTTGCGATTGAGGTTCATGTTTTATGTCTCCTTGTGGTTGCCAAAAATAGAAATTCAGGAACGCGCGAGCGCCCTCTCACGGATCGCCTCGAAATCGGCAGGCACCGGGTGCAGCGCCAGGCGCGGGCCTGCCTTGGCGATCTGGCTCGGAATGTCGTGGCCGATGAGTGCCGGCAGCTGCTGCGCCACGACCACTAGTTGCCCCAGGTCCACGCCCGTTTCGTAGCCCATCAGCGCCAGCGCATGCACGATCTCTTCGCTGCACACATTGCCACTGGCGCCCGGCGCATAAGGGCAGCCGCCCAGGCCGCCCAGCGATGCATCGAACCGGTCCGCACCCGCGTCGATGGCGGCCAACACATTGGCCAGCCCCATGCCGCGCGTGTTGTGGAAATGCAAGGTGAACTCCACCGCCGGCCAGAGCGCGCGCGCCGCCGCCGTGAGCTTGTGCACCTGCGTGGGGTAGGCCATGCCGGTGGTGTCGCACAGCGTGATGCCGGGCACACCCAAATCCACAAAACGCTGCACCCAGCCGAACACGTCGGACTGGGGCACATCGCCCTCCATGGGGCAGCCGAACACACACGACAGCGACACATTCACCGCCACGTTGGCGCCCTGCGCCAGGGCCACCACCTGCGCCAGCGACGCGAACGACTGCTCCTGCATCATGCGCAGGTTGGCCAGGTTGTGCGTGGCACTGACCGACATGACGAGGTTCAGCTCATTCGTGCGCGACTCGATGGCGCGCTCGGCGCCGCGCAGATTGGGCACCAGCGCGGTGTAGACGGTGCCCGGGCTTCGCGTGATCTCGCGCATGACGACCTCGGCGTCTTTCAGCGCGGGAATGGCGGTGGGCGATGTGAACGAAGTCACCTCGATCTTGGCCAGGCCCGCTGCCGACAGCGCATTGCACAGCGCAATCTTGTCGGCCGTGGGCACAAAGGATTTTTCCATCTGCAGGCCGTCGCGCAGGCCGACCTCCTGCATGTGGATGCGGCGGTTCGCGCCTTGCCACACCGAATGGGACGTGCTCATTGAATCGCCCCTTTGCTGCGCAGCAACGCAATCTGCTCGGCCGTCAAACCCGCCTCGGCCAGCACCGCATCGGTGTCATCGCCCAAGTGTGGCGCACTGCTGCGGATGGTTCCGGGCGTGCCCGAGAGCTTGGGCACGATGCCGGGCACTTCCACGCTGTAGCCGTCGCGTGTCTGCTGCGTCAGCAGCATGTCGCGGGCGCGGTAGTGCGGGTCTTCGGCGATGTCCTTGGCGGTGTAAACCTTGCCCGCCGGCACGCGGGCGGCGCCCAATGCATCCAGCACCTGCTGCACAGTGCGCTGCGCGCTCCAGGCGCCAATCGCAGCGTCGATCTCTTCCACGCGGGCCACGCGGCCGGTGTTGTTGGCCAGGTCCGGCGCGGCGCCCAGGTCGGGCCTGCCAATGGCGTCCACCAGCCGCTTGAAGATGCTGTCGCCATTGCCCGCCACCAGCACCCAGCCGTCGGTGCAGGGGTAGGCGTTGCTTGGCGCAATGCCGGGCAGCGCGCTGCCCGCGGCCTCGCGCACAGCGCCAAAGGCGCTGTATTCGGGGATCAGGCTTTCCATCACGTTGAACACCGCCTCGTGCAGCGCAACGTCGATCACCTGGCCTTTGCCGCCGTTGACCTTGCGGTGGTACAGCGCAGTGAGCACGCCGATGGTGCCGTGCAGCGCGGCCAGCGTGTCACCAATCGAGACACCGACGCGCACCGGCACGCGGCCGGGCTCACCCGTCAGGTGGCGCAGGCCGCCCATGGCCTCACCGATGGCGCCAAAGCCCGGCAGGTCGCGGTACGGGCCCGTCTGGCCGTAGCCTGAGATGCGCAGCATCACGAGGCCGGGGTTGATCGCGTGCAGTTCTTCGGGCGACATGCCCCAGCCTTCCAGCGTGCCGGGGCGGAAGTTCTCGACCAGCACATCGGCTTCTGCAATCAGCTGGCGAGCGATGTCCTGGCCTTCCTTCTGGCGCAGGTCCAGCGCCACCGAGCGCTTGTTGCGCGACTGCACCTGCCACCAGACGGAGGTGCCTTCCTTGATCAGGCGCCAGTTGCGCAGCGGGTCGCCGGTCTCAGGCGCTTCGATCTTGATCACGTCGGCGCCAAACTCGCCCAGCGTCTTGCCGCAGAACGGCCCGGCGATGAGCTGGCCCATTTCGATGACACGCACGCCTTGCAGTGCGGCGGGGGAAGCGATGGAATCCATGGAAATATGTGTCTCCTGCGGGGTCGATCACCAAGCAGTCCCATGCATCCCAACCCGATCACGCTGAGCTTGTCGAAGCGCAGCGCAGGGCTTCGACAAGCTCAGCCCGAACGGTGTTGGGGTGATTCCAAAGAACCATGAACCCCTGGCTTGTTGGCGCGAATGATGCGCACAGTCCACACGACTGCAAAACGCTGATGCAAGAAGCCGCCATCGCAAACCGGCATGGCATTTGGCAAACGGCTTACCATCACGCCCTGATGAAACTCGACCCCGTCTCCCTGCGCCTGTTCGTTGCCGTGATGGAAGAAAACACCATCGCCGCTGCCGCAGCCCGCGAGCACCTGGCCGCATCGGCCGTGAGCCGCCGCCTGGCCGACTTGGAAGACGCGCTGCAGGTGGCCTTGTTCACCCGCAGCAACAAAGGCACCGAGCCCACCGCCGCCGCGTTTGCGCTGCTGAACCTGGCGCGCGGTGTGCTGAACGATCTGGACGGCATCGCCACGCAGATGCGCGACTACGGCACGGGCGTGCGCGGCCATGTGCGTGTGGTGGCCAATATTTCGGCCATCACGCAGTTTTTACCCGCCGAGTTGCAGAGCTTTTTAGAGCAACACCCGCAGGTGGATGTGCGGCTGCAGGAGCAGATCAGCAGCGCGATTGCCCAGTCCGTGGCCGAGAACGCCGCCGACGTGGGCATCCTCAACGAAGGCAGCTACGGCGAACGCGTGACGCTGCTGCCCTACCGCACCGACGAACTGGTGCTGGTGGTGCCCACCGGCCACGCGTTGGTGCGGCGCAAGTCCGTGCGCCTGGCAGACGCCCTGCCTTTTGACTTTGTGGGCGCTCACCCGGGCAGCGCCATCAACAACCAGCTGACCCGCGCGGCCGCCGAGGCGGGCCTGCCACTGCGCCTGCGCATGCAGGTGACGAGCTACGACGCGCTGTGCCTCATGGTCAACGCGGGCCTGGGTGTGGGCGTGATGCCCCGTGGCAGCGCCGCGCTGTACCGGGGCACGCTGGCCATCCGCACCGTCACGCTGAACGAGCCCTGGGCGCAGCGGCGGCTGGCGCTGTGTGTGCGGTCTGAAGAATCGCTCTCCAGCGTTGCCCGGCTGCTGGTGGAGCACCTGCGCGCGCAGCCAACGGGGCCATTACCATGAGCCGCCCCCTGCCCCCGCTCCAGTGGGATGTGTTCTGCCGCGTGATCGACAACTTTGGCGACATCGGCGTGTGCTGGCGCCTCGTGGCGCAACTGGCCGCGCTGGGCCACAGCGTACGCCTGTGGGTGGACGACGCTTCGGCCCTGCAGTGGATGGCGCCCAAAGGCTGCCCCGGCGTGGAGTTGCGCGCCTGGGGTTCGCCACCACCGAGCCCTGATGAACCCGCCCCCGATGTGATGGTGGAGGCATTCGGCTGCGACATTGCTCCTGAATTCATAGCTTATAGCGCTTATCCATCAAACGCTAGAGGCAAAAAATACTCCAAACCTATCTGGATCAACCTGGAATACCTGTCGGCAGAAGCTTACGTGGAGCGCAACCACAGGCTGCCGTCGCCCATCCTGTCCGGCCCCGCCGCAGGGTGGACGCGCTGGTTCTTCTACCCCGGCTTCACGCCCGCCACCGGCGGCTTGCTGCGCGAGCCTGACCTGATGGCACGGCGCGAGGCGTTTGACCGCAGCGCCTGGCGTGCACAGCACGCCGCCGCCTTCGGGCTGGGCGATGCTTGCGCCGAGCAGCGCTGGGTTTCGCTGTTCTGCTACGAACCCGCCGCCTTGCCGCAGCTGCTGCAGCACAGCCAGACACGGCCCACGCAGTTGCTGGTGACACCGGGCCGCCCCACGGCCGCCGTGCGGGCTGCATTGGCTGAGGGCTGTGATCAAAATATCGGTCAAAAGGGTCTCCAGCGCTTATCTGACAAGCGCGAGCAGCTATCAATTTCATATCTACCCCACCGCCCCCAGCCTGCGTTTGACGAGATGCTCTGGGCCTGTGACTTCAACGCCGTTCGGGGCGAGGACTCGCTGGTGCGGGCCCTGTGGGCGGGCCAGGCGTTTGTCTGGCACATCTATCCGCAGCACGACAACGCCCACCACGACAAACTCTGGGCATTTCTGGACTGGCTGCAGGCGCCTGCGTCGCTGCGGCTGTTTCACGCCACCTGGAACGGGCTGGACACCGCACCGCTGCAATGGCCGGACGACAACACCCTGGCCGAGTGGGCGGAATGCACCCAGGCCGCCCGGGCACGCCTGCTGATGCAGGACAACCTCGTTGCACAACTTTTGGGCTTTGTCGCCGAAAAACGGTAAAATCCGCGGCTTTGCGCAAATAAGGCGCGGCATGTCAATGCCCCCGCCCTGCGCAGTTTCGCCGCAGAACATGCACCGGCGCGCAAACCAGGCGGTTTGCCAGCCCGCGCGTTGAGCGGCCCCAACCCAAGCAACTTGCTATGAAAATCGCTCAAGAAATCCGCGCCGGCAACGTCATCATGCACGGCAAGGACCCCATGGTGGTCCTGAAGACCGAATACGCCCGCGGCGGCCGCGGTGCGGCCACCGTGCGCATGAAGCTCAAGAGCCTGATCGGCAACTTCGGCACCGAAGTTGTGTTCAAGGCCGACGACAAGATCGACAACGTGATCCTGGACAAGAAGGAGTGCACCTACTCCTACTTCGCCGACCCCATGTACGTGTGCATGGACACCGAGTACAACCAGTACGAAGTGGAAGCCGAAAACATGGGCGACTCGCTGAACTACCTGGAAGACGGTATGACGGTGGAAGTGGTGTTCTACGACGGCAAGGCCATCTCGGTCGAACTGCCCACCAGCGTCGAGCGCGAAATCACCTGGACGGAACCCGCCGTCAAGGGCGACACCTCCGGCAAGGTCATGAAGCCTGCCAAGATCGCCACCGGCTTTGAAGTGCCCGTGCCCCTGTTCGTGAGCCAAGGCGACAAGATCGAAATCGACACCCGCACCGGCGAATACCGCAAGCGCGTGTGAGGGCTTTTCGCCCTGTGTTCGCCGTCACGGCAGAACATCCGAAAACAAGGCTTCCCCCGGGAAGCCTTTTTTCATGGGCCGGGCCGGCGGGCGCTGCCAACCGGCAGGGCATCGACGCGAGGCCCCTCAGTGCTGCGCGGCGGCCGTCACCGCCGGCAACGTGAGCAGCGCACGCAAGCCCCCGAGGCCCGCAGGCTCCAGATCGAGCCGCCCCCCATACAGCGCTGCCAGGTCCTGCACGATGGCCAGGCCCAGCCCCGTGCCGGGCACGGTTTCGTCCAGACGCACCCCGCGCTGCAGCGCCTGTGCACGTTGGGCGGAACCAATGCCGGGGCCATCGTCCTCCACGCTGACAAGCAACAGGCGCTGCGCGGCATCCAATCCGGTAGGCAACAGCTGCGCCTGCACCCGCACCACAGACCGGGCCCACTTGCAGGCGTTGTCCAGCAGATTGCCCAGCATTTCCTGCAGGTCCTGCGCCTCGCCCGCAAAGAAAAGAGGCACCGGGGGCGACTCGACGCTGATATCCAGCGCCCGGTCCGAATGCACCTTGCTCATCACACGCACGAGCCCGTCCACCACCGGCTGCAGCGCGGTGCGCTGCCCGGGCAGGTGTGCAGACGCGGCCACCCGCGACCGTGCCAGGTGCCAGTCGATGTGCTTGCGCGCCACCACCACCTGCTCGCGCACCAGCGCCGCCAGCTCCTGGCCGTCGGTGGGCGGTTGCGCACGGGCCGCGTTTTCCAGCACCGTGAGGGGCGTCTTGAGCGCATGCGCCAGGTTGCCGGCCTGGGTGCGCGCGCGTTCCACCACCTCGCCATGGCGGCGCAGCACGGCGTTGAAGTCATCAGCCAGCGGCAGCACTTCGGCAGGGAAGCTGCCTTGCAATTGCGGCGCCCGGGCCTCTTGCACATCCTGCACCGCGCGTTGCAGCGCCTGCAGGGGCCTGAGCCCTACCGCCACCTGCGCCCAGGCGGCCATGGCCAGCAGCACCAGCAGCACCGCCAGCGACAGCGCCAGCACGCCCGTGAACCGGGCCGTGGCCGCCTGCGTGGCATGCAGGTCGGCGGCCACAATCAGCCGCCAGCGCGCTGCATGCACGCCCTCGGCGCGCACCGTGCGCTCCAGCACCAGCAACGGCGCGCCCTGCGGGCCTGCCATCTCATGCACATGCACGGCGCCATCGGCCAACGCATCCACCTGCAGCGCCAGGCTGGTGTCCCACAACGAGCGCGAGCGCAACACCCCTGCCCGCTCCCGCCCGTCGGGCGCCATGGCGTCCACCTGCCAATACAGGCCCGAATACGGCTTGAGCCAGCGCGGGTCCGACAGCGCCTCGGCAGCAATTGCCGGCTGCCCCTGGGCATCAAACTCGAGCCGCGCCGTGATCTGGTCCAGCTGCAGCTGCAGCGCCGCCTGAAACTGCTGCTGCACATGCTCGCGGAACAATCCGCTCAGCACCAGACCAGCCAGCACCATGGCTACGGCCACCCCCGCCAGCGTGACAGCCAGCAGCCGCACCCGCAGCGACCGGGACCAATGCATGGCTGCGGCAGCCGGCATGCCTTGCCGGTTCATGGAGGCACCAGGCGGTAACCCATGCCGCGCACGGTTTCGATGCGGGCCGAAGCCGCCGAGGACGACGAAGGGGCCGACAGCTTCTTGCGCAAGCGCCCCACAAACACTTCGATGGTGTTGGAGTCCCGGTCAAAGTCCTGCGCGTAGATGTGTTCGGTCAGCTCGGCGCGCGACACCAGAACGCCCGGCCGGTGCATGAGGTAGTCGAGCACCTTGTACTCATGGGCCGTCAGTGTCACCGGCTGGCCCGCGCAGGTCACGCGGCCGCTGCGGGTGTCCAGCGACCAGTCTCCGCACTGCAGCACGGCCGACGCCTGTCCGCTGGCGCGGCGGATCAATGCGCGGACGCGCGCCAGCAATTCTTCAAGGTGAAAGGGCTTGGTCAGATAGTCATCGGCACCGGCGTCGATGCCCGCGACTTTTTCGTGCCAGTTGTCGCGCGCGGTGAGGATCAGCACCGGCATGTTGCGCGCCCCGGCCCGCCAACGCTTGAGCACCGTGAGCCCGTCGACCACTGGCAGACCCAGGTCCAGCACGACGGCGTCCATCGCCTCGGTCTCACCCAGAAACTGCGCATCGCGGCCGTTATCGGCCTCGTCCACGGTGTAGCCCGCGCCTTGCAGCGCTGTGCGCAGCTGGGCGCGCAGCAGCGAGTCATCTTCTACCAGCAGGATGCGCATGGATCGGTGGAGGGTGGCAGATGTGTCAGAGGTCGGTCCGGCGTCACCGTCGATCTTCGCGCGATTCACGCGGCTTTACACGCAGCACCTCGGCCGTGCGCGCATCGAGCTTGACCTTGGTCAACTGCCCGGCAGGCGTCAAGAGCTTGATCTCGTAAATCCAGCGATCGCGCTCCTGCTCCAGCTCCACTTCCAGCACCTGCCCGGGCACCTCACGCTGCAGGCGCTCCAGCACCGTGGGCAGCGGCAGCACCTGGCCCGCCTGCACCGCCTGCCGGGCGCGGTCATGGTCGTCTCTGCCGCTGGCCGCCCCAGCGGGTGCCACGGCCATCGCGGCAGCGCACAGCACACACCCCACCAGGTACATGCGCCGAACCTGGCGGTCCGCAAAAGCAGCGTGGAAGGAGAAAAGCATGGGCGCATTGTCCTGCGCGAAATCTGAACGGCCGATGAACAGCCCTTTCACGCGCCGTTCAGGCAGGGATTTCAACAATCGCCACACAAAACGAAACCCACAAGGACCAAGGCATGACTTCCCTTCGCACACTGACTCTGGCGGCGTTCTGCACACTGGCAGCCACCGGCATCAGCCACGCTGCAGACACCACAGCCGCCCAGCAGCTCGCCCACTGGAGCACGCAGGCAGGCAGCCCGGGCAACGTCGACAAGGGCAAGGTGTTTTTCACCACGCGCCATGGCGGCGAATGGTCTTGCGCATCCTGCCACGGCACACCGCCCACGGCCCAGGGCAAACACGCCAGCACCGGCAAGTCGATAGCGCCGCTGGCCCCGGCCTTCAACCCCAAGGCCTTTACCGATACCGCCAAGGTGGACAAGTGGTTCCGCCGCAACTGCAACGACGTGTTGAGCCGTGAATGCACCGCGGTGGAAAAAGCCGATGTGCTGGCCTACCTCAATGCCCTCAAGCCCTGAGACCCAGACCATGAAACAACCTGCCCCCCTGCGCCCCGCGGCCCTGGCCGCTACTGTGTGCGCACTGACCCTGCTGTCACTCTCCAGCGCCCATGCAGACAGCGGGCGCACCATGCCCCGCAACGTGCCCAGTGCCTACACGCAGGAATGCGCCGCTTGCCACACCGCCTACCCGCCCGGCCTGCTGCCCGCAGCGTCGTGGAACCGCGTGATGACGGGCCTCGACAAGCACTATGGCACCGACGCATCGCTGGACGCGGCCACCGTACGCCAGCTCAACCAGTGGCTGCAAGCCCACGCTGGCACCTACAAGCGCGTGAACGAAGAGCCGCCAGAGGACCGCATTACCCGCTCGGCCTGGTTTGAACGCAAGCACCGAAAGATCGAGCCCACCACCTGGAAGCTCGCCAGCGTAAAAAGCGCCGCGAACTGCGCGGCCTGCCACACGGGCGCAGACCAGGGGCAGTTTGATGAACACGACCTGCGCATGCCGGCAGGACTGGATGCCCGCTCACGCCGCGCCTGGAACGACTGAGAGCGGTGAACAGAACTCTTCTGGCGTCGTTGCTGTGTCTTGTCGTACTGACCGTACTGCCTGCGACACAGCGCCTAGCCAGAACCGCTTCGCTGAGCCCTGTTCGCCGCTCTCGATCTGCATTGAATCTGACCTGTATCCGATCAAGGAAAACACCATGCAAACCACCCCCTCCTTCGACCCGGTCAGCGCCACAGCGCAGCCAGCGGCTGCCAAAACGCCCAGTCGCCGGGTCACCGATGCGCCCACGCGCATGTTCCACTGGCTGTTTGCGCTCTGCTTTGTGGGGGCCTACGCCACCGCCGATGGCGAGCACTGGCGGCTGGTGCACGTCACGCTGGGCTACACCATGGCGGGCCTGCTGGGCTTTCGCGTGCTGTACGGCGTCTTCGGGCCGCGCACCTCGGGCCTGGGCCTGCTGTGGCGCAAGCTGGCCGGGGCGCCCGCTTGGCTGCGCACCCTGTTCCAAGCGCGCTCCATCAGCCAGGTGAGCCAGCTGAACTGGCGCCAGGGCCAAAACCTGCTGATGGCGCTGGCGGTGGTGCTGCTGCTGGTCCTGGTCGTTCCCATCACCTTGAGCGGCTATGCCACCTACAACGACTGGGGTGACGTGTTGGGTGGCGACTGGATCGAAGAAGTGCACGAGTTCTTCGGAGAAGCCATGCTGTTTGTCGTGCTGGCCCACCTCGCATTGATTGCTGGCATGAGCGTGCTGCGGCGCAAGAACCAGGCGCTGCCCATGCTGACCGGGCGCGTGGAAGGCCCCGGGCCGAACCTGGTGCAGAAAAACCGCACCTGGCTGGCGGCAGCGCTGCTGCTGGCGGTGCTGGCGTTTGGTGCCTGGGAATGGCAGCAATCGCCAAACGGGTTGATGGACGCCGGAACAGCGATCGAACGCAGCCGAGACCACGATGACGACTGAACACCAGCCACAAACCACTTTCGAAATCAAGCCATGAAAATCTACATGTGTGTGGTCTGCGGCTGGATCTACGACGAGGCTGCGGGCCTGCCGGAGGACGGCATTGCCCCAGGAACCTTGTGGGCCGACGTGCCCGACGACTGGCGCTGCCCCGAGTGCAATGTCGGCAAGGCCGACTTTGTGATGTGCGAGGTGTGAGGCAGGGACGCTGGGTGCAGCGCACTGCGCTGCGTCAGGGTTGCAGACATCGGCGCGCGGTGTAACCGTCAAGGCCTGATGACGATCTCGCAGGGGCTCTTCAACAGGCTCTTTCACCATTGCATCCCCTGTGCAACGCAGCCTCACGCCCTACATGCCCACTACCGACTCCCCCACCGGCCTTGACTCGGCCCTTGCCGCCCAGCGCCTGCGCGAAGAAGGCCCCAACGAACTGGGCCTCAGCCAGCGCCGCACGCTGCGCGACATGGCCTGGGACGTGGTCACCGAGCCCATGTTCCTGCTGCTGCTGGGTGCAGGCGCCATCTACCTCGCCATGGGCGACGCGCACGAGGCAATGATCCTGCTGGGCTTTGTGGTCATCATCATGGCGATCACGGTGCTGCAGGAGCGCCGCACCGACAACGCGCTGAATGTGCTGCGCGACCTCTCCAGCCCCCGCGCGCTGGCAGTGCGAGGCGGCACGATGGTGCGCATAGCGGGCCGCGACGTGGTGCGCGAAGACCTCTTGATGATTGCCGAGGGCGACCGCATCCCGGCCGACGGCACGCTGCTGCAGGCGCACGAGCTGGCCACCAACGAGTCGATGCTGACGGGTGAATCCGAGCCTGTGGCCAAGCAGATTGCCGACAAGGTATTTGCAGGCACGCTGGTGGTCAGCGGCCAGGGCCTGCTGGAGGTGACGGCCGTGGGGCGGCATACCGAGCTGGGCCGCATCGGCCAGTCGCTGGACACCATTGCCCTGCAGGCCTCGCCGCTGCGCGAAGAAATGGCGCGGCTCACGCGCAAGCTGGTGGCCATCGGCCTTACGCTGTGTGCGCTGCTGGTGGCCCTGTTCTGGGCGCTGCGGGGCGACTGGCTGCAGGCCGTGCTGGCAGGCATCACGCTGGCCATGGGGGTGCTACCGCAAGAGTTGCCCGTGATCATGATCATCTTCCTGGCCCTGGCCGCGCGGCGGCTGGCGGCGCAGCAGGTGCTGACGCGGCGGCTCAACGCCATCGAGACGCTGGGCCAGACCACCGTGTTGTGTGTGGACAAGACCGGCACCCTCACGCAAAACCGCATGGCGGTGGCGGCGCTCTGCATTGCAGGGCATGAGCTGGATGTGCAGAACCTGCCCGCCGCAGCGGATGGCAGCGCGCTGCCCGACGCCTTCCACGAGCTGCTCGAATACGCCGTGCTGGCCAGCGAGATCGAGCCCCACGACCCCATGGAGCAGGCCTTTCATCGCATGGCGGCGGACCACCTGGTGGACACCGAACACCTGCACCCCGCCTGGTCGCTGGCGCGCGAATATGAGCTGTCGCCCCAGCTGCTAGCCATGAGCCACCTGTGGCGCGATGGCACCTCGGCACACGACACAGTAGCCACCAAGGGCGCGCCCGAAGCCGTGGCCGACCTGTGCCACCTGCCCGACGCCGAGCGCGCTGCCGTCAGCGCCCAGGCCGCGCGCCTGGCCGACCGGGGTCTGCGGGTGCTGGGCGTGGCCAAGGCCCGGCACCATACGCAAGACACCTGGCCCGACGCCCAGCACGACTTTGACTTTGAATGGCTGGGCCTGGTGGCCCTCGCCGACCCGCTGCGCCCCGAGGTGCCAGAGGCCATTGCACAGTGCCGCCAGGCGGGCATTCGCGTGGTGATGATCACCGGTGACCACCCCCGCACCGCGCGCGCCATTGCAGCCCAGGCGGGAATCGCCCACGACCAGGTCGTGACCGGCGATGAAATGGCCTCGATGTCCCCCGACATGCTCACCAGCAAAGCCCGGCAGGTCAGCGTGTTTGCACGCATCAAGCCACACCAGAAGCTGGCGCTGGTGGAAGCCCTCAAGGCCCAGGGCGAGGTGGTGGCCATGACCGGTGACGGCGTGAACGACGCCCCTGCCCTCAAGGCGGCACACATCGGCATCGCCATGGGCCAGCGCGGCACCGACGTGGCGCGCGAGGCCGCTGCCCTGGTGCTGCTGCACGACGACTTTGCAGCCATCGTGCTGGCGATTCACCGGGGACGGCAGACCTTTGCCAACCTGCGCCAGGCCATGGTCTACACGCTGGCGGTGCATGTACCCATCATTGGGCTGGCGCTGCTGCCGGTGCTGTTCGGGCTGCCGCTGGTGCTGGCACCGCTGCACATCGCGTTTCTGGAGCTGGTCATCGACCCGGCCTGCTCCATCGTGTTCGAGGCCGAAGAAGGTGCTGCCGACCTCATGCAGCAACCGCCACGCGGGGCTGACGAGCCCTTGCTGACCGCCCGCCACATTCTGCTGAGCGTGCTGCAGGGCAGCGTGGTGACGGCCGCCGTGGTGTGCCTGTACGCCTGGCTGCTGAGCCAGCCCGCGCAGGCCGCCACCGCCAGCACGGCCGCGTTTGTGGTGCTGGTGGCAGCCAACGCCGCGCTCATCCTGCCCAGCCGCAGCAGCCAGACCCGCTTGCGCAGCTTGTGGGCCGGGCTCACACCCGTCAGCCTGTGGGTGATGGGTGGCACGCTGGCGGCGCTGACGGCCATCACCACCGTGCCATGGCTGGCCAGTGCATTCAAGTTTGCGCCGCTGTCGCCCCTGCACTGGCTCATGGCGGTGCTGGCCGGGCTGGCGCTGGTGGTGGTGTTTGCAGCCAACACACAGTGGCTTCGGCCCGCCGCGCCGGCACGCACCCCTTCGCCTGTCTGACCCTTTCGGCAGCAGCGGCAGAACGCCTTAGAACTCTGCCGAAATCGCCGCCCGCAGCAAGGTTGCTGCGGGCTCCACCAGCTCATGCAGCTGCCCGGCACGCTCCTGCTCGATGGATTGCAGCACCATCTCGTTGATGCCCCCCACCACCGCCATGGCCATCATGGGCTGCAGCGGTGCCTTGCGCTTGCGCTCGCCGGGGCGGTTGTTCACGACATCCAGCATCAAATCGGCCAGCTGTTTGTTGGCGCGGCGGCGCGCTGCCAAGCCTGCGCTGCCCAGTCCCAGTATCTCGATGAACAAGGTGCGCAGCAGCACGGGGTTGCGGGCCAGCACGCCGAAGTAGGCGCCCATGGCCTGCTCCACCTGGGTCTGCCAGTCGCTGTGCGGGTCAATGGCAGCGCGCAGCACCGCGATGGCGTTGCCGCTGGCGGCCTCGTACAGGGCGATCAGACACTCGGCCTTGTCGGCAAAGTTTTCGTAGAAGGTGCGGCGTGACACGCTGGCTTCGCGCACGATGTCGGCAATGGTGGTGTCGGCATAGCCCTTGGCAGCCACCGCGCGGGCCATGCCCTCCAGCAGCCGGGCGCGGTGGACGTTGTCTGCTACGGGGGAAAGGACTTCGGTCATGGCGGGTCAGAGGGTGGTGAATTTGCATTAGGTACTTGACAGTACCACATTTGACCTGCATCATACAAACCACTGGTACCATCAAGTACCAACCCGTTCTTCCCCCGCAGCCCGATCCCGGAGATTGCCCCATGACCGAACTCGTCGTCCGCCGCCTGCTGATAGACCTGGAAACCCCTTTCGAGCGCCAATGGTGTGGCGGCGATGCGTTTCGCACCGCGCTGTTCAACGCGCTGTCGATGAGCTTTCCGGTGGGCGAGCAGTTCTTCATCGACGCGGTCCGAGACGGCCACAAGGCCTTGCCCGTCGACAAGCAAGCGCAATTTGCAGACGAAGTGCGTGGCTTCATCGGGCAAGAGGCCACCCACCGCCGCATCCACGCGCTGTTCAACGGCCACCTCGACCGGCAGGGCCTCGTCAACGCATGGGCCCCGCGTGCGCAGGAGCGCATGAAACTGTTTGCGGGTGCCGACCCGCGCCACCCGCTGGCCGTGACGGCCGCCAACGAACACTTCACCGCCCTGCTGGCCGAATGGCTGCTGGCCCACCCCGAGGCGCTGCTGGGTGCCGAGCCGCGCCTGGCCACAATGTGGCAATGGCATTGCGCCGAAGAGTCCGAGCACAAGAACACTGCCTTTGACATCTACCAGGCCCTGGGCGGAAACCACGAGTGGCGCATCACATGGTTTCGCCGCATCACCGTGGTGTTCCTGGGCGACGTGCTGCGCCAGACGGTGCTGAACCTGCACAAAAGCGGAACGCTGTGGAAGTGGAGCACCTTGACAAGCGCAGCGCGCACGCTGTTTGGCAAGGGCGGCCTGGTTCGCGAAACCTGGCGCCCGTGGCGCGAATACCTGCGGCGCGACTTTCACCCCAGCCAGCACGGCACCGATCTGTCACAGCGGTGGCTGGCGGACCACAGCGACTCCTACACACCCGTGGGCGCGCGCTGACCACAACAACCTGAAACCATGACTTCAAAGAAAACGCCCCGGCACACCGGCCGGGTAGGCGAAGCTTTGCTTTGCCTGATCGCATCGGCTCCACTGGCGCTGATGCCAGTGCAGACCCAGGCTGCGCCCATGGCTTTTGACGCCGCGCTGCAGCAGCTGCAGCAGCGCTCCGACCAGCTGGCTGCGTCGCGCAACGCCGTCGAAGGCGCCCAGCTGCGCCGCGACGCCCTGCAGCGCCTGGGTGGCCCGGTGGTCAACCTGACCGGCGCTGCCTACCGCTACAACGCCAACCTGGATGTGGACCTGAACCCACTGAATCAGGCCCTGCCCGGTGTGCTGTCGCAACTGCCGCCGCAGCTTGCGGGCCCGCTGGCGCAGATGCCCCACCTGCCGCCGGGCTACACGCTCCACCGCAGCAAGAGTGATACCACCGCGTCGGTCTCCGCCATCTGGCCCCTGTACATGGGCGGCGCCAGCAACGCAGCCCGTGGCCTGCTGGATGCCCAAGCCCAAGAAGCCCAGGCCGACGCCGCCAAAACCGGCCATGAGGCCACCACCCTGCTGGTGCTGCGCTACTTTGGCGCCCAGCTGGCCGAGCGCGCTGCCCTGCTGCGCGAATCGGCCCTTGCCACCATCGAGCAGCACGACGCCGCCGCACAGAAGATGCTGGACGCCGGCGTGATCGCCCGGGTGGATCGGCTGCAGGCCCGCTCGGCCCTGGAAGACGCCCGCCGCAACGCCCGCAAAGCCCGCGACGACGCGGAGCTGGCCGCCACGGCCCTGACGCGCACCCTCAAGGCGACCGACCCTGTCACGCCCACCAGCCCCCTGTTTGTGCTGAGCCAGCCGGTCGAGCCCCTGCCCCACTTCATCGACACCGCCTTGGCCCGCCACCCCGGGCTGGACAAGGTGGCCGCCAAAAAAGAGCAAGCCACGCAACTGCATGCCGCTCAGGAGGCCTTGCGCAAGCCGCAGGTGTTTGCGTTCGGCCAGCGCCAGCTCAAGACCGGCCGCGACGCAGACTGGGTGGCTGGCGTGGGCGTGCGCTGGACGCTGTTCGATTCCATCGACCGCAACGCGCTCGCTGAATCGTCCAGCCGCCAGATCGAGCAGGCCGAGCGCACCGGCGCGCAGGCGCAGAACAACATTGCCCTGCTGGTGGAAAAGCGCTGGCTGGCCCTGGAACAGGCGCGCCGCGCCTACTTTGCGCTGCAACCGGGGCTGGATCTGGCCGACGAAGTGCTGCGCCTGCGCACCTCCGGCCTGAAGGCGGGCACCAGCACCACGCTGGACCTGATCGACGCCCAGGTCAACCAGGCCAAGGCGCATACCGAACGCGCCCAGGCCGCCCACGACTACGTGAAGGCACTGGCCGACCTGCTGGAAAGCTGCGGCCTGTCGGAAGACTTTGGCAAATACATGGCGCGCGCTGATGCGCTGAAAGTGGAGTGAAGAGCATGCGCAAGAAAACAGCAGCCGTCGGCGCAGTGGCCTTTGTGGCCGTGGCAGGCTTTGTGGGCGTTGGCCTGTGGAAGGCCTCGCAGCCCGCGCCCGAGGTGTTCCAGGGCCAGATCGAAGCGCAAGAGGCCGACATCGCCCCCAAGGTCACCGCGCGCATCGCGCAGATCCTGGTGAAGGAAGGCGACCAGATCACCGTGGGCGCCCCGCTGATCCGCATGGACAGCCCCGAGGTGCAAGCCAAGCTGGCCCAGGCCACGGCGGCGCAAGAGGCTGCCCAGGCGGTGGCCGACAAGGCCCAGCACGGCGCACGCCCGCAAGAAATTGAGATGGCCCGACTGAACTGGCAGCGCGCCGTGGCCGCCGCCGATCTGGCCGATTCGTCCTTCAAACGCGTGGATGGCCTGGCCCGCGAGGGCCTGGTGGCCGCGCAAAAACGCGACGAGGCCGAGGCCAACTTCAAGGCCGCGCGCGACCAGGCGCTGGCCGCCAAGGCCCAGTACGACCTGGCCCGCGCCGGTGCCCGCACCGAAGACCGATCCGTCGCCAGCGCCCAGGCGCGCCAGGTGGCGGGCGTGGTGGCGGAAGTGCGGGCGGCCCAGGCCGAGACCGAGCTCAAGAGCCCCGTGGCCGGCGAAGTGGCCAAGGTGCTGGCGCGAACGGGAGAGCTGTCGCCCCAGGGCGTGGCCGTGGTCACGGTGGTGGACCTGAAGGACCAGTGGATGGTGCTGAACGTGCGCGAGGACCGCCTGCAACGCTTTGCCATCGGCAGCGAGTTTGACGCCACATTGCCCGCGCTGGGCAGCAAGCCGGTGAGGTTCAAGGTCTATCACACGGCCGCGCTGCCGGACTTTGCCACCTGGCGCGCCACGCGCGCAGGCCATGGCTTTGACGCCCGCACCTTTGAAGTGCGAGCGCGCCCGGCCGCGCCCATCGAAGGCGCGCGCCCCGGCATGACGGTGCTGGTACTTTAAAAATTAGAGTCAAAAAGGCCTCTGGCGCTTATCCATCAAGCGCCAAAAGCTATGAATTCAATAGTAAAAAGCCTCACCCGCGAATCCCGCCGCCTGGGCGCCAGCCCGTGGGACCTGGCCATGGTCACCTGGGTGCCGCTGCTCGCCGTGGCGCTGATGTGGTGGGTGTTCTCGGCCGGACTGCCTCGCCACCTTCCCGTGGGCGTGGTGGATGCCGACCAGTCGAGCCTGTCGCGCCAGCTGGTGCGCATGCTGGACGCCACGCCGGGCCTGCGCGTCACCCGGCACCATGCCAACCACGCCGAGGCCGAACGCGCCTTGCGCAACGTGCAGGTGTATGCCGTCATCACCGTGCCGCGCGACTTTGCGCGCACGGTCAAGGAGGGGCATGCCACACAGGTCACGCTGCTGCACAACGCGCAGCTGGGCACGCATTCAGGCGTGTTGCAACGCGATGTGCGCGCGGTGGTGGGCACGCTGTCGGCCGGCATCGAAATGGCCGCGCGCAACCGGCGCGGCGAACGCGCCCAGGCCGTGCACGTGAGCATGGAACCCATCCACACACAGATGGTGGCGCTGTTCAATGTGTCGAGCAACTACGAGCAGTTTCTGGGGGCGGCGCTGATCCCTGCGCTGCTGCACATCCTGGCCATGACGGCCGGTGCCTGGGCTGTCGGGCGCGAGCTGCGTGACCGCACCGTGGGCGAGTGGCTGGGGTCGGGCGGGCTGCCGAACATAGCTGGTGCGCTGATCGGCAAGCTGGCCTTGCCTTGGGCTTCCCTCACGCTGGTGGGGCTGCTGGCGCTGGTGGGAATTACCTGGGGGCGCGGCTGGCACCCGCCGGGCAATCTGTGGTGGGTGGCTGCGGCGCTGGCTTTGCTGATGGCCGTGTCGCTGATGGCGGGCGCTGCGCTGGCGGGCATCACACGGTCGCTGCGCACCGCCTTGTCGGGCACGGGATTTTTTGCGGCACCGGCGTTTGCGTTCAGCGGCGTCGCGTTTCCGCTGGCAGGCATGCCGGGCAGCGCCCGCGCCTGGGCCGAGGCCATGCCGTTCACCCACTACATCCGCCTGCAGATCGAGCAGCTGCAGATGGGCGCGCCGCTGGCGACCAGCGTGTCGACCATGGTGGCGCTGATGATCGCCACGGCCGTGCTGTGGCTGGTGGGCGCCCTCGCACTCAGCGTGGCCCACCGCAGCCCTCACACCTGGGGAAGCCGCTGATGAATGCCACGATGAAACCCATGCCGGTGGTGACACCACCACCCCAGGGCGTTCTGCGGGCCTGGCTGCAAGCGCTGGCCGCCGTGGTGCGCGACAAGGGCGTTCTGCTGCTGCTCATCGGTGCACCCGTGCTCTACGGCTTTTTCTACCCCTGGTTCTACGCCGATGAGGTGCTCACCCGCGTGCAGGTGGCCGTGGTGGACATGGACCGCACCAGCCTGTCGCGCCAGATCGCCCGCTTTGCCGATGCCGACCCGCGCATTGACGTGCGCCTGTTAACGGGCAACGAGCGCGAGGCGCAGGAGGCGCTGTGGCGTGGCGAGATAGAAGGCTACGTGCTGATCCCTGCGCATCTCAAGCGCAGTGTGGTGCGCGGTGAAAGTGCCGTGGTCAGCATCGAGGCCAACGGTGCCTATGCACTGCTCAACAAGGCTGTGCAGTACGGCTTTGCCGAAGCGGTGGGCGCCGTGTCTGCAGGCGTCGAAATCCGACAGCTGCAGGCCAGCGGCCAGAGCGCGCAGCAGGCCCGTGCCAGCCGCGCGCCAGTGCAGTTGCAGATGGTGGCGCTGTTCAACCCCATCGAGGGCTACGGCAGCTTTGTGGTGCCCGCCGTGGCACTGCTCATCCTGCAGCAGACCCTGCTGATGGGCGCTGCCATGCTCGCCGGCACATGGGTGGAAAGTGGCCAGCACCGCGCCCACGCCACCACCTGGCTGGGCCGCCTGCTGGGCCTGAGCACGCTGGGCTGGGCCAGTGGCCTCTTCTACTTTGGCTGGATCTTTCTGCTGCACGACTACCCCCGTGGCGGCAACCCGCTGGGCGCACTGGCGCTGCTGGCCTGCTACATCCCGGCCATCGCGGCGCTGGGGGCGCTGCTGGGCCTGTGGTTTGGCAACCGCGAACGCGCGCTGCAGGTGCTGCTGTGGACCACACTGCCCATCGCCTTCGTGGCTGGGTTCTCGTGGCCGGCAGAGGCGCTGCCCGAGCCGCTGCAGTGGCTGCGCTGGCTGCTGCCCAGCACGTCCGGGGTGCAGGCGTCACTGCGGCTCAATCAGCTGGGGGCGCCGTTGTCTGCGGCCCTGCCCTACCTGTGTGCGCTGGTGGCGCTGGGTACGGTGTGCACGGCCGCCGTGCTGGTCAAGGCCGGCCCTGCGCGCGCAGCCTTGCCCCAACCTGTCGCGCACTGATCAGTCAGCGATCACTACTCACTGGGGGTGGGCAGCAGCCTGGGGCCCTGTCCGCAGGCGCACAGGGCCGCTACGCTCCTCGATCGCCTTCTGAACCTCTTTGCGCAGGCCCAGCAAAAACCCGAGCTCCGCCACCACAAACAGCGGCCCCACGATCAGGCCCACCAGGTCGTCCACAAACGCCGGTTTGCGCCCCTCGTAGTAGTGGCCCACAAACTGGATCACCCAACCCACCACAAACAACCCGATACCCGAGGCCAGCCACAGCGCGGCGGTCTGCACCGCCAGCCACTGGCCGCCCACCAGCATGGCCGACAGCAGCGCAGCCATGGTCACGCCGTAGCGGAAGTCGAGCCGGAAGTAAAAGAAGCAACTCGCCAGGGCCGCCAGCAGCGCAGGGCTCATGGGCAGGTCGCCCATCTGCCAAGTGGGGCGTGACAGCAGGATGACCACGGCAAACATGATCATGGGCACGCCCACAAAATGGGTGTGGATGTTGCGCGGATCGCGGTGGTAGGCGGCGTACTGGGCCAGGTGGTCGATCAGGGTTTTCATGGGTGTCTCCCGGTGGTGTTTTGAGCAGCATCAATACTCGCTCTGCCACGGCGCCAGCGTCTGTCGTGCACACGACAAAACACGCCGCGCTGCTGCACACTTGCCCGCACACTCACCCGCACACCTTCCCGCCCGCCACCCGCGCTCTGACGCTTCCTCCTCCTGCATGACCGACCCCGCCACCTTCCTGCCAGTCCTCCAGTCCGGCCGCTGGTTTGCCCATCTGCCACCCGACTTTGCCCAGCCCCTGCTGGCCATGGCGCAGCTGCGGCATCTGAACACCGGGGAGGTCCTTTTTTTGCGCGGCGATGCGCCTTGCGGGCTGTATGCGGTGGTGCGCGGCGCGGTCAGCATCTCGGGCACGGGGGGGCGGGCCGACGAAGCCCGCGCGGCACTGCTGATACGGCTGGAGCCGCCGCACTGGTTTGGCGAGATCTCGGTGTTCGACAACTCGGCCCGCACCCACGACGCCCACGCCAGTGAGCCCACCACGCTGCTGCAGGTACCGCACGAGAGGCTGCAGCAATGGCTGCAGGCCCACCCCGAGCACTGGCACGCGCTGGCGTTGTTGCTGACAGACAAGCTCCGCTCGGCCTTTGTGGCGGTGGAAGAGCTGGCGCTGCTGCCCGCGCCGCAGCGCCTGGCACGCCGCCTGGTGATGATGGCCGAGGGCTACGGGCAATGGACAGCCGAGGGCCAGTCGCGCCGGGTGATCGGCATATCGCAGGAGCAGCTCTCGCTGATGCTGGCCATCTCGCGCCAGACCACCAACCAGATCCTCAAAGACCTCGAAGCACGCCACCTGGTGCGCGTGCAGCGGGGCGAGGTGGAGATTCTGGACCTGGCAGCCCTGCGCGCGTCATGCTATTGAATCAATAGCTGTTTGCGCTTTATACACAAGCGCTGCAGGCAGTTTTTACATAAATACTAAGCACACATTTCATTTACGGGCAAAATGGCGGCCATGCAACTGAACTACATCGCCAACGCCTCGGTGCCGTCCGCTTCGGGCCGCACGATTGCCGTGATCGACCCGTCCGACGGCCAGCCCTTCGACGAGATCCAGCGCAGCAATGCCGACGACATCGACACGGCGGTGCATGCGGCGCGCCAGTGCTACCACGCGGTGTGGCAAAAGCTGGCCCCGGTCGAACGCGGCCGGTTGCTGCAAAAGCTCTCGGCCAAGATCCTGGAGCACGCGGACGAGCTGACGGCGCTGGAGCAGCGCGACTGCGGCAAGCCCACCAAGCAGGCGCGGGCCGATGCGGTTGCCCTGGCGCGCTACTTCGAGTTCTACGCCGGTGCGTGCGACAAGTTCCACGGCGAGACGATCCCCTACCCCGACGGCTACAGTGTGCTGACCTGGCGGGAGCCCCATGGCGTGACGGGCCATGTGATCCCCTGGAACTACCCCATGCAGATCTTTGGCCGCAGCGTGGGCGGCGCCCTGACAGCGGGCAATGTGTGCGTGGTCAAACCGGCGGAAGACGCGTGCCTTTCGCTGATCCGCGTGGCGCAGCTGGCGGCCGAGGTGGGGTTTCCTGCCGGTGCGCTCAACATCGTCACCGGCTACGGCCACGAGGTGGGCGACGCATTGGCGCGCCACCCCGGCATCGACCACATCAGCTTCACCGGCAGCCCCAAGATCGGCACGCTGATCCAGCAGGTGGCGGCAGAGCGCCACTGCCCCGTGACGCTGGAGCTGGGCGGAAAAAGCCCGCAGATCATCTTTGCGGATGCGGACCTCGATGCCGCCATCCCCGTGGTCATCAACGCCATCGTGCAGAACGCCGGGCAGACATGCTCGGCAGGATCGCGCGTGCTGATCGACTCGCTGATTTATGAACCGCTGCTGGAGCGCCTGGGCAAGGCGTTTGAAAAGCTGCGCGTGGGCCCCGCTGCCATGGACCTGGACGTGGGCCCGCTGATCCGCCAGACGCAACAGCAGCGCGTGTGGGATTTCCTCTCGGACGCGCAGGTCGCTGGCATCCCCATGGTGGCGCAGGGCGTGGTGGTGGACGAAGCGCCCGAGACCGGCTACTACCAGGCCCCGACCCTGCTGCGCGATGTACCGGTAGGCCACCGCCTTGCGCAGGAAGAAGTGTTCGGACCCGTGCTGTCGGCCATGGCCTTCCAGGACGAAGACCACGCGGTGGAGCTGGCCAACGCCACGCAGTTTGGCCTGGTGGCCGGTATCTGGACGCGCGATGGCGCGCGCCAGTTCCGCATGGCCAAGCGCGTGCACAGCGGGCAGGTGTTCATCAACAACTATGGCGCGGCCGGCGGTGTGGAGCTGCCGTTTGGCGGCGTCAAATCCAGCGGCTACGGGCGCGAAAAGGGCTTTGAAGCGTTGTATGGCTTTACCACGCTCAAAACTGTCGCCATCAAATATGGGTAACCCCCTGTGCCGCTTCGCGTCTCCCCCCTGCAGGGGGACGCCGCCAGCGCACGCAAGCCAGACGCCGCATGCGCGGCTTGGCGGCCCTTGCGCGGCGGCACTCGCTTAGACCGCGCCAGTTTCAATCCCTCGCTACCAACCACGATAGAAGCGAATGCCCCTGAGCCCCCCCGCCCCCCGCACCCTGAAGCATGTTCGCCGGGTGAACTACCAGGGCTTTGAACGCGACGATGGCCTGTGGGACATCGAAGGCGAGCTGCACGACAGCAAGGCGTTTGATGCCCCCTCGCACCGCGACCCGACGCGCACGCGCCTGGCGGGTGAGGCCATCCACCACATGTGGCTGCGCGTGACCGTGAACCGCCAGCTGGTGGTGCAGGCGGTGGATGTGGCCATGGACTCGCACCCGCTCAAAGGCTGCACCGAGGCCCAAGCCGCGCTGCAGCGCATGGTGGGCTGCAGCATGGCGCGCGGCTGGCGCCAGGCCATCCAGAAACACCTGGGCGGCGTGGAAAGCTGCACGCACCTGCGCGAACTGCTGTTCAACCTGGCCACAGCGGCGTTCCAGTCGGTGCCTGCGGTGTTTGCCGCCAGCCACCCCGACGAGCCACCGCGCCATCTGGGCCAGTGCACGGGGTGGGACTTCAACGGCCAGGGCGTGAAAGAGTTTTTCCCCCAGTTCTACGGCCGTGCGCCCCAGGCCGCCCGGGCCGTGGAACCCCCCGCAGGCACAGAAATACCAGCCAAATCAGCCTCTAGCGCTTGATGGTCAAGCGCCAGCAGCTATCAATTTTGAACAGTCCAAGGAGCCATTCCATGCGCGTTTCGAACAAGTCCATCATCGTCACCGGCGCCGGCAACGGCATTGGCGAAGGCATCACCAAGCGCCTGGCGGCCGAGGGCGGCAAGGTGATCGTGAACGACATCAACGAGGCGGGCGGCCAGCGCGTGGTGGCCGAGATCACGGCCGCGGGCGGCACGGCAGCGTTCTTCAAGGCCGACGTGACGAAGTCCGCCGAAGTGAAGGCCATGGTCGACGAAGCCGTGCGCCTGTACGGCCGCCTGGACGTGGTGGTCAACAACGCAGGCTGGACACACCGCAACCGCCCCATGCTGGAGGTGACCGAGGAAGAGTTCGACAAGGTCTATGCCATCAACATGAAGAGCATCTACCTGAGCGCCATCCACGCCGTGCCCGCGCTGCGCCAGGCGGGGGCGGCAGCATCATCAACATCGCCTCCACAGCAGGGCTGCGGCCCCGCCCGGGCCTGACCTGGTACAACGGCTCCAAGGGCGCGGTCATCATCACCAGCAAGTCCATGGCGGCAGAACTGGGCCCGGACAACATTCGCGTCAACTGCATCAACCCCGTGTTCAACCCCGACACGGGCCTGGCCGCCGAATTTGCCGGTGGCCCGGTGGACGAGGCGCGCCGCGCCAAGTTTCTGGCCACCATTCCGCTGGGGCGCTTTTCCACCGCGCTGGATGTGGCCAATGCGGCGCTGTACCTGGCCAGCGACGAGGCCGCGTTTGTGAGCGGCGTGTGCATTGAAGTGGACGGCGGGCGCTGCGTGTAGCGCTGCTGCGCCGCCCGTCGCCCGCCAAGGGGCATTGCCGCGCCCACCGGCCACGGGGGGCCAAACCTGACACACTCCGCGTTTCAGGAGGCAAACATGTTGATACAACTTACCTACGCGAGCCGCACCTCGCGCGTGCTGGGCCCCGCCGATGTCAAGGACATCCTGGGCGCATCCCAGCGTAACAACGCCCGCGCGGGCATCACGGGCGCGCTGTGCCTGAACCATGGCATCTTCCTGCAGCAGCTCGAAGGCGACCGCACTGCGGTGAACGCGCTGTACCACCGGCTTCTCAAGGATTCGCGCCACAAGGACACGGCAGTGCTGGACTTTTGCGAGATCCCGCACCGGCGGTTTGCCAGCTGGTCCATGGGACTTTTGGGGTCGGTGGATGCCAACCGCCAGCTGTTCCTCAAGTACTCCAGCAGTAACGAGTTTGACCCGTTCAGCATGAGCACCTTGACGCTGCGCAGCTTCTTTGACGAAATCCTGCAGAACGTGCGCTGGCTGGAGTGAGAAAATGCGGCGCATGCACCCACCCTCTGCACCGCCGCTCTACGAGTCCGCCCATGGCTGAACGCGTCATTCCGCTCGTCGATGAACGTCTGGCCGCCCGTGTGGCCCAGGTGCCTGATCGCCTGGTAGCGCCCACAGGCCTGCTCACCGACACCCGGGGCCGCCCGCTGCGCGACCTGCGCATCAGCGTGACGGACCGCTGCAACTTCCGCTGCAACTACTGCATGCCCAAGGAAGTGTTCGACAAGGACTACCCCTACCTGCCGCACAGCGCCCTGCTGAGCTTTGAAGAGATCACGCGGCTGGCGCGGCTCTTTCTGGCGCATGGCGTGCGCAAGATACGCCTGACCGGCGGCGAGCCCCTACTGCGCAAGAACCTCGAAGACCTCGTCGCCCAACTGGCCCGGCTGCGCACGGTGGACGGGCTGGCGCCCGACCTCACGCTCACCACCAACGGATCCCTGCTGGCGCGCAAGGCCAAAGCGCTGAAAGACGCCGGCCTGAACCGCGTGACCGTGAGCCTGGACGGCCTGGACGACACGGTCTTTCGCCGCATGAACGATGTGGACTTTCCGGTGGCGGATGTGCTGGCGGGCATCGAGGCCGCGCACGCTGCGGGCCTGTCGCACATCAAGGTCAACATGGTGGTCAAGCGCGGCACCAACGACCACGAGATCTTGCCCATGGCGCGCCACTTTCGCGGCACGGGCACCACGCTGCGCTTCATCGAATACATGGACGTGGGCGCCACCAACGGCTGGCGCATGGACGAAGTGCTGCCCTCGGCCGAACTGATTGAGCGCCTGCGCGCCGAGCTGCCGCTGGTACAGCTGGATCCGAGCAGCCCCGGCGAAACTGCCGAGCGCTGGGGCTACACCAATGCCCAGGGCCAGCATGACCCCGCCCTGGGCGAGGTGGGCGTGATCAGCAGCGTGACCCAGGCCTTCTGCCACGACTGCAACCGCGCCCGCCTGTCCACCGAAGGCAAGCTCTACCTGTGCCTGTTTGCGTCCGACGGCTACGACCTGCGCACCCTGCTGCGCGGCGGCGCCAGCGACGAGGCCATTGCCTCGGCCATCGCCCCCATCTGGCAGCAGCGCACTGACCGCTATTCGGAGCTGCGCAGCAGCCTGCCTGCCGATACATCCCAAGGCGCCCGCCGTGTGGAAATGAGTTACATCGGCGGATAGCACGTGACACCTCCCCCTCAGTCGCCTTCAGCGCCTTCCCCCTCCTCTCGCGCTGCGCGCGGGAAGGGGAACACAGCCCTCGCTGTGGGGCGGCCCTTGCCCGGCTGCCCGGGCCTGGGCGGCGCTTACTGCATGAGCACTCACCTTTCAAAACATGATTGACACCCAAGACATCACCGGCCTGGTCCTGGCCGGAGGCCGCGGCTCCCGCATGGGCGGGGTCGATAAAGGCCTGCAGAACTTTCGCGGCCTGCCGCTGGCGCTTCACACGCTGATGCGGCTACAGATGCAGACCGGCAGTGTGATGGTCAACGCCAACCGCAACCTGGCCGCCTACGAGGCCTTTGGCGCGCCCGTGTGGCCGGATGTACTGGCTGACTACGCGGGGCCGCTGGCCGGCTTCCTCACCGGGCTGGAGCGTTGCGAGACGCCCTGGCTGCTGACGGTGCCGTGCGATACCCCGCTGTTCCCGCTGGACCTCGCCGCGCGCCTGGCCGCTGCGGCAGATGCCGAGGGCGCCGACATCGCCATGGCTGCCGCCCCCGAGGACGATGGCACGGGCCACAACACCGTGCGAACCCAGCCAGTGTTCTGCCTGCTGCGCGTGGACCTGCTCGAAAGCCTGGTCGCTTTCACCCAGGCCGGTGGCCGCAAGATCGACGCGTGGACAGGCCAGCACCGCTGCGCCATCGTGCCTTTTGACCAGCCCGGCGATGACCCCAAGGCCTTTTTCAACGCCAACACGCTGGCCGAGCTGCACGCGCTGGAAAGCGCCGGCACGCCCTCGCCCTGACGCCAGGCGCCGCGCACCCGCGTGCCTGCGCCACCTGCCGCCCCCACTTGGATTGCCATGAAAACCATTGCCCAGATTGCCGCCGAGCTGCAAGGCTACGACCCGCAGGCCCTGAGCGCCGCCGATGTCAATGCGTTCCTGGAACGGCTGGTCGAGCCCGTCACCGCCACCGAATCCCTGCCCCTCTTCAACGCCCTGGGCCGCGTGCTGGCGCAGGATGTGGTCTCGCCCATCAGCGTGCCCCCGCACGACAACTCGGCCATGGACGGCTATGCGTTTGCGGGCGCGCAGCTTGTTGCGGGCCAGCCTCTCGCGCTGCACGTGGTGGGCACGGCGCTGGCGGGCAAGGCCTGGGTGGGCACCGTCGCGGCGGGTGAATGCGTGAAGATCATGACCGGCGCCATCATGCCCGCAGGGCTCGACACCGTGGTGCCGCAGGAGTTCACCACGGCCGCTGCCGACGGCCGCATCACCATCGCGGCCGATGTGCTCAAGACCGGCGACAACCGCCGATTCAAGGGTGAAGACCTGATGGAGGGTAGTGTGGCGCTGGCCCGTGGCGCGCTGCTGACGCCCGCTGCCCTGGGCCTGGTGGCCAGCCTGGGCCTGCCCACGGTGACGGTGTTCCGCCGCCTGCGCGTGGCCTACTTTTCCACCGGCGACGAGATCCTGAGCCTGGGCGAGCCCCCGCGCGAAGGCGCCGTGTACGACAGCAACCGCTACACCGTATTTGGCCTGCTCACCCGCCTGGGCGTGGAGGTGATTGACATGGGCGTGGTGCGCGACGAACCCGCGCTGCTCGAAGCTGCCTTCCGGCAGGCCGCAGCACAGGCCGACGCCATCATCACCAGCGGCGGCGTGAGTGTGGGCGAGGCCGATCACACCCGCACCATGATGAAGAAGCTGGGCGACGTGGCCTTCTGGCGCATCGCCATGCGGCCCGGCCGCCCCATGGCCGTGGGGCGCATTGCCGCCGCCGAAAATCAAGCAAAATTGGCCGCTAGCGCTTATCCATCAAGCGCAAGCAGCTATCAAAAAAATAGCTTACAAACTGAGCACGGCGCCGTGCTGTTCGGGCTGCCCGGCAACCCCGTGGCGGTGATGGTGACCTTTCTCGCCTTCGTGCGGCCCGCCCTGCTGCGCATGATGGGCAGCACACACACCGCCCCGCCGCTGCTGCGCGCCATCAGCACCGAAGCGATGCGCAAGAAGCCCGGCCGCACCGAATACCAGCGCGGCCTGGTCACCACCGCGCCGGACGGCACGCTGCAGGTCTGCACCACGGGCAACCAGGGCTCGGGCGTGCTCAGCTCCATGGTGCAGGCCAACGGGCTCATCGTGCTGCACCATGGGCAAGGCAATGTGGCGGTGGGCGACGCCGTGGATGTGATGGTGTTTGACGGCGTGATCTGACACGGCGATGCGCCGCAAGCCGGGCCACGCACTCTGATACCGGGATAAGCTGAATGCAGCTTTTCGCCCCACTCACACACCCGCGTTTCACACCATGCCCTACGCCGCACAACACCTTGCCCAACCCCCGTCCCGCGATGACGTGGACAAACTGCCCGGCGCCACCGTGGTCGAATTTGGCACGCCCTGGTGCGGCCATTGCCAGCGCGCCCAGCCGCTCATCGAGCAGGCATTGAAGAACCGCGCAGACATCGCGCACGTCAAGGTGGAAGACGGCCCCGGCCAGCGCCTGGGCCGCAGCTTTGGCGTGAAGCTCTGGCCCACGCTGGTGTTTTTGAAAGATGGGAAGGAAGTGGCGCGGCTGATGCGGCCGCAGGGCGGTCAGGAAGTGCAGGACGCGGTGCGTGCTGTCGCGGGCTGAGTCGGGTGGATTTCGAGGGGAGATCTCGCCCCACCGAACTTTAAACTGCGAAAGCCGGGGCTGAGCGTTGATCGGCGACGGGATGCGCTGATCCGTGTCCGAGATATGGCCATCACCTGCCGTTCGTGAACGACAGGTCTCGGGGCACTTCAGGGTCCTGGACATCCAGGCAGCCGGGGCCGCAGCGCAGCTCGCTGCGCTGCCGCAGACGTCCGCCGCACCCGAACCGGTTGGCGCAGGTCGGTTCGCAAGGCCGAGTCCAGATGCTCTGCACACGCATAGAGCACAGCGATCTCGCCGCGCATGGCGTCCGACATAATTGGTCGAGATACAAAGCGGCCCGTCAATTCCTGAAGATGACGCGGATTAGGCTTCGCAAAGTACCAGACCTAGGGAGAAACCGACACATGGCAAAAACGACGTTCGACACCAATCCGGTGTTGCTCCAGACCCTGCTCAAGAACTGCGAAGACGGCAAGTTGCAGCTTCCCGATTTCCAACGCAGTTGGGTGTGGGAAGAAGAGCGCATCATGAGCCTGATAGCGTCTGTCTCTCGCGGCTTCCCGATGGGCGCGCTGATGTCGCTCAAGTCAAAGATCGACACGAGAGTGGTCTTCGCCTATCGCCCCATCGAGGGCGCTTTAGTTGGTCCGAATATCAAGCCCGAGCAGCTGTTGCTCGATGGACAGCAGCGCATGACATCGCTGTATCAAAGTTGCATGCGCCGTCAGGTTGTAGCCACCATCACTGCTAAGAAGCGGCTGGTCAAACGTTGGTTTTACATCGACATCACAAAAGCGCTTGTTAACGAGGCTGACCGCGAGTCTGCGATTTTCGCGATGCCCGAGGACCGCATGCTGAAGGCGAATTTCGACAAGGACATCGTGCTTGACCTGTCCTCGTCGGCCCTAGAGTACGAGCACCTGATGTTCCCGCTGAATCAAGTCTTCAGCACGGACGAGTGGATGCAGGGGTTTTGGAAATACTGGAACGCGAAGGGGGAGGACAAGATCGGCCTCTTTTTCCGATTCCAGAACGACGTGCTCAAGAACTTCACTGAGTACCAAGTCCCTGTCATCGCCCTCGGCGCAGACACCTCGCATGAAGCCGTTTGCCTTGTATTCGAGAAAGTAAACACTGGCGGCAAAGCATTGGATGCCTTTGAACTGTTGACCGCCATGTACGCGGCCCAAGGCCACAAGCTGCGCGACGACTGGCTGGGTGAGGAGAAATCCGAAGACCCCGACCGCAAGCTCGGCACACAGAAGCGGCTCGCTGCCTACGGCCGAGCTGCCAGCCAAGTGCAGGGGGTGCTGGCCAATGTCGCCGCGACCGACTTCTTGCAAGCCATTGCGTTGTTGCACACCAAGGAAGTGCGCCAAGCGGCAATGGCTGACCCCACCAAGACGGAAAACGACTGGCCGGCGGTTCGTGCCACTCGGCAGTCATTACTGGACCTACCGCTGGCGGCCTATAAAAAGCACTGCGACGCAGTGCACCAAGGCTTTGAACGCGCCGCCAGGTTTTTGCGCCAACAGCAAATTCACCGCATCAAAGACCTGCCGTACCAAACGCAGCTGGTGCCGCTGGCCGCAATCTTTGCCGAAATCGGCGACAAGGCTGACCACACCACCAACAACGAAAAGATCGCTCGTTGGTACTGGTGCGGTGTGTTTGGCGAGCTGTATGGCTCAGCCGTTGAGAGCCGCTTCGCAAAAGACATCGTTGAGGTCCCGGCTTGGCTGGATGGGGGGCCAACTCCATCGACTGTGATAGACGGCGTCTTGCGCCCTGACCGCTTGCTTACCATGCGCACCCGTCTCTCTGCGGCATACAAGGGCTTGCAAGCATTGCTGCTGCGACAAGGAGCCATCGACTTCAGAAGTGGCCAAGCCTTCGATCAAACGGTTTTTTTCGACGAAGACGTCGATATCCATCACATCTTTCCGCAAGATTGGTGCGGCAAGCAAACCCCAAAGATCCCGCCGAGCATATACGACTCCGTCATCAACAAGACGCCGCTCGGCTACCGCACCAACCGCATCATTGGCGGCGTGGCACCCTCTATCTATCTGAGAAAATTGGAAGCTGGCAAGCTTGGCCCCGGGGGGCAGATCGTGGAGCCGCCCATCGCCAAAGGCACGCTTTCTACATATCTCCAAACGCACTGCATACCAGTGCCTGAGCTATACGCCGATGACTTCATCGGTTTCATGAACGCACGCCAAAAGCTGCTTCTTGACTTGGTTGTCAGCGTAACCAAGAACGCCACACCGGCAAGCACCATTGCCGACGACGAGGGCGAAGAGCTCTCCCTGGCCATTGCCCACGACAGTGGTCTTGAACTTACTGAATCCGAATAAACAGCCAGTTCAGCGTGACCGGGGCGCTCTACACCTGCCGCCCCGATTCGGTGGACGTCATAAATGGCTTCTCGATGCGCGTCATGTTCATTCGTGGCCGTGAGGCTTGGGGTGATTTGCCGCCCAAGCCGAAGGCCGATAAGCATAAATATTGGCGCGCATAGACCTGATCCGACGCTGAAAGGCTATGCGTAGCAATCTGCTCGACTTACTTAGCGCAGGGCGAGAGCAGGCGTTGCTCGTCTCCAGTGAGGCTCTTTCCCCGACGCCCAGGACAGCACTGGGTCGAATGCACGCATATCGATCCCCGCCAGATGACCGACTGCTCTCCGGCAGGCAAACCCGCGATGGCGAATGACAGCACCGGGCCCGAAGCAGTCTTCGAGCAGATGAGGGCCCAGTCGGGCCTTTCTTAACCTTCTACCTACCTACTTGGCCACGTAATCATGCCCATGCGGATGCAACGGATGCGCCGGCTCATCCGCCGCCACCGCCGTATTCGCCCCCGGCACCACCTTGCGCGCAAACAGCGTGTACATGGTGGGCACGACAAAAATGGTGAGCAGCGTGCCCAGCGACATGCCGCCCACGATCACCCAGCCAATCTGCATGCGCGTTTCGGCGCCCGCGCCGGAGGCCAGTGCCAGCGGGATGGCGCCCAGCACCATGGCGCCCGTGGTCATCAGAATGGGGCGCAGGCGCTGGGCCGAGGCCTTGACGAGCGCATCCACCATCTCCATGCCCTGCTCGCGCAGCTGGTTGGTGAACTCCACGATCAGGATGCCGTGCTTGGTGATCAGCCCCACCAGCGTGATCAGCCCGATCTGCGAATACACGTTGATCGAGCCTCCGCTCCATTTGAGCGCCAGCAGCGCGCCAATCATGGACATGGGCACCGACACCATGATGACCAGCGGATCGATGAAGCTCTCGAACTGGGCGGCCAGCACCAGGAAGATGAACACCAGCGCCAGCACAAACACGATGCCCAGTGCGCCCTGCGAGCTCTTGAATTCGCGCGAGATGCCGTTCAGGTCGGTGGTGTAGCCCGGCTTGAGCACCTTGGCGGCGGTGGTGTCCATGAAGTTGAGCGCCTCGCCCAGCGAATAGTCGGGCGAAAGGTTGGCGGTGATGGTGGCCGAGCGGCGCTGCCCGAAATGGTTGAGCTCGCGGGGGCTCACGCTTTCGCGCACGTTGACCAGGCTGGACAGCGGGATCATCGCGTCGTTGCGCCCCCGCACGTAGATGGAGTCGATGTTCTCGGGCGTGCTGCGGCCACTGGCGGCGGTCTGCACGATCACGTCGTACTGTTCGGCGTCGCGCTTGTAGCGTGTCACGGTGCGGCCGCCCAGCATGGTTTCAATCGCCTTGGCGACCACGTCCACGCCCACGCCCAGGTCGGCGGCGCGCTCACGGTTGACCTCGATGCGCAGCTCGGGCTTGTTCAGGCGCAGGTCCACGTCGGGCCCGACAATGCCAGGGTTGCGTGCCATCTCGGCAAGAAATGCCGTGGCCACCTGGCTCAGGTTCTCGTAGCTGTCCGATGTCTGGATCACATACGTGAGCGGCCGTGAGCGAAAGCCCTGGCCCAGCGACGGCGGGGTGATGAGAAAGGCGTTGACCCCCGGCAGGCTGGAGACCTTGGGTTGCAATTCGCGGGCGAGTTCCAGCGTGGTGCGGTCGCGCTGCTCCCAGTCCACGGTGCGGTAGATCACGCTGCCCTGCGCCACCGTGGGGTTGCCGATGTTGGCGAACACCCGGTCGAACTCGGGGTAGTCGCGGCCGATTTTCTCCAGCTCCAGCGCATAGCGGTTGGTGTAGTCCAGGGTGGCCCCGTCGGGCGCTGTGACGCTGGCCAGAATGGTGCCCCGGTCTTCGAGCGGAGACAGCTCCTGCCGGATGCTGGGGTACACCAGGACCAGCGCAGCGCCACTGAAGGCCATCACCGCCACCACAATCCAGCGCGCTTGAAAGATCATGCCGCGCACGCCTGCGCGCTCGCCACCGGGGCTGCGCCAGCGCGCCGTCACCAGCCAGCGCAGTAGCCGCCCGTAGGCATCTGACAGATTGGTGAGCCAGCGCTCCATCGAGCGGTCAAACCAGTTCGGCTTGGGGTTGTGCTTGAGCAGCAGCGAACACATCATGGGCGACAACGTTAGCGCCACAAAGCCGGATACCACCACCGCCCCGGCCAGCGCCAGCGCAAACTCCATGAACAGCCGCCCCGTGCGCCCCGGCGTGAAGGCCAGCGGCGCATACACCGCCACCAGGGTCAGCGTCATGGCCACGATGGCAAAGCCGATCTCGCGCGCGCCCTTGATGGCGGCCGAGAACGGGTCGAGCCCTTCCTCGATGTGGCGGTAGATGTTTTCCAGCATCACGATGGCATCGTCCACCACCAGGCCGATGGCCAGCACCAGTGCCAGCAGCGTGAGGGTGTTGATCGAAAACCCCGCCAGTGACATCAGCGCAAAGCTGCCCACCAGGCTGACCGGGATGGTGATGATGGGAATGATGGACGCGCGGAAGGTGCGCAGGAACACAAAGATCACCAGGGCCACCAGTACCACGGCCTCGGCGATGGTGGTGTACACGCTCTTGATCGAGCGGTCGATGAAGAGCGAGTTGTCGTTGGCAATGTCGATGCCGATGTCGGGCGGCAGGTCGGCCTGCAGCGTGGGCAGCATCTCGCGCACACCTTTGGACAAGTCCAGCGGGTTGGCTGTGGCCTGGCGGATCACCCCCACCGAAATGGCATCGCGGCCGTTGAGCCGCACGCGGCTGCGGTCGCTGGCAGGCCCCTCTTCCACGCGGGCCACGTCTTTCAGGCGCACCGGAAATCCGTTGACGGTGCGAATCACCACATTCGAGAACTGTGCAGGCGTGCTCAGATCGGTCTGCGAGGTGACGCTGAACTCGCGCTGCTCGGACTCGATGCGCCCGGCGGGCAGCTCCAGGTTGTTGCGGCGGATGGCGTCTTCCACGTCCTGCGTGGTCAGGCGATAGGCCGCCAGGCGCTCCGGGTCAAGCCACACGCGCATGGCGTACTTGCGTTCGCCATAAATCGGCACGTCGGCCACGCCCGTCACGGTCTGCAGGCGGGGCTTGACGATGCGGTTGACGAGGTCGTTGATCTCCAGCGGGCTGCGGGTCTCGCTGCTGAAGGCCAGCCACATCACGGGCGAGGCGTCGGCCTCCACCTTGGCGATGACGGGCTCGTCCACCGCGTCGGGCAGGCGGTTGCGCACGCGCGCCGTGCGGTCGCGCACCTCGGCGGCAGCGTTGTCGGCATCCTTTTCAAGGCGAAAGCGCACGCTGATCTGGCTTTGCTCGGCGCGGCTGATCGAGGTGATGACGTCCACGGCGTCGATACCCGCGATGGAGTCCTCCAGCGGCTTGGTGACCTGCGATTCGATCACCTCGGCCGACGCACCCGCGTAGCGCACGCTGACCGTGACCACGGGCTCATCGATCTTGGGGTATTCGCGAACCGACAAACCCGTGAAGCTCACGGCGCCGATGAGCAGGACGAGCAGCGACAGCACGGTCGCAAAAACGGGCCGGCGGATCGAAATTTCAGCGAGTTGCATGGCTGTCCTGAAACGTGTTCATCATGCTGGCTGGCGCTGCGATGCCGGCGCCTTGCCGGCCGGACCGCACGGATTGGGGCCCGGCAGCGGTGCGATCTCGGCCACGGACGATGCCGGCGCCGAGGCCACCTTGCTACGCCCGAGGGGCGCAGGCACGTCGGGCACCGATGCCGCGCCATTGGGGGCGCTGGAGGCAGCGCCTTGCGGGGCCGGGCTGCCCAGCTCCACCACCCGCACAGCCGTGCCATCCCGCTGCACACGTTGCTGCCCCGCAGTCACCACCAAGTCACCTACAGCCAGGCCTTCCACCACTTCCACCAGCCCAGGAACCCGGGTGCCCAGCGTGACCGGCGTGCGCTGTGTGATGCGCGTGCCGGGCTCTTTGCCATCGACGATCTTGAGCACGTAAGGGCTGGCGCCATCCGGCACGATGGCCTCTTCAGGAATCACGCGGGCATCACTGCGCTCTGAAAACACCGCCGTGACGCGCGCGAACATGCCAGGGCGCAGCTGCAGGCGCCGGTTGTCAATGCAACCGCGCACCGCCACGGAACGGCCGTCGGCATCGATCTGGGGGTTGATGGCCTGCACCACGGCGCTGTAGCGCACGCCGGGCAAGGCGTCAAAAGCCACCTGGGCGCTCTGGCCGGTGCGGACCTTGCCCTGCAGCCGCTCGGGCAGGCGGAAATCGACGTACACCGCGTCCAGGTCTTCGACATTGACGATGTCCGCGCCGTCCTTGAGGTAGTCGCCCACGTTCACGCCCCTGATGCCGGCAATGCCATCAAACGGCGCCACGATCTTCAGGCGCGAGGCGGTAGCCTGCGCGAGCGACAGCTTGGCACGCGCCACCTGCAGGTTGGCGGCACTTTCATCCACCGAACGCTGGCTGATGAAGCCCTGGGCCACCAGCTCCTCATTGCGCTTGTGGTTGGCCTGGGCAATGGACAGTTCGGCCTGGCTTTGCTGGACCTGCGCGCGGGGCAACTGGTCGTCAAACTGCACCAGCACCTGGCCGCGCCGCACACGCTCGCCATCGCGGAAGTTCAGCGCCGTGATGCGCCCACTCACCTCGGGGCGCAAAACCACACTCTGGCGCGACCGCAGGCTGCCCACGGCCTCGGCATCATCGCGCAGGGCCATCTGGCGCACGGCCACGGCCTCCACCGCCACGGGGCGGCCCGCCCCACCCGCCCTGGCCGCACCATTTGCGGGCGCATTGCCTGCGACGGCGGCCTCGGTGCGCTGCTCAGGCCGCTGGAGCCACCACGCGGCACCAGAAGCGGCAGCGATGCCGATGACCGCGAAAACGATGTATTTGTTCTTGGACGCCATGGATCAGTGAAAGCGGGTGATGGGAGAAGCACGACCGAACAATGTATCAGTGCGTGTCTTGCGCCGCAGCAAACCCGAACATGACCCCAAGGACAATCGCGGAAGATTTACGCAGGCTTTACATGCCCCGGGCACAAAAAAAGCCCCGAGGGGCCTGTTGAAGCAACGCACATGCTCCGTGGCAGCGGTGAGCGCAGCCCTACGCGCGCCCCTGGGCCTTTTCAACCCCCCGGTTGGCCAAGGCATCGGCGCGCTCGTTGCCAGGATCGCCGGAATGGCCTTTAACCCATCGCCATTCAATGCGATGGCCACCCGTGCTGACCAGCGCGTCCAGCCGCTGCCACAGCTCCACGTTCTTGACCGGCTGCCGCGAGGCCGTGCGCCAGCCCTTGGCCTTCCAGCCGTGAATCCACTCGGTGATGCCCTTGCGCACGTACTCGCTGTCAAGGTACAGCGTCACCGCGCAAGGCCGCTTCAGCGCTGACAGCGCTTCGATCACGGCCATCAGCTCCATGCGGTTGTTGGTGGTGCCCAGCTCGCCGCCAAACAGCTCTTTCTCCGTCGACCCAGAGCGCAACCAAGCGCCCCATCCTCCCGGGCCGGGGTTGCCCTTGCAGGCGCCATCTGTATATATCTCTACCTGGTTCAAACTATGTCCTATCTATTTTTGTCAGTACCTGTGGCCGCCCTGGAAATCTGCGCAGGAGCCACGCGGTTGGCTACGGGCACCGTCGCCGCAGACCGCTGCCGGCCCGACCGCCATGCAGGCTCCAGCAGCCGCATGCCGTGCACCCGTTTCACTGCCACCAGAAAATATGCGGCTCCCAGAATAGGCCACCAGCGCTCGCCCCATGGGTCCATGAAGCCAAAACGTTCCAGCCACTGCGTGCTGCGCACCGCGGGACGATAGCAGCCAAACCGGGCCGATTCGACCTCGAAACTCAAAAGCCTGAGCCAGTCTCGCAGGCGCCGGTAACCAATGAACTCGCCCACGTCCGGCAGGTACAAGGTTCCCTTGCCCCCGCTCACGCGCTGGACCATGCGCGCACGCCACTGGCGCAGCCCCCAGAGGCTGGTGGGATTCAGGCCGCTGATGACGACCCGGCCCTCGGGCACCAGCACGCGCTCCACTTCGCGCAGGGCCGCGTGGGGGTCGATGCTCAGCTCCAGGGTATGGGGCAGTACAAGCAGGTCCAGGCTCGCTGCAGCGAACGGCAGGGCCACGGGCTCTGCCAGCAGATTCACCGGGCGGCGCTGCAGAGCGTCATCGCCAGCCCCGTTCTCCACAAAGGCGATGGAACCGTGCACTGCCTCCTGCCCCAGGCCCAGCCATTGGTGGGGCATGCGGTTGGCCCGCAGGCCATCGAGCAGCGGCATTCCAAGCTGCAGGCTGTGGTAGCCAAAGATATCCGCCACCGCTTCATCGAAACGCGCCTGCTCCCAGGCGAGCAGGTAGCGGCCCGGCGGGGAATCGAACCAGTGGTGCAAACCTATAATTTGATCGCTCATGAACTTGCTGCCGCTACCCGCCTTTACCGACAACTACATCTGGATGCTGCACGACGGCCGCCAGGCGATCGTTGTGGACCCGGGAGATTCCGCGCCTGTGCTGCAGGCCCTGCAGCACCTTGGCGTGCAGTTGAAGGCCATTCTAGTCACGCACCACCATGCCGATCATGTCGGCGGTGTGGATGCCCTGCGCAGCGCCACCGGCGCCGTGGTCTACGGCCCCGCACGCGAAAAAATCCCCGAGCCGCTGCACCGCCTGGCGCACGGTGATGCCGTGGAAACCATGGGACTTCGGTTCGCAGTCATTGATGTGCCTGGCCATACCGCTGGCCACATTGCCTACTACTGCCCCGACATCGACGGGGAGCCTCTGCTGTTCTGCGGCGACACGCTTTTTTCGGGGGGCTGTGGTCGGCTTTTTGAAGGCACCCCTGCCCAGATGCTGGACTCCCTGGACGCGCTGGCCGCTTTGCCCGGCAACACGCGGGTATGCTGCACCCACGAGTACACGCTCTCCAACCTGAAATTTGCGCGGGTGGTGGAACCCGGCAATGCGGCATTGCTCCACTACAGCAGCCATTGCGAGGCACTGCGGTCCAAAGACCAGCCCACGCTGCCCTCGCGCATGGCGCTCGAGCGTGACATCAACCCCTTCCTGCGCGTGCGTCAGCCTGCGGTGGCCCTTGCCGCCCACAGCCACGACGCGCAGGTGAACAAAGACGATGCCGTGGCGGTACTGGCCGCCCTGCGTCAATGGAAAAACGAGTTCCGATGAAAATTCTGTACATCGCCTGCCTGGCCTGCACGCTCTGGCTCACAGGCTGCGCCACCACCGGGCCCTCGCAGGACAGCGCGGCGGGTACCACCCCCGCCTCACCACCCACCGGCACGCCGGCCGCAGCGCCACATACCCCTGTCATCCCCAACGGCCCGCTCCGGCCCATCACGGCTGCGCAGGCTGCCAGCGGCGAAGTGGCGTCGCTCTCCACCCCTGCCGACCTCTGGGACCGTATCCGGCGCGGCTTTGCGATGCCGGACCTGCAGCACGAGCTGGTGCAGGACCGCGAGCAGTGGTACGCCACACGCCCCGACTACATGCAACGCATGACCGAGCGCTCCAGCAAATACCTGTTCCACATCGTCGAAGAACTGGAGCGGCGCGGCATGCCCACCGAGCTGGCGCTGCTGCCCTACATCGAAAGTGCGTTCAACCCGCAGGCCGTGTCCCACGCCAAGGCGGCGGGCATGTGGCAGTTCATGCCCGCCACGGGCAGTTATTTCGACCTCAAGCAGAACGCGTTCCGCGACGACCGCCGCGACGTGCTGGCATCCACGCGCGCTGCACTCGACTACCTGCAAAAGCTCCATGGCATGTTTGGCGATTGGCACCTGGCGCTGGCCGCCTACAACTGGGGCGAAGGCAGTGTGGGCCGGGCCATTGCCCGCAACCAGAAGCAGGGGCTGGGCACCAGCTACACGGACCTGAGCATGCCGGCCGAGACGCGCATGTATGTGCCCAAGCTGCAGGCCGTCAAGAACATTGTGGCCAACCCCGAAGCCTTTCGCACCGAGCTGCCGCTGATCGAGAACCACCCCTACTTCCAGACGGTGGACATCACCCACGACATTGACGTGGCCCTGGTGGCCACGCTGGCAGGCATACGCCAGGAAGATTTCCGCGCCCTGAACCCTTCCTTCCACCGGCCGGTCATTCTGGCTGCCGGCACGCCGCAGATCCTGCTGCCCTGGGACAATGCCAAGGTGTTCCAGCGCAATCTGGAGGCGCGCAGGGAAGGCCAGTACGCCAGCTGGACGGTGTGGTCGGTGCCCTCCACCATGACGGTGGCCGAGGCCGCGCAGCGGGCAGGCATGAGCGAGCATGATCTTCGCAGCGTCAACAGCATCCCGCCGCGCATGCTGATCAAGGCGGGCTCCGCACTCATGGTGCCGCGCTCTTCCGCCGTGCGCCAGGATGTGTCGCCGCAGCTGGCGGACAACGGGCAGATCGCATTTGCGCCCGAGATCGTCACCCGGCGCACCACGGTGCGGGCCCGCAAGGGCGAAACCGTTGCCAGCATTGCACGCCGCTACAAGCTCAGCGCTGCCAGCGTGGCCGACTGGAACGATGTGCGCGCCAACGCGGCGTTCAAGCTGGGGCAGGAGGTGGTGATGTACCTGCCGGTACGCCAGGCCACCCAGGCGCGCGGAACGGTTGCGCGCGCCGCACCGGCCAAGCGTTCAGCACCACCTGCGCGTCGCGGTGGCACGCCCTCAAAAAAGCGCCGCTGACGCCGCCGCTCAGAATTTGAGCGAGTGCATGCCCAGCAACCCCAGAATCCCCATGATGATGAGGTACAGCGCCACAATGGTGCTGAGCAGGCGGGGCATCACAAGAATCAGAATGCCGGCGATCAGGGATACCAGCGGGCCGATGCTGAGGGTGAAGGTCATGGTGAAGCAATCCTTGAGATGTGAATGACGGGTACACCGAGGCTACGGCACACCGAACGCCGACGAATGTAAGCCATCTTCCCGTTCCAGCCCGAACACCAGGCTGGCGGCAGCCGTCACCCCGCCATCCAATCACCATCACCTCGCCATCGGCCACGCAGCCGCCCGACGAACCGGGCGCACCACCTCGTCAGACATTGAATTTCTGGCGCGCCTTGCGGACGAAATCGTTGGTATAGGTGCGCGACAGGTCCACCCTGGCGTCCCCGAGTTCGGGGTGCGCCCTTGACAGCGCGCGCAACGCGGTGGCCGCACCATCATCGGGCATCATGCCGTTGGTCGAATAGGTTTCACGCACCCGCCCAAAAGCTGCCAGATACAGGCCACGGTCTCCCATGAGGTAGGCCGGCGGCACCGCTTTCACAAGGTCCGCAGGGGCAGCCGTTTGCAGCCACTTGAGGGCATGCACGATACCGTTCGCCAATGCCTGGGCCTGGGCGGGCTGCTTGTGCACAAAGGCCTGTGGTGCATAGATGCAGCCAGCCGGCATGGCGCCACCCAACATGTCCTGCGCGGTCTTGAGCGACCGCATGTCTCCTGCAATGCGGGTGTCGGCCTTTTGCTCCAGCAGCGTCATGAGCGGATCTGCGTGGCACAGCGCATGGACCTGACCTGCGCGCAGCGCGTTCATGGCAGCCACGCCCGAACCCACACCCACATACGCCACGTCACCCGGGCCCATGCCTGCACGCGCCAGCAGCAGCGTGGCCGCCAGGTGCGTGGAGGAGCCGACCGAAGACACGCCAATGCGCCGCCCGCGCAGATCAGGCAAATCCTTGTAAGACGGCAGCGCGCGGAGCGACACCCCCAACGCCAGCTGCGGGGCACGCCCGAGCAGCACCAGCGAACGATAGGCCTGGCCGCGCACCTGCTGGCGGAGGGTGTGCTCGAACGCCCCGGCACAGACATCGGCCGTGCCCTCTTGTACGGCCTGCAGCGCCATCGCCCCGGCAGAGAAATCGCGCACCCGCACGTCCAGGCCCTCTGCCCGGAAGTAACCCAGCTGGTCAGCCAGTGCCAGAGGGAGGTGGTACAGCACCCCCTGGCCACCCACTGCAATGGTCACCGCGCCCAGCGCCGGGACTTCGGGTTGTGCCGCGCGCACCACGGCGGGCAGGCACACCGCTGCCGCCGACAGGGCGGAAAGGGCACCAAAGGCGCGACGGGTCAGCGGAGATCGGTTCATGAACTGGGAAGAATGGGCTAATGCTGCACTGCAACAATCGTGCCGCAACGCGAGCGATCCCGCATCAGGGTGAATCCCACCGGGTTTCTACGTACCAGGCCCTCCGGCCTCGGGATCACCGGTATCCCAGAAACAGGATGGCGATGTTGACCAGAAACGCCGCGGCCCACACCGCGCTGCGCACGGTCGGCATGTCGGAGACATACATCAGGATGTAGAAGATGCGAAGCATCACGTACAGCAGCGCCAGCATGTCCAGCAGCGTCTGCCCTGCACCCAGCAGGTGCGCAATGATGACCGCACCGATGAAAAACGGCAAAGCCTCGAAACTGTTGGCCTGCGCGGCATTGGCACGGGCGCGCCAGTCGGCCTGCCGCGCCATCCATGCGCGGGGATCATGGTTGTCGTACCCGCCGTCCTTGAGCGACTTGCCAAAGCTGCCGCTCTTGGCCAGCCAGGCGCAACCGATGGGCAAAAGGGCCGCGATCAGCACGCACCAGTAAGCCACTGTGAACCGTGCGACATGCATGGTGGTATTCATTTTTAAGCCTTTTTGGGCTCCAGCGCTTGATAGTCAAGCGCCAGCAGCTATTAAATTGTGAGTATTCTAGCTGCGGCGGAGCCCGATTGTGCGAGCCCGCTGGCTACCGCCGGTCCACCAGCGCATGCGCAATCGTGCCCAGGTCCACGTACTCGAGCTCGCTGCCCACGGGCACACCGCGCGCCAGCCGGGTGACATGCACCCCCCGGCTCCTGAGAGCCTCGCTGATTACATGGGCGGTGGCCTCGCCTTCAGCATTGAAATTGGTGGCCAGAATGACCTCCTGCACCGTACCGTCCGTGGCGCGGTCCATGAGCTTCTGGATCCCGATTTCCTTGGGCCCGATGCCATCGAGCGGGCTCAAGCGGCCCATCAGCACGAAGTACAGACCCTTGAACGCGCCCGTACGCTCCAGCGCCGCCTGGTCGGCCGGCGTCTCCACCACACACAGCCGCGTGGCATCGCGCTCAGGATCGAGACAGGTGCTGCACACCTCGGCCTCGGTGAACGTGTGGCAACGCGCACAGTGGTGCACCGTGCCCACCGCCTCCGAGAGCGCCCGCGACAGGGCCAGCGCCCCTTCGCGGTCATGCTGCAGCAGATGAAACGCCATGCGCTGCGCAGACTTCACCCCCACCCCCGGCAAGCGGCGCAGCGCCTGGATCAGAACGTCGAGGGAGTTGGTGGTGGACATGGTAAGCAGGCGATGCGGATGAGCGGCCAGACAAGAGCGGTGCCAAGCTTCGACAGGCTCAGCCCGAACGGTGGTTGGGGCATTAAGCAAACTCTCACGAAGGCTTTCACACCCCGCCCTCAAGGGCGTAGCGAGCGCCTGCCAGGCTAGGCGGACGGAGCACAGCAACCGGAACGTACTTGCCTAGTACGTGAGGATTGCGAGCACCGCCCAACGACGCATGGCTGGCGCGCAGTAGCCAACCCTTAGAAAGGGAATTTCATGCCGCCGGGGAGGCCTGGCATGCCTTGGGTCAGCTTGCCCATCTTCTCCGCCGAAGTCTCTTCCGCCTTGCGCACCGCAGCATTGAACGCCGCCGCAACCAGATCTTCCAGCATGTCCTTGTCTTCGGCCAGCAGGCTCGGGTCGATGGTGATGCGCTTGACGTCGTGTTTGCAGGTCATCACCACCTTCACCAGGCCCGCGCCCGATTCACCCTCCACTTCGATGAAGGCCAGTTCGTCCTGGGCCTTCTTGAGGTTGTCCTGCATCGCCTGGGCCTGCTTCATGAGGCCAGCAAGTTGTCCTTTGTTGAACATGGTGTGATTTCCTTTGCTTTCTTTCTGGTTGATCGATTCCCACGAAGGGAGAGAGATTCGGTATCCGAGATGCACGGTATTGTGCTGTGCAATGTCAGCGGCCGTCGAAACTGGCTCACGCCAATCCGGTGCACTCGTGGAGCTGGCTTTGCCAGGCCACCGAGTGCGTCCCCCTCCCGCGAAGCGAGAGAGGGGGAAGGCGCCGCAGGCGACTCAGGGGGCGCTTCATCTCACGCAGGCTTGATGCTGCCCGGCACGATTCTCGCGCCAAGGTCGCGCACCAGCGACTGCACATAGGGGTCGTTGTTCACAATCTCCTCAGCACGGCGCTGGCGCTCGGCAGCGGCAGCGGCATTGCGGCGGGCGGGGCTGTCAATGACGTGGCCCACCTCCACACTGATCTGGGTGGCGTGGCCCGCAGCCTCCAGCGCGGCGCGCAGGCGCTCGCGTGCAGTAGGCTGGTTCAGCGACTCACGCTCCACGCGCAACAGCCAGTGGCCACCGTCGCGCGCCACCAGCTGCGATTGCAGGGCCAGCTCGCGCACCAGGGCGGTAATCGATTCTGCCGCCACCATCTGCTGCACGGTGGCATGCCAGACATCGCCCTCCTCGGTGGGCGTGTAGCGCGCAGAGACGGGCGTGGGGGCAGAAAGCGGCAGCGGTTGCAGACGCTCCCCTGGTTCGGGCGATTCACGCACCGGGATTGCTACATATTCAGGAGCGCCCTGCGCTTGCTGAGGTTGCGCTGGACGCTGATTTTGTCCAAATCTCTCGGGCGTACGCACCGGCAGTGCCGTGGCGGCGGAGTTTGCAGGTGATGCGGCACCCGGCTCTTCAGAACCTGGCCAGGGTGGTGGTTCCGAAGAGTCCACGGATTCGCCGGGTTCTGCAGAAATCTCCGGGGGCAATGCTGGCGCGGCACCTGTTGCAGGCGCTGCGGGAGGCACCGCCGGTGGCGCCTGGGGAACAGGCGCGGGCGTCGGCGCCGTTCGCGCCACGGGCGCTGGTACCGCCAAGGCAGCCGCTGCGGGAGCGGCACAAACCGCAACTGCTGGGCTGGAAGACGCCGCTTCAGCCCGCGTCAGAGTTTTTTTTTCAGCCGATTCGCCAACGCCGCCAACACCGCTTACAGGCTTGAACGCCAGCAAGCGCAGCAGCACCATGGTCAGTGCCGCGTACTCATCGGGCGCCAGGCCCAGTTCACCGCGCCCATGCAGGCACAGGCTGTAGAGCAGCTGGGTTTCGTCGGCAGGCATCAGCGCGGCAAGGCGGGCCGTTTCTGCGGCCTCGGGGTCGTCGGCATCCACGGTGCCTGCCATCTGGGGCACGGCCTGGAACACCGCCATGCACTGCAGCACGGCGCTCATTTCTTCGAGCGTAGAGGCGGCCGACAGGCCATTGAGACGCAGCGTGTCCGAGGTTTCCACCACGGTCTTGCCATCGCCCTCGGCCAACGCGCCGATGAGGCGGAACACGTAGGAGCGGTCCACCGCGCCCAGCATCTGGCGCACGGCGGCTTCCTGCAACTGGCCGCTGCCAAAAGCGATGGCCTGGTCGGTGAGCGAGAGCGCATCGCGCATGGAGCCACGCGCCGCGCGCGAGAGCAGGCGCAGGGCCTGGGGCTCGGACGATACGTTTTCCGATGCCAGCACCTGCGTGAGGTGCGAGAGCACGGTTTCGGGCGCCATCGGGCGCAGGTTGAACTGCAGACAGCGGCTCAGCACGGTCACCGGCACCTTCTGCGGGTCGGTTGTGGCCAGCACAAACTTGAGGTACTCGGGAGGCTCTTCCAGCGTCTTGAGCATGGCGTTGAACGCCGTGTTCGTGAGCATGTGCACTTCGTCAATCATGAAGACCTTGAAGCGGCCCTGCACTGGCTTGTAGACCGCCTGCTCCAGCAGGCTCTGCACTTCGTCCACACCCCGATTGGATGCGGCATCGAGCTCGGTGTAATCGGGAAAGCGGCCACTATCGATGTCCGTGCACGCCGAGCACCCGCCGCAGGGTGTGGCGGTGATGCCGCCCTGACCGTCGGGCCCCTGGCAGTTGAGCGATTTGGCCAGAATGCGCGACACCGTCGTCTTGCCCACACCCCGCGTGCCTGTGAACAGGTAGGCATGGTGCAGGCGCTGTGTGTTGAGCGCATTGGTGAGGGCCTGCACCACATGCTCCTGCCCCACCATTTCGGTGAAATTGCGGGGGCGGTACTTGCGGGCGAGCACGAGGTAGGACATCCGGCAGATTCTACGGGCTGTGCCGAGTGTCCTTCCAGCGCCCACGGCAGCGGGGCTGTTCAGAAAAGTGCATCCGCATCCGTCGTACAATCGACGGTGACGGGCCTCCTCGCATGGTGAAGCGGCCAACCGGGTCAGGTGGGGAACCAAGCAGCCCTAACTGTGGAGTCAGTGCCGGGGGTAAGGCTCGTCAACTTCTTTTTTTGCGCTGTCGCGCAGCCCCCTCCCAGCGGCGACATCCTTCGCGATGTCCCCTTGCCTGGCAAGGCCAGGCCCTTCGCCCCAGGCGCAAGCCCCTTTCGTTCAGCGAGCTCAAGCTCCGGCTGCTTGGCGCAGCCAGTGCAGCGCGCCCAACCCCGCCACACGGCCACTGGCCAAGCTGGCCGTGAGCAGATAGCCCCCGGTGGGCGCCTCCCAATCGAGCATTTCGCCCGCACAGAACACGCCCGGTAAGGCATGGGCCATGAGGTGCGTGTCCAGCGCCTCAAAAGCCACACCACCGGCGGTGCTGATGGCTTCGTCGATGGGCCGTGTGGCCACGACCGTGATGGGCAGTGCCTTGATGGCGTGCGCCAGAGCCACCGGGTCGTTCATGCCGTCCTTGCCCAGGTGTTCATACAGGATGCCCGCCTTGATGCCATCGAGCCCCAGACGGCTCTTGAGGTGGCTGGACAATGAACGTGATCCGCGTGGATGGCGCACTTCCACCAGCACGCGTTCCGGCGTGTGGTCGGGCAGCAAATCCAGATGAAAAGTGGCATGGCCGTGGGCCTCGATCTCATCGCGCAGCAGGTGCGACGCGGCGTAGACCAGGCTGCCCTCGACGCCCGTCGCTGTGGCCACGAATTCACCCCTGCGGCTGAATGTGCGGCCCTGGCTGTCGGTGAAAGCCAGCGCCACCGTCTTGAAGGGCTGGCCTGCAAAACGCTCGACAAAATGGGGCGTCCAGCCCACAGCGGGAACGGGGGTGCGGCCGATCAGCTCCTGCAAGAACGCGCGGCGCGTCTCACCCGCCGGCGCATCGGCGCGCAGCACGTCAAAACCACAGTTGGAGGGCCGCAGCGGCGCCACGGCCACACCGCGCTGCGCCAGCAGCGGCACCCAGGCACCATCCGACCCCAGGCGTGCCCAGCTGCCGCCGCCCAGCGCCAACACCACCGACTTGGCGGCCACTGGCACCTCGCCCGCAGGGGCTGCAAAACGCAGGGCACCGTCGTCCGACCAGCCCAGCCAGCGGTGTCGCATGTGGAACACCACGCCCTGCCCGCGCAGGCGCTGCAACCAGGCGCGCAGCAGGGGCGCGGCCTTCATGTCGGCGGGGAACACGCGGCCGGAGGTGCCCACGAAGGTCTCTACACCCAGGCCTTGCGCCCAGGCCCGGACCTCGGGCCCGCCAAATTCCTGCAGCAAAGGTTCCAGCTGAGGCTGGCGCTCTGCATAGCGGCTGACAAACGGAGCATGGGGCTCGGAATGTGTGAGGTTGAGCCCGCCCTTGCCCGCCAGCAGAAATTTGCGCCCCACCGAAGGCATGGCGTCAAACAGATGAACGGCCACCCCCGCCTGGGCCAGCACCTCGGCCGCCATCAGGCCCGCCGGGCCACCGCCGACGATGGCCACATCGCACCGCAAAGTCCCCGCAGAGAGGGCTGGTGCGACGGGTGAATCGGAAGGAGAAAGGGTGTGAGACACGGGAGAACCTTGCTAAAAGTGGGGGCGTTGCGCGGGTTGGAGGCCCTGGGTGCGGGTCAAAACAAAGAGCCTTGCGCAGAATCTGAAGGCCCCGGCGCGGGGCGTGGACGCTCGGGCTTTGCTAAGGCATCCGGCGCAGCGGGGGCGAGAGTATGCCCGACGGCGGCAGGGGTGGGCCCGCCCCCTGCCCGCACCAAACGCCCATCGCCTGTGAGGAAGGCCGCGTGCACGGCCTCGCCCGGCATCAGGGCCTGTACGGCTTCTTGGTAGCGCTGCAGTTGCGCCACCAGCGCTTGCTGGCGCTGAGGCTGGGCGGCGCTTTTGTAGTCGAGCACCCACCAGCCTGCCACGGCGTCATCTGCAGACAGGGCACGGCGCAGCACCAGCCGATCGATGCGCAGGCTTTGGCCCTGGTAATGCAGCGGGGCTTCGTTGATGGCGGTCTGCACCTGCTCCGGGTCCCACGCCCAGGCGCCCTCCCCGGCCAGGATGCCCTGTGCCATGCGGGCCGCCAACTCGGCCGCTGCAGGGGCAATGTCGTGGTCGCTGCCCAGCCTTGCAATGCGCGCAGCAGGCCAGCCGTGGGTGCGCAGGTCGGCCAGCGGGGCACCGGCCACACCGGCCTGCTCCAACAGTTGGTGCATGGCGTCGCCCTGGCGTGACAGGGGGGTGGACTCGGCGTCGCCAGGCATGGCCACGGGCGTAGCACTGGTGGGGTCGGCAGCTGCAGCACCAGGTTTGGTGCGGGCGCTTTGCAGGGCTTCGGGCAGGGGGTGCAGCGCGGCGATGGTGAAGGTGTCGGGGGTAGCACCGGCTCCAGCGGAAGACGCTGGGGCCGCGCCCGCGTCCACCTCGGTCACCAGTGGTGCCAGTCGGTTCCACCAGCTGCCCGGCGCCGAATTGCCGGGTTGCACGGACGACAGCGCCAGGCAATGTTTGGCGCGCGTCATGGCCACGTAGAGCATGTTCAGCTCCTCGCGGCTGCGGGCCTGCTGCTCGGCGGCGAGCGCGGCTTCTGCGCTGGGCGGTGGGTTCGATTCGCTGGCCAAAAAGACGAAGGCCGACGGCACGGCCTGCTCGCCAGGCCAGTCCAACAGCACGCCCATGGTCTCGGCCTTTTGCGGGCGGGTGTCGGTGTCGAGCAGCAGCACGCAGTCGGCCTCCAGCCCCTTGGCGCCGTGCACCGTCAGCAGGCGAACGGCCTGCGCATCCGCCCGGCCGGGCGCGCGCACGCCGCCCTTCTTCATGGCCCGCACAAACGCATAGGGCGTGAGGTAGCGGCCGCCGTCGTGCTGCAGCGATGCCGCCAGCAGCGCGCGCAGGTTGGCCTGCACTGCCTGGCGCTGGGTGACCGGGGCAGCAGCGGCGAAGCGGGCCAGCACGTCGCCGTGCTCGTAGATGGCATGCAGCGCATCGTGCGGCGGCAGGCCACTCACCCAGCCTTGGTATTGAGTCAAAACAGGTCCCAGCGCTTTCAAATCAAGCGCAAGCAGCTCATTTTTTAATAGCAACTCAAACCAACTGCAGCCCGCATGTTCCGGCTGGCGGCGCAGCACGGCCAGGGCCACCAGGGCGTCGTCGCCCAGGCTGAAAAGGGGCGACTTGAGCGCGCGGGCCAAAGACAAGTCGTGTGTGGGCGAAACCAGCACGTCGAGCAGCGCCACCATGTCCTGCACCTCGGGTGCGTCGAACAGGTCAGCCTTTTCGGGCTGCACGCAGGGCAGGTGCAGAGCGCGCAGGGCGTCTTGCATGCTGGCGAGGCGGTCGCGCTTGCGGGCCAGCACCAACACCTCTTTGGGCGGGGTGCCGCTGGCGATCTGCGCGGCCACCCAGGCGGCGGCCTGCGTGCACTCGCGCATGCGCTGGGTTTCTTCGGCCTCGTGGCGGGGTTCGGTCAGGCTATCGCGCCAGGCCAGGGGGTCGCGGCCTGCGCCTTGGCTGTCGTCGTCCGCGTCGGTGATGGCGGGCAGGCGCAGCAGCTGGCCCGCGTGTTTGGATTCGGTGGTGTGGTCGCGGAAGCCGCTGGTCTCTTGCTGCGCCTGGGCCTGGCCCATGACGGCGTTGACCGCGGCAATCACGCCCTGTGCGTTGCGGCGCGTGTGGTCGCAGCTGAGCAGGTCGCCGCGCAGCCCATCGCGGACAAACGCCTGCGCAGCGATGAACACCTGTGGTTCGGCGCGGCGAAAGCGGTAGATGCTCTGCTTGGGGTCGCCCACGATGAACACGCTGGGCGCGGCCGAACCACCGCCCGAGCCCGCGTAGCCCGACAGCCACGCGTGCAGCGCCTGCCACTGCAGCGGGTTGGTGTCCTGGAACTCATCGACCAACAGGTGGCGGATGCGCGCGTCCAGCCGCTCCTGCACCCAGCCACTGAGCACCGGGTCGGCCAGCATGACCAGGGCGGTGCGCTCCACGTCATTCATGTCCACCCAGCCATGCTGCTGCTTGACGGCCACAAACTGCGCAATCAGGCAACGCGCCAGCCGGGCCATGCGCTGCTGGTGTTGCCAGGCCTCGTGCTGGCGGCGGGCGGTGAGCAGGCGCTGCAACTCGGGCTCGGCCTCCTGGGCGGCGGGGAACTTCTCCAGGTTCTTGGAGAGGCGGTCTTCCTTGGCCACAAACATCGCCTTGCGCAGCATGTCCAGGCGCTGGTTCAGGTCGGTGCAGGCCAGCGCGTCGATGATGGCGTCCGCCGCCTTCTGCGGGGTCTTGTTGGCCTCGGCGCCCAGGGTGCTGGCGCGGCTGCGCCAGCGTTGCAGGGCGGCTTCGGTCTGCAGGGCCTCAGCGGGCTCGGCCAACGCGGCCAGATCGGGGTACGCGAGCTGGAAGGGTGGCACCGACGCATCCACCACGCCTGCCTCATCGGCCAGATCAAACTCCACCCGCTTGGCCAGCGCCGCTGCCAGGGCCTTGTGGGTTTGCGAGCGGCCGTGGCGGGCCACCACGGCTTCGTAGTCGGCGCGCAGGCTGGCGCTCTCGGCCACGGTCTGCAGGAACGGCGGCCAGACTTCGCGCACGGCCTCGGCATCGTCTTCGAGCAGCTCAAAGTGCGCGGGCAGGCCCTGTTGCTGCAGCAGTGCCAGCGGTGCTGTGCCCAGCAGCGCGGCAAACCAGCTGTGGAAGGTGCGAATCTGCACCGGGCGGCCCGCTTCGAGCAGCTGGCGGTATAGATTTTGTAGCGCCTCGCGCTTTTCCAGCGCGCCTTGGGGGCTTATTCCGCGTGCAATCAGCTCGGCGGTGAGCTCCTCCAGCGGCTTGTGGCTGAACTGCTCCAGCCACTCCTGCAGGCGCTGGCGCATTTCGCCTGCGGCCTTTTTGGTGAAGGTGATCGCCAGGATTTCGTGCGGCGCGCAGCCGTCGAGCAGCGCGCGCAGCATGCGCGAGACCAGCATCCAGGTCTTGCCCGCGCCCGCGCAGGCCTCCACCGCCACGCTGCGGGCGGGGTCGCAGGCAATGGCGTAGAAGGCCTCGCGCGAGACGGGGCGGCCGTTGTGTTCGTAGGCGGCCTGGGTGGGTTGTGGAATGCTGACGGTCATGGCGTCTCTTGCGCGGGCAACGCCTGTTCAGCGTCCGCCCAGTAGTCTTTGCGGCACAGGCCGCGCACGGCGCAGAACTCGCACACCGAGCCCTCGCCCAGCGCGGGCAGCGACGCACCGGCGGCGATGCGGGCGATGTCGTGCTGGATGCCTTCGATGAGCACATCGCGCAGGTGCACCACTTCGTCCTGTTCGTGCATTTGCGTCTCGCCGCGCTCGCCCACGTTGACGTAGGCAGCGCGCAGGGTGTCGTGGCTCAGCAGGGCGGCGTAGAAGGCCAGTTGCGTGTCCTCCGCTCCGCTCTTGATGCGCTGGCGGGTCACGCTGTCGCTTTCGGTTTTGTAGTCGATCACCAGCACCGTGGGCTCGCCGGTGGACGAGACGCCGTCAATGCGGTCGATGGTGCCGACCAGTTCCAGATCGCCCAGCGGCTGGCGGGCCTTGACCTCGGCCTGGCGGAACATCGCGCCCTGCTGCTCATGCCCTGCCAGCCATTGCAGGTAGCCGTCGCGCAGTTGCGCCCAGCCTGCGGCAAAGGGCAGAAAGTCTCCGTCTTGCAGCCGTTGCTCGCGGGTGACAGCCTCGGCGGCGGCGTCCATGCGGTTGCGGCGCTCGTCCACGTGGTCGGTGGGCTCGGCCAGCAACGCCTCGTGAAAGTGTTGCAGCACGGCGTGCAGCCAGTTGCCAAAGTCGCGCTTGTCCACTTCGGCATCCAGTTCGTCGGCCTCGCGCAGACCCAGCTGGCGCTGGGCAAAGAAGCGGTACGGACAATGGCGCAGGTCGGAATACGCGGTGGACGACAGGTGCGCCACCGGCAGCGCCTGGCCCACGGGCTGGGGACGCAGCGTGGGGGTGGCGGCCACGGCACGGGCCGCACGGTCGTCCGTGCCGGGTGTAGCGGCGCCATCCAGTTGCAGGGCCAGCACCAGGGCGCTGGCCAACAGGGGCTCGCCGCCCTCGTCGCCGGTGCGCCACAGCACGTCCACCACGGGCGTGCGCAGGGCTTGGGCCCAGGCGGCCCGCTGGGCGGCCTCCAGCGACTGGCGTGTGGGCAGGCCCCAGGCCTCGCGCTGGGCCTGCGACCAGTCGCCTGATGGTTCAGGTGCGGCTTGCAGACGCTTTTCATCGCAGCCCGGCAGCACGGCGGCGGCAAAGGGGCGAGCCAGCAGTTGCGGCAGGGGCACCACCACCACGGGCGCATCGGCGGCCTGGGTGGCCACGTAGCGCCCGGCTTCGAGCACGTCCTTGGCCCAGCGGGTGAATTCGGCCAGTGTCATGCGCCGGCCCGCGCTGTCGCCCCAGGCGTCCAGCTCGGCCTGCTGGCCGTCTTGCAGGCGCAGGGCAGCCAGCACACGCATGCCGGCCGGGTCGGCCGAGAGTCCTTGCCACTGGCCCGCCTGCTCCAGCACGGCGCGCAGGGCGGGCAGCCACTGCGCCAGCGGGCGCGCAGTGCGCAGGGTGTCACGCCAGGCCTCCACCGTGGCCACTGCGCGGGCCAGGTGGGGCTGGGCGCTCAGGTCGCGGGCGGCAGCAGCGGTCCAGTGCTGCACCACGCCCTTGCGCAGCCATTGCTCCAGCCGATTCACATCGCCCGGCATCAGCGCAGGGGTGTGTTTGATCCAGTCCAGCACCGCGTTGGAAGAGGCGTTCCACGCCGCAGCCTGCAGCGCGGCCATGACCCGCGAAGCGGCGCGTGTGGTCGAGAGTATCCAGCCACTTTCATCGCGCACCAGCACGCCGCTGCTGTCCAGGTGAGCGAGCACGCGGCGGATCAGTGCGCGGTCGGTGGCGGCCAGCGCGACGGGCACCCGGCCATCTCGCACGTGGGCCAGCACGCAGGCAGCGGCGCGGTGGGCTTCGTCTTCGGCATCGGTGGCGGCATGCAGAGAGCGTTTTGGCGGCGCGGGAGCTTCATCGACCAATGCTGGCAGCGCAACACAAGCCCCCTGCTCGCACCAATGGGCCAGCAGGGCCTGGGGCAGCGCGTCGGACTGAAAGCCTTCGAGCACCACCAGCGCATCCACCGCCGCGCGCACACCGGGCTCGAACAGCACATCGGTGGCGTGGCGTGAGGCCAGCACCCATTCCAGCGCCAGGCGCGCCACCAGGGCCTCGTAATGCAGACTGCTGCCTTCATCGGCGGTGGCCAGCAGTTTACGGGCCTCGTCGCCCCAGGCCGCGCGCTGCGCCGGGGGCACAGCGGCCACGGCGGGGGCCAGTTGGGCGGCGGCTTCTTGCAGGGGCGTGGCCAGCATCTCGCGCTGGGCGCCCTGCCCCACACGATCGAGCAAGGCGCGCGCCGTGAGGGTGTCGCGCGCCACGTCGCCCGCAAAGTCGTCGGCCGAAGGCTCAAACACCTGCAACTGGCGGGCCCAGTTGCGGGTGGTTTCAAAGCGCGGCGCAAAGCCTTGCGGAAACTGCAGCGCCCAGTGGCGCTGGGCCCAGGGCATGAGCTGGGCGTAGGGCACCAACACCACTGTGCGCGCCAAATGGGCGCCATGGGCCTGGGCATGTGCGGCCACCAGGGCCAGAGCACGTTGCCACAAGGCGGTGCTGGCGACAGCAAACCCACTGGTTTGATCGCTTTTCGCTATGACTGTCATAGCGTCGCAAGGCCCGGCCACACCGGTGAACGTGGGATTGGTTTCTGTCACAATGCCCAGACTTTAAACGTACACCGGTCACAACCCGCTCAAAATCAAGGAATCCGCCATGGCCAGCGAACTCATCAAACATGTCTCTGACGCCAGCTTTGAAGCCGACGTGCTGCAACCCGGCTCCGCCGTGCTGGTGGACTACTGGGCCGAATGGTGCGGCCCCTGCAAAATGATTGCCCCCATCCTGGACGAAGTGGCAGGCACCTACCAGGGCAAGCTGCAGATCGCCAAGATGAATGTGGACGAAAACCGCGAGATCCCCGCCAAGTTCGGCATTCGCGGCATTCCCACACTGATGCTGTTCAAGGACGGCCAGCTGGCCGCCACCAAGGTCGGCGCCATGAGCAAGGCGCAACTGACCGCCTTCATTGATCAACAACTCGCCTGATCCGCACCCACAACCCCGCGCCTGCCCCCATGCACGCGGGGTTGTCTGTTTTCACGACACCTATTGCAGCGCCAGACACAGACCGAATTCGGATCCCGTGAATCTCCCGCTTTTTTTCCTGTCATAATTCCTTCAGATCACCGGCCTGCACGCATTGGCAGCCGGACCGAGATCCCCGGCGCGCCGGATCTGCAAACAGCAGTCCATCCGGCACCAGCCCTCCTCCCCCAGATTCATACCCGCTCCGCCAAGGAGTCATTCCATGCACTTAAACGAACTCAAGGCACTGCACGTGTCTGAAGTCCTGAAGCAGGCCGAAGAACTCGAAATCGAGAACACCGGCCGGATGCGCAAGCAGGAGCTGATGTTTGCCATCATCAAGAAGCGCGCCAAGGCGGGCGAGCAGGTATTTGCCGATGGGGTTCTGGAAATCCTGCCCGACGGATTCGGCTTTCTGCGCAGCCCCGACACCAGCTTCACGGCCAGCACGGACGACATCTACATCTCGCCCAGCCAGGTGCGCCGGTTCAATCTGCACACGGGTGACATGATTGAAGGCGAAGTGCGCACGCCCAAGGATGGCGAGCGCTACTTTGCCCTCACCAAGCTCGACAAGGTCAACGACGGCCCGCCCGAGCAGAACAAGCACAAGGTGATGTTCGAAAACCTCACGCCGCTGTTCCCCAAGGAGCACATGCGGCTGGAGCGCGACATCAAGAGCGAAGAGAACATCACCGGCCGCATCATCGACATCATCGCGCCCATCGGCCGCGGCCAGCGTGCGCTGATCGTTGCCCCGCCCAAGAGCGGCAAGACGGTGATGATGCAGCACATCGCCCACGCCATCACGGCCAACAACCCCGACGTGCACCTGATGGTGCTGCTGGTGGACGAACGCCCTGAAGAAGTGACCGAAATGCAGCGCACCGTCAAGGGCGAAATCATTGCCTCGACCTTCGACGAGCCCGCCGCCCGCCACGTGCACGTGGCCGAGATGGTGATCGAACGCGCCAAGCGCCTGGTCGAACTGAAGAAGGACGTGGTGATCCTGCTGGACTCCATCACCCGCCTGGCCCGCGCCTACAACAACGTCGTGCCCTCCAGTGGCAAGGTGCTGTCAGGCGGTGTGGACGCCGCCGCACTGCAGCGCCCCAAGCGCTTCTTTGGCGCCGCACGCAAGGTCGAGGAAGGCGGCTCGCTCACCATCATCGCCACGGCACTGGTCGATACCGGCAGTCGCATGGACGAAGTGATCTTTGAAGAATTCAAGGGCACGGGCAACTGCGAAATCCACCTGAACCGCCGCCTGTATGAAAAGCGCGTGTTCCCCGCCATCGAACTCAACAAGAGCGGCACGCGCCGCGAGGAACTGCTGCTGGCGCCCGAGATCCTGCAAAAGACCCGCATCCTGCGCCAGTTCATGTACAACATGGACGAAATCGAATCGATGGAGCTCATGATCAAGAACATGAAGGCCACCAAGACCAATGTGGACTTCTTCGACATGATGCGACGCGGAGGGTGACAACCCCCTGAGGCGCTTTCGCGCCTTCCCCCTTCTCTCGAATTGCTACGCAATTCGGGAAGGGGGACACCGCCAGCGCGGCGGGGCGGCCCTTGCGCGGCGGTTCTGGCCAAGGCCTTGCCAGTTTCAGCCGTTACGGGCCGTCGCGAAAATGCCATCAAACCGCCTGTGCAATAATAGAGGGCTTTTTCTGCGGAAAGTACGTTGGATGCTCCACGGCGCAAAGGTTGCTCCGGGTTCAGCGCGGCTCCCGCACTTGACAAGGATTGATCATGAAAGAAGGCATTCACCCCAACTACCGCGAAGTCCTGTTCTCGGACCTGTCCAACGGCTTCAAGTTCGTGACCCGCTCGTGCGTGAACACGAAGGAAATGGAAACCTTCGAAGGCAAGGAATACCCGCTGTTCAAGCTGGACACCTCCTCTGAATCGCACCCCTTCTACACCGGCACGCAAAAGTCGGTGGACAACATGGGTGGCCGCGTCGAGCGCTTCCGCAACCGTTTCGGCAAGACCGCCGCGAAGTAATTCGCGCTTGCGTCCCCGCCATAAAGGCAGCCCGGGCAACCGGGCTGCCTTTTTGTTTGGTTTTGCCCTTATTCTCGGTGGCTTCGCTTGTGCCACCGCCTGACGCGTGAATCTACCCACTCCCGCCATCGTTACCCAGAACGCTGTCAGCCCCCTGCCGCGCTGGGCGTTGATTCTGCTGTGCATTGCCTACGTCGTTCCCGGCTTTGTGGGGCGTGACCCCTGGAAGAGTGCGGATGTCACGGCGTTCGGATACATGCTGGAGCTGGCCCAGGGCCGCACTCCCTGGCTGAACCCGCTGCTCGGCGGCATGCCCCCCGACACCGAAGGGCTTTTGCCGTACTGGCTGGGCGCTTGGGCCCTCCAGCTGGCGCCCACATGGGTTACCGCCGACATGGCCGTTCGCCTGCCGTTTGCGTTCCTGCTGGTCATCACCCTTGCGGCCACCTGGTATGGCGTTTACTACCTCGCTCGCAGCCCTGGCGCCCAGCCTGTGGCTTTCGCGTTCGGGGGTGAAGCCACTCCCGCCGACTATGCCCGCGCTATTGCTGACGGAGGCTTGCTGGCGCTGATTGCCTGCCTGGGCCTCGCGCAGCTATCGCATGAAACCACGGGTTATGTGGTGCAGCTGAGCTGCACAGCAATGGTGTTCTTCTCTGTGGCGGCCATGCCCCACCGCACCGTTGCGCCCGCCCTCGCGCTGGTCACGGGGATGGTCGGTCTGACATTGGCGGGGGGGCCGGCGCTGGCGGCGCTGCTGGGCTTGGGCAGTATGGCGGTGGTGGTGTGGGCGCCCGGCAGTGACACCGACCATCGCTGGCGCTGGGCACTGGCCGTGGCTTCGGTGACCTTTGTGGCCGCCCTGATCGCATGGGGGCTGGATCTTTGGGGGTGGCGAATTGTCGATTCCGGCTCCGGCGGCAAGGAATGGCAGAGCCTGGCGCGGCTTCTGCTGTGGTTTGGATGGCCGGCCTGGCCCCTGGCGCTGTGGACGCTCTGGCGCTGGCGCAAGCAGATCATCAGCGCCCAGGGGCACCGTCACCTGCTGCTCCCGCTGTGGTTCTCGGCGGTGTCCATCGCAGCCACCCTCACCACGCGCCCGGCAGACAGGGCCTTGCTGCTGGGCTTGCCGGCGTTGGCGGCACTGGCAGCGTTTGCGCTGCCCACCCTGAAGCGCAGCGTGGGGGCGCTGATCGACTGGTTCACGCTGCTGTTCTTCACCATTTCTGCGCTGGCGATCTGGGTGATCTGGATTGCCATGCAGACCGGCGTGCCCGCCAAGCCTGCGGCCAATGTGGCCAAGCTGGCCCCGGGTTTTGTGCCGCAGTTTTCGGCCCTGGCCCTGGTGGTGGCCCTGGCCGCTACGGTGGGCTGGTTCACTCTGGTGTGGTGGCGCGCGTCACGCAACCGGGCGCCCATCTGGAAGAGCCTGGTGCTGCCCGCCAGCGGCGCTGCGCTGGGCTGGCTGCTGCTGATGACCCTTTGGCTCCCGCTGCTGGATTACGCCCGCAGTTACCGCGCCCAGATCAGCGGCGTGACGGCGGCGCTGGGCACATCGCCAGGGTGTGTGCAGACCGTGGGACTGAGCCGCTCGCAGGTGGCAGCGTTGCAATACCATGGCGACCTCGTCCTGCAGCGCGCGGGCCTGCAGGACGAGTGTGACTGGCTGGTGGCCGATATCGCCTCCTGGCCTGCTTCAGAGCGCATGGTGAATGCAGCGCATTGGGAGGCCCGCGCCAAGATCGCCCGACCGACCGACAAGAACGAGCATCTTCTGGTGTTCCGCCGTGTGGCATCTGCACGCTGATGCCCGCATGACATCGGCGTAATGTCAGAGCTGTCGACCATTTCGCGCCACGCCATCACGGTGCTGGCGGGGCAGCTGGCGGTAATGGCGTTTGGCGTGACGGACACCATCGTCGCCGGGCGCCACGGAGAGGCCTCGCTTGCCGCTTTGTCGGTGGGCAGCGCGATTTTCATCAGCGTGTATGTGGCGCTGATTGGCGTTTTGCAGGCGCTGCTGCCCGTGTGGGCCGAGCTGCGCGGTGCCCGGCAGACCGATGGCGTGGGACGGTCGCTGCGGCAGTCGCTGTATCTGTGCGCAGCAGCCTCGCTGGTGGGCATGGCCATCCTGTTGTCCCCGGGGCCCCTGTTGCGCTGGACCGAGGTACCGCCAGCCCTGCGCACAGAGGTGGAAAATTACCTCGCCGTGCTCGCCCTGGCGCTGCCACCGGCCCTGCTCTTTCGCATCTACAGCACCCTGAACCAGGCGCTGGGCAGGCCCCAGCTCGTCACCTGGCTGCAGGTGGGCTCACTGTTCATCAAGCTGCCGCTCTCGGTCTGGTTCACCTTTGGTGGCGCAGGCCTGCCCGCGCAGGGCGTGGTCGGCTGCGCCTGGGCGACCCTCGTGGTCAACTGCAGCATGCTTGCGCTGGCCTTCTGGCTGCTGCGCACGCAAGACATCTATGAGCCCCTGCGCATATGGCGCCGCATGGAGCCCCCGCACTGGCCCACGATTGCGGGATTTGCCCGCCTGGGCATTCCGGCCGGGCTGGCGGTGATGGTGGAAGTGACCTCGTTCACGCTGATGGCGCTGTTCATCGCGCGCCAGGGCACCACCTCGGCGGCGGCCCACCAGATCGCCGCCAACGTGGCGGCGGTGCTGTACATGGTGCCGCTGTCACTGGCCATTGCCACCAGCGCCCGCGTCAGCTACTGGCTGGGTGCGGGCAATCCGGCACAGGCCCGCAGGGTGGTTTTTATAGGTTTCAGGCTCGCAGCGCTTATGGGTATTGCGCTGGCAGCTATTTTATTAATAGCAAAAAATCACATCGGCAGCATCTACTCTGCCAACCCCGCGGTGGTGGCCCTGACGGGCGGGGTCCTGGTGTGGGTGGCGGCCTATCACGCAGCCGATGCACTGCAGACGCTGTGTGTATTTGTGCTGCGCTGCTACCGCATCACCGTGGCGCCACTGGTGGTGTACTGTGTGTTGCTGTGGGGTGCGGGCCTGGGGGGCGGCTACCTGCTGGCCTACGAAGGACTGGGCCCCTGGGCCGCAGCACCATCGCCCACCCCCTTCTGGGCAGCAAGCGCTGCGGCGCTGTGGGTCACGGCAGCGCTGTTCCTGGCGATGCTGTGGCGTGCCATCAGCCCGGCAGGGCAAAGCCACGCAAACGGTTGGCCGGGAAGGTGACCGAGAACACCGAGCCCTTGCCCAAGGTGCTGGTGATGTCCAGCGTGGCGCCGTGGCGCTGCACCACATGCTTGACGATGGCAAGCCCGAGGCCCGTGCCCCCGGTCTCGCGCGAACGGCTGCGGTCGACCCGGTAGAAGCGCTCTGTCAACCGTGGCAGGTGTTCGGGCGCAATGCCCGGCCCCGTGTCCTGTACGGAAAAGACCGCGCTGCCATCTTCCTTGCGGGTCCACGCCACCGTGATCATCCCGCCCGCAGGGGTATAGCGCACGGCGTTGTTGATGAGGTTCGACAGGGCGCTCTGCAATTCGGCGGGCACACCAGCAATGTCCCCCTCGGCATGCAAGGCGTCCGTCGACGGGAACACCATGGCATGGGGGCGCTGCTGGGTCTGGGTCACCAGCGCGGACAACGCGCGGCCCTCCTCCTCGCAGCGCTGCAGCAGCGCCTGCACTGGCGTCCACTCGGCCATGCCGGGCGGCGGGCTGCCCTCCAGGCGCGACAGCGTCAACAGGTCCTGCACCACACTTTGCATGCGCAGCGCCTGCTGGGCCATCATGCCCAGGTAGCGGGAACGTTCGTCGGCACTCAGGGGCAGGGTTTGCAGCGTTTCCACAAAACCGGTCAGCACCGTCAGGGGCGTGCGGATCTCGTGGGACACATTGGCCACAAAATCGCGCCGCATGGCCTCGGCCTGCTCCAGTGCCGTGACATCGCGTGACAGCAGCAAGGTGCGCCCATCGCCATAAGGGTGCAGGTGGACCGAGATGCGCACCGGTCGCGACGGCGTGCTGAAGCGCCCCTCCAGCACCACGTCGTGGGAGAAGTCCTGGGCGGCATAGTAGGCCGTGAACTCGGGGTCGCGCACCAGGTTGCCAATCGACTGCATCACATCGCGCTGCGCATCAAACCCGAACTGGCTCGCGGCGATCTGGTTGCACCATTCGATGCGGCCCTGCCCATCGAGCAGCACCACGCCATTGGGCGTGGCCTGCAGCGCGGCCAGGATTTCCTGCAGGCGGTCCTGGCTGTCGCGAATCTGTGCTTCCTGCCTGCGCAGCAGGCGCCGTGCGCGGTCTGCCGCCTCGCCCCAGATGCCACGCATGGCCGGGACTTCAGTCAGGTCGCCCGCGCGCAGCCAGCGCAGCACACGTGCGCCGCGCAGCAGATCCCAGACAAACCACGCCCACGCCGCCAGGGCGGCGCCCAGAGCCGCGCCCCAGGGACCACCCTGCCACCACCAACCCAGCCCTCCACCGGCTATCTGCCAGAGCAGGAAATACGAAATACGCCACAGCATGCCGTCAGCAACGCCTTCTCATAAAAGCAGGGGCGCACCCTTGTGCGCCCCATCCAGGACATCCGGCCCGCGCCCTCAAAACAGATTTACCCCGTTGCCAGAACCCTGCACGCTCAGGCCTGCAACTGAACCTGGGGCTGGGCGGTAAGCCGGTAGCCTGCGCCCCGCACGGTTTCCACCATCACAGAGGCGCTGCCCAGGGCCTCACGCAGCCGCTTGACGTGCACGTCCACGGTGCGCTCCTCGATGAACACGTGGTCACCCCAGACCTTGTCGAGCAGCTGGGAACGGCTGTGCACACGCTCGGCATGCTTCATGAGGAAGTGCAGCAGTTTGAACTCGGTGGGGCCCACCTTGAGCGGCTGCCCCTGGAACGTCACGCGGTAGGTGCCGGCATCAAGCACCAGCTCGCCAATGGTGACGCTGTCGCTGACCTGCTCGGGCGCCCGGCGGCGCAGCACGGCGCGGATGCGGGCCAGCAGCTCCTGCGTGGAGAAAGGCTTGGTGATGTAGTCGTCTGCGCCCGCATCCAGCCCGGCGATCTTGTCGGGCTCGTCGCCCCGCGCCGTGAGCATCAGGATCGGGATCGGCTTGGTACGGCTGTCAGCACGCCACTTGCGCGCCAGCGACAGGCCGCTTTGCCCCGGCAGCATCCAGTCGAGCAGGATGACATCCGGCAGCACGGCATCGAGCTCGCGCTGGGCAGAGTCACCGTCTTCCGCCCAGAAGGGCTGGAATCCGTTGTGCCGGAGATTGACCGCAATCAGCTCGGCAATGGCAGGTTCATCCTCGACGATGAGGACGCGTGGGAGTTTTCTCATAACGGTGCCAACGCCCTTTCTTACAAGACGGCCGACTCGATCTCGTCGAGGGCAGTGTGGCGCACATCCTTGCCCTTGACCAGATAGATGATCAGCTCGGCCACGTTCTTGGAATGGTCTCCGATGCGCTCGATGGCCTTGGCCAGGAACAGCAGGTCCAGGCTGGGCGAGATGGTGCGCGGGTCTTCCATCATGTAGGTGATGAGCTTGCGCACGAAGCCGTCGAACTCCTTGTCGATGAGGTCATCCTCTTTCAGGATGGCCACCGCCGCCTTGACGTCCAGGCGCGCAAACGCATCCAGCGTCTTGCGCAGCTGGCCAGAGGCCAGATCGGCTGCCGTGCGCAGGTCGCTCGAGGGCAGCGAGCGCGGTGCCCCGCCTTCTATGATGGAGCGCACCATGCGGGCCATCTTGTTGGCCTCATCACCCATGCGCTCCAGATTGGCCGTGGCCTTGGAGAAGGCCAGCAGCAGGCGCAGGTCGCGCGCTGTGGGCTGGCGGCGGGCGATGATGGAAGACAGCTCCTGGTCGATCTCGATTTCCATCGCATTGATGCGGGTTTCCATCGAAGCGACGGTTTCCACCGCCTCCAGGCTGAACTGCGACAGCGCATAAACCGCCTGGCGGATCTGCGACTCCACGAGGCCGCCCATCTCCATGACACGGGCGGAGACACTGTTGAGTTCGCTGTCGAACTGGGAGGAAAGGTGTTTGTCTGGCATTGGGTGTACAACCTCACGGTTATGAATCAAATATGGCTCCAGCGCTTATCCATCAAGCGCCAGTAGCTATAAATATAGTAGCAAACATCCATCAGCCGAAACGGCCTGTGATGTAGTCCTCGGTTTCCTTGCGCTCGGGCTTGAAGAAGATCTGCTCGGTGGCGCCGAACTCGATCATTTCGCCCAGGTACATGTAGGCCGTGTAGTCGCTGCAGCGCGCGGCCTGCTGCATGTTGTGCGTCACGATGGCGATGGTGTAGTCGTGCTTGAGCTCGTCGATCAGCTCTTCGATCTTGGCAGTGGACAGCGGGTCCAGCGCCGAGGTGGGCTCGTCCAGCAGCAGCACCGAAGGCTTGACGGCCACGCTGCGCGCGATGCACAGGCGCTGCTGCTGGCCGCCCGACAGCGACAGGCCACTCTGGTGCAGCTTGTCCTTCACTTCATTCCACAAGGCGGCCTTGGACAGCGCCCACTCCACGCGGTCGTCCATTTCGCTTTTGCTCAGGCTCTCGTAGAGCTTCACGCCGAAGGCAATGTTGTCGTAGATGGACATGGGAAACGGCGTGGGCTTCTGGAACACCATGCCGATGCGCGCGCGCAGCAGGTTGATGTCCTGCTTGGGGTCCAGAATGTCCTGGCCGTAGAAGTTGATGGTGCCTTCTGCACGCTGGCCGGGGTACAGGCTGTACATGCGGTTGAGCGTGCGCAGCAGCGTGGACTTGCCGCAGCCCGAGGGCCCGATGAAAGCGGTGACCTTGTGCTCGGCAATGTTGAGGCTCACGTTGCGCAGGCCCTGAAACTTGCCGTAGAAAAAGCTCAGGTTGCGCAGTTCCAGCGCGTTCTTGCTGGGGGTGAGGGTAGCGGTGGCGTTCATTGTCAAATCCTGAAAATGGAGGCTGTCTGGGTGTGTCTGCTGGGTGGGCCGCCCACTCAGGCGCGGCTCTTTTCACGCAGGAACACCCGCGCAACGATGTTGAGCACCAGCACCGACAACGTGATGAGCAACGCCCCGCCCCAGGCCAGGCGCACCCAGTTTTCGTAGGGGCTCAGCGCAAACTGGAAGATCACCACCGGCAGGTTGGCCATGGGGGCGTTCATGTTGGTGCTGAAGAACTGGTTGTTGAGCGCCGTGAACAACAGCGGCGCCGTCTCGCCACTGATGCGGGCCACGGCCAGCAGCAGGCCGGTCATCACGCCACTGCGCGCAGCCCGCAGCGTGACCATGGTGGACACCTTCCAGCGCGGCGCGCCCAAGGCAAAGGCAGCTTCACGCAGGCTGCCGGGCACCAGGCGCAGCATGTTCTCGGTGGTACGCACCACCACCGGCACGGCAATCAGCGACAGGGCCAGGCTACCGGCCCAGCCCGAAAAATTGCCTACCGTAGCCACCGCAATGGCATAGACAAACAGGCCCAGCACGATGGAAGGCGCTGACAGCATGATGTCGGTCACGAAGCGGGTGAGCTCGGCCGTCTTGCTCTGGTCACCGTATTCCGCCAGGTACACGCCGGCCAGCACACCGATCGGTGTAGACACCAGCACGGTAAAGCCCACCATCATCAGGCTGCCCACAATGGCGTTGGCCAGGCCACCGCCTTCGGAGCCTGGTGCGGGCGTGGACTGGGTGAACATGTTCCAGTCCAGAGCGGCAAAGCCGTTGGACAGCAAAACGCTCAGGATCCAGAGCAGCACGAACAGGCCCAGCACCATCGCCCCCAGGGAGAGGGTGAGGCCAATGGCGTTGGAGCGCTGGCGTTTTTTGTAGAGTTCTTGGTTGAATTCCATGGAGCTGGTCTCAAAAGAGGTTCATGGTCGGCCGCACGGGCTTACAGGCCCTTGGCCTTTTCAGCACGCAGCATCAAGATCTTGGCCGCTGACAGCACCACGAAGGTGATCACGAACAGCAGGAAGCCCAACGCGAACAGCGTGGAGAGGTGGAAGTCGGCGGCTTCGCCAAACTCGTTGGCCAGCGTCGAGGCGATCGAGGTTCCGGGCGAGAAAAGCGATGTCGGCATGCGGTTGGCGTTGCCGATCACAAAGGTCACAGCCATGGTCTCGCCCAGGGCGCGGCCCAGGCCCAGCATGATTCCGCCGATCACGCCTTTTTGCGTGTAGGGCAGCACCACGCGGCGCACCACCTCCCAGGTCGTGCAGCCCAGCCCGTAGGCCGACTCGCGCAGGATGGGCGGGACGATTTCAAATACGTCCCGCATCACAGCCGCCACAAACGGCAGCACCATGAATGCGAGCACCACGCCCGCCGCGAGGATGCCGAACCCGTTCGTGCTGCCGCCAAACATAAAACCCACCAGCGGCATCGAGCCCAGCAGCTTCTGCACAGGCATCTGGAAATAGTCGGCAAACAGCGGCGCGAACACAAAAAGGCCAAACATGCCGTAGATGATCGAAGGGACGGCCGCCAGCAGCTCCACCGCCGTACCCAGGGGCCGACGCAACCAGACCGGGCAGGTTTCTGTCAGAAACAGGGCAATGCCAAATGCCAGCGGCACCGCAATCAGCAGCGCAATGCCGGCACTGGCCAAGGTGCCGACGATGGCAATCGCGGCACCGAATTCTTCATTGATGATGTCCCATTCAACGCGCCAGATGAACTGGACACCGAACTTGTGGAAGGTCGGCCAGGCGTAGATGAAAAGCGAGACGATGATTCCCAGAAGCGCCGCCAGGACCAACAGCGAGAGACTTTGGGTGAGCCGATGAAAAAAGATGTCCTGCAGGCGCTGCCGCCTTGCAATCGATACCATCGACTCGGTAGGGGCGTCTGTCTTCTTGACGGACCCGGTTTGCGAACTCATGGTGGTTCCCACGCTCATGTTGACTCCCATCTGGCTTCTGGAGACCCCCACAAACCAGCACCCATCGGCCAGACCAGCCGGCCGATGGGGGGTATTCTGGGGCAGACTGCTTACTTCTTGATCTGCGACCAGACTTTGGAGCGGATCTCGGCGGTCAGGGTGTCAGGCAGCGGCACATAGTCGAGCTCGGCGGCCATGGCCTTGCCGTTCTTGAATGCCCAGTCAAAGAACTTCAGCACTTCGGCCGACTGGGCCTTGTCCGCAGGGTCCTTGTACATGAGGATGAACGAAGCCGTGCTCACAGGCCAGCTCTCTGCGCCCTTGGCGTTGACCATCGAGATGCCCATGCCAGGAACGCTGAACCAGTCGGCACCCGCTGCTGCGGCTGCGAAAGACTTGTCGTCAGGGCTGACATACTTGCCGTCTGCGTTTTGCAGCTGCAGGAAGTTCATGTTGTTCTTCTTGACGTAGGCGTACTCGACATACCCGATGGCGCCCTTCACCCGCGTCACGTTGGCGGCCACACCTTCGTTACCCTTGCCACCCACCGAGGAGGCGGCAGGCCACTTCACGGCAGCACCCTTGCCCACGGTGTCCGCCCATTCCTTGCTCACGGCGGACAGATAGTCCGTCCAGTTGAAGGTGGTGCCCGAGCCGTCTGCGCGGTGCACCACGGTGATGTTCTGGTCGGGCAGTGTCTTGCCGGGGTTCAAAGCCGCGAGCTTGGGATCATTCCATTTGCTGATCTTCCCCATGAACATTTCGGCCAGCACAGGGCCGGTTACACGCAGTTCGCCGGGTTTGAAACCCTCGACGTTGATCACAGGCACCGTACCGCCGATGATGGCGGGAAACTGCACCATGCCATCCTTGTCCAGATCCGCACCGGAAACAGGAGCATCGGAGGCGCCGAAAGCCACAGTCTTGGCACGGATCTGGCGAATGCCGCCCGAAGAGCCAATGGACTGGTAATTCAGGCCGGTGCCGGTTTCCTTCTTGTACGCTTCCGCCCACTTGGCATACATCGGGAAGGGGAAGGTGGCGCCAGCGCCCGTGATGTCTGCCGCAAAGGCAGCGCTACCGACCGCCATCGTGGCCAGCGTTACAGCGACGGTTTTGAGAAATGTGCGTTTCATTCGATACCTTTCGGCTAGGGTTAACAGGAACAGGGGGAACTGTAGAGACCCAAAATGACAATTCAGTGACAACCACATTTCTGGGCAACTGCACCAAAACTGGCGGCCTGCACCCCGGTGACACCGTCACTGCACTGTCATGAAAGCTTCGGAAACTCACAGGATTTCAGGAAGTTGGTGGCCTGCACGCGGTGCAGCCGTGTGCGCCGGGGCGCAGCACCCTCGACCGCGTTACCATGCCCCACAAGCTATCACCCCCTGACACATGCACAACGGCACCCGTCTCGCCGCAGTCGACCTCGGCTCCAACAGTTTTCGCCTGGAAATCGGGCGCTATGAATTCGGACACATCCAGCGGGTTGAATACCTCAAGGAGACCGTTCGCCAAGGCAGTGGACTGGATGAAGAGCGCAATCTGAGCAAGGAAGCCATGGAGCGCGGCTGGGCGTGCCTGGCCCGGTTTGGCGAACGTCTGGCAGGCTTTCCCCGCGCACAGGTGCGCGCAGTGGCCACCCAGACTCTGCGTGAAGCGCGCAACCGGGAGGAGTTCCTGTCACGTGGCAGCGAAGTTCTGGGCTACCCCATTGACGTGGTTTCCGGCCCCGAAGAGGCTCGGCTGATTTACCAGGGAGTCGCACGACTGCTTCCCCAGTCCGACGAGCGCAGGCTGGTGGTAGACATCGGCGGACGTTCTACCGAGCTCATCCTGGGTCACCAATTCACGCCCCACGCAGTGGCGTCGTACCGGGTGGGCAGCGTCGCATGGTCGCAGCGCTACTTTGCCAGGGGTGAGTTCACTCCGCAGGCGTTTGCCACGGCAGAAATCGCCGCAAAGGCGGTACTGGATGAAGCACTGGGGACCTTCCGCCGGGACGCCTGGGAAATCGCCTATGGTTCCTCCGGCACTGCAGGAGCTGTTGGTGACATTTTGCAAGCGGCAGGCGGAGCGCCCGGCGTCATCACCCGTGAAGGGCTGCAGTGGCTGCAAGATCGCCTGCTGCGCGCCCAAACTGCGGATCGCGTGCGTCTGGAAGGGCTCAAGGAAGAAAGGCGGCCAGTGATCGGCGGCGGCATCAGCGTGTTGCGCGCCGTGTTTGATCTGCTCGATATCCAGCAAATGCATGTGGCTCAAGGTGCCCTTCGCCAGGGCGCCCTCTACGACCTGCTCGATCGTGAACAACCTGGAACCGACCTGCGAACGGCTACCGTCAACGGCCTCATGCACCGGTTTGCGGTCGATATGGAACACGCCGAGCGGGTCGCACACACGGCTTGCGCCCTTTTCTCCCAGGCAGCGCCGGCAGGCTGCGAGCGCGCTGCGCGAAAGCTGGAATGGGCGGCAAGGCTTCATGAAATCGGCTGCCGCATCTCCCACAGCGACTACCACCGCCATGGCGCCTACATCCTCGACAACACGGATGCAGCGGGCTTTGCCGTTCCCGAACTTCATCGCCTGGGGGTGCTGGTGCAGGGACAACGTGGCAAAGTGCGAAAAATTGACGCTGACCTGCAGGACTCCATTTTCGCGCTGCAACTGGTTTGCATGCGGATCGCCGTGGCCCTGTGCCACGCCCGCCGGGATCCGGACACGGCGGGACTGTCTCTGCGCACCGATCGCAACCGGTTCCTACTTGCCGCCCGCCCCGGATGGTCCGCAGCATTCCCACAGTCGGCCCACCTCCTCCACGAAGAAGTGCAAGCCTGGCAAAAGACTCCCTGGGAGCTGGTGGTTGATCTTCCTTGAAGTAAAACAATAAACTATATAAACTGTTTACACCGTTTATTCATCACCCTTCACGCCATGACACCCACCACCACCCCGTCTGCAGGCAACTCGCCGCTTTCCGATGTCGCTGCAGCAGCGAAGGCTGCCAAAGCAGCACCCGCAGATTCCGGCAAGCGGCCCAGCAAAGCAGACTCCAAACCGCGGACAGTTGCGAAAACCAGCCCAAAGCCCGCCGCGGCCAAGCCCCCGGCCCCCACGGCCAAACCGCGTGAGCCAGAAGAAACCCGAGATAGCAAGTTCAAGAAACCGAAGCTGGTGCGCGACAGTTTCACCATCCCCAAAGACGAATACGCAGTAGTTGAAACGCTGAAGCAGCGCTCGGCGGCGCTCGCACATCCGGTGAAGAAAAGCGAACTGTTGCGCGCAGGTCTCAAGGTACTTGCCGCAATGTCCGATGCCGCGCTGCGCAGTGCGGTCCAGGCAGTGCCCTCCATCAAGACGGGGCGCCCCAAGGCGGTAGCAGTCAGCGCTGCTCCGGCGGCTGCGGCGAAGAGCAGGACAAAAGCGTCCCGCAAGTAATCCTGCCGTGGCTGAACCGGCTTTTGCCAGCAACAGGCGTCACAGCAGCTCTGGCGACTGGACTGTCACAAGCACGGTCTGGCTTTGATCCAGGCGTTGCCTTTGCCTCAGCCACCAGACAGCCCCCTTGCGCACGGCGCAGTCAGACGCCTGCAACCCCATTAGCTGAGCAATCGTTTGACCCAGCATTGGCTGGTGTCCCACAACCAGCACGGCCCCTTTGGCGCGCGGCCACTGCGCAAGTTCGAGAAGGTCCTGCGGCGAGCCCCCGGGCAACAGCTCGGCGCGCATCTTGAATTTGCGCCCCAGGGCGCGTGCGGTCTGCTCGGTACGCCGGGAGGGGCTTGCAAGCACACGCAACCCTTCCGGCAGCTGTCTGTCCAGCCAGGCAGCCATGCGTGCGGCCTGCTTTTCACCCCTTGGTGTCAAAGCACGCGCAAGATCCTCGCTTCCGTCCTCGACATCCTCTGCCTCTGCGTGCCGCCACAGGATGAGATCCATCACGCCACAACCTCGCTGCCATGGACCGCAGACGGCAGGGGCCCATATCGCACCATGAGAGCATTCTGGGCACCCAACCCATCCTTCGGCCGGGGGGCGCGTGTGTAAGAGCCGTCCGCGCCGAGCGTCCATGCATCCCGGTCGTCATGCAGATACGCGACCAGACACTCATCCACAATCTGCTGCCGCAGCAACCGGTCGGTCACCGGCCAGGCCAGTTCGACACGCCGCATCATGTTGCGGTTCATCCAGTCCGCACTGGACAGATAAAGGTCTTCCTCCGAGCCGCTGCGGAAATAGAAAACCCGCGTGTGTTCCAGAAACCGGCCTATCACCGAGCGCACGCTGATGTTGTCGGTCATGCCCGGAACGTTGGCTGGCAGCATGCAGGCGCCGCGCACAATGAGGTCAATACGCGCACCGCGCTGGCCGGCCAGCACCAGGGCACGCATGAGACCCTCATCGGTCAGGGCGTTCATCTTGGCAACGATCCGCGCGTCCTCGCCCCGGCTCGCTGCCAGACCGACCTGTTCAATCTTCTCCAGCATGCGCCGATGCAGGTGAAAAGGGGCCAGCATCAGTTTGCGCAGCTTGGGTGGACGGTTCTGGCTTGCCAGGTGATTGAACACGCCGTCCATATCGGCAGTGGTTTCCGCATCCGCCGTGAGGTAGCTCAGGTCGGTATAGAGCCTTGCGGTGCGCACGTTGTAGTTGCCGGTCGACAGGTGCCCATAACGCCGCAGCTTTCGCCCCTCGCGGCGCGTCACCAGCAGCATCTTGGCATGGGTCTTGAGGCCTACAACGCCATAGACCACCTGGGCTCCGATCGACTCCAGCGCTTCAGCCCAGTTGATGTTGGCTTCTTCATCAAAGCGTGCCTTGAGTTCAACAACCGCCATCACCTCCTTGCCACGACGCACGGCTTCGGAAAGCAGATCCATGAGTTCTGAATCGGCACCGGTCCGGTAGATGGTCTGCTTGATCACGAGCACATCCGGATCGTTGACGGCTTCCCGCAGGAAAGCGAGCAAGCCGTCGAAGCTCTCAAATGGCTGGTGAATGACCACGTCGCGCCTGCGCAGCTGTTCCATGATGGAAACGCCCGACTGCAATTGCCGCGGCCATGCCGAACTCCACGGAGGAAACAGCAGCTCGGGCGCATCCACCAGATCCACCAGCTGCGTCAGGCGCACCAGGTTCACCGGCCCCTGCACGCGGTACAGCGCAGCGGACGGCAGTCCGAACTGGGCCAGCAGAAAATCCGAAAGAAACTGTGAACACCCCGAGGACACCTCCAACCGCACTGCCTGCCCGTAGTGCCGGTGCTGCAGGCCTTGCCGCAGTGCGGTGCGCAGATTGCGAACATCTTCTTCGTCCAGCGCAAGATCGGAATGGCGGGTTACGCGGAATTGCGAAAACTCGGTCACCTCGCGCCCCGGGAAGAGGTCTTCCAGATGCGCCCGGACTATGCTTGAAAGGCTTACGAACAATGCCTCGCCCGGCGCCACACGCGCCGGCATGCGGACGAGCCTCGGCAATGCGCGAGGCACTTTGACAATGGCAATCTCGTTCTCGCGGCCAAAAGCATCGTGGCCCTTCAACCGCACAATGAAGTTGAGCGACTTGTTGGCTACCTGGGGAAACGGGTGCGCCGGGTCCAGCCCCACCGGAATCAGCAGCGGCCGAACCTCGTTGACAAAGTAATCATGGACCCAGCGGGTCTGGGCAGCGGAGCGCTCCCCGTACCCCACGATCCGGATTCCGTGCGCAGCGAACGCCGGCACCAGCGATTCGTTGTAAAGCGTGTATTGCCGCGCAACCAGGCTGTGCACCTTGGCAGCTACCGCCTCGAAGGAAGCGGTGGAATACACCCCTTTGGTTTCACCTTTTTGTGCCGCAGTAATGTGGGGTGCTGCGCGGACTTCAAAAAACTCGTCGAGGTTCGACGACACGATGCACAAGAAGCGTAACCGCTCGAGCAAGGGGACATCCTCGCGAACGGCCCAGTCAAACACCCGTTCATTGAAGGCCAGAATGCTGTGATCCCTGTCAAGAAACTGCAGCGCCCCGCCTGAACTCCGGGCCTCTACGGCGCTCGCGTCACCCTCTTCCAACGGAACGGGGCTGGCAGAACCATCAATATGCAAGGACGACATGGATCTCAAACAGGGCTGGTGCAGGACGGCTCCCAGTATTTAACGCCCAGATGACAAAGTTGTGACAGTCTTTGTGACTGTCACAGGGACATCAACGGGTGGTCGTGCGGGTACCAGATACTGTTCGAACAACCGTGCGGCCTGTGCCCATGTGAAATCCAGAGCGCGCGCCCTGGCTTGCGACCGCGGTATCGCCAGCGCAGCTTGCGTCGCCGTGAGCAGGTCGCTGGCCAGTGCCCCGCCCTTTGGTGGTGCGCCGCTGTCTGCACCCAGCACCTGCAAAGGCCCGTCCACCGGAAACGCCGCCACAGGGGTACCGCACGCCATGGCCTCAAGCATCACCAGACCGAAGGTCTCGGAGCGGCTCGGAAACACAAATACATCCGCCGCTGCATACACCTGCGCCAGTTCGGCCCTGTCCAGAATCCCCAGCCAGCGTACCTGTGGGAACCGCGCTTTTAGGCGCGCTTCCAGCGGCCCCACGCCGCACACCACCTTGGACCCCGGCATCTCGAGTTCCAGAAAAGCCTCGATGTTTTTTTCGTAGGAAACCCGCCCGACATACAGGCAAACGGGATGCGCCAGCGCACCGGTCATTGCATTCGGCGTCGGAGCTCCGTGGAAAGCAAAGGCGCGTGTGTCGACACCATGGCTCCACAGGCGAAGATTGCGAAATCCGCGCCGCTCCAGCATCTCCAGAACACCCCGGGTGGGCACCATGACCCCGGAAGACGGGCGATGGAAATGCCTGAAAAGCGCGTATCCCCATCCAAGCGGCATGCGCAGGGCGGCGTTCAGAATCTCAGGGAATCTTGTATGGAAAGCGGTAGTAAACGCCAGCCCCCTGCGCAGGCAGTGGCGGCGCGCAGCCCAGCCGAGCGGTCCTTCGGTGGCCAGGTGAATGGCGTCCGGCTCCATCGCTGTGAGCATTTTTGCGACACGTGCTGAAGGTCGCACCGCCAGGTCGATACCGGAATAGCCAGGACACGGCCGAGTGTCAAACAGGCCAGGGTGCAGCACCTGCACGTCATGGCCCGCATTCTCCAGCTCCTGCACCAGCTCCACGAGGGTGGTGACGACACCATTGACCTGCGGGTGCCATGCATCGGTAATCAGCGCGATTCTCATGGCGATTCGACCGTGAGTGCACGCGCGGCCTCGGCCCGGGCAGATCCTCGCCATTGCAGCAGTTCTAGCCTGCCGTCCAGATGTTCGACCAACGCCGTGTGGCTTTCCACCCAGTCGCCGTCGTTGCAATACAGCGTCCCTGCGATGTCTCGCATCTCTGCGCGGTGTATGTGGCCGCATACAACGCCGTCATGCCCTCTGCGTCGCGCCTCGGCGGCCACAGCTACTTCAAAGTCGGTCACATAGTTGAGGGCCGTCTTCACCTTGCCCTTCAGGTACGCTGACAGCGACCAGTAGGGCAACCCGATGCGGGCACGCAGGGTATTGAGATGCCGGTTGAGCTTGAGCGTGAACTCATAGAGGTTGTCCCCCACGTACGCCAGCCACTTTGCACACTGGATGACACCGTCAAAATGATCTCCATGGGTCACCCAAAGGTTGCGACCATCGGCGGTGGTGTGGACTGCATCCTGCCGCACCTCTATCCCCCCAAAGGAATGGCCCACAAAGGCCCTCGCAAACTCATCGTGGTTGCCGGGTACAAAAACCACCCGGCATCCCTTGCGCGCACGTCGCAGCAGTTTTTGAACCACATCGTTGTGGGCTTGTGGCCAAAACCACCTGCGGCGCAGCTGCCAGCCATCGACGATGTCCCCGACCAGGTAGAGGTACTCGCTCGGGTGGTGCCTGAGAAAGTCCAGCAAAGCATTGGCCTGGCACCCTGGAGTGCCAAGGTGCAGGTCCGAGATGAATACGGCCCGGTATCGCTGCCGACCGAGTTCAAAGGCAGCTGCGTCCTCGCCCCCGTCTGTGGTGCCCCTGGAATGATCCATCCAGGGGCCCAGAGCGTCGAACGCGGTTCGCATCAGGCACCCAGAAAGTGGCGACGATAGCGCGGATGCAGATCAGCCAGCCGCATCAGCATGGGCAGGTCGGCCGTGTTGAAATCGGGGTCCCAGGCCGGAGCGCCCAGCACCCGCGCGCCCAGGCGCAGGTAGCCTTTGATCAGGGCCGGCGGCTCCACCGGCACGGATCCGTCAAGCTGGTCTATCGGCAGTGGCAGACGGGGCAGCACATGGTGTTCGATGGGTGCCAGGTGCGTTTTGCGCACCTGATGCCAGATGCTGGCAGCAGCGTTGCCACTGACAACACCGTTGTGCAACATCGGGATGCTCGCGCAGCCGATCATGGTGTCGAGCTGGTTGCGAACCATGAAGTCGGCCAGTGCACTCCACAGCGCCATGATCACGCCGCCATGGCGATGCTCAGGATGCACACAGCTGCGGCCCAGCTCCACCATGCGCGGCCGCAGCGAACGCAAGCGCGTGAGGTCAAACTCCGTGTCGCTGTACGTGCCGCCGACGCGCCGGGCCTGTGCCGGTGTGAGCACCCGGTAAGTCCCAATGACTTGCTGGCTCACGGCATCGCGCACAAGCAGGTGTTCGCAGTAGTCGTCAAAAAGATCCACGTCATGACCAGGGATGGGGGTCGTCAATCGAGCGCCCATTTCCCCTGCAAACACGTCGAATCGCAGCTTTTGCGCCTGTCGCACCTCGTCTTCATGGCGAGCCCAGCGCACTTCAATGGCGCCACGCTCCGGAACCGGGCGCTTGGCCCCGGCCAACCCGCCTGCTCCGGGGATGGCCCCCGGGGTAGCAACTTCAGCCGTCGGGGGTAGCGTCAACGCGGGCAGTTCATTCATGGTGCAAGGTTTCCTTGTGTGAGGACGGGCTCACCGGGTGGCCCCTTGATGAGCCGCAACCCGCTTACCCTGGCCCGCAGTGTGAAATTGGCCCGTGACCACACCATGTCGGTCTGGTGTCAATCCAGTGACATTTGCCCCTGTGCAAGCCCCAATGCAGCCAGGCGTGCCGTCTGCATAATGGGCGAAGGACATCCAGACGTGCAAAACCACACGCCCCCCAACCCTCGAACCCCAGTGGCGGGACCGCTGCTGGTGTTTGTGCTGGCCGCACTGTGCGCGGGCCTCGTGGTGTGGGCGCTGGAGCGCCAGGAGCGTGCCCAGCAGCGCACGCAGGTGGCCGACCTGGCTGGTGACCATGTGCAGGCCCTGCAACGCGCCATCGAGCTGTCTCTGTCGGCCAACAACGCCCTGGTGGCGTTGGTCCGCCAGGGCAACGGACAGGTCACGCAGTTTGAAGAAATCGGCACGCAGATGCTGCCGTTCTATCCGGGCATCGCTGCCATGGGGCTATCGCCCGATGGGGTGGTGCGGCAGGTGGTGCCCCGCCAGGGCAATGAAAGCCTACTGGGGTTCGATCAACTCAATGACCCGCGCCAGGGCCCTGAAGCGGCCCGCGCCCGGGAGTCGGGGCGATTGACCCTGGCCGGCCCGGTGGAGCTGGTACAAGGCGGCCTGGGGGTGGTGGGTCGGCAGCCCGTGTATCTAGAAGACAGCCAGGGGCAAACCAGTTTCTGGGGTTTTACCTATGTGACGATCCGGCTGGCGGAAGCGCTGGATGCGGCCCGCCTGCCCCAGCTGATGCAGCGGGGATACCACTACCGGCTGTGGAGAATCCGGCCAGACACCGGTGAGGAACAGACCATCTCCGCTTCTGCCCCGTCACCGGGCCTGGACGCGGTGGGCCGGTCGCTTACCTTGCCCAACGGCCAATGGACCCTGAGCCTGGCTCCCGCCAAAGGCTGGGGTGACCCGGCGGTGTTGGCTCTGCGCAGCGCAGTGGCGCTCATGTTCGCGTTGATGATGACGTACCTGGCCAGGCTGTTGTTCGAGCTGAAGGCGCATGAACGGGGACTGGCGTTCCAGGTGGCGCAGAGGACGTCGGAAATCCAGGCCACCCAGCAGCAGCTGCGTGCCACCATTGATGCCATTCCGGACCCCCTGTTCGAACTCGACCAGGACGGCAACTACTGCAGCTTGCACAGCCAGCGCCCCGAATTGCTCCTGGCGCCCGCTGAAACACTGGTGGGGCGCAACGTCGCGGACGTGATGCCCGCGCTCGCTGCGATGTCCGTCATGGACGTGCTCAACGAGGCCCGGACACTGGGCTGGTCCACGGGACGGCAGATCATGCTGGACCTGCCCAGCCAGGGTGCCACATGGTTTGAACTGTCTGCAGCGCGCAAGGCGACCTCGCCCGGAGCCAAACCAAGGTTCATCGTGCTGTCGCGCGACATCACGGAGCGCAAGCGCGCGCAGGAGCAGCTGCTGCTCACCGCCCAGGTATTTGACCAGAGCAGTGAGGCCATCGTGATTGCCGATGCAGGCCACTGCATCGTGCGCATCAACCGTGCCTTCACACGCATCACGGGCTACACCGACAGCGAGGCCATGGGGCAATCCGTGCGCCTGCTGACGGTGGCAGATGCGGGGCACGATGTGAACCTCGATACCGTGTACACCCGGCTCCCGCAAGGCGTGGACTGGGAGGGTGAAGCATGGGGCCGCCGCAAGGATGGATCCACCTATGCCCAGTGGCTGTCGGTCAGCGGCGTCCGCGATGGCAACGGTACCGTGACCCACTCCATCACGCTGTTCCGCGACATCACCGTGCAGCGTGAGGCGCAGGACCGCATCCAGCGCCTGGCGCATTTTGACCCACTCACCAATCTGCCCAACCGTGCGCTTCTGGCCGAGCGTGCGCACCGCCACATTGCAGAAGAGCAGGCCCGCGGTGGGACCCTGGCCATGCTGTTTCTGGATCTGGACCATTTCAAGAACGTCAACGACTCGCTCGGCCACCGCACCGGCGACATCCTGCTCGTGGCCGTGGCGCAGCGGCTCCAGGCTCTGTTGCGGCCGCAGGACACGGTCTCGCGGCTGGGCGGCGACGAGTTTCTGCTGCTCCTTCCCGCCACCACCCCGGCAGTGGCTGCCGACATGGCCACGCGGCTGCTGGCCGCCGTGGCCCAGCCGTTTCAGGTGGAGCCCTATGAACTCACGACCACGCTGTCGGTGGGCATTGCCATGTATCCGGCAGACGGAGACTCGTTCGACACGCTGTACCAGCGGGCAGATGCCGCCATGTATCGCGCCAAACAGAACGGGCGCAACCGCTACGGTTTTTTCACAGCCGACCTGGAGGCCCGCACGGCGCGCGCGCTGCTGATCGAGAACGCGCTGCGCCGCGCCCTGGAGCGCAACCAGTTCGAAGTGCACTACCAGCCGCAGGTGTCGCTGACCTCGCGCCAGGTGGTGGGTGCGGAGGCACTGCTGCGCTGGCGCCACCCCGAGCTGGGAGTGGTGTCACCAGCGGAGTTCATTCCCGTGGCCGAGAGCAGCGGGATGATTGTGGCCATCGGCGAATGGGTCATCCACACGGCCGTGAACGACGCCAAGCGCTGGCTGGACCAGCAGCTGCCCCTGCGCGCAGTCTCTGTCAACCTGTCGGCAGTGCAGTTCAGGCACCCGCAGCTGCCCGAAATGGTGACCCGCTGCCTTGCACAGGCAGGGCTTCCTGCTCGCAGGCTGGAGCTGGAACTGACCGAAGGGGCTGCCGTGGATGACCCCGCAGCCGCTTTGGCGATGATGGACGATCTGCACGACCGGGGCGTGCGCCTGTCGATGGATGACTTCGGCACCGGGTATTCGTCACTCAGCTACCTCAAGCGGTTTCAGATCTACAAGCTCAAGATCGATCAATCGTTTGTGCGGGACCTGGACGACGACGCCAACGACCGCGCCATCGTGAGCGCCATCATCCGCATGGCCCAGGCGCTGGGCATGCAGACCACGGCCGAAGGGGTTGAAACCGACGGGCAACTGGCCTTCCTGCGCGAACAGGGTTGCGACGAGGGGCAAGGCTACCTGTTCAGCCGCCCCCTGCCCCCCGCCGAATTCGAGGCGTACCTGCGAAGCCACCTGGCACGCTGAGTGCCATCGCCTGTCGTGGCCGGGTGCGAAGCACCGGGCTGAATCTGCCTGCTGCTACAATTTGCAACAAACATCAGGCCGCCTGGCCCCATTGCCGCAACGGTCTCCATGTCTCCGCCGTACAGCACTCCGCAATTGCAGCGCCCGGCTGTTGCCCCCGATACACCCCTGCAACGCACCCTGCGTGAACAGCAAATCCTGCTCGACAGCGCGGGCGTGGGCATTGTTTTCTTGCGCCAGCGCAGCGTGGTGCGCTGCAACCAGCGGTATGCGGAAATTTTTGGCTATGCCGCTGCCGAGCGGATGGTCGGCCTCAGCACCGAGGCGTTCTATCCGAACCGCGAGGCTTTTCGCGAACTGGCGCGCTCCGCCTACCCGGTGTTGGCCCAGGGGCAGTCCTTTCGCGTAGAGCGCCAGCTGCGGCGCCGCGATGGCAGCGCGTTCTGGGGCAGCCTCACCGGGCGGCTCATCAACCCCCACGACACCACCGAGGGTTCGATCTGGATCGTTGACGATATCGACGAGCAAAAACGTGCCCAGGCCGCACTGAGCGCGGCAGTGCGTGAAAAGCAGTTGCTGTTTGACAGCGCCATGGTGGGCATCGTTTTCCTGCGCGACCGGCATCTGACCCGCTGCAACGACCATTTCGAGCAGATGCTGGGCTACGAACCGGGCGAGCTGATGGGCTCCCCATCGCGCCGCTGGTATGCCAGCGATGCAGCATGGGAAGAGGTTGGCCAGCGGTGCTACCCCGCTCTGGCGGCCGGGCACTCGTACGAAGGCGAGGTGGAGCTGTGCCGCAAGAACGGCTCGCCCGTCATCTGCGAGGTGCGCAGCAAACCCATAGACCCCGTCGACCCGGCGCAAGGCTCCATCTGGATCACGATGGACATCACCGAGCGCAAGCAGGCCCAGGCCGCGCTGGCCCGTGCCCATGAGAACCTTGAGCGGCAGGTGCAAGACCGCACCCGCGAGCTGCGTGAAACTGTGGACAACCTGCACCAGGAGATCCGCGACCGCAAGGCTGACCAGGAGCGCATCTACTGGCTGGCGCACTACGACGCGCTGACCGGCCTGCCCAACCGCACACTGCTGTCCGAGCGCGCGCAGAAGGCCATCCGCGTTGCGCAAGCGGGCGGAACCCCCCTGGCGGTGATCTTCCTGGACCTGGACCACTTCAAGCATGTCAACGACTCACTGGGCCACCGCGTGGGCGACGCGCTGCTGGTCGAGATCGCCAAGCGGCTGCGGGCGGTGGTGCGCGACAAGGACACCGTCTCACGCCTGGGTGGTGACGAGTTCATCCTGCTGCTGCCCGGTGCCAACGCCCACGGCGCTGCGCGCGTGGCTGGCAAGCTGCAGGAGGCTTCGCGCCAGCACTACCAGATTGACCACCACGAACTCACCATGGCGCCGTCCATGGGCATTGCGCTGTTCCCGCAGGACGGTGCCGACTTCGACACCCTGACCCAGTCGGCCGACGTGGCGATGTACCACGCCAAGCTGGACGGCCGCAACACGTTCCGCTTCTTCACGCCCGAGATGCAGGCCCAGTCGGTGCGCGCACTGCAGTTGGAGAACGCCTTGCGCCGCGCGCTGGAGCGCGACCAGTTTCACCTGCACTACCAGCCACAGATGTGCCTTGCAACGGGCTCGGTGCACAGCGTGGAGGCGCTGTTGCGCTGGCACCACCCGCAACTGGGCCCTGTGTCTCCCGCCGAATTCATCCCCATCGCGGAAGACAGCGGCCAGATACTGCAGATCGGCGAATGGGTGCTGCGCACGGCGCTGGCCCAGCTCAAGACCTGGCGATGCGGCGGGTTCCCGGGGCTCGCGATGGCGGTCAACCTGTCGGCGATCCAGTTCCGCCAGCCCCAGCTGCCCGAGCTGGTCAGCCGCATGCTGGCCGAGTTTGACCTGCCGCCGGATTCGCTGGAGCTGGAGCTGACCGAAGGCGTGGCCGTGGACGACCCGCACGCCGCGGTGGCCACCATGGACCAGCTGCACGCGCGCGGCGTGCGCATGTCGATGGACGACTTTGGTACCGGTTATTCATCGCTCAGCCAGCTCAAGCGGTTCCAGATCTTCAAGCTCAAGATCGATCAATCGTTTGTGCGCGACCTGGGCAACGACATCAACGACCGTGCCATCGTCAGCGCCATCATCCGCATGGCACAGGCCCTTGGCATGCGCACCACGGCCGAAGGCGTGGAGACGGAGGGCCAGCTGGCGTTCCTGCGGGAACAGGGCTGCGACGAAGCGCAAGGCTATCACTTCAGCACGCCGCTACCTGCGCCGGAGCTGGAGGCTTTCATGCGACGCATCGTGCACTAGAAATTCAATCAAAAACGGTCTCCAGCGCTTATCCAGCAAGCGCTAACAGCTACTAATTTAATAGCACCAAGACATTGAAATCCGCACTGCCAACCCTCAGTGACCGAGGATCTTGGACAGGAAATCGCGGCTGCGCTCGTTCTGTGGGTTGTTGAAGAACTCGGTCGGGGTGTTCTGCTCCACGATCTGTCCCTGGTCCATGAAGATCACGCGGTCGGCCACCGCCTTGGCAAAGCCCATTTCGTGCGTGACGCAGATCATGGTGATGCCCTGGTTTGCCAGCTCGATCATCACGTCCAGCACTTCCTTGATCATCTCCGGGTCCAGGGCCGACGTCGGCTCGTCAAACAGCATGATCTTGGGCGTGAGGCACAAGGCCCGCGCAATTGCCACGCGCTGCTGCTGCCCGCCCGAGAGCTGCAGCGGGTACTTGCCCGCCTGCTCGGCAATGCGCACGCGTTCGAGCTGCTGCATGGCACGCGCCTCGGCCTCCTTCTTGGGGAGCTTGCCCACCCACATGGGCGAGAGTGTCAGGTTCTCCAGCACTGTCAGGTGCGGAAACAGGTTGAACTGCTGGAACACCATGCCCACCTGCTTGCGGATGGTGTCAATGGCCTTGATGTCGTCGGACAGCTCTACGCCATCCACAATCAGGCGCCCTTCCTGGTGCTCTTCCAGCCGGTTGATGCAGCGGATCAGCGTGGATTTGCCCGAGCCCGAGGGGCCGCACACCACAATGCGCTCGCCCTTGGCAACCTGCAGGTCGATATCGCGCAGTACATGAAAGTTATTGCCGTACCACTTGTTGACTTTGTCAAAGGTAATGATGGGTTCAGACATGGCGGAATGGATTTCGGGTGGCATTAGCGCTGGCGTCCTTTGTTGGCCTGCTTCTCCACCCACAGGCTGTAGCGCGACATGGAGAAACAGAACGCAAAGTAGATGAGCGCGATGAACAGGTAGCCCTCGATCTTGTAGGGCCGCCAGTCGGCATCGGAGTTGAGGGCCAGCCCCAGCGAGCCGGTCAGCTCGTACAGGCTCACGATGGTGACCAGCGAGGTGTCCTTGAAGATCGCGATGAAGCTGTTCATGATGCCGGGCACCACAATGGCCAGCGCCTGCGGCAGCACGATCTTGCGCTGCGTCTGCCAGTACGACAGGCCCAGCGTGGCAGCCGCCTCCACCTGCCCCTTGGGAATGGCCTGCAAGCCACCCCGGATCACCTCGGCCATATAGGCCGCAGCAAAGAGCGTGATGCCCGCCAGCACGCGGATGAGCACATCAATCGTCATGCCTTGGGGCATGAACAGCGGGAACATGAACGATGCCATGAACAGCACCGAGATCAGCGGAACCCCGCGCACCAGCTCCACATAGATGGTGCAGAACGTGCGGATGGCCGGCAGCGACGACCGCCGGCCCAGCGCCACCACCAAGGCCAGTGGGAACGCCATCACGATGGACAGCGAGGCCAGCAATATGGTGAGCGGCAACCCGCCCCAGCGGTCGGTTTCCACCTTAGTCAGGCCCAGCACGTTGCCGTACATCAGGCCAAAAAAACTGGCCAGCACCACCGCCCACAGCAACACCAGCCACGGGCGCCAGAACGCACGGGTGCAACTGGCCACCAGCATCGACACCATCAGCACCGTGGCCACCAGGGGGCGCCACTGTTCGTCAAACGGATAGCGCCCGAAGATGATGAGGCGGTATTTCTCGGCGATAACGCCCCAGCAGGCGCCGACCCCGTCCACCCGGCAGGCGTCAGAATCTGGCCGCCAGATGGCCTGGAACACACCCCAATTGAGGAACTGCGGCACATACCAGAGCAGCAACCCACCCAGGATGACGGTGGAGAGCGAGGTTTTCCAGTCGGCAAACAGGTTGCTGCGCAGCCATCCAGCGAGGCCGCGGTTTTGCACCGGCGCGGGGCGCGGGGCAATGGGTTCAAAGGTTTTGGCCACCATGGTGTCAGCGCTCCTTGATCGCGGCGCGCGCGTTGTACCAGTTCATCAGCAGCGAGGTGATGAGGGACGTGCTGAGGTACACCAGCATGACGATGGAAATGCATTCCACCGCACGTCCGGTCTGATTCAGCGCGGTGTTGGAGATCGACACGACATCGGGGTAGCCAATGGCCACCGCCAACGAGGAGTTTTTGGTGAGATTCAGGTACTGGCTGGTCAGCGGCGGAATGATGACGCGCAAGGCCTGCGGCAGCATCACCAGGCGCATCTGCTGGCTGCGGTTGAGCCCCAGCGCCGCTGCCGCCTCGCCCTGCCCGCTGGAGACCGACTGGATACCGGCGCGCACCACTTCGGCCACAAAGGCCGATGTGTAGAACGTGAGGCCCAGCAACACGGCCAGAAACTCGGGCGTCAGCGCGCCGCCATTCTCGATGGCGAACTCCCCCTTGATGGGCGAGTTCATTTGCGCGGGCGCACCGCCGGCCAGCCAGCCCAGCAGCCCCCCGGCCAACACCACGGCCACGGGCACCCAGAAGGTGCTGCGAATCCGGCCCGTGGCTTCAAACTGCCGCATGGCCCAACGCCGGTAAGCCCACGCCGCCACGCACCCCAGCAGCAGCCCGACAGCGGCGACTCCGTGGCCCGTGGCCCACACAGGGATCGGAAAGTTGAGCCCGCCCTTGCTCAGGAAGAACGGACCCACTTTCCAGGGCTCGTAACTGGCGGGCAGGGTTTCGGTCAGCACCAGGTACCAGGTCAGCAACTGCAGCAGGATCGGCACGTTGCGAAACAGCTCCACATAGGCCGAACACAGGCCACGCACCAATGCGTTGCGTGAAAAGCGCCCCACGCCCAGCAAGGTACCGAGCACAGTGGTCAGCACGATGCCAATCACCGCAACCCGCAGCGTATTGACCACGCCCATCAGGAATGCGCGCCAGTAGGGCTCGCCGGAGTCGAACGGGTACAGGCCTTCGCCAATGTCAAAACCGGCGGGCTGGGTCAAAAAATCAAACCCGCTCTGGATGCCGCGCACCTGCATGTTGTGCATGGTGTTCTTGGCCAGAAACCACACCACGAAGCCAATCAGGCCAGCAGCCAGCAACTGGTAGATCAGCCCCCGGAAGGCCTGACTGCGCCAGGACCAGGAGCGTTTTTTGGGAGGAAGGCGGGAGGGTGGCATGCCTGCTCAATCAAAGACGATGGGAACGCGCAACCTCCGGGGTGTCAGAGGTCACGACAGGACAAGGTCGCACACACGGTAGCGCGTGGAGCCTCGGTATCCATCAGGAAATGGGGTACCGCTTGCCAGCGCAGGGCCAGCCGGCGGCATCCGGCACAACGGCTGTGGCGTGCGCAAGCACACCACAGGGTGGCCAGGATCAGCGAATCGGGAAGGCGTACATCAGGCCTTCCTTGTTCCACTGGTTGTTCAGACCACGCGGCAGGGCCAGGGCCGACTTGGGCCCCACGTTGCGCTCAAAGATCTCGCCATAGTTGCCCGTCGTCTTGATGGCGCGGGCCATCCAGTCGCGCTCCAGCCCCAGCAGCTTGCCGGTGTCTTCCGTGGTACCCAGAATGCGCTGCACCACGGGATCGGTGCTGGTCTTCATCTGATCAAGATTGGCCTGGGTGATGCCATATTCCTCCGCCTCGATCAGCCCATACACCACCCACTTGACGATGGCAAACCACTCGTCGTCACCCCGGCGCACCATGGGGCCGAGCGGCTCCTTGGAGATGAGCTCGGGCAGGATCACATGCTCGGTGGGGTCCTTGGCTTCCTTGTTGCGCACCGAGGCCAGGCCCGAGGCGTCGGTGGTGTAGGCGATGCAGCGGCCAGCGAAGTAGGCACCCGTGGCAGCTTCCACCTTCTCGAACACCACCGGCTTGATCGCGAGGTTGTTCGCCTTGGAATAGTCGGTCAGGTTCTTCTCGGTGGTGGTGCCGGATTGCACGCCCACCGTCTGACCCTTGAGCTGTTTGGCGCTCTTGATGTTGCTCTTGGCGGGCACCATGAAGCCCTGGCCGTCGTAGTAGGTCACTGCTGTCTGGTGCAGGCCCAGGGATGCATCACGTGTGAGCGAGAACGTGGTGTTGCGCGAGAGCACATCCACCTCGCCCGACTACAGGGCCGTAAAGCGCTGCTGTGCGTTCAAGGGCACGTACTTGACCTTCTCACCATCGCCCAGCACGGCCGCAGCCACGGCGCGGCAGATGTCCACGTCCAGACCGGACCATTTGCCGTTGGAGTCTGCCGCAGAGAACCCGGCCAGTCCGGTGTTGACACCGCAGACCACCTGGCCACGGGACTTGATACCGTCCAGGGTCTTGCCGGCGTGCGCCGGGGCACTCGCAAATGCGGCTGCGGTGGCAAGGCAGGCGGCGGCAATGCGCAATGGGGATTTGTTCATAACGGGCTCTCTCCAAAACAAGATGGAATGTGGATGACCTTGAACCGCTGCAGTGCGCGTTCTTGGTGCCGAACCCGGACCTTAACGATACGTCCCCCCGACGGGCATCGGGGTTTACGCGGTCGAGGCAAACCCTTGGTGCGCCTCGCCGCGACGGATTTCCGCGCGACGGGCTAGGATTTGGATGGTGCCAGCAGCCAGTTCAATCCAGTATTTTTTGCAAGAACTGTGCCTGCCCCATTTCGGGGTCGAGGGTGTAGGCGGCAAAGCCTTCGCGGGCATAGGCGCGCAAGGCGCTCTCGTTGCCAGAGAGCACTTCCATCGTGAGTTTGCAGGCGCCGCGCTCACGGGCAATGGCCTCGACAAGGTGCAGCATCCGCTGGGCAATGCGCTGCCCCCGCCACGCCGGTAGCACCACGACGTCGTGCACGTTCACCAGCGGCTGGCAGGCAAAGGTCGAAAACCCTTCAAAGCAATTCACAAGGCCCACGGGTACCCGGCCTCCGGCGGCCTCTGGCCGCGTGGCCCAGGCGAGCACGCTGAAGGCCTGGGGGCGCTGGCCCAGTGCTTCAACCAAGCCTTGTTTGACATCGTCGCGCAAGGGGACGCCGCCGCCCGCGGGCTCCCGCGCATAGCTGTCGAGCAGTGCAACCAGTGCCGCGGCGTCGTGTGCGTTGCCGTAGTCCGCGCGGCAGATGGTGATGGAGTCAGAGGCTTCAGAAGCGGAAGGGTTCATGAAACGCCCGTTTCTCCAGCCCATCAGCCCGCGCGGGCTGCATCTGCCAGTCGCTGTGCACACGCGCTGGCCACCTGCACCTCGCGCGCCTCCACCATCACCCGCAGCAACGGCTCGGTGCCGCTCGCGCGGATCAGTACGCGACCGGTGTCGCCAAGCTCCTGTTCCACGGCCCGGGTGGTGTCTGCCAGCAACCGGTTCGACTTCCAGTCCAGTCCGGGGGGCAGGCGGACGTTGAGCAGCACCTGCGGGTACAGCGTGATGTCGGCCAGCAGCTGCGCGAGGGTGCTACCGCTGCGCACACAGGCCTGCAGCACCTGCAGCGCACTGACAAGGCCGTCGCCGGTGGTGTGGCGGTCCAGCGCCAGCAGGTGGCCCGAACCCTCGCCGCCCAGCACCCATTGGTGGCGCGACAGTTCTTCGAGCACATAGCGGTCGCCCACCTTGGCCCGCACAAACTTCACGCCCCGTTGCTGCAGTGCCACCTCGACGGCCATGTTGGTCATCAACGTGCCCACCACGCCCGGCACATGCTCGTCGCGGCCCATGCGGTCGGACGCCATCAGGTACAAGAGCTCGTCACCGTTGTACAGGCGCCCCGTGGCATCCACCACCTGCAGGCGGTCGGCATCGCCGTCCAGCGCGATGCCGTAATCCGCATGGTTGGCACGCACCGCACGCACCAGGGCGTCGGGGTGTGTGGCGCCAACTTCGTGATTGATGTTGAGGCCATCCGGTGCACAGCCTATCGATATCACGTCAGCACCCAGCTCGTGGAACACCTTGGGGGCCACCTGGTAGGCTGCACCATGCGCCGCATCCACCACAATCCGGAGCCCTTTCAAGGTCAGGTCGTGGGGGAAGGTGCTTTTGCAGAACTCGATGTAACGCCCCGCCGCATCATCCAGCCGCCGCGCCTTGCCCAGGCTGGCCGAGTCGGCCCACACAGGGGCCTCAGCGAGAGCCGTTTCCACTGCAAGCTCCCACTCGTCAGAAAGCTTGGTGCCTTGCGCACTGAAGAATTTGATGCCGTTGTCGGGATAGGGGTTATGGCTGGCGCTGATCACCACCCCCAGGCTCGCGCGCTGGGCGCGTGTGAGGTACGCCACGCCGGGCGTGGGCAAGGGACCGAGCAACACCACATCCACGCCCGCCGAGTTGAACCCCGACTCCAGGGCGCTCTCGAGCATGTAGCCGGATATGCGCGTGTCCTTGCCAATGAGCACGGTGGGCCGCTCTTCCGTGCGACGCAACACACGCCCCACCGCATGGGCCAGGCGCAAAACAAAATCGGGGGTGATGGGCGGCTCCCCCACCGTGCCGCGAATGCCGTCGGTTCCAAAATACTGGCGCGTCATGCTGTAGCGTCTCCTCGTGAGATTTTCGTTGTTTTGTGAATCGCCGGACCCTCGCCGGCATGGACATCCAGTGTGGCCGTACCAGCCTTCCTGCTTTACCGGCCTCAGACCGCCCTTTGCATGGCCGCCCACACGGCCAGTGCCGCCACCGTTTCGCGCACGTCATGCACCCGCACTACCGATGCGCCCCGGTCCACCGCCAACACGGCCGCCACAACGCTGGGTGCCAGGCGATCCTGTACGTCGAGCCCGGTGACCGAACCCAGCGAGGATTTGCGTGACCACCCCGCCAGAACCGGATAGCCCGCCGCCTGCAAGACCGACTGCCTTGCGAGCAGCGCGAAATTCTGCTCCACCGTTTTTCCGAAACCTATGCCCGGGTCCAGCACTATCCGGTTCTTTTCGACCCCTAGCGCTTGCAGGTCAAGCGCCGATTGCTTCAAAAACGATAGCACATCGGGCACTACATCGCCCGCCATGGGCGCCACCTGCATGGTCTGCGGATCGCGATGCATATGCATCAGGCACACGCCGCAGCGCGGATGCGCGGCCACCACCGCTGCTGCCCCTGCCTGACGCAGGGCCCAGATGTCATTGATGATGTCGGCCCCCAAGTCCAGCACGGCCTGCATCACCTCGGGCTTGTAGGTGTCCACGGATATCGGCACACCCAGCGTGGCCGCGTCGCGCACCACGGGCACCACACGTGCCAGCTCTTCTGCCAGAGAGACCGGGGGGCTGCCGGGCCGCGTGGACTCTCCACCGATATCCAAAATGTGCGCGCCATCCTTGATGAGCTGTTCGCAGTGGCGCAGCGCACTGGCAGTCGAGGCATTGCGCCCCCCATCGGAGAATGAGTCAGGGGTGACGTTGACAATACCCATCACGCAGGGCTGCGTGAGGTCAACAGAAAACCGTGAAGTAAGCCAGGTCATGGGTTCATCCGAAAACGGCGCGAGGGCCTGCACCGAAGCATTTCATCCAACAGGCGCCGCCACAGCGGCCATGAAAAACGGGGCGCGTGGCCCCGTTGGATGGCTGACTCAAACCACACTCACGCAGCAGAGGGCGCGGTATCGGTCGTCACGGCAGGCGTTCCGCCACTGGAGTTGTCTCCACCCGAAGAGGGAGGCGTGCGAGGCGTCCAGTCCTTCGGTGGCCGGGGCTCTTTGCCAGCCATGATGTCATCAAGCTGCTCGGTGTCGATGGTTTCCCATTCGAGCAGGGCCTTGGCCATGGCGTGCATCTTGTCGCTGTTTTCCTCGATCAGGCGGCGGGCCAGGTTGTACTGCTCGTCGATGATGCGACGCACCTCCATGTCCACCTTTTCCATGGTCTGCTCGCTCATGGTGGTGGTCTTGGTGACCGAGCGGCCGAGGAACACTTCGCCTTCGTTCTCCGCGTAGACCATGGGGCCCAGGGCATCGGTCATTCCGTAGCGCGTCACCATGTCACGGGCGATGTGCGTGGCGCGCTCGAAGTCGTTGCTGGCACCGGTGGTCATCTGGTTCATGAACACTTCTTCGGCAATACGGCCACCGAACAGCATGCTGATCTGGTTGAGCATGTATTCGCGGTCGTAGCTGTAGCGGTCTTGCGCGGGCAGGCTCATTGTCACGCCCAGGGCGCGGCCACGGGGGATGATGGTGACCTTGTGAACAGGGTCGCACTTGGGCAGGAGCTTGCCGATAAGCGCGTGGCCAGACTCGTGGTAGGCCGTATTGCGGCGCTCTTCCTCGGGCATGACCATGCTCTTGCGCTCGGGGCCCATGAGGATCTTGTCCTTGGCCTTTTCAAAGTCCTGCATTTCCACGGTGCGGGCGTTGCGGCGGGCAGCCATCAGCGCCGCCTCGTTGCACAGATTGGCCAGGTCGGCACCGCTCATGCCGGGCGTGCCACGGGCGATGATGCCGGGGTTCACATCCTGGCCCACCGGAATCTTGCGCATGTGCACGTTCAGGATCTGCTCGCGGCCGCGGATGTCGGGCAGCGTCACGTACACCTGCCGGTCGAAACGGCCGGGGCGCAGCAAGGCGGCATCCAGGATGTCGGGGCGGTTGGTGGCTGCCACCACGATCACGCCCAGGTTGGTCTCGAAGCCGTCCATCTCCACCAGCATCTGGTTCAGGGTCTGTTCGCGCTCGTCATTGCCGCCGCCCAGGCCCGCACCACGCTGGCGTCCGACGGCGTCGATTTCATCGATGAAGATGATGCAGGGCGCGTTCTTCTTGGCGTTGTCGAACATGTCGCGCACGCGCGCCGCGCCCACACCCACAAACATCTCCACAAAGTCAGAGCCGGAGATGCTGAAGAAAGGCACCTTGGCTTCGCCTGCAATGGACTTGGCCAGCAGCGTCTTGCCGGTTCCGGGAGGACCCACGAGGAGCAGGCCCCGTGGAATGCGGCCACCCAGCTTCTGGAATTTTTGCGGGTCTTTCAGGAAGTCCACAACTTCCTTCACTTCTTCCTTGGCCTCGTCACAACCGGCCACATCCGCGAACGTGACCTGGTTGTTGTTCTCGTCCAGCATGCGTGCCTTGCTCTTGCCAAAACTGAAGGCACCGCCCTTGCCGCCGCCCTGCATCTGGCGCATGAAGTAAACCCACACGCCGATCAGCAGCAGCATGGGGCCCCAGCTGACCAGCAGGGTCATGAGGAGAGACCCTTCTTCGCGTGGCTTGACGTCGAACTTGACGTTGTTGTTGATCAGGTCGCCCACGAGGCCACGGTCGAGGTAGGTGGCGGTCGTGCGGATCTTGCGGTCGTCGTTGGTGACGGCCACGATCTCGGTGCCGCCCTGGCCTTCCTGGATGGTGGCGCTCTTGATGCGGTTGCTGCGGACTTCCTCCAGGAACTCCGAATAGCCGACGTGGCCTGCGCCGGCTCCGGCACGGGTGTCAAACTGTTTGAACACCGTGAACAGCACCATGGCGATAACCAGCCACACGGCAATTTTTGAAAACCACTGATTGTTCAAGCGGAGCTCCAGTTACAGGAAACAGAAAACGGACACGATGCCGTCATGGCACGCATGTGCGGCCCATTTTAGGACTTTCAAGTCGGGCGGCCATCCCTAATCCCCCTAGCGCCCATGGAAACAGCGCGGGCTTTTCAGCCCTGTTCGGCGAAGTCTTGATGTGCGGCAAGCCCGCTCAGGCTGTTTTCCGGAGCCCCATGCCCACCAGGAAGGTTTCGGAAGACTTGTCCCGCGAGGCCTTGGGTTTGAGGGGCTTGACGACCTTGAAGGTCTGTTTGAAGAGGGTCACGAGATCACTGTAGCCGCTGCCATGGAACAGCTTGACCACCAAAGCACCATCCGGTTTCAAATGGTTGCAGGCAAAATCCACCGCCAGCTCGACCAGATGCGCAATGCGCGCGGCGTCAGCCGATTCGATCCCGGACAGATTGGGTGCCATGTCCGACACGACGACATCCACCACCCTTCCCTCCAGCGCCTGCTCCAGGTGTTCCAGCACCTCCGGCTCACGAAAATCACCGTTGATATAGGTAACGCCCTCGATGGGCTCCATGGGCAGAATGTCCAGCGCGATGATCACCCCGTTCAGCTGCCCCGACGCAGCGCCGGCTGGCGACATGCGCCTGCGCAGGTATTGGCTCCAGGCGCCTGGTGTGGAACCGAGATCCACCACGGTGTAACCCGGCTTGATGAGCCCCAGTTGTTCGTCGATTTCCTTGAGCTTGTAGGCAGCGCGGGCCCGGTAACCCTCTTTCTGGGCCAATTTGACGTAGGTGTCGTTGACATGGTCGTTCAACCACGCCTTGTTGACCTTCTTGCTTTGGGTTTTGACTTTCATACCGCTCCATTGTCTCTCGACAATCAGCACCGCCGATAATACGGCCCATGCCCCAAATTCAACTGACTCCCGCCGAGCGCCGGGAACAACGCGCCAATGCCCACCACCTGGACCCCGTCGTCCTGGTCGGTGGCGATGGCTTGACTCCTGCTGTGCAGAAGGAGATTGACGCTGCACTGAACGCCCACGGGCTCATCAAGGTGCGCGTTTTCAATGACGACCGCACCGCCCGCGAGCTGATGTACCAGCAACTTGCAGCCGAACTCAACGCAGCCCCGATCCAGCACATCGGCAAGCTGCTGGTGCTGTGGCGCCCCCAACCCGTCAAGGAGCGTACGGTCGATGAGGACCGCATGCCCGGCCCGCGCGACGTCAAGGTGCTCAAGTACAGCAAGCGCGGCGGCCAGCGCCCCGAGATCAAGCAACTGCGCGTGCTGGGCAACCAGCGACTCACCCCGGGCGGCCAGATCAAGCGCGCCAAACCCAAGCAAAAATCCATCAAGAAGCGCCAGGCCGACTGATGAGCCACGATGCAGGCCCGGCAGCCTTTGCTGCCCCTGCCGGATCGGCCCCCGCCCGCCACATCCTCTGCATGAAATGGGGCACGAAATACGGCCCCGAATACGTCAACCGGCTGTATGCGATGGTGCGCAGGCACCTGAGCGGCGACTTCCGCTTTGTGTGCCTGACCGATGACAGCACCGGCATTCGCAGCGAAGTGCAATGCCTGCCCATCCCTGCGCTCGACCTGCCGCCCGGCATCCCCGAACGGGGCTGGACCAAGCTGGCCACCTTCAGCAAAGACCTGCACGGGCTGCGCGGCACCGCCTTGTTCCTGGATGTGGACGTGGTCATCACCGGCAGCCTGGACGACTTTTTCACCCAGCCGGGCGAATTTCTGATCATCCACGACTACAAGCGTCCCTGGCGCATCACGGGCAACTCGTCGGTCTATCGCTTTGAGCTCGGCGCACATCCTGACGTGCTGGAGCACTTTCGCACGCATTTCCCGGAAATCCGCGCGCAGTTCCGCAATGAGCAGGCCTATTTGTCGGACTTTCTGCACCGGCAGGGCAAGTTGCAATACTGGCCCGCTGCGTGGTGCCCGAGTTTCAAATACCACGGCATACCTCCCTGGCCGACCAACTACTGGCGCCCGCCGTTTGTGCCAGCGGGCGCACGCATCGTGATATTTCATGGGGAATGCAATCCCCCCGATGCTTTGGCCGGGCGGCGCAACCGGCGGTTTCGCTTCATTCAGCCTGCCACGTGGGTGGCCGAGCACTGGCGCGAATAGGCTGCTTCTGCAGCGGCCCTGGCTGCTGCGCCGGACGCCCTTCAGGCAACTGGCGTTCAGGTGTCGGCAGACCCGCCGGGCGAGGACGGCGGTACCGGGTCCTGTCGCAGTGTTTGCCACAACACTGCCAGTGCGCAGCACCACTGCAGCGCATACATCACCGTCCCCACGCTGTGCCACAGGCGAAGATCCTGCCGCGCCACGATCCGGGGGGCCACGCCAAACTGCGTGAGCAGTGCCAGCAGCAGCCCGCCAAGTATAAAAACCATAGCAGCTTGCGCCCATGGATACTGCGCTACAGCCTGTTTTGGCCTTGAAATCAGCAGCAACACCAGACAGCAGGCCACCGCCACCCAGGTCTGTGCGGCAAAAAGCTTCGCCGCCATGTTGCCCGCCGCCATGGGCGACGGAAGGTGGGCAAACAGCATCGGCACCACCAGAAACCCGATGGTGGTCAGGCTGCCCCACCAGAGCGCAGCGACCAGGGTAGGAAGGCGGTGGAACATGCCGTGCCAGTTCACTGGTAGCTGACTGCGACCACTTCGTAACGGCGGATACCGCCGGGCGCCTGCACTTCGGCGGTATCGCCCTCTTCCTTGCCGATCAGCGCACGGGCGATGGGGCTCGAGATATTGATAAGCCCCTGCTTCAGATCCGCCTCGTCCTCGCCCACGATCTGGTACTTCACGAGGTCGCCAGACTCTTCGTCTTCCAGCTCCACCGTGGCGCCAAAGACCACCTTGCCGCCGCCATCCACGGCGCTGGGGTCGATCACCTGCGCCACCGACAGCTTGCCCTCGATCTCCTGGATGCGGCCTTCGATGAAGCCCTGGCGGTCTTTGGCGGCGTCGTAGTCGGCGTTTTCACTGAGGTCACCTTGCGCACGCGCCTCTGCAATGGCCGTGATCACGGCGGGGCGTTCAATGGTTTTGAGGCGATGCAGCTCCTCCTTGAGCTTTTCAGCGCCGCGCTTGGTGATCGGAATGGTGGCCATCGTGTTGTGTCTCCATAAGTCAAAACGGTGAAAGCGCCAAAAGCACTTCCACCGGTCAGTCGCCATGCATGCCCGCACGGGGCGGAACACTAAGATGGGCGAGTCTACAAAAGGAAACCGCCGCACGTTGCCGCGCGGCGGTCTCTGTTCAGGCGGCAATTATGCCGCTTTTGCCGGTGCTCAAGCAGCCAGTTGGGCGTGCAGCTCCTGTACCGAGTACACGTCGAGCTTGTCCAGGTACTTCATGCCCTCCACGGCGGCCTCGGCACCGAAGATGGTCGTGAAGGTGGTCACGCGGGCCAGCAGCGACGAGGTGCGGATTGCACGCGAGTCGGCAATCGCATTGCGGCGCTCTTCGACGGTGTTGATGACCATGACAATCTCGTTGTTCTTGATCATGTCCACGATGTGCGGACGGCCTTCGGTGACCTTGTTGACCACCACCACCGGGACACCCGCCTCGGCAATCGCTGCAGCGGTGCCCTTGGTGGCCACCAGATCAAAGCCCAGCGCCACCAATTGACGCGCGATATCCACTGCGCGGGGCTTGTCGTTGTTCTTCACGGTGAGGAACACCTTGCCCGAGGTGGGCAGCTTGGTGCCCGCACCCAGCTGGCTCTTCACAAAGGCTTCGCCAAAGGTCTTGCCCACGCCCATGACTTCGCCGGTCGACTTCATCTCTGGGCCGAGGATGGTGTCCACGCCCGGGAACTTGACGAAGGGGAAAACGGCTTCCTTCACGCTGAAGTAAGGCGGGGTGACTTCCTTGGTGATGCCCTGCGAAGCCAGCGTCTGGCCGGCCATGCAACGCGCCGCGACCTTGGCCAACTGGATACCGGTGGCCTTGGAAACGAACGGCACCGTGCGCGAGGCGCGGGGGTTCACTTCCAGCACATAGATCACGTCCTGGCCGTCCACTTCCTGGATGGCGAACTGCACGTTCATCAGGCCCACCACATTCAGGCCTTCCGCCATGGCGGCAGACTGGCGCTTGAGCTCATCCACCGTGGCCTGCTTGAGGTAGTAAGGGGGCAGCGAGCAGGCCGAGTCACCCGAGTGCACGCCCGCTTGCTCGATGTGCTCCATCACGCCACCGATGAAGGTCTTGCCTTCGGGGTCGCGCAGGCAGTCCACATCGCACTCGATGGCGTCGTTCAGGAAGCGGTCCAGCAGCACGGGCGAGTCGTTGCTCACCTTGACGGCCTCGCGCATGTAGCGCTCCAGGTCGCGCTGCTCGTGCACGATTTCCATCGCGCGGCCACCCAGCACGTAGCTGGGGCGCACCACAAGGGGGTAGCCCAGGGCGGCGGCTTTTTCCAGTGCTTCGGCTTCAGTGCGTGCGGTAGCGTTGGGCGGCTGGCGCAGGCCCAGGTCACCCAGCAGCTTCTGGAAACGCTCGCGGTCTTCCGCAGCATCGATCATGTCCGGGCTGGTGCCGATGATCGGTACGCCTTCGGCTTCCAGGCCCAGTGCGAGCTTGAGCGGCGTCTGGCCCCCGTACTGCACGATCACGCCAACCGGCTTTTCCTTGTCCACGATCTCGAGCACGTCTTCGAGAGTGAGCGGCTCGAAGTACAGGCGGTCCGACGTGTCGTAGTCGGTGGACACGGTTTCGGGGTTGCAGTTGACCATGATGGTTTCGTAGCCATCCTCGCGCATGGCGAGTGCGGCGTGCACGCAGCAATAGTCAAACTCGATACCCTGGCCGATGCGGTTCGGGCCACCGCCCAGCACCATGATCTTCTTGTTGTTCGTGGGCTCCGCTTCGCACTCGTCCTCGTAGGTCGAGTACATGTAGGCGGTGTTGGTGGCGAACTCGGCCGCGCAGGTGTCCACGCGCTTGTACACGGGGCGCACGTTGAGCGCGCGGCGTGCTTCGCGCACCGACTTTTCAGTGGTCTTGAGCAGCTTGGCCAGGCGGCGGTCCGAGAAGCCCTTCTTCTTGAGCGCGCGCAGCGTGTCAGCATCCAGCGATGCCAGTGCGCCCTCACCCTTCTCAGCGGCGAGCTGGTCCAGTTCGAGTTCGATCTTCACGATCTCCTCGATCTGCACCAGGAACCATTTGTCGATCTTGGTGAGGTCGTACACCTCGTCCACCGACAGGCCCATGGCAAAGGCGTCACCCACATACCAGATGCGCTCGGGGCCCGGCTCGCCCAGTTCTTTTTCGAGCGTCTCGCGGTCCTGGGTTTTCTCGTTCATGCCGTCCACGCCAACTTCCAGGCCGCGCAGGGCTTTCTGGAAGGATTCCTGGAAGGTGCGGCCCATGGCCATGACCTCGCCCACCGACTTCATCTGCGTGGTCAGGCGGCTGTCGGCCGTGGGGAATTTTTCGAACGCAAAACGTGGGATCTTGGTGACCACGTAGTCGATCGAAGGCTCGAACGATGCAGGCGTGGCACCGCCCGTGATTTCGTTCTTGAGCTCGTCCAGCGTGTAGCCCACGGCCAGCTTGGCGGCGACCTTGGCAATCGGGAAGCCCGTGGCCTTGGAGGCCAGCGCCGACGAACGCGACACGCGCGGGTTCATCTCGATGACGATCATGCGGCCGTCCTTCGGGTTGACCGAGAACTGCACGTTGGAACCGCCCGTGTCCACGCCGATCTCGCGCAGCACCGCGAGCGAGGCGTTGCGCATGATCTGGTATTCCTTGTCGGTCAGCGTCTGCGCGGGGGCCACGGTGATCGAGTCGCCCGTGTGCACACCCATGGGGTCGAGGTTTTCGATGGAGCAGATGATGATGCAGTTGTCCGCCTTGTCGCGGACCACTTCCATCTCGTACTCCTTCCAGCCGAGCAGCGACTCTTCAATCAGCAACTCGTTGGTGGGCGACGCTTCGAGGCCGCGCTTGCAGATGGTCTCGAACTCTTCAGGGTTGTAGGCAATGCCGCCGCCGGTCCCGCCCAGCGTGAAGCTGGGGCGGATCACGGTGGGGAAACCCACGGTCTTTTGCACGGCCCAGGCTTCGTCCATGCTGTGGGCGATGCCGGAGCGCGCGGAGCCCAGACCGATCTTGGTCATGGCGTCCTTGAACTTCAGGCGGTCTTCGGCCTTGTCGATGGCTTCGGGTGTGGCACCGATCAACTCGACCTTGTACTTGTCGAGCACGCCGTTGTGCCACAGGTCCAGCGCGCAGTTCAGCGCGGTCTGGCCGCCCATGGTGGGCAAGATGGCGTCGGGACGCTCCTTGGCGATGATCTTCTCGACCGTCTGCCAAGTGATGGGCTCGATGTAGGTCACATCGGCGGTGGCCGGGTCGGTCATGATCGTGGCAGGGTTGCTGTTGATCAGGATGACCTTGTAGCCTTCTTCGCGCAGGGCCTTGCAGGCCTGCACGCCGGAGTAGTCGAACTCGCAGGCCTGGCCGATGATGATCGGGCCAGCGCCGATGATGAGAATGCTTTTGATGTCTGTGCGTTTTGGCATGGTGCGTCGATCAGTCGATCGTGGGTTCGGCTGCCTGGGGGCTGGGGGTGGGGGCTGAGGCTGCTGCTGCATCTGCGGGCAAACGCCGCTGGGTCAACTTGGCAAGCAGCGCCTCGGCGCGTGCGGGAGGAAGGTTCTTCTGCATCAGCTGCAGCAGGCCGTCGCCCTGGATCAGTGGGCGCAAGACTTCTTCTTCCGCGTCATAAAACGTCACTTCCCACTCCTGCAGCAGCTCTGCAAAGGCGGCATCGTCCAGCGTCTTGCCCTTGGCCACGAGCGTGACGAGCGGCATGGCCTTGTTCTCGACAAACGCTTTCTTGTAGGGCTTTTGCGCCCAACGTTCCGTGAACCACTCACGGTGGGGCGAAGGCAGGGTCAGGACACGCTTGTGGATCGCTTTTTCCAGCGATGCAAGGGGGAAGCTGAACAGTTTCATGGTGCTGTTTCCTTCCGCGCTTAACCGGCTTTTGCCGCGCGCATGGCGTCGGTGAAGCGGTCAAACAGGTATGCGATGTCGTGCGGACCGGGGGATGCCTCAGGATGCCCCTGGAAACAGAAAGCGGGCTTGTCCTTGTGGACCAGCCCTTGCAGCGTGCCATCAAACAGGCTCACATGCGTGGCGCGCAGATTGGCGGGCAGCGAGTCCATGTCCACCGCAAAACCGTGGTTCTGGCTCGTGATGCTCACGCGGCCCGTGTCCAGGTCCTTCACCGGGTGGTTGGCACCGTGGTGGCTGTGGGTCATCTTGAAGGTCTTGGCGCCTGCGGCCAGGGCCATGATCTGGTGCCCCAGGCAGATGCCGAAGGTAGGCATGCCGCTGTCCACAATGGTGCGGGTCGCTGCAATCGCGTAGTCGCAAGGCTCTGGGTCGCCAGGGCCGTTGGACAGGAAAACACCATCCGGCTTCATGGCAAGCACCTCAGCGGCAGGCGTCTTCGCGGGCACGACGGTGACCTTGCAGCCGCGCTCGGCCAGCATGCGCAGGATGTTCTTCTTGACGCCAAAGTCGTACGCCACTACGTGAAACTGCGGTACCGACAGCTCGCCGTAACCGGTGCCCAGCTTCCACTCAGTCTGGGTCCACTCATAACGCGCTGCCGTGGTCACCACCTGGGCCAGATCCAGCCCGGCCATGTTGGGGGCCGCCTTGGCCTTGGCGATGGCTTCGTCGATGAGCGCCTGCGTGACAGCCTGCCCTGCGGCAAGGCCGATGATGGCGCCGTTTTGCGCACCCTTGCTGCGCAGCAGCCGAGTGAGCTTTCGGGTATCGATGTTGGCGATGGCCACCGTCTTCTCACGCACAAGGTACTGAGAGAGCGTTTCCGTCGAGCGGAAGTTGCTTGCCAGCAAGGGCAGGTCTTTGATGATCAGGCCTGCGGCGTGGACCTTGTCGGCTTCGATGTCCTCCACATTGACGCCGTAGTTGCCGATGTGCGGATACGTGAGGGTCACGATCTGCTGGCAGTAGCTCGGGTCGGTAAGGATTTCCTGGTAGCCGGTGATGGCGGTGTTGAACACCACCTCGCCGACGGTGGTGCCGGTGGCACCAATCGAATTGCCGATAAAGACCGTGCCGTCTGCGAGCGCCAGGATGGCGGGCGGGAAGTTTCCCTGTAGAGACAAAAGCACTGGGTTCTCCGGATGGTTACGGTCGCCCGGCGCCTGCAGTCCACTCGTGCACGCAAAGGTACGCAAGTGCTGGTGGCTGCTCTCAGATGGGTTGTTGCTTTGGGTGCGGTCGGGCGACGCTGTTGCGAGAAAAGCTCCCGATTATATCTCTCGGTGCAGGTTTGCCGGAAAATGCATGCCTTGCATAACCTTGTTGCCACAGCCAGTGTTCTTGGGTATTGGCGGGGACAAGGGCCCGCCCCCGCGGGTCCGTCCGCAGGCTTGGCTACCGGCGGCGTCAGCGCCCGGCGCCGCTGGCATGCAGGCAGATTGCCGCCGCTGCCGCGACGTTGAGGGACTCTTCCCCGCCGGGTTGCGCGATGCGGATGCGCATCGCAGCGCGTTCCTCCAGAGCAGACGATACGCCCTGCCCTTCGTGGCCCAACACCCAGGCACACGGCCAGGGCAAGGCGGCACGGTGCAGCCAGTCGCCCGTGTGCGAGCTGGTGACGAGCATGGGCACCTGCAGCGATTGAAGTTCGCCGTGCTCCACACCCTCAATCAGGTCCAGCGCAAAATGCGCCCCCATGCCGGCGCGCAGCACCTTGGGCGACCACAGGGCCGCACTGCCCTTGATGGCCACCACCTGCCGGAACCCGAACGCTGACGCACTGCGCAGGATGGAGCCCACGTTGCCCGCGTCCTGAACACGGTCCAGCACGACGGTGGCTGTATCCGGCTGCAGCGCAGCGGGCGCGGGCAGATCCATGATGAAACCCATGCGGGCGGGGGACTCCAGCCCGCTGATGTCGGCAAAGAGCGCATCAGCAATTACTATGAATTTAATAGCTGCTTGCGCCCATTCCACCTGCGCCAGAGGCCAAAAAGACTCTGAAAACACCGCAATGGATGCGCGCTGGCCACGCTCCAGGGCCGCACGGCAAAGGTGGTCGCCCTCCAGCCAGACCCGGCCCTGCTTGCGGTAGGCCGTGGTGTCCTGCGCAAGACGGCGCAGGTCTTTCACGAAGGTGTTGTCCCGCGAATGGATGGTGGTGATCAACGACGAAGTCATGGGCAGACAGGTTCAGAAAAGCAGATTCTGCGCGACGGGCGCAAACGAGCGCCGGTGGTGAACGCAGGCGCCGTGCTCGCGCAGCGCTGCCATGTGCACCGCCGTGCCATAGCCTTTGTGACCGTCGAACCCATACTGCGGAAATTCTTCATGGATCTGCGCGCACCAGCGGTCGCGGTGCACCTTGGCCAGGATGGACGCGGCCGAGATGGCCGGCACCAGTGCATCGCCCTTGACGATGGCCTCGGACTGGATGTCGAGCGTGGGAAGCCGATTGCCATCGACCAGCACCATGACCGGCTTCAGGCGCAACCCCATCACCGCCCGCCGCATGGCCAGCATCGTGGCCTGCAGGATATTGAGCCGGTCAATCTCTTCCACGCTGGCCTCGGCAATGCTGCAGCACAGCGCCTTGGCGCGGATTTCGTCGTAGAGCTTTTCGCGCCGGGCCGGCGTGAGCTTTTTGGAGTCTGCCAGGCCTGCGATGGGATGCAGGTCATCAAGGATGACTGCAGCCGCCACCACAGGCCCTGCCAGCGGGCCACGGCCCGCTTCGTCCACGCCAGCCACCAGGCCTGGCGGGTGCCAGGGCAGGCAGGCCTGTTCAGGCAGCGGGATGGAGGATTTTCTGGATCGCATCGGCAGCCAGTTGGGGAGTGTTGCGGTGCAAGCTTTCGTGCAGTGCGGTAAAGCGCTGCTCCAGGGCCGCGATTTTCTCGGGGTCGTGCTGGCGTGCCTCCAGCCACTGCAGCGTTGCCGCGCACAGCGCCTGGGGTGTCGCGGCATCCTGGATCAGCTCGGGCACCACGAATTCGCCACACAGAATGTTGGGCAACCCCACCCAGGGCTGCAGTTGTTTGCGGCGCATGAGCCACCAGCTCAATGGGTGCATGTGGTAGCCAATGACCATGGGGCGCTTGAACAGCGCAGCCTCCAGCGTGGCGGTACCACTGGCAATCAGCGTGGCATCACACGCAGCCAGCACGGCATGGGACTGCCCGGACACAATCTGCACCGCACCGCCCAGCCCGGCGGCTTGAACGGCCTGCACGATGCGATCGTGCTGCGCCGGCACGGCAGGCACTACCAATTTGATAGCTGGTCGCGCTTTACGGACAAGCGCTGCAGCCTCAAAAAAGGGTTGAGCAATGTAGGTGACCTCGGAAGAGCGGCTGCCCGGCAAAATGGCCAGCACCTCATCCGAGTCCTGCAGCCCGAGCTGGGCGCGGGCCGCAGCGCGGTCGGGCACCATGGGAATCACACCCGCCAGCGGGTGACCCACGTAGGTGGCGGCAATGCCATGGCGCGCCAGCAGTTCAGGCTCGAACGGAAAAATGCACAACACGTGATCAGCGCTGCGGCGAATCTTCTCGACGCGTTCCGCACGCCAGGCCCAGATGGAAGGGCACACGAAGTGAACGGTCTTGATGCCTGCAGCGCGCAAGTCGGCCTCCAGTCCCAGGTTGAAATCGGGGGCGTCCACGCCCACGAAGACGTCCGGACGGTCCCGGAGCAACCGGGTGCGCAGCTGTTTGCGGATACCCAGCAACTCGCGCAGCCGGCGCAACACCTCCATGCTGTAGCCATGCACGGCAAGCTTCTCGCTGGGCCACCAGGCAGCAAACCCCCGGCGCTGCATCTGTGGGCCACCGATGCCGCTGGCCTGCAGATCTGGCCAATGGGCCTGCAGGCCGTCGAGGAGCAAACCCGCCAGCAGGTCACCCGATGTCTCGCCCGCCACCATGGCGACGCGGGGGGAGGCCTCCATCACCGGGTCCTCAGCGCGCAATTCCGCGCGTGGAGACATCCAGGAAGCCCAGCATCATGGCGATGTCGGCCTCAGATTCAGGATGGTCCACCGTCAGCCCGGAGATACCAGAGCGCGCGGCCTCCAGCGTCAGCCCCTGGCGGTACAGCAACCGGTGCATCTGCTTGATGCCCGCAATGCGCGCCGGCGAAAAACCTCGGCGGCGAAGCCCTTCCAGGTTCAGGCCGCGCACGGCCAGCGGGTTGCCATCCACCATCATGAAAGGCGGGACGTCCTGCGAAATATGGCTGGCAAAGCCGGCCATCACATGGGCACCCACCTTCACAAACTGATGGACACCCGTCAGGCCGCCGATGATGGCCTGGTCAGCCACGTGCACGTGGCCTGCCAGGGTGGCGTTGTTGGCGAGAATGGTCTGGTTGCCGACCACGCAATCGTGCGCGATGTGCACGTAGGCCATGATCCAGTTGTCGTTTCCGATCGTGGTCACACCCTGGTCCTGCGTGGTTCCCAGGTTGAAGGTGCAGAACTCGCGAATGGTGTTGCGGTCGCCAATGACGAGCCGGGTAGGCTCGCCCGCGTATTTCTTGTCCTGCGGGGCAGCACCCAGGGATGCGAACTGAAAGATGCGGTTGTCTGCACCAATCGTCGTGCGACCCTCAATGACGCAATGCGCGCCAACCGTCGTGCCCGCGCCAATGGACACATGCTCGCCAATGACCGCATAGGGCCCCACGGTCACCGACGGGTCCAGGCGGGCGCCGTCCGCAACAATGGCAGTGGGATGGATGTTGCTCACGATCCAGCAGGCCCGGGCGGGTCAACCCACATTGCGCATGGTGCACATGAGCTCGGCCTCGCAGGCCACCTCTTCGCCCACGCTGGCCACGCCCTTGAACTTCCAGATGCCACCGCGCACGCGGTCGATGGTGATGGCCAGGATCAGCTGATCGCCGGGCTCCACAGGGCGCTTGAACCGCGCACCATCAATGCCCACAAAGTAGTAGATATTGTTCTCATCGGGCACCTTGCCCATGGCATCAAACGCCAGCAACCCCGCCGCCTGGGCCAGCGCTTCCAGAATCAGAACACCCGGCATCACCGGGCGGCCAGGAAAATGCCCCATGAAATAGGGCTCGTTGAACGTGACGTTCTTGATGGCCTTGATGCGGGTGTTGCTCTCCAACTCGATCACTTTGTCCACCAGCAGAAACGGGTAGCGGTGGGGCAGTTGCTTGAGAATTGCGTGAATATCCATCATCGAGTTGTTCTTCCGTTCATGCTGCCTTGAGAGCCTGCTCCAGCGCCTTGATGCGCTCGCGCAAGCTGTGCAGTTGTTTGAGTGTTGCAGCGTTTTTTTCCCAGCGCGCATTGTCGTCGATAGGAAACATGCCGGTGTATTGGCCAGGTCGGGTCAGAGAGCGTGTGACCACCGTAGCAGCCGAGATATGCACGTTGTCGGCCAGTTCCAGGTGGCCCAGCACAATCGCCCCGCCGCCCACGGTGCAGTGCGCGCCAATGGTCGCGCTGCCCGCCACCCCCACACACCCGGCCATGGCCGAGTGCTTGCCGATGCGCACGTTGTGGCCGATCTGGATCAGGTTGTCGAGCTTGACCCCGTCTTCGATGACGGTGTCCAGCAGTGCGCCCCGGTCGATGCAGGTGTTGGCGCCGATCTCGACGTCGTCTCCGATGCGCACGGCGCCGAGCTGCTCGATCTTGACCCACTGCCCCCGCTCGGGCGCAAAGCCAAAACCATCCGCGCCAATCACCACACCGGCGTGCACGATGCAACGCTCGCCGATGGTGCAGCCTTCGCCCACGGTCACACGCGACTTGAGCACGGAGCCCGCACCCACCTGAGCGCCGCGCTCCACCACACACAGCGGTCCTATCGTCGCGGTGGGATGCACCAGCGCCGTGGGATGCACCACTGCACTGGGGTGAATCCCCACTTCCTGGGCCGGCGCATTGTGTTGCCGCCACAACTGGGTGGCACGTGCGAAATACACGTAGGGGTTGTCCGCCACGATGCAGGCACCCCGCGCCAGTGCGGCATCGCGCATGGCAGGCGCCACAATGACACAGGCCGCCCGGGAGGCGGCCAGTTGTTGCTGGTAGCGGGGGTTGCTCAGGAAACTGAGGTCTCCCGGTCCCGCAACCTCCAGGGGCGCGATGCGGGAGATGACGGCATCCCGTGCCCCACCTCCTTCCAGCGAGCCCCCGAGCGCATCAACGATCTGCCCAAGAAGCAAGCTCACGCGTCACCTGCAAAGGGCTGGCGCTCACTTGCCAGAAGAGGCATTCAACGCCTTGATCACCTTGTCGGTGATGTCATGCTTGGGGTTGATGTAGACGGCCTCCTGGAGGATCACGTCGTACTTCTCGGCTTCCGCCACTTGCTTGACGACCTTGTTCGCACGTTCGAGCACCTGGGACAGCTCCTCGTTCTTGCGGGCGCTCAGGTCTTCCTGGAATTCGCGGCGCTTGCGCTGGAATTCACGGTCCTGGTCCACGATCTGGCGCTGGCGGGTGGTCCGCTGGCTTTCCGCCATCGTCGGGGCTTCACGCTCGAACTTTTCGGTGGCATTTTTCAGCGAATTGCCCATCTCCACGAGTTCTTTTTCGCGGCGGGAAAACTCCTGCTCCAGCTTGGTCTGCGCAGCCTTGGCCGTGTTGGCTTCGCGGAAGATGCGGTCTGTGTTTACAAACCCGGCTTTGAACTCCTGAGCATGCGCGGGAGCTGCGGCAACCATCGAGCCAAGCAGCAGGGCCAAAGAGATATGGCGAGAAAAGGATTTCATTAGAAGGACGTTCCAATCTGGAATTGCAGTTTCTGGATTCTATCGCCGGCAAACTTGCGCACCGGTTGCGCAAACGCCAGGCGCAAGGGCCCGAGTGGAGAAATCCAGCTCAAGCCCACGCCAACGGAAGAGCGCATGCCACTGAACGTGATCTTCTCGTCTTCCCCATACACATTGCCGATGTCGAAGAAAGTGAACACGCGCAGGGTGCGGTCATTTCCGGCGCCGGGGAACGGAGCAATCAGTTCGGCATTCAGGGTCAGCTTCTTCGGCCCGCCCAGTGATGCCCCGGTGACATCACGCGGCCCCAGGGTACCCTGATCGAAACCACGAACAGAGCCCAGACCGCCAGAGTAGAAATTCTTGAACACCGGGAAAGGCCGGCCATTCAAGCCTTTGCCGATACCGACCTCGCCGTTGAAGGCGACAGTAAAGCGCTTGTTCAACGGCACGTAATGCTGGTACTGGTAGTTGGCACGAACGTAACGGGAATCACCTGCGACTGACCACTCCGAATTGAGCCGCTGATAACGACCGGAGTTGGGGGCCAATGCACTGTCGCGGTCATCCCGCGACCAGCCAATGGTCAAAGGAACGGACGTGCTGCTGTACCCAAAGCGCTCGGCATAGGACAGGTAAGTCGCCGGAATGTTGGTGCCCGCCTTGATCTTGGTCTGTTCAAGCCCACCGCCGAAATACACCGTGTCGGTCTCACTGAATGGCACACCGAATTTCACGGATGTCCCCGTGGTGATGAGCTCGTAATTGCCGCCCTGATCCTCGTACGGCTTGTCGGTACGGTAATACACATCCAGCGTGCGCGAGATACCTTCTGGAGTGAAGTACGGATCAATGGTGCTGAATACAAAAGTTCGGCGGTACTTGCTGGTATTGACATCAATACCCAGGTAATTGCCAGAGCCGAAGATGTTCTCCTGCTTGATACCAAAGGAAAGCGATACTTTCTCTGCACTGGAGAAACCCACGCCCATCTGGAGCGATCCGGTGGGCTTTTCGGCAACTGTAATCACCAGATCCACCTGGTCGGGCGAGCCTGGTACCTCCTGGGTTTCCACATTGACCTCGGTGAAGAAACCCAGGCGATCGACGCGGTCGCGTGACAAGCGGATTTTTTCACCGTCGTACCAGGAAGCTTCGTATTGCCGGAATTCGCGGCGGATCACCTCATCACGCGTCCGGTTGTTGCCGCTCACATTGATACGGCGCACGTAAGCCCGTCGCGAGGGTTCCGCCTGCAGAACGAATGCCACACGGCTGTTTTCGCGGTCAACCTCTGGCACAGCCTGTATGCGCGCGAACGCAAAACCAAATCGAGCGAAATACTCTGAAAATGCCTTCGTCGTTTCAGCAACCTGGTCAGCGTTGTACGGCTCGCCCGCACGAATGGTGACCAATGACTTGAACTCATCGTCGCGATCGAGGTAATTGCCTTCCAGCTTCACGCCAGAAACGACAAAGCGTTCGCCTTCCGTCACATTGACAGTGATCGAGATATCCTGCTTGTCCGGCGATATGGCAACCTGGGTGGAATCAACGCGGAACTCCAGGTATCCCCGTTGCAGGTAATACGAGCGCAGGGTCTCCAGATCGGCGTTGAGCTTCGCGCGTGAATAGCGGTCCGATTTCGTGTACCAGCTGAGCCAGCCGCCCGTATCCTGATCAAACAGCCCCTTGAGCGTGGATTCGCTGAACGCCTTGTTACCAACAATGCGGATTTCGTTGATGCGGGCTGGCTCACCCTCCACCACGGTGAACGTCAGATTGACGCGGTTGCGCTCGATCGGGGTCACAGTGGTGACCACTTCTGCGCCATACAAACTCTTGTTGATGTACTGGCGTTTGAGTTCCTGCTCAGCCCGGTCAGTCAGCGCCTTGTCATAAGGGCGGCCTTCGGTCAGCCCGACATCGCGCATCGCATTTTTGAGCACATCCTTGTCAAATTCGCGGGAACCGACGAAATCCACGTCGGCCACTGTGGGGCGCTCTTCCACCACCACGACCAGCACATCGCCCACCGCTTCAAGGCGCACATCCTTGAACAGTCCCAGACCAAAGAGCGCACGGATCGCCGCAGCACCTTTTTCATCGTTGTAGTCATCGCCCACCCGCAACGGCATGGACGCAAACACTGTACCCGGCTCCACGCGCTGCAGGCCCTCGACACGGATGTCCTGCACCTTGAATGGCTCCAGAGCCCAAGCCGCGTTGGCGACAAAAACCATGGCTGCAACGGCCGATGCAGTGCGCACGCCCAGGCGATTGATGTGTTTTTTCATGAATGAAGCTGGCGCCGCACTTGCATGGCAAGGACGGCAAAAGTGTTAGCCAAAGAGCCGGGTGACATCGTTGAACAGGGCAATGGACATCATGAGGAGCAACACTGCAACGCCTCCACGCTGCAGGCGCTCCATCCATGCGTCAGACACACCCCTGCCCGTGAGTCCCTCCCAAAGATAATACATCAGGTGCCCACCGTCCAAGACCGGTAACGGCAGCAGGTTCAGCACACCAAGACTCACGCTGATGAGCGCCAGAAAAACAAGATACTGTGTCAGGCCCAAGCTGGCTGACCGGCCTGCATAGTCGGCAATGGTCAGCGGCCCACTGAGGTTCTTGAGCGAGGCCTCCCCGATGAGCATGCGGCCCATCATGCGAAGCGTCAGAACAGACACATCCCAGGTCTTGACCACCCCGGCCCAGGCGCCTTCGAAGACGCCGTAGTCGACCGTCACGAACTCCGGAGCTGCCCCCACGTAAGCGCCAATCCGGCCTACGGTAGCCTCTGCCTCGGCCTTGGCCTCCGGAAGCACGTCCAGGGTCAATACCCGCCCCGAACGATCAATGCGCCAGGGTTGCTCCAGTGGCTCGCTGCCTCGCACGGACTGGCGGATCAGCTCACGCAACTGTTGCCCATCCACCACGTCGCTGCTGCCGATCCTGAGCACGACATCGCCTTGTTGAAGCCCGGCGCGGGCGGCAGCTCCGTCGGGCATGACCTCGCCAAGCACCGGGCGCGTCCATGGCCCCAGAATGCCAATCTTGCGAAACAGCTGGGCGTCAGCCTCGCGGCTGTCAATCTCAGACATGTCCAGCAGGATTTCACGGTGCACAGCACCTGACTGGGGTTGCACGTCCAGACGTACCGTCACACCCTCCAGGGCCCCCCGCGTGAGCAGCCAGCGCAAGTCTTCAAACGATCGCACCGGCTCCATGTCGTCCGACCCCAGCGCTGCCTGCGAAACCAGTTCGCCACCACGCAAGCCTGCGCTTTGGGCGACAGAACCGGCCACCGGGCTGGCAAGGACGGCCTTGGGCTCCTGTACACCATTCCAGTTCACGATGGAGTAAAGCAACACCGCCAGCAGCAGGTTCGCGAGGGGGCCGGCAGCAACAATGGACGCGCGGGACCTGAGCGGCTGGGTGTTAAAGGCCAAATGGCGCTCTTCGGGCGCGACAGGCGCCTCACGCTCGTCCAGCATGCGTACATACCCACCCAACGGGAAGGCGCCGAGCACGAACTCCGTGGGCGAGCCCTTGGGTTGCCAGCGCAACAGCGGCTTGCCAAAGCCCACAGAGAACCGCAACACTTTGACCCCGCAAGCGACGGCGACCCGGTAATGACCGTATTCGTGCACGGCAATCAGCAGACCGAGTGCAACGATAAAGGCAACGATCGTGAGAAGCATGGGTTGCGGTTCCGTGTAGCGGTGAAAACTCAGGCCGCCAGGCGGACTGCAGCTTGCTCGGCAGCACTGCGCGCCTGGGTATCCAGGTCCAGCAATGCTTCGAGCGAATCCGGCTTGGAGGGGTAAACCGCATCCAAAGTTGCAAGATTCACGGCGTGAATGTGGTCAAAACGAAGCCGCCCGGACAAAAAGGCCCCCACTGCCACCTCGTTGGCAGCATTGAGCACGGCGGTCGTCCCTTCGGCCGCTTTCAGTGCCTGCCAGGACAGATGCAACCCCGGGAAGCGGCGGGCATCAGCGTCTTCAAAGGCCAGGGCGGACAGGGTCGAAAAATCCAGCTTGCTCGCACCACTCGCAATGCGCTCCGGCCACGCCAGGCCGCACGCAATGGGCACGCGCATGTCGGGCGTACCCAACTGCGCCAGGATCGAGGCATCGTTGAACTGCACCATGGAATGGATGATCTGCTGCGGATGGATCACCACCTTGATCTGGTCGGGGTGCAGATCAAACAGCCAGCGGGCCTCGATCACTTCGAGCGCCTTGTTCATCATCGTGGCCGAATCCACCGAAATCTTGCGCCCCATCGAGAAATTGGGGTGGGCGCAAGCCTGGGCCGGTGTGATCTCGGCCAGTGTCGCCGGATCCCGTTGCCGAAACGGCCCCCCGGACGCTGTGAGCAAGATGCTGTCCACACGCTCTGCCCAGGTGGCAGGGTTTTCAGGCAGGCACTGGAAGATGGCGGAGTGTTCGCTGTCGATGGGCAGCAGCGTCGCCCGGCCCTCGCGCACCGTCTGCATGAACAACCCGCCGCCAACCACCAAGGCTTCCTTGTTCGCCAGCAGCAATCTCTTGCCTGCGCGCGCAGCCGCCAAGCAGGGCGCCAGACCCGCAGCGCCCACAATCGCCGCCATCACAGCATCCACCTCGGGGTGTGACGCTATCAATTTAATAGCATCTTGCGCTTGAAGGACCTGCGTTGGAAGACTATTTGACGCTAATTTATCAGCGAGAAGCGCCGCATGGGGCGCGCTTGCCATCACCGCGAAGCGCGGGCGGAACTGCGCGCACTGCGCCAGCATGAGATCCACCTGGGTGGCGGCGCTGAGCGCAAACACGGCAAACCGGTCCGGGTGGCGGGCCACCACATCCAGCGTGCTGGTCCCGATGGAACCCGTGGAACCCAAAACGGTGATCTGTTGCTTCTTCATCGTGTTGTCAGGCTCGTGAGCATCATGGCCAGGGGGAGCGTGGGCAGCAAGGCATCCACGCGGTCAAGCACACCGCCGTGCCCGGGCAGCAGGCCACTGCTGTCCTTGACACCGGCGCTGCGCTTGATGAGAGACTCCACGAGATCCCCCGACACACTCATGGCCACCATGAACAGTGCCGCAATCACCAGCATCCACCAGCCGGGCTGTGCCATGCGGCTGTAGAAACTGGGCACAACCGCCTGCCAGTGGGCATCGGCCGCGACCCAGACGAAGGCCATCACCATCACACCCGCCAGGCCGCCCCACACGCCTTCCCAGCTTTTGCCGGGACTGATGGAGGGGGCCAGCTTGCCCTTGGTAAAGCGCAGGCCAAAAGCACGGCCGGCAAAGTAGGCAAAGATGTCGGCCACCCACACCAGCAGCAGCACCGACAGCAGAAAATTGATACCCACATTGCGCGCCTGTACCACGGCCAGCCATGCAAGCCACAGCGCCAATACCCCCGCCACAAGCCGCACGCCACCCGGAATGCGAGGCCAACCGGGCACCCCGGCCTTGAGCAGCCAGGCAGCCGCCAACACCCACAGCCCCCCGCCCACCACCCAAAGGGCGGTCAACGGACGATCGACCCAGCCCAGGGCCCAAGAACCCGCGCACAGTGCAACACACGCAGCGCCCACGGCCAACGAGCCGGCCTGGCCAAAACCGCTCAGGCGCCCCCATTCCCACGCCCCGGCGGCCATGAGCACCAGAACCACCAGCATGAACGGCCCGGTCGACGGGTAAAAAAGTGCGGGCAGCAAAACCGCCAGCAGGACAAGTGCAGTGATGACGCGCTGTTTGAGCATGGGGCCTTTCAGAACCTGTACAGGTTCTCAGCCCGGCATCGGATCGGGATGCGCGGACAGTATTTGTTCGGAGGTTTTGCCGAAACGGCGTTCACGCCGCCCGTAGGCGGCAATGGCCTCGTCCAGCGCCGAGTCATCGAAGTCGGGCCACAACCGGTCACTGAAGAAGAACTCGGAGTATGCCGATTGCCACAGCAAGAAGTTGCTGATGCGCATTTCGCCACCGGTGCGGATCACCAGGTCCGGGTCTGGCACGTGGGCCAGTCCCATCGCGCTGTGCAGACTGGCCTCGGTGATTGGCTCACCACGCGCGGCCAGCGACGCGGCCGCCTGAGCGATGTCCCAACGGCCTCCGTAGTTGAAGCAGACATTGAGCACCAGGCGTGTGTTGTCCGCCGTGGCCGCTTCGGCCTGACCCAGACCGTCTCGCACCTTGGGCGAAAGGCTGTCCCTCTCGCCCACAAAATGAAGGCGCGCACCGTCCTTCTTGAGCTGGGGCACCTCGCGCGCCAGGGCCATCGCCAGCAGCTCCATAAGGCCAGAGACCTCATCCGCAGGACGATTCCAGTTTTCGGAGGAAAAAGCGAAGACGGTCAGCACACCCACGCCGCGCTGCGCGCAGGCGCGTGCGCAGCGGCGCAATGCATCAACCCCTTGCTTGTGGCCTGCCAGGCGCGGCAGGAAGCGGCGCGTGGCCCAGCGACCGTTGCCATCCATGACGATGGCAATGTGGTGTGGCACCACCGATGAAACAGACATGAAAAACGATCAGCGCCGGTACACCGGGGCTCAGACCGCCAGGATTTCCTGCTCTTTGGCAGCCACCAGCGCATCGATTTCGGCGATGTGCCTGTCGGTGAACTTCTGAACGTCAGCCTCGGCGCGCTTCTGGTCGTCTTCGGACGCGAGCTTGTCCTTGACCAGTTTCTTGACGGATTCATTGGCATCGCGGCGCAGGTTGCGCACGGCGATCTTTGCGCTCTCGCCTTCGTTGCGCGCGAGCTTGGTCATTTCCTTGCGGCGCTCTTCGCTCATGGGAGGCATGGGCACGCGAATCAGGTCGCCCATGGATGCGGGGTTCAGACCCAGGTCGCTCTCTCGGATGGCTTTCTCAATCTTGGCGCCCATGCCCTTTTCCCAAGGCTGCACGCTGATGGTGCGCGAATCGATCAGGGCGACGTTGGCCACTTGGGAGAGGGGCACCATGGAGCCGTAGTACTCCACCTGGACCGAGTCCAGCAAGGCCGGGTTGGCACGGCCTGTACGAATTTTTTGCAGGTTGTTCTTGAACGCTGCGATGGATTGGTCCATCTTGGTTTCGGCAGTTTTCTTGATGTCGGCAATCGTCATGTTTTCTCCTCGGGGCGGCCTGCATCCGGTGCAGGCCCATCCATCGTGATCAGGCGTAAACCAGCGTACCTTCGTCTTCACCCATCACCACGCGCTTCAGGGCGCCGTGTTTGATGATGGAAAACACCTTTACCGGCAGCTTCTGGTCGCGGCACAGGGCGAAGGCGGTCGCATCCATGATGCCCAGATTGCGGGACATGGCCTCGTCAAAGCTGAGCTTGGTATATCGCGTCGCCGTGGGGTCCTTCTGGGGGTCGGCAGTATAAACGCCGTCCACCTTGGTAGCCTTGAGCACCAGTTCCGCGCCAATTTCGGCACCCCGCAGGGCGGCGGCTGTGTCGGTGGTGAAAAACGGATTGCCCGTACCGGCCGCGAAGACCACGACCTTGCCCTCTTCAAGATACTGCAGCGCCTTGGGGCGCACATAGGGCTCGACCACCTGCTCGATGGCGATGGCGGACATCACACGGGCCACCAGGCCCTGCTTGTCCATGGCATCGGCCAGGGCCAGGGCGTTCATCACGGTGGCCAGCATGCCCATGTAGTCGGCAGTGGCACGGTCCATACCGACCGAGCCCCCGGCGACGCCACGGAAAATATTGCCCCCACCGATCACCACGGCCACCTGGACACCCAGGCGGGTCACTTCGGCGATCTCCTCGACCATGCGCACGATGGTGGCGCGGTTGATACCGAAGGCATCATCCCCCATCAGCGCCTCACCAGACAGCTTGAGCAAAATGCGCTTGTGGGCTGGTGCGGCGTTGGACATGGGAAATTTCTCCGGTAAGTGGTGCGAGGCTTGGGTGGGGTTGTACGGAACGATCAGGCAGCAGCCTTGGCAGCAGCCACCTGGGCAGCCACTTCGGCGGCAAAGTCGTCCACCTTCTTCTCGATGCCTTCGCCCACCACGTACAGGGTGAAACCCTTCACGTTGGTGTTGGCAGCCTTGAGCATCTGGGCCACGGTCTGCTTGCCGTCAGCGGCCTTCACGAAGACCTGGTCGGCCAGCGAGACTTCCTTGAGGTACTTCTGCACAGCGCCGTCGATGCGCTTGGCCGTGATTTCGGCGCTTTGTGCGGGCTTGCCAGCGGCCACGAGTTCCTTGTTGGCTTCGTCAGCCTTGCCTTCGGCCACCGAACGCTCCTTGGCGATCAGTTCGGCAGGCACGTCAGCACTGGTCAGGGCCACGGGCTTCATGGCAGCCACGTGCATGGCAACGTCCTTGGCCGCAGCGGCGTCACCGTCGAACTCGACGACCACACCAATGCGCGAACCGTGCAGGTAAGCAGCCAGGTTGGAGCCGCTGAAGCGCTTGAAGCGGCGGAACGACATGTTTTCGCCGATCTTGCCGATCAGGCCCTTGCGCACGTCTTCCAGCGTGGGACCGAAGCTGTCCTGCTCGTAGGCCAGAGCGCCGAGGGCTTCCACATCAGCCGGGTTGTGCAGGGCGACCAGCTTGGCAGCAGCGTTGGCCATGGCGATGAAGCTGTCGTTCTTGGAGACGAAGTCGGTTTCGCTGTTGACTTCGACCAGAGCACCCGTGGTGCCGTCGATGTAGCTGGCGACGACGCCTTCAGCCGTGATGCGCGATGCAGCCTTGCCAGCCTTGGTGCCCAGCTTGACGCGCAGCAGCTCTTCCGCCTTGGCCATGTCGCCGTCGGCTTCGGTCAGCGCCTTCTTGCATTCCATCATGGGGGCATCGGTCTTGCCACGCAGTTCAGCCACCATGCTTGCGGTAATTGCAGCCATCTTTGTTCCTTCAGTGTTCAGTTCAGTCAGTTCAGATTCGGGCTAAAAAAAGGGGGCTCACCAGGGGCCCCGCTTTTGTTCGCGACGGATCGCGCAGCCGGGCTATCAGGCAGCGGCTTCTTGCACTTCCACGAATTCGTCGGTGCTCTCTGCAGTAGCAGCCTTCACGACTTCATTCACGGCGTTGGCACGGCCTTCGATGATCGCGTCAGCGATGCCACGGGCGTACAGCATCACGGCCTTGGCCGAGTCGTCGTTACCAGGGATCACGTAGTCGATGCCTTCGGGCGAGTGGTTGGTATCAACCACACCGATCAGCGGAATGCCCAGCTTCTTGGCTTCGGCAACGGCGATCTTGTGGAAGCCCACGTCGATGATGAAGATGGCATCGGGCAGAGCAGCCATGTCCTGGATGCCGCCGATGTCCTTTTCGAGCTTTTCGATTTCGCGGGAGAACGTCAATTGCTCCTTCTTGCTCAGGCTGTCCAGGCCAGCTTCTTGCTGGGCCTTCATGTCCTTGAGGCGCTTGATCGAGGTCTTCACGGTCTTGAAGTTCGTCAGCATGCCGCCCAGCCAGCGCTGGTCCACGAAAGGCACGCCAGCGCGTTGCGCTTCGGCGGACAGGATTTCACGGGCCTGGCGCTTCGTGCCGACCATCAGGATCGTGCCGCGGTTGGCAGCCAGTTGCTTGGCGAATTTTTGGGCTTCCTGGAACAGTGGCAGCGACTTTTCCAGGTTGATGATGTGAATCTTGTTGCGATGGCCGAAGATGTAAGGGGCCATCTTGGGGTTCCAGAAGCGGGTTTGGTGACCGAAGTGGACACCGGCTTCCAGCATTTCGCGCATGGTAACGGACATAAAAATACTCCAAAGGTTAAGTCTAAAATCAGCCCCAATAATTGCAGTGCCGTGATCATCACGAACACTGCAACACCTTGACAGGGCTGCTTTGCGATTGGTCTTGCCGCAGCGGCCACGCCGGTTGTGCAAACCTTGCACCACTGCGCTACTGCTCCCAGCAAAACCCAAAGATTCTAGCACACCCATGCTTCCTGACCTGATCGCCACCCGTGAGCAACTGCGGGACGGCGCCACCACCGCGCCCGCCGAGCTGGAGCGCTGCATCGACGCTGCCCAGGCCGCATCCAACACCCACAGCTTTGTACGCACGCTGTTTGACGAGGCACGCACCACGGCGGTGCAGCCGGGTGTGACCCAGTTGCCTCTTGCCGGACTGGCCGTGTCGGTGAAGGACCTGTTTGACGTGGCCGGCCAACCCACCCCGGCGGGCTCCACCGCGCTGGCGGGGGCTCCCGCAGCAGCTCAAGACTGCCCGGCCGTGGCCCGGCTGCGCGCTGCGGGTGCCAGCCTGATTGGCCGCACCAACATGGTGGAGTTCGCTTTCTCTGGCGTGGGCGTCAACCCCCACTACGACACGCCTGCTGCCTGGGATGCCCGATTTGGCGCCCTGCCCGGCGCGCCCCGCGTGCCCGGCGGGTCTTCGTCTGGCGCCGGGGTGTCGGTAGCCACTGGCGCCGCGTTCATCGGGCTGGGGTCGGACACCGGTGGCTCCATCCGCATTCCTGCGGCGCTCAACGGCATCGTGGGCTTCAAGAACACTGCCCGGCTGGTGCCCACCGCTGGCGCCGTGCCGCTGTCCACCACCCTGGACACTGCCTGCGCCATGACGCGCACCGTGCGCGATGCCATCGTGGCGCACGAGGTACTGGCCGCACGGCGCGTGACGCGCAGCCTTGCGCCGCTGTCGCAATACCGGCTGGCCGTGCCGTCCACCTTGTTCCTCGACGGACTTGACGCCACTGTGGCCCAGGCCTTTGAGCGCAGTGTGGAAGCATTGCGCCAGGCAGGCGCCCAGATTGACATCATCGCCCTGCCCGCCGTGCTGGAGCAGCCCGCGTACGGCTTTGCCGCCCCCGAAGCCTACGCCTGGCACCGCGAGCTGCTGCAGCGTGCAGGCGACCGCTACGACCCCCGGGTGCGCATGCGCATCGAAAAAGGCGCCACGCTGATGGCCTGGGAATACATCGACCTTTTGCAGGCGCGCCAGCACTGGATTGCACGCATGCTCGCCGACATGGAGCCGTACGACGCCCTGCTGTCCCCCACCGTGCCCATCCTGGCGCCACTGCTGGCCGATGTCGCCCCCGCAGATGGCGTGGACAAGGCCCGGGACGCCGCCCGCGACGCCGAGTTCTTCCGCGTGAACAACCTGCTGCTGCGCAACACCAGCGTGGTCAACCTGCTGGACGGCTGCGCGCTGTCGCTGCCCTGCCATGTACAAGGGGAACTCCCGGTCGGGCTCATGGTCTGGCACGGGGCGCTCAGGGATGACACGGTGCTCAACATCGGCCTGCAGATCGAGCAAAAACTACAAAAACAATAGCTGTTAGCGCTTTATGCATAAGCGCCAGAGCCAACAAACACCAAAAACTCATGAAGATTGCCATCGTGGGCGCCGGCATCATCGGCGTCACCACTGCGTATGAGCTGGCCAGCGACGGCCACGAAGTCACGGTGTTTGAACAACGCAGTGCGGCCGCCGAAGAGGCCAGCTTTGCCACCGCCGGGCTGCTGGCGCCCCACCTGCTCAGCCCCTGGGCGCTACCGGGCTTCGGCCAGCCGCTGCGACTGATGGGGACACAGGCCACCCTGCGGCTGGCTGGCGGGCTGACCCGAGCCAACTGGGCCTGGCTGCGGCGCTGGCGCAGCATGGCGCGCAGCCACAGCGCCCCGGCAGCCGCGGTCGAACGCCTGGCGCAATACAGCCAAGCTCGACTGCAGGCCATTGCGAGCCAGCATGAGCTGGACTTTGAAGCCAGCGACGGCCGCCTGGTGCTGCTGCGCACCGAAGAAGACCGCACCCGACTGCAACCCGCGCTGCAAGTGCTGCGCGACAGCGGTGTGGCCCTGCGCGAGATCGGCGCCGATGTGGCGCGCCAGATCGAGCCTGGCCTCTCGCCCGAAGCCCCGCTGGCAGGCGCGATCCACCTGCCCGATGCGCGCGCTGGCAACTGCCGCCTGTTCGCCCAGCTGCTGCGCCAGGGCATCCAGGGCGCGGGTGCGCAGTTTGTGTTCAACACCCGGGTGGACCGCCTGGGCACCAGCCCCACCGGCGTGGTGCTGCAAGGCGAAGCGGACCTGCGCCGCTTTGATGCCGTGGTGCTGTGCGCCGGCATGGCTTCGGCCACGCTGCTGCCCGAACTGGGCCTGGGCCTGCCCATGGCGGCCGTGTATGGCTACTCTGTCAGTGCCCCGCTGCGCGAATCCACTCACGCCCCCCGCGCCAGCGTGGTGGATGCGGGCCAGCAAATCTCCATCACCCGCCTGGGCCAGCGCGTGCGCATTGCCGGTGGCGCTGAACTGGCCGGGGCCGATGCCGAGCACCACACCCCCACACTGCAACGCCTGTACCGCACGCTGAACGACTGGTTCCCTGGCGGCGCGCAGCTGTCATCCAACCTGCAGATCTGGCGCGGCGCCCGCACCATGCTGCCCGACGGAGCACCGGTGGTGGGCGCCAGCGGCGTGCCGGGCATGTGGCTCAACACCGGCCATGGCGCTGGCGGCTGGGCCTTGGCCTGCGGCAGCGCGCGGGCACTGGCCGACCTGATCGCGCAACGGGACCCCGAGGTGTCGCTGGACGGGCTGGGCATGCGGCGGTTCTAAACCTTCCTGCGCTTTGCCCCCACGGGGCATCGGCGCACAATGGCAGGCGCGCTGCCGCTGGCAGCAGCCCTTGCCCCCTGCAGCCCATGCACCGCATCACCGCCCACCAGCCGCACCCCTTGTTCAACACCGCCGCCACCCGCCGCCTGGAAAAAGCGGCAGCGGCCGCCCTGCCCCCGCACACCCTCATGCAACGCGCCGGGCTGGCCGTGGCGCAACTGGCGCATGCGTTGGCACCCCACGCACGCACCGTGTGGATTGCCTGCGGCCCCGGCAACAACGGCGGTGACGGGCTGGAAGCTGCCATGCACCTGCAGCGCAGTGGCCGCAGAGTGGTCGTGACCTGGCTGGGCCAGCCCGATACGGCCCCGGCGGATGCCAGGGCCTCGTGGCAGCGCGCACGGGATGCGGGCGTGTCCTGGGCAGACACTGCGCCCAACGATCTGGGGGCCAACGACCTGTGCATTGATGCGCTGCTGGGCCTTGGCGTCTCTTCTTTACCCCACAGCCCCGCACGCACGCCCGACGCAAGGCTCCAGGCCTGTCTGCAAGCCCTGCACCGCAGCCAGGCCCCCGTGCTGGCCGTGGACCTGCCCAGCGGGCTGGACGCAGACACCGGCCAGTTTGCGGCAGGCCTCGCGCCCGACACCCCAACCCAACTGAACTACCACCTGCACCACCAAACGCCCCCGCCACGCCACACGCTGAGTCTGCTCACCCTCAAGCCCGGCCTGTTCACCGCCGCCGGGCGGGACGCAGCAGGCCAGGTCTGGCTGGATGATCTGGGCGTAGAACCCGGGCACGAGCCGCCCAACGCCTGGCTCTCCGGCCCCGCCCTGCCCGCCCCCCGCGCCCACGCCAGCCACAAGGGCAGCTATGGCGACGTGGCAGTGGTGGGCGGCGAAGGATTGGCGGCGCGGGGCATGGGCATGGCGGGCGCCGCACTGCTGGCCGCTTCGGCCGCTCTGCACAGCGGCGCGGGCCGGGTGCTGGTGGCCCTGCTCGACAACGGCCAGCAGCAACTCGACCCACAGCAGCCCGAGTTGATGTTCCGCAGCTTTGAAGCGCTGGCACTGGAACAGCACACCGTGGTCTGCGGCTGTGGCGGCGGGCAGGCCATCGCTCGCGTTCTGCCCGAGGTCATCACCCGCGCAGCCCGACTGGTGCTGGATGCCGACGCGCTCAACACCATCGCCACCCAGGCCGCACTGCACGCGCTGGTGGTGGCACGCGGACAGCACGGGCAACCCACGGTGCTCACACCGCACCCGCTGGAGGCTGCTCGCCTGCTGGGCCTGACCACCGCCGAGGTCCAGGCCCACCGGCTGGATGCCGCGCAGCAACTGGCCAACCAGTTCAACTGCGTGGCCGTGCTCAAGGGTTCGGGCACCGTGGTCGCTGCACCCGACCGCGTCCCGGCCATCAACCCTACGGGCAATGCGCGGCTGGCCACGGCGGGTACAGGCGATGTGCTGGCAGGCATGGTGGGCGCCCACCTGGCCGCCGGTGCGAGCGCCTTGCGCGCTGCGAGTGAAGCGGTTTACCAGCATGGCCAGGCGGCTGATGATTGGCCAGCGCGCCAGGCGCTGACGGCCAGTGCGCTGGCGCGGCGCGTGGGCGGAAGCTGAGCCTCAAGCCAGCAAGGTCACCTTCTTGAGCGGCTTGAGCACGCTCGACGGTGTCATGCCAAAGGTCTGCCGGAACATGCGGCTGAAGTGGGCCGAATCAGAAAACTCGCCATGTAGCGCCGCGTCGGTCAGGCGCGGGCTGACCGCCAGCCCCGCCATCGCCAGCCGCACCTGGGACCAGACCCGATAGGTACGCAAGCTCACCCCCATCTCGGCGCGAAACAGGTGATTGAAACGCGACGCCGAAAGCTGGACGCCCGAGGCCAGGTCATCCCGTGCCACCCGCCCCGCCTGCGGATGGCGCAGCGCATGCAGACTGCGCACCACGCGTAGGTCCAGCGGCGTCACCTCGCTATCGAACGGGCAGCGCAGCAAGGCGGGCAGGTCGAAGTGATGCAGATAACCCTCCATGGCACTGCGCGCACCCACTGGAGCTGCTACATCCAGCACCACGCCACCCTCTTGCTGGAGAAGACCGCGCAACGCCCGTGCTTCGTGCGAATCCGGCTCCAGGTACACCAGCGCCACCACTTCACCACAAGGGTCGAACAGGTGCGCCACCCCGGCATCGACCAACGCGCTGTGGCAGGTCTCCTCATGCCCTGCCCCCCAGTGCACCGCAAACCGGCCCGAGAGCCCCATCAGCAGCACCGGCGACGCATGGCAGTGCCAGCCGGTAGCCGGGATCTCTCCGACGTAGAGCGCCCGGTCAGTGCCCAGGGTCAGTGTGTTGCGTGCTGGCATAGCCCAAATCTACAAGTTTTTTTACCGCGTTCTCCGTAGCCTTGCCTCTCCGCCAGGGGCCGAGCGTGTGTTGACGCTTGAAGCTGCAGTCCCTGGCATGCACGCAGCCATACCCCTGGAGAACGCTTCTTGAAACGCATCGTTATTTCTGTCGCAACGGCACTGGTACTGGGCACGGTCGGCCTCTACTACGGGGCACCTTCGCTGTTCAAAGAGCCGCTGCTCAGCGCCAATCGCCATCTGTCCGGCCTGGAAGAAAAAACCGCCGATGCGGCCATGCACACCATCCACTACCTGGACAACGGCACGCCCCAAACCCCGCGCCGGGCCACGGCAGTGGCACGCCCATCGTTCTGCTGCACGGCATTTTTGCGGAGAAAGATCATTGGGTGGATTTTGCGCGACCGCTCACCGGCCAGTACCGGGTGATTGCCCCTGATATCCCGGGCTTTGGCGAGAGCACACGGCGGGACGACCAGCCCTACGACTACGCCGCCCACGTCACGCGGCTGGCCGCGTTTCTGGACGCGCTCGGCCTTGGGCGCGTGCATCTGGCGGGCAACTCGATGGGCGGCACGATCGCAGCGCTCTTTGCCCTGCAATACCCTGAGCGCGTAGCCAGCGTGGCCTTCATCGGCGCGCCCCACGGCATACGCTCGCCCCAGCCCAGCACCATGGACCGCCTCATCGACGCCGGGCAACGCCCGCTGGTGGCCCACAATGCCACCGCCTTCAAAGCGATGATGGAGTTGGTGTTTGAAAAGCGCCCCTTCCTGCCCTACCCCATCCTGCATGCCTCCGAGCAGGACGCGCTGCGCAACGCTGCATCCAACACCCGCCTGTGGGACGCGCAGCTCAAAGACCGCTACCTGCTGGAACAACACCTGGGCCGCCTGCAGCAGCATCCCACCCTGGTCCTGTGGGGCGACAGCGACCGCGTGTTCGACCGAAGCGGCCTCAAGACCTTGCAAACGCTGCTTCCGCACGCGCAGATTGCCGCGCTGCCTGGCATCGGCCACCTGCCCATGATGGAAGCGCCCAAAGACACAGCGCAGCGGTACGCAAACTTTCTGGCCGTTGCGGTCAGCCCCAAGAGCAGTGCCGCCGTGAAATATCCATAAAAATAGCCTCCAGCGCTTATCCATAAAGCGCCAGCAGCTATAAATTTATGAGTAAACGAACAAGAGGTGCGTTGTGCGCCGTCTGGCTTGAATCACCCGCGGCGCGGCTTGCGCGCCTTGCTCTTGCTCGACTTGCCCGCAACCGCCTTCTTGACGGAGGCCTTCAGCGACTGAATCGGTGAACGCGCTGCCCGCTCGCGCGAGAGCCCGGCTTGCTCGGTCGCTGACGGGATTGCACCCTTGTCAGACTTTCGCCCGCCCGAGCGGCCGCCGGTCTTTCGGGCAGCACCGCCGGTGCCCTCGGTGCCTACGCCCTTGTCCTTGAGCGCGCGGCCCAGCAGCTCTTCGCCCTCGCGCACCAAGCGGAAGTCGATCTTGCGGCCGTCCAGATCGACGCGGCTCACCTGCACCCGAACGCGGGCACCGATGGCATAACGGATGCCGGTGCGCTCACCGCGCAGTTCCTGGCGCGCTTCGTCGAACTTGAAGTATTCGCCACCGAGCTCGGTGATGTGCACCAGGCCTTCAACATACATGGCATCGAGCGTGACGAAGATGCCGAAGCTGGTTGCTGCGCTCACTACCCCGCTGTATTCCTCGCCCAGGTGCTCGCGCATGTACTTGCACTTGAGCCAGGCTTCCACGTCGCGGCTGGCTTCGTCGGCGCGACGCTCGTTGGCACTGCAGTGCAGGCCGGCGGCCTCCCAGGCCTGCGTGTCGCGGCTGGGCGGTGCCACATCCTTGCGGGGCTTGGTGCCGGGCGCCGCCACGCGGGCAGCCAGCCGCTTGGCCAGTTTGGCATGGGCTTCACCGGGTATGGGCAAGGTCGGCAACGCGTACTTCGTCTTGCTCAGAATGGCCTTGATGACGCGGTGCACCAGCAGGTCGGGGTAGCGCCGGATCGGGCTGGTGAAATGCGTGTAGGCATCGAACGCCAGGCCAAAGTGCCCACTGTTGACGGGCGTGTAGATGGCCTGCTGCATGGACCTCAGCAGCATGGTGTGGATCTGCTGCGCGTCGGGCCGCTCTTTGGTCGCCGTGGCAATCGCCTGGAAGTCGCCCGGCTTCGGGTCGTCGCCAATCGTCATGCCCACGGCCATGGCCTTGAGATAGTTGCGCAGGATCTCCTGCTTCTCGGGGGTGGGGCCTTCGTGCACGCGGAACAGGCCCGGCTGGCCACCCTGCGCGATGAAGTCGGCACTGCACACGTTGGCGGCCAGCATGGCTTCCTCGATGAGCTTGTGCGCATCGTTGCGCGTGCGGGGCACAATCTTTTCGATGCGGCCGTTTTCGTCGCAGACGATCTGCGTCTCGGTGGTTTCAAAATCTACCGCGCCGCGCGCCTGGCGTGCGATGAGCAGCGCGCGGTACGCGTCGTGCAGGTTGAGCAGGTCCTTGACCCGGTCCTTGCGCTTGCTGGCCTCGGGGCCGCGCGTGTTGGCAAGGATCGCCGCCACCTCGGTGTAGGTGAAGCGTGCGTGGCTGAACATCACGGCCGGGTAGAACTGGTACGCGTGCACCTCGCCCTTGGCAGTGACCAGCATGTCGCAGACCATGCACAGGCGCTCCACCTCGGGGTTCAGAGAACAAAGCCCGTTGCTGAGCTTCTCGGGCAGCATGGGGATCACGCGGCGCGGAAAATACACGCTGGTGGCGCGGTCGTAGGCATCGATGTCGATGGCGCTGCCCGTTTCCACATAGTGGCTCACATCGGCAATCGCCACCAGCAGGCGCCAGCCCTTGCTGCGGCCGACCTTGGCGGGCTCACAGTACACGGCATCGTCGAAGTCGCGGGCGTCTTCGCCGTCGATGGTGACCAGGGGCACGTCGGTCAGATCCACGCGACGCTTCTTGTCCTGTGCGCGCACCTTGTCGGGCAGCTCCTTGGCCTGCGCCAGGCACTCGGCAGAGAACTCGTGCGGCACACCGTACTTGCGCACGGCGATTTCGATCTCCATGCCGGGGTCATCGACCTCGCCCAGCACTTCGGTGATACGCCCCACAGGCTGGCCAAACAAGGCCGGCGGCTCGGTCAGCTCGACTACAACGACCTGCCCAGGTTTCGCGGCGCCCGTAGCACCCTTGGGGATCAGTACATCCTGACCGTAGCGCTTGTCTTCGGGGGCCACGAGCCAGACGCCGCTTTCCTGCAGCAGCCGGCCGATGATGGGCTGGGGCGGACGCTCAATGATTTCAACGACGCGCCCCTCGGGGCGGCCACGGCGGTCCTGGCGGACGATGCGCACGCGCACACGGTCCTTGTGCAGGACTGCGCGCATTTCGTTCGGGGGGATATAGATGTCGCCTTCGCCATCGTCACGGATGACAAAACCGTGTCCATCACGGTGCCCTTGCACGCTGCCTTCAATCTCGTCCGACAAATGCGCGGACTGCGCGCCGGGGGTGGTTTTTTTGTTATACAATCTTAGTCTTTCCTGAAATGCCCAGGTGGCGGAATTGGTAGACGCACTAGTTTCAGGTACTAGCGAGTAACATCGTGGAGGTTCGAGTCCTCTCCTGGGCACCAAGTTTAACGAGAACCTGAGAAGGTTTTCAAAATATCAAAGCCGCTGCTAACACAGCGGCTTTTTTGTTGTGCGTGCCCAAGAAAATCCGCTCCCGAATCTGGCGTCTACGTGACAGATGCGGGCAGGAACTCAACCCAAAGCTCCGCTGACCGCGTTGCAACCGCCCCTGAGCCGCACCAACCACTTGCCCTTCGATTGATGCACGGTGCCTACCACGGGCCCTCGCCCTTCTCCACCGGCCTTTTCAGCATATTCTTTGGAAGTTGGTCAGCGCTGCGAATTATTTGTTCTATAATTCGAGGCTGATCTGAAAGCCCAGGTGGCGGAATTGGTAGACGCACTAGTTTCAGGTACTAGCGAGTAACATCGTGGAGGTTCGAGTCCTCTCCTGGGCACCAAATACACAAAAAGCCGTTGCAACTGCAACGGCTTTTTTGCTTTCTGACCTCCAAAAAAACGAGACCGCCAGAGCGATCTCGTTTTCGTTTTGGGTGCAGTGTTACGGGCATACGCATTGCAGGGCGCGTACCCCGACTCGTGAGTTACTTGCGCAACAGCGTCTTCAGAACATTCTGTAAACGGCGTGCGTTGGCGCCATCGCTGGCACTGCCCAGAACCCGTGCAACATCCTGACCCCAGGTCTGCGCCGGGGCAGGGTCATTGCGGCGCGTCAGCAATTGCAGCTGCAGCATGCGCCGCGCAGCAATGTGTTCTGCGGGTGTCGGCGCTTCAGCGGCAATTTCCAGGCGCAGCAGGGCTTCGCCAGCCTCTCCCTTGGGTGGGGCCGCCAGCGCTTGCGTCCAGGCACTGCGCACCGATGCACTCACACCAGCGCCCAGATCGTGTGAGCCCGGCACAAGCGCTGCGTCGCGCTTCTCCCAAGCCGTCAACAGCTGGGTCAGGGCTTCGCCATGGGCCTGCGCCGCCAGCTTCTTCAAAGCCAGCTGTGCGTGTTCCATGGCTTCGCGCTGGGCGCGGAACGCAGTGTCACCCAGACGGGGGCCCCGGTCTTCAAAGGCCGGGCGGTCACCGAAGCGGCCACCCCGGTCACCGCGGTCCGCCATGCGGCCATCACCGCGCGGGCCACGGCCGCCGTCGCGGTCACCCGCACGACCCTCGCGACGGTCGCCAGGGCGAGCACCACGGCCAGGGGCTACAGGCGCGTCCTTCTTCATGCCGGGGCGGTCATCACCGCGCACGGCCACCACAGGCCGGACTGGAGGCTTGGGCGCTGCGGGCGCCGGGGCTGCAGCTTCGGCGGTTTCACTGCCGGTGGTTGTTCCATCCGATGCGCTGGAACTTGCTTCTGCAGCAACGGCGGGGGAGCCCGCCTGCGCCTCCGATTGCGCCTGGGCATCCTTGTGCGCTGTGGCCACAGCTTCTGCAGCCTGGGCCTGGCCGCGCAGTGCCGCTTCCAGCGCCTGCATGGCTGCACGGATCCGCTGCGCGTCGCCGCTGGCATTGGCAGCCTCCAGGGCCTTGGAAGCCTCCAGCACCACGCGGTCGCGCGCACTCAACTCGGTCACTGCGCGCTCGCGGTCTGCCGACTTGCGGTTAAAGGCTTCATCAATGGGCTTGCGGAATGCATCCCACAGCTTTTGTTCATGCTTGCGGTCCAAGGGCACTGTTTGCGCCTCGGCTTGCCAGCGTTGCTGCAGCGCCTTGACGGCATCAATACGCAAGCTGGGCGCAGCACCGAGGGCCATGGCCTCATCGATCATGGCATGGCGGCGGGCCAGGCTTTCCTTCTGTGCAGCTTCGAGCGGAGCCGCCGCCAGGGCGATAGCCTGCTTCCACAGCGGTTGCAATTCCGCGAAAAGCTTCTCGCCCACGTGGCCGCCTTCGCGCCAACGATCCCCAAACTGGTGGAGGGCGCGGTTGATCGCCTTCCAGTCGCCAGAGTTTGCGTGTTCCTGGGCCCACGCCTTGACCTCTTCGATCAGCGCCAGCCGTTGCGCCTTGTGCTCAGCGGCCTCGGTGCGGATCTTGTCGAGCCAGGCTTCGACCACCTTGTGCGCTGCATTGCAGGCTTCGTCAAACTTCTTCCACAGGCCATGGTTGGGAGCCCCCCCCTGATCGGCCTGCTTCCACTGCTCGCGCAGGCTGCGCAGGGTTTCCTGCATCTTGCGGCCACCCAGAGCCTGACCTTCGGGTCGATTCAGGAGGGCTTCTGCCTTGGCCACCAGGTCTTCGCGCACCTGATCTGCACTCCAGCGCTGCCAGCCTTCAAGTTCCCCGGCTGCCACGAGGGCCGTGTGCACCTGTTGCTCGAGGGCACCGTCGATATGCTTGCCATGCACCTTGAGCACGGCGCGCAGCGCAGCTGCCGCCCCGGCGCTCGCCTTGCCATGGCCCTCGGCAGTTTCCTTTTCGAGGACTGCCAGCGCATCGCGCACGCTCTGCACCGCCTTCTCAACCACTTCGGGTGCAGCTTTGGGCTTTGCCACGCGCGCAGGCTTGGCGGCTGAAGCAGCCTCCGTGGGCAATCCACGCGCGACTCGCAATTCGTCGGCCCACACGGGGACCGGGGGGAGAGGTGCATTCACGTCTTCCGACGCAGCAACTGCCTGGGCAATCGCAGGCTGGAAGGCATCCCACACCACCAGCAATTGGGTACGAGATGCGTCCAGCAGCGGCGGAAAACGCGCTTCGACGCTGTTCCAGCTGGCGTCACCCGTCAACTCCAGCGCCTGCTCCTGCCAACGGGCGACATCCACGCGCAGCAGTTCCAGCGCCGCTTGTGCATCCCGCCAGGATTTCGTGGACAGCACCTCGATGCGCTGGGCCAGCAACACTGCCGCCTCGCGCTGCACTTGCACGCGGTGCTGCAGATCCTCGATCACCTTGATGCGGTCGGCAACCTGAACCTTGAGCAGCGACAGGGGCTCGCGCGAGAGCGGCGCCCCGGCTTTGGCGGCATCACGTTGCCAGGCCAACGCATCGGCAATGTTGAGTTTGGGGGCTGCGAGCAGCGCTTGTGCTTTCTCTGCCCACTCTGCGGCAATGGCTTCCTGGCCCTTCGCGCGGCGGATTTCGTCAAGGCGCTCGCGCACAGCACGTGCAGCGCCTTTGTCCCGCCCACTCAATTCCTTGAACACCTCTTGCAACTGCTCAGTGGGAGGCTGGCTGGCAAGCCAGTCGCGAATGCGGGAGGACCGCTCACCGGACGTGGCAGCCGAAAAAGCGCCGCCGGTCAAAGCATCCAGCGGATGCGGCTCATGGGGTTTGGCCGGGGCCGGATTCACTTCAGGTGCGTCGGACATTTTGTTGCGGGAAAAAAATGGAAACATGGATCCAATGGATAACAGAGGTGCCCCGGCGTACCGCCTCGGGGCGCGCCCTGGCGACCGCGCCATGCGCGCACCAGAACTACAAGGAAGCTATTTTCACCGGGTTTGGCAAACAGTCCGCATCGAGGCGGTACGCCCACCCGTGAGGGTGATCTGGCACAAAGCTTTGCCAGACTGACTGACATGGTGCATCCCCTGGAGCGCCGCACTCAAACTCATGCGACAAGGCGTCTGCCCCAAGGCACGGCCTCCATTATCTATATATGCAAGCGCAACCCAAGTCCACCGACGGCAACACTTGATGGTGCAAAGAAGAAAGCCCGGCGGACAGGGCCTCAAGGCCTGCCCGCCGGGCTTGACGGCTGACACAACGGTCTTTGCCATCGATCGCAATGCGGAGATGAAAGTCCACATGGCGCGGAGGCAAGGTATTGCCTCCAAGGGTTGCCTTGAAAGCCGCATCTGCTGCACCTGGGCACTGAATGCCTCCGGAGGGAGAGTTGGCTTTGTCTGGCGATGCCTGTTATCTACAGGCAGCGCAACCTTACCAAACCCGCAGCTTCAACTCAAACCGGATTCTCAATGGCACCCAAACCCGCGATTGAAAATGCCATTCAGGTAGGCCAGCCATTCACCCAGAGGTACAGGCAAAGGTCAGCCAAATACCCAAAAAACTGTGGTTTTTCACATATTTTTCATAACTTTAATGTCTGAAAATGTACTTTTTTAGTATTGACTAAGCATTTAGTGAACTTCTAGAATCCGCCAGCCCCAAACCGGGCTAGTAAAAACCCCAATCTCGCTGCCGACCCCGGCTAAGTCAAGGCAGGCCCCAAGCACACCCCAGACGTGCGGCCTCCGTTGATGGCGTACCAATCCAGGCGATATCCGCACCGGGCCAGTCCCTCCAAGGACTGGATCCAACACTGCGGCGCCTCAGAAAGGAAGAGCTATGACAGCGTCAGGAAAATTGGTCTCCGGCGTACGGACCTTCGTGGCCGACGTGACCGAAGGTTTTCTTGAAATCACCCACAACAGCTTTGCCCTCATCGGCCTGGCCGTTGCATTCGTCGTGATCACCCTCACGGCCCGCCCGGACCTGCGCCAGGCGGGCGAAGCGCAACTGATAAACTGGTTACAGGCCCGGCAGGTTGAAGTGCTGGGCATGCCCGTCGAGCCCGAGGCCAGCGAGCGCGCAACCGCGGCCAACCCCCGCGACCTTCCCAAAGAGCAGGCGGCTGTCGCCTTCTGGCTCAGCAAGAAGTACCGCGTGGCGCCCGAACCGCTGAGCGTGCTGGTGGCCGAGGCCTACGACATCGGCGCGCGCGCCAAGATTGATCCCACTCTGATCCTTGCCATCATGGCGATCGAGTCGAGCTTCAACCCGTTTGCCCAAAGCTCCGTGGGCGCGCAAGGCCTGATGCAGGTGATGACCAAAGTGCATACCGACAAGTATGAAAACTTCGGCGGCCACTTTGCCGCCTTCGACCCGGTCACCAACCTGCGTGTGGGTGTGAAGGTGCTGCAGGAATGCATTGCACGGGCCGGGTCGGTAGAGGGTGGACTGCGCTACTACGTCGGCGCAGCAAATCTGCCGGATGATGGTGGCTATGCGGCCAAGGTGATGGCCGAGCACTTCCGGCTGCGCCAGGTGGCCGGAGGCCGGTCGTCGATGCCCACATCGCCACCGCCGACTTTGTCGACCCAGGCGCCTGCGCAGGTCATCCCCGTGGTGGCGCCACCTGCGCCGGCCCCGGCCAGCAATGACAAGGTCGCCCTGCTCTCGGGCCTTTGAGCCGGTCAGGTGGCCTTGCGGCGCGCACTCTTTCTGCGGTGTGACGGCCGTGACGGCCCTCAGCTACACTAGCGGGGTACGCGACTGGCGATAGGCGCGACCCCCGCAACGGGTGTCGCCGCTGACGTGGAAACCAGCAAGAGCCTGCCTCTTGTGAACCACTGGGGAGCGTGCCGCAAAGGTCTTTATCTGCGCGTTCAGCCGTTCGCCTGGGCAGCCCTTGTTTCAAGGGACACAAGTTCATAGGACTGCCAACCATGTACGACCGCAAAATTCTTGTCGAACAAACCGACCCCGAACTCTTTGCCGCCATCCAGGCTGAAAACGCCCGGCAAGAACACCACATCGAGCTGATCGCCAGCGAGAACTACGCCTCTCCCGCCGTGATGTGGGCGCAGGGCACGCAACTGACCAACAAATACGCCGAAGGCTACCCCGGCAAACGCTACTACGGTGGCTGCGAGCATGTGGACGTGGCCGAGCAGCTGGCCATCAACCGCGTCAAGCAGATCTTTGGCGCCGAAGCCGCCAACGTGCAGCCGCACTGCGGCGCCTCTGCCAACGAGGCCGTGTTTCTGGCCTTCCTGAAGCCTGGCGACACCATCATGGGCATGAGCCTGGCCGAAGGTGGTCACCTGACGCACGGCATGCCGCTGAACCTGTCGGGCAAGTGGTTCAACGTGGTCTCCTACGGCCTCGACGCCAACGAAGCCATCGACTACGACGCGATGGAAAAAAAGGCCCACGAAACCAGGCCCAAGCTCATCATCGCCGGTGCCTCGGCCTACAGCCTGCACATCGACTTTGAGCGCTTTGCCAAGGTGGCCAAGGATGTTGGCGCGATCTTCATGGTGGACATGGCCCACTACGCCGGCCTGATTGCCGCTGGCGTGTACCCCAACCCTGTGCCCCATGCCGACGTGGTCACATCCACTACGCACAAGAGCCTGCGCGGCCCGCGCGGCGGCATCATCCTGATGAAGGCCCAACATGAGAAGGCCATCAACAGTGCCATCTTCCCCGGCCTGCAAGGCGGCCCGCTGATGCACGTCATCGCGGCCAAGGCCGTGGCCTTCAAGGAAGCGCTGCAGCCCGAGTTCAAGACCTACCAGGAACAGGTGGCCAAGAACGCCAAGGTGGTGGCCGAGACGCTGACCGCACGCGGCCTGCGCATCGTGAGCGGCGGAACGCAAAGCCACGTGATGCTGGTCGATCTGCGCGCCAAGGGCATTACCGGCAAGGAAGCCGAGGCCGTGCTGGGCGCTGCCCACATGACCATCAACAAGAACGCGATCCCCAACGACCCTGAAAAGCCGATGGTGACCAGCGGCGTGCGCATTGGCACCCCCGCCATGACCACGCGCGGCTTCAAGGAAGAAGAAGCCCGCATCACGGCCAACCTGATCGCGGACGTGCTGGACAACCCGCGCGACGAAGCCAACATCGCCGCGGTGCGTGCCAAGGTCAACGCACTGACCGCCCGCTTCCCCGTCTACGGCTAAATCCACCGCCGAAAACCATGAAGTGCCCCTTCTGCAGCAACCTCGAAACGCAAGTCGTTGAAACGCGGGTGTCTGAGGATGGGGTCTTCATTCGCCGCCGCCGCCAGTGCGGCGCGTGCGACAAGCGCTTTACCACCTACGAGCGGCCGGAGGTGAACTTCCCGGCCATCGTCAAAAAGGACGGGCGCCGCATTGAATACGACCGGGGCAAGCTGCTCGCTTCGTTCAATCTGGCGCTGCGCAAGCGTCCCGTCAGCACCGACCAGATCGACAGCGCCATCGAGCGTATCGAGGAAAAACTGCTCAATCTGGGCCAGCGCGAAGTGGTCTCCAGCCGCATTGGCGAGCTGGTGATGCGGGAGCTCAAGAAGCTCGACAAGGTGGCCTACATCCGCTTTGCCAGCGTGTACCGAAGCTTTGAAGACATCGACGACTTCCGCGCCATGGTCGATGAAGTGCGCAAATAACCGACACATCGTCGCGTATGCACCTGAAGCGTGCGGCTTGATAGGTTGAAGGTGTTTTTGGCCTCTAGCGCTTGACCAGTAAGCGCCTTCAGCTATTGATTGCATAGCAAATCGCAGAATATCGTATAGCGGATGCCAACACGGGTGGGGCCGGCTGTCACCTGTGCAACACCCACAGCAACTCCTTAATTGATAGCTACCAGCGCTTGATGGATAAGCGCTAACGGCATTTTTCATCCAAAATTTGGTGTGCAACGCGCCAGCGCATGAACCGCCCGTGCCCCACAATGCGCCCGGTGAAAACCCGCCACTTCCTGCAGCTGGTGCTGCTGTCTGCCCTGTGGGGCGCCTCGTTTCTCTTTATCCGCATTGCCAGCCCTGTGCTCGGGCCGAACGTGATGGCTGCGCTGCGCATTGGCCTGGCCACGGTCACCCTGATCGGCATCATGCGTTTCGCCAACGAAGCCTGGCCCTGGCGCCACTGGCGCGAGCTGGTCGGATTGGGCACGCTGACCGTGGCCCTGCCCTTTCTGCTGTATGCCTGGGCGGCCTTGCACCTGCCCGCAGGCTACAGCTCATTGCTCAACACCATGGCCGTGCCCTTCGGCGTGATTGCCGCCGCCTGGATGAAGGAGGACTCGCTGAGCACGCGCAAGTGGCTGGGCTGCATCTGCGGCTTTGCGGGGGTTGCGCTGATTGTGCAACTGGGGCCGGTGGAGCCCACACCGGCCTTGCTCTGGGCCGCCGCTGCGTGCGTGGCGGCGTCCGCGTGCTACGGGATTTCGACGACCTGGATGAAGCGTGCCACCAAGCGCATGTCTCCGCTGTCGATCGCTGCGGGCATCCACGCCGCTGCACTGGTATTGCTGATCCCGGGCGCGGGCTGGAGCCTGCCGCAGGCCCAGTTCACGCCCGGTGCCCTGGCAGCGGTGGCGGTGATGGGTATCGTGACCTCGGGCCTGGCGTACTGGCTCAACCTGCGGGTGCTGACCCATGTGTCCCCGGTGGCGGCAATGAGCTCCGCCTTCATGATTCCGCTGTTTGGCGTGGCCTGGGGCCACATCTTTCTGGGCGAGGCCCTCGGGCCCGCCATGGTGTGGGGCGGCACCCTGGTGCTGGTGGCCACGGGCCTGGTCACGGGGTTCAACCCGCTGCGGTGGCTTGTTGCGCTGCGCTCGCGCCGGAGTTAGCCGCCCGGCCAGTCAAAGAAACGACGCCTGGATGGGCGGCACGGGGGAGGCCACGTCGCCACACTGCGCACGGTGACGCAGGGCGTGGTCCATCACCACCAGCGCGAGCAGCGCCTCGGCAATGGGCGCTGCGCGAATGCCCACGCAGGGGTCGTGGCGGCCCTTGGTGATGACTTCGGTGCTGTTGCCGTGCACGTCAATCGACTCGCGCGGGCTGATGATGGAGCTGGTGGGCTTGATGGCGATGCTCACCTCCAGGTCCTGCCCGGTGCTGATGCCACCCAGCACACCGCCGGCGTTGTTGGTGCGAAAGCCCTGGGGCGTCATCGAATCGCCGTGCATGGTGCCCCGGTGGGCCACGCTGGCAAAGCCTGCACCAATCTCCACGCCCTTGACAGCGTTCAGGCCCATCATGGCGTGGGCGATATCAGCGTCGAGCTTGTCATACAGCGGCTCGCCCAAGCCCACCGGCACGCCCGTGGCCTGCACACGGATGCGGGCGCCGCACGAGTCACCGGCCTTGCGCAGGGCGTCCATGTAGTCCTCGTACTGCTGCACGTCGGCCACCGGGGCAAAGAAGGGGTTGGCGCGTACGTGATCCCAGCTCTCGAACGGGATGGGCAACTCGCCCAGCTGCGTCATGCAGGCGCGGAACTGGGCGCCATACTGTTGTGCCAGCCACTTCTTGGCCACTGCACCGGCGGCCACCGTGGGCGCCGTCTGGCGGGCCGACGAGCGGCCGCCACCGCGCGGGTCGCGGATGCCGTATTTGTGCCAGTAGGTGTAGTCCGCGTGGCCGGGGCGAAAACTCTCGGCGATATTGCTGTAGTCCTTGCTGCGCTGGTCGGTGTTGCGGATCAGCAGGGCAATGGGGGTACCGGTGGTCTTGCCTTCGTATACGCCAGAGAGGATCTCTACCGCATCGGGCTCGTTGCGCTGCGTGACGTGGCGGCTGGTGCCGGGGCGGCGCCGGTCGAGGTCGGCCTGGATGTCGGCCTCGGTGAGCGGCATGCCAGGCGGACAGCCGTCAATCACGCAGCCAATGGCCGGGCCGTGGGATTCACCAAAGTTGGTGACTGCGAATAGGGTGCCGATGGTGTTGCCGCTCATGGGGCGGGATTATCCCAGAGCCATGACGGCCCCGGCGCACCATGAAGCCTGGTGGCGCTCCCCACCCTGACGCGGACCCGCGGGCACCACCAGTGGGGCCAGTTCCTGCTTGGCATCGCACTGCGCGCTTGCTAGCATGCGGCATCCACCTTCGGGACACCATGCCCTCCTTCGCGCCACCCAGACAGGGCTCTCCATTGCCGATCCACCCTCCCCAGCCCGCTCCACTGGCAGACGCGCAACTTCGGCGTGCCCTTGACGCCAGCGACAACGCCATCGTGCTGACCAACAGCGCCAAACGCGTGGTGTACGTGAACGAAGGCTTCACGCGCATGTTTGGCTACGGGCCCGATGAAGTACTGGGCAGGCGTCTGAACGAGGTGCTCCTGGGGCCCCATTCCGACAGGGACCTGATCGACAGCATCCGGGCGAACGTGGAAGCGCACGGGCATCTCCATGGCGACACGCTCCTGTATGGAAAGTCCGGGCAACCACGCTGGGCCTCGTTGGTCATCAACCCTGCCGGTGACGACGCGGACGGCCCGGGCGGCAGCATCTCGATCCTGACCGACATCACGCTCACCAAGATGCATGAGGTGCTGCAGACGCGGGTGCTGGAAGGCATGGTAAAGGAACTGCCGCTGCCCGAGCTGATGGCGCTGGTCTGCCGCGAGGTCGAACGCATAGCCCCCGAGGTCACCGCCACCATCCTCGCGGTCGATGCACAGGGCCTGCTGAGGCCACTGGCGGCCCCTGGGCTGCCAGCCGCCATCAGCCGGGCCCTGGATGGTGTGCCGATGGGGCCCAGGGCGGGTTCGTGCGGCACGGCTGCATTTCGCAATGAGCCCGTGGTGGTGACCGACATTGCCTCCGACCCACTGTGGGACGACTACCGCGCCCTGTTTGTCGACAGCGGGATGCGCGCCTGCTGGTCCAGCCCCATCCGCGACCACCGGGGGCAGCCGATCGGCACGTTTGCGTTTTACTACCGCGAACCGCGCATGCCCGATGCCCTGCACCGGCGGCTTGTGGACGTGTGCCTGCACCTGTGTGCGGTGGCGATTGAGCGCGACAGCACGCACCAGCGCATCCACCAGCTGGCGTTTTTTGACGTACTGACCGGTCTGCCCAACCGCGCCCTGTTTCGCAGCAGTGCGCAGCGTGCCCTGGTCGAGCTTCACCGCGAAGGTCGGCCGGGCGCGTTGCTGTTCCTGGACCTGGACCGGTTCAAGCAGGTGAACGAAATGCAAGGTCACGCGGCTGGCGATGCGCTGCTCTGCGAAGTGGCCAAGCGCCTCACACAGGGCCTGCGCGCCCGCGACCTGATCGCCCGCCTGTCGAGCGACGAGTTTGTGCTGCTGCTGTCCGAATGCAGCACCGAGCAGGCGGTGCAACGCGCACATCGGGTGCTGCATGCCATCGCCCAGCCGCTGAACATTCTGGGACAGACCCATGTGCCGCACGCAAGCATCGGCATCGCCATGTTTCCGAGCGATGGCGACACCATTGACACCCTGCTGCGCCATGCAGACCAGGCCATGCACCAGGCCAAGAGCGACCACCGCCACAGCCTGCAGCTGTTCAGCGCCGAGATGAACCGCCGCGCGCAGGAGCGCGCCGCGCTGGAGCGTGCACTGCAGCAGGCGCTGTCCGACCGCAGCCTCACGCTGCACTACCAGCCGCAGGTCCTCAGCAGCGCCCCCGGCACCTTGCACGGTGTGGAGGCCCTGGCGCGCTGGAACCACCCGCAGTGGGGCATGGTGCCGCCGTCACAGTTCATCCCCGTGGCCGAAGACGCCGGGCTGATTCATGAGCTCACCCTGTGGCTGCTGGACGAAGCCAGCCGCCAGCTGGCGGCCTGGCGCGCTGCGGGCCACGATGTACCGTGCGTGGCCGTCAACCTCTCGGGCCGCAGCTTTCACCGGCCGGAGTTTGCGCAGCAGATTGGCGATGCGCTGCAACGCCATGGCCTGCGTGCCAGCGACGTGCTGCTGGAGATCACCGAAAGCGTGATGATGGATGCACGGCCCGTCACGCTGCAGAACATCGAGGCCCTGCACCACCAGGGCTTCAAGCTGTCGCTGGATGACTTCGGCACCGGCTATTCCAGCCTGAGCTATCTGCACCGCCTGCCCATCAGCGAGCTCAAGCTCGACATGGCTTTTGTGCAGGACCTCACCACCAGCGCCACGGCGCGCGCCCTCACGGTGTCGGTGCTGAGCATTGCGCACAGCCTGGGCATGGTGGTGGTGGCCGAGGGGGTGGAGACCACCGGTCAGCAGCAGTGGTTGCAGGCCCACGGCTGCCCGGTAATGCAGGGCTACCTGTTCGGCAAGCCGCTACCACCCGATGAGATCGAGGCCTGGCTCTGCGCCCAGGCGCCTCGCCCCTATCGCTGACCTGGCTAGAGGCACATCTGTGCAGTCAAGCCGGGGCGTGGGCTTCACGCCCTGCCCAAAAACAACCTCAGGTACGGGGTTCTTCTTCCGGCCAGTCGCGGATATAGGCCTTGAGCATCTTGTTCTCGAAGTTCTGGCTGTCCACCACGGCCTTGGCCACGTCATAGAAGCTGATCACGCCCATCAGCATGCGGCGGTCCATCACGGGCATGTAGCGCGCGTGGCGGTCCAGCATCATGCGGCGCACTTCGTCCATGTCGGTTTCGAGCGTGCAGGTCAGGGGTGCATCGTCCATGGCGGTGCGCACCAGCATCGTGCCCACGCCGCCCCCGTTTTTGACCAAGGCCTGGATCACCTCGCGAAACGTGAGCATGCCCACCAGGTCGCCATGCTCCATCACCACCAGCGAGCCAATGTCGCGCTCGGCCATCAGGCTCACGGCACCTGCCAGCGGCTCGTCCGGCGATGCGGTGTACAGGGTGTTGCCTTTGACGCGAAGGATGTCGCTGACTTTCATGGTGCGGAGTCTCCGGGGGATCGGGAAGAATCGGAAAGAGTGTGTGTGGGCCCGCAGAGACCAGCAAATCCATTGGGGTTGCCCAGGGGCTGCAGGCGGTTTGTCGGCAAATATAGCCCACAATGCCCGCCTGCATTGACAACATGGGAGACATACAGATGCCCGGTTACTCCGACCCCGGCTTTGACACGCTGGCGCTGCACGCAGGCGCAAGCCCCGACCCCGCCACCGGCGCGCGCGCCACGCCCATCCACCTGACCACTTCGTTCGTCTTCGAATCGAGCGACCACGCAGCGTCGCTCTTCAATCTGGAGCGCGGCGGCCATGTGTACAGCCGCATCAGCAACCCCACCAATGCGGTGCTGGAACAACGCGTGGCAGCACTGGAAGGTGGCGTAGGCGCGATTGCCACCGCCAGCGGCCAGGCCGCGCTGCACCTGGCGATTGCCACGCTGATGGGCGCAGGCAGCCACATCGTCGCCAGCACGGCGCTGTATGGCGGGTCGCAGAACCTTCTGCACTACACGCTGTCGCGTTTCGGCATCGAGACCACGTTTGTGAAGCCCGGCGACATCGAGGGCTGGCGCGCTGCCGTGCGGCCCAACACCAAGCTGTTCTTTGGCGAGACTGTGGGCAACCCTGGCCTGGATGTGCTGGACATCCCCACCGTGAGTGCTATCGCGCATGAGGCCGGTGTGCCGCTGCTGGTGGACTCCACCCTGACCTCGCCCTGGCTCATCAAGCCCTTCGAGCATGGCGCCGACCTGGTCTATCACTCGGCCACCAAGTTCCTCTCGGGGCACGGCACGGTGGTGGGCGGCATCGTGGTGGATGGCGGCAGCTTTGACTGGGACGGCCCGAAGTCGGCCGGCAAATTTGCCGAGCTGACGCAGCCCTACGACGGCTTTCACAACATGGTGTTTACCGAAGAAAGCACCGTGGGCGCTTTTTTGCTGCGCGCGCGGCGCGAGGGCCTGCGCGACTTTGGCGCCTGCATGAGCCCGCACACCGCCTGGCTCATCCTGCAAGGCATCGAGACCCTGCCGCTGCGCATGGCGCAGCACATGCGCAACACCGAGAAGGTGGTGGAGTTTCTGGCAGCGCAGCCCTTTGTGTCACGCGTGGGCCACCCGTTGCTGGAGTCTCACCCCAGCCATGCCTTGGCGCAAAAGCTGCTGCCGCGCGGCGCTGGGTCGGTGTTCAGCTTCGACCTCAAGGGCAACCGCGAGCAGGGCAAGAAGTTCATCGAAACCCTCAAGGTCTTCAGCCACCTGGCCAACGTGGGCGACTGCCGCAGCCTGGTGATCCACCCGGCCAGCACCACGCATTTCCGCATGAGCGACGAAGCGCTGGCGGGCGCAGGCATCAGCCAGGGCACGATCCGCCTGTCGATCGGCCTCGAAGATGCCGACGACCTCATTGACGACCTGAAACGCGCGCTCAAAGCCGCAGAAAAGGCAGGGGCCTGACCATGCACATCCAAGTCAACGGCGCCGCCATCTACTGCTACACCGGCGGCAAGGCATTTGATGCCGCCAAACCGACCGTGGTGTTCATCCACGGCGTGCTCAACGACCACAGCGTGTGGGCCCTGCAAAGCCGCTACATGGCCAACCACGGCTGGAACGTGCTGGCCATCGACCTGCCGGGCCACTGCCGCAGTGGTGGCGATGCGCCCGCCACGGTGGAGCAAGGCGCGGACTTTATCGGCGCTCTCCTGGATGCTGCGGGCGTGCAGCGCGCAGCGCTGGTGGGCCACAGCTGGGGTTCACTCATTGCCATGGAGGCGGCCGCGCGGCTCAAGGACCGCATCAGCCACCTGGTGCTGGTGGGCACGGCGTTCCCGATGAAGGTGTCGCCCGCACTCATCGAAGCGTCACAGACCGACCCCGAGAAGGCGATGCGCATGGTCAACGTGTTCTCGCGCAGCACCCTGTCTGCGCCGCCGTCGGCCCTGGGCCCGGGCACCTGGGTGTTTGGCGCGGGCATGGCGCTGGGGCGCAAGGTGCTGCGCAGCAATACGGCGGTCAACGTGTTCCACCGGGGGTTTGTGGCCTGTGACAGCTACGCCGGCGGCGAAGCGGCCATGGCGCAACTGACCTGCCCCGTGCTGTTTGCGCTGGGCAGCCAGGACCAGATGACGGCGCCCAAGGCCGCACAGGGTCTCGTCAAGGCCGCTCAGGCTGCTGGCAAGCAGGTGCAGATTGCCCACCTGCCCGTGGGCCACAACCAGATGACCGAGGCGCCAGAGGAAACACTCGCCGCCATCCGGGACTTCCTGGCGCGCTGACTCCCCGGCACGCTGGCAGACCCGCCGGGGCTTTCCAAACCTATTCAAGGTGGCAGACCCGTTGGCGACAGCGCACCCGCACTGCCCCGCTGGTGCGCGCCGGGGTCACGGCGTATAACGCGGGCAGAGCCCCAACGCCGCCCGGAGACAACGCCATGACCACGCAGACTGCCACGCCGCAACCCGCGCCCAGCACGGACCCTCGGGCCTTCAAAAGCTTCGCGGACTTCTACCCGTTCTACCTGAGCGAGCACGGCAACCGCACGTGCCGCCGCCTGCACTTTGTGGGCTCCACGCTCACCCTGGTCTGCCTGGCCATGCTGGTGGCCACGGGCAAGCCGCAGTACCTGCTGTATGGCCTGCTCTGCGGCTATGGCTTTGCGTGGGTGGGGCACTTCGGCTTTGAGAAGAACAAGCCCGCCAGCTTCAAGCGCCCGCTGTACAGCTTCATGGGCGACTGGGTGATGTACAAGGACATCTGGACGGGGAAGGTGCGGCTGTAGCACGTTCAGGCACAAAACGGGCTCCAGCGCTTTGCAGATAAGCGCCACAAGCTATACATTTAATAGCAATCAAAATTCCGTATCGGCCCCAGATGCCGGCACCACGGCGCTCGGCGGCACGACGAACGCAGGGCTCACCCCGGCTGCAGCACGTCGGCCAGGTGCAGGGCCTCCAGCCGTGCATGGGTCCACAAGGGCGTCAGGCTGTCCACCCGCTGCAGCAGCAGTTTCTGCAGCAACGGGGCCAGCAAGGTGGTGTCGGGGTCGGCCAGCAGCACATAGCGGGACTCCGGCACATCAGTAGCGTTGGCGGCCGCATCGTTGACCTGGCCTACCCAGTCCAGGCCCGTCAGCGCATCCAGCACTGGCCCCAGTTGCAGCACGTCCACGCGCAAGAGCTGCGCAAGCTGCGTGGGGCGCAGGCCTTTGATGCTGTGACGCCGGGCGCGGTGCAGCTCCTGCAGCACCTCCACCGCAAGCTGAAACGTCCAGCCCGCCACCGTGCCGCGCCGCGCCACCCCGGCCAGCAGGCTGGGCAGATACGCCGTCACCACCGCCCCCAGCAGCACGATCACCCAGGCCACGTAGATCCACACCAGCAGGATGGGCAAGGTGGCAAAGGCACCATAGACGACGGAATAGGTGGGCACCTTGCCCAGGTAGAGCGCCAGCACCTTCTTGGCCAGCTCGATGCCCACCGCCACAAAGAATCCCCCTGTCCACGCATGGCGCCATTTCACGGGCGTATTGGGCACATAGTGGTACAGCGACGCCATCCCGCCCGCCAGCAACACAAACTGGATCGAGTCGAACAGCAGCTGCACGCCATCCGGCAGCCGCTTGACGAGCCCGCCGGACGCGGACATCACATACGAGGTGACTGCGAGGCTTGCGCCCATCAGCAGCGGCCCCAGGGTGATGGCGGCCCAGTAGATCAGCACCCGCTGCCCCAGAGGGCGCAAACGCGGCACACGCCAGATGTCGTTGAGCGTTCGGTCAATGGTCAGGATCAGGGCCAGCGCAGTGGCCAGCAGGATGCTGAATCCCGCCACCCCCAGACTGCTGGCCTTGGCCGCAAATTGCGTGAGGTAACCCAGCACCTGGCGCGAGATGCTGTCGGGCACCAGGCTGCTCACCAGCCAGCCCTGCAGCGCATCCTGCAGCTTGCTGAAGATGGGGAATGCGGTGAACACTGCCAGCGCCACCGTGAAGAACGGCACCAGCGCGAGCACGGTGGTGAACGTGAGGCTGCTGGCCGTGAGCCCCAGGTGGTCCTCACGAAACCTCTCGCGCAAAGTCTGGGCGGTGGTTTTCCAGGGGAAGTGCGACAGCTCGGCCAGCAGCAGCTCCAGGCGCTGGGCCACTGCCTGTAAGGACAAGGACATGGCCGATATGATGCCACCCCAATGACCCCATCCCCTCAAGCCCCTTCCCCTGCGCTCTCCGTGCCCGACAACGGCGTTGCCGCTACCCGCTGGACGGCCACCGCAAGCCTGCTGGGCCTCATTGTTTTGTGTCTGGCCTGGGAGCTGGTGCTGGCGCCGCTGCGCCCCGGGGGCTCGTGGCTCGCTCTCAAGGCGCTGCCGCTGTGCATTCCCCTGGCCGGCATCCTCAAGAACCGCATGTACACCTACCGCTGGGTCAGCCTGGTGATCTGGCTGTATTTCACCGAGGGGGTGGTGCGCGGCTGGAGTGACCAGCCGCCGTCGCAGTGGCTGGCCTGGGTCGAAATAGCACTGTGCCTGGTGCTGTTCACCGCCTGCACGCTGCATGTGCGCCTGCGCCAGCGCAACGCCCGGGCAGCGGCCGCCGCCGCCCAACCCTGACCCCGGCCACCCCCTGTTTGATGGAAGTCCCCAGCCCATGACCACCTTGCTCGACACCCTGCGCACCATCGTTGGCACCACCCATGTGATCACCGAAGGCGACCTCTCTGCCTGGGAGCAGGACTGGCGCCGCCGTGTGCGCGGCAAGGCACTGGCCGTGGTGCGCCCCGCCAGCACACAAGAGGTGGCCGCCGTGGTCAAGGCCTGCGCCACAGCAGGCGCCGCCATCGTTCCGCAAGGCGGCAACACCGGCCTGGCCGTGGGCTCCACGCCCGATGACAGCGGCACGCAGATTGTGCTGAGCCTCACGCGCATGAACGCCGTGCGCAGCGTGGACACCGACAACCTCACCATGACGGTGGAGGCCGGCTGCATCCTGCAGAACCTGCAGGACGTGGCGCAGAACGCGGGCGTGCTGTTCCCCCTGAGCCTCGCGGCGGAAGGCAGCTGCACCATTGGCGGCAACCTGGGCACCAACGCGGGCGGCACACAGGTGGTGCGCTACGGCAATGCGCGCGACCTGTGCCTGGGCCTCGAAGTGGTCACAGCCCAGGGCGAGGTGTGGGATGGCCTGAAGGGCCTGCGCAAGGACAACACCGGCTACGACCTGCGCGACCTGTTCATCGGCAGCGAAGGCACGCTGGGCATCATCACCGCCGCGACGATGAAGCTCTACCCCCAGCCTGCCGCACGCCTCACCGCCTGGGCCGCCGTGCCATCCATGGAACACGCGGTGGCGCTGCTGGGCCTGGCGCACAAGCAGCTGGGCGCGGGCCTCACGGGCTTTGAAGTGATGGGCCAGTTTGCGCTGAGCCTGGTGGGCAAACACATGCCGCAGCTGCGTGTGCCCTTCCTGGGCGACGACAACGCGCCCTGGTGCGTGCTGCTCGAAAACTCCGACAGCGAATCCGAGGAACACGCGCGTGCAAGGTTTGAGTCACTGCTGGAGACGGCGTTTGAAATGGGCTGCGTGACCGATGCCGTGGTGGCCGAGAACCTCACCCAGGCGCACCAGCTGTGGCACATCCGCGAGAGCATTCCGCTCGCCCAGGCCGAAGAGGGCCTGAACATCAAGCACGACATCTCGGTGCAGATCTCGCGCATCCCCGCCTTCGTGGCCCACACCGACGCAGTGCTGCAGCGCGAGATCCCCGGCGTGCGCCTGGTCAACTTTGGCCACCTGGGCGATGGCAACCTGCACTACAACGTGCAGGCACCGGCCGATGGCGATGCCAAGGCCTTCCTGCGCGAGCATGAACAGCACGTGCACCATCTGGTGTACGAAGCCGTGGCGGAGTTTGGCGGCTCGTTCTCGGCCGAGCACGGCATTGGCGAGCTCAAGGCCGACAAGCTCGCCAAGTACCAGTCACCTGTGGCGCTATCGATGATGCGCGCCATCAAGCAGGCACTGGACCCGCAGGGCATCATGAACCCCGGGCGGGTGCTGCAACTGCCTGGCTAAGCGGTGAAGCAGCGGCGCCAACGGTTGCCTACCACTATCAGAACAATAGCTGCAAGCGCTTTACCATCAA
>NZ_AGTS01000144.1 GCF_000238595.1 Acidovorax sp. NO-1 | reverse complement strand
GGCGGCGGACACGCAGCGCCTTGCGGGCTGGAGCCAGTCCATGGAGGGCATGGCCAGCCGACTGGCGGAGCAATGGCAGCAGGTGGGCGAGCAAACGGCGCAGCAGCAGCGCGGCGTATGCCAGGCGCTGGAGGGCGCTGCGGCGCAGCTCACCGAGCGCATGACGGAGCAGGTGCACCAGGCCCTGGGCGGTGCCGCCCGGTTGATGGACCAGTCGGACGCACTGTTGCACACCCGCATCGAGGCCGAAGCCCAATGGGCCGAAACCCAGGCCCAGCGCATGGATGCGCTGGCGGGCGTGTGGCGCACGGAATTGGTGGCGCTGCGGGATGCCGAGGCGGCACGCGGCCAGGCCGCGGTGGAGCGGCTCGATGCGTTGCAGGCCGCTGTGGCCGGGCACCTGGCCACCCTGGGTTCTGCGCTGGAAGCCCCACTCACGCGATTGCTGCAGACAGCGTCGGATGTGCCGCAGGCCGCGGCCGAGGTCATCACCCAGCTGCGCCAGGAGATGGCCCACCTGAGCGAACGCGACAACGCGGCCCTGGCAGAGCGCACGGCGATGATGGAGCAGCTGGGTGTGTTGCTCCAATCGGTGAACGAAGCCGCCGGGCAGCAGCGCGCGGCCATTGAATCGCTGGTGGGGTCTGCGGCCTCGGTGCTGGAGCAGGCGGGGCAGGAGTTTGCCCAAGCGCTCGGCGCGCAGGCGGGCAAGGTCGATGAAGTGTCGGCACACGTGGCCGCCAGCGCGGTGGAGCTGTCGAGCCTGGGTGAGTCCTTTGGCCACGGCGTGGGCCTGTTCACGGCCAGCAACGAGAAGCTGATGGACAGCCTGCAGCGCATCGAAGTCGCCATTGGCCAGTCCATGAGCCGCAGCGATGAGCAGTTGGCCTACTACGTGGCACAAGCTCGCGAGGTGATCGATCTGAGCATTTCTTCGCAGCAGGGCATCGTGGAAGACCTGCGCCGCCTCAACGGGCAGATGGCCGCAGCGGTGCAGGGAGTCGCCGCGTGACCGGCCTGGACGACACGCTGGACGATGCCACCGAACAGACGGCCCCGGTGTGGGCCGTGTTTGGCGACCTCATGGCGGGCTTGCTGGGTGCGTTTGTGCTGATTCTGGTGGGCGTGCTGGTGGTGCAGATCGACCTCGTGGCCAGCCTCAAGCAGGAAGTGGAAAAGCGGCAGATGGAAGAAAAGCGCCGCATGGCGCTGGAAAAAGCGCTGGCGATTCCGCTGGCCAGCGGCCGCGTCACGGTCAATGAAGGCCGTATCGGCATCAGCGGCAGCGTGCTGTTTTCGGCAGGCTCTGCCGAGCTGCGCACTGAGGGCCGCCAGCTACTGCAAAGCCTTGTTGGACCGTTGAAGGTGTACCTGATGGAGCGCGACGAGATGCTGATGGTCAGCGGCTTCACCGACAACACCGCACTGCTGCAGGGGCGCCAGCAGCGTTTTGCCGACAACCTGGAGCTGTCGGCCCAACGTGCGTTGACGGTGACCCGAGCCCTCATCGACGAGGGCATGCCCTCATCCCAGGTGTTTGCCGCCGCCTTCGGTGCCGAGCAACCGGTGGCCGACAACGCCGACGAAAGCGGGCGGGCCCAGAACCGCCGCGTCGAGATGGCGCCTGTACCCCGCGCTGCACCTCCCAAATCTGCCCGCAATGAGTGAAAGCGAGCCATCGCTGGATTCGCTGCGGGCGGAGGGCGCACACCGCCACGACCCGGTGCGTTTCCGGTACCTGGAGGTTCTGGCCGCGCGCCTGCCCGCGCAGACACCGGCCGTGCAGCAGGTGCTGGCGGGCAGGCTGCAAGCCGCGATGGCGGACTACGCGGCGTGCGCCCGGGCGGCGGCCTCCCGACCGCAGGCTGCAACAGCGCCAGCCGGGGCACCCTCTGCACTGGAGGCGCTAAACGGCGACCTCGCTGCCCGCGCCCGGGCTGATGCAGATGCAGTGTTGCTGGATGGTGGCGCCAGCGTTTCAGACATGAAGAGCGTGCGCCGCTTCGGCGAAGTCTGGTCGAAAATTTCTGCAGAGCAGCAGGTGGCCGAGGCCATCACGCGCGGGCCGGAGAACGCCGGGCCGCTCAATGCGCACCGGCTTGTGCTGCGTTCCCTGGCGTTGATGCGGTTGCTCTCGCCCGACTACCTGCGGCACTTTTTGTCGCAGATGGACACCCTGCTGTGGCTGGAGCAAGCCGCTGCAAAACCGGCCCGGACCCCTCTCAGGCCAGGCCGCGCGGCACGCTCTGCCAAGCCCTGAATGCCGCCGCGGCCCCGTGTTCAGACACCCACGTCGGTCGGCCGCGCCGGGGCGATCGCCGTTTCTTCCAGCGCCTTCTGCATAAGCACCGTCACTTCAGCTGCCGGCACCATGGGTCTGAAGGCGCTCACATGGGATCTTCCGATGTTGCCCAGCGGCAGCCGTGCCAGCAGATGCCCCAGGGGCACCAGCGCCAGCCGCAGGAGCTGACCAGCGGCCTCGCGCGCATCGCGCAGGGCCAAGGCATAGCGCAGCATGGCGGTGTGTGAGCGCCAGTGCAGGGGCAACGAGGTCTGCCCCAGCACGTGCGCCGCCTCGAGCCATCGCCAGCGATGGGCCGGGGGTGCGTCAGGCTGGCGGGCAAAGCTGGTCAGCAGGTGGTCAAAAGCGGCGCGCCGGTGCTGCGCGTCAGGTGCAGGTCGCGGCGCGCTCAACGGGGTGGACAGGCGTTCACGCATGGCTCATTGCCCCTGGGTTTGCGGGCTTGCGTGGGTGCTGGCAAGCTCTTGCCGAGCGTGGCGAATCACCGTCCAGCCGCCGCTGATGGCCAGGCCCGCCATGACGGCCGCCACCGCCAGGTCGGGCCAGGCGGTGCCGGTGCCCAGCACGCCCAGGGCTGCGCCCATCACGGCCATGTTGCCCAGTGCATCGTTGCGGGTGCACAGCCACACACCGCGCATGTTGGCGTCGCCCCCCCGGTAGGCGTAGAGCAGGGCGGCCACGCCCAGGTTGGCGGCCAGTGCCAGCAGGCCTACGCTGCCCATGGTGATGGGCTCGGGCGGAACGCCTTGCAACGCACCCCAGGCCACGCGGCCGATTACGAACACGCCGAACGCCAGCATGCTGGCCCCCTTGAACAGCGCGGCGCGTGCGCGCCAGGTAAGCGCCATGGCCAGCACCCACAGCGACAGACCGTAGTTGGCGGCATCCCCCAGAAAATCGATGGCATCGGCCAGCAGCGATGCCGAACCTGATCGGGTGCCTGCCCCCAGTTCCACCACGAACATGGCAGCGTTGACCACCAGGGCGATCCACAGGATGCGACGATAGCGAGGGTCCGCGGTGGCGGCAGAGCCGGTGGTGCAATGGTCGTCATGGCAATGGGCAGACATGGGTTTCTCCGTTCAGTTGTGTAGGCGATGGCATGATTGGAAACTTTGAAGTCACTTGCAGGTCAAGCCATGGATCACAAGCTTGCGCATTTCCGCATCGGTGAAGCGGCTGAGCAGTCGGGCGTTTCGGCCGCCAACATCCGTTACTACGAAAAAGAAGGGTTGCTGCCGCTTGGGGCACGGGGCGAAAACAGCTACCGTTTGTACAGCGAGCACGATGTGCACCAGCTGCGTTTCATCCGCCTGTGCCGCGCCATGGACATGTCGCTGCAGGAGGTGCGCACCCTGCTGGCGCTGGACTGGAGTCAGAAGGCAGACTGTGATGCTGCGCGCGACACGCTGGACGCGCATCTGCAGCATGTGCGTTCCCGCCTCGCTGAGCTGCAAACGCTGGAGGCTGATCTGCTGGCATTGCGCAACCGGTGTGATGGCACCGACGGCACCTGCCACATCATCGAAGCCCTGCACGCACGCGCGGATGTCGCGCCCGCAGCGCCCATCACGGCAAGCGGCGCAAAGCGGCATGTCTAGGTCCTGGCTAGGGTGTGAACAACTGTTACTCTCAAACGCCTGAAAATGCTACTAAAATGATAGCTGTTTGCGCTTTACCAATAAGCGTCAGAGGCATAAAACATGCAAATATTGCAGTACCCCACCGCGTGCGTAGCCCCCTGCGCATGCACCGCTATGATCCGCCCATGATTTCGCGTTTGCCCGGCCTCTCCCTGCCAGAACGTGTGTGGAATACCGCGCGGCGCTGGGCGATTGCCTGGTGGCGCATCCTTTATCTGGGGGCCGTGGTGCTGGTGCTGGTGCTGTCGCCGTCCAGCTATGGCAAGGGCACGCGCAGGGCGCTGGCGCGCCACATTTACCTGGACACGGCCCCGGTGCTGCTGGGTTTCACGGTGCTGGCGGCGCTGCTCAGTCTGGTGCTCACGCGCATCGTGGTGGTTACGGCGCTCAGTTACGGGTTGTCCCGCTATGCGCTGGAAATGGTGATCCGGGTGCTGGTGCTGGAGCTGATCCCCCTCACGGCAGCGCTGTTTGTGGCCATGCGCTGCACGATACCCAATGGCACGCAGATCTCTCGACTGCGGCAGACCGGCCGCTTTCATGCCCTGCGCGTGAACGGTTTTGACCCGGTGCGCATCGAACTTCTGCCCCGCGTGATTGCAGGCGTCTTTGCCTGCATCACGCTGGCCGCGCTCAGCTGCGTGGTCGCCCTGGTGCTGGCCTACCTTGGGGTGTACGGCTTCAATCTGGCAGGGCTGCCCACCTACACACGCATGTTCGGCCAGGTGTTCACGTCCAGTGTCACCATGGTGTTCGCGCTCAAGACCGTGTTTTTCAGCCTGGCGGTGGCGCTGATCCCCATGGCGGCAGGCCTGTATGACACTGGCGACCGCACCCAGCCCGATTCGGAACTCGGCGGGCTGGCCCGCATGTTTGCGGTGCTGCTGCTGATCGAGGTCATCTCCCTCATGGGCAACTACTACTGATCCCGGGTCATCGCCGCAATCCTGCACCCACCGTACCTCCCCCACAGATCCACGCCACGGCACCATGAACGACGAGCATCACGAACCCCGCCGAACGCCGCCCCCTGGGCCGGCCGAGGCTTCTCCGGCCACCGACGTACCGCCTGTGGAAACCCTGCGCCCGGTGGCCTATCTTGAGATCAAGGCTGCGGCGCTGTTGCTGTTTACCCTGGCGCTCATTCTGGGATCCGGCCTGTACCTGCTGTATGCACGCGGGGCGTTCGAGCCCACGCAGACCCTGGTGCTCACGGCCGACGACTCTGAAGGCGTGGTGGTGGGCATGGACATGACGTTTTCGGGTTTCCCCATTGGCCGTGTGCGCCGCATCGAACTGGCCGACACCGGCAATGCCCGCATCATCGTGGACGTGCCGCGCAAGGACGCGCACTGGCTGCGTGAGTCGAGCGTTTTCACCCTGGTGCGGGGTATCGTGGGGGGCACCAACATCCGCGCGTACACAGGCATGCTTGACGACAAGCTCCTGGCCGATGGCGCCGTACGCCCGGTGCTGCGCGGCGACGCCACGGCCGAGATTCCGCAGCTCATGGCCTCTGCCCGGGAGCTGCTGACCAACCTGAATGCGCTCAGCGCCCAAGACGGAGCCCTGGGCGGCAGCCTTGCCAACGTGCAGGCGCTGACCGAACGCCTCAACGGCCCGGGTGGAGTGCTGGGCGTGCTGATGGGCAACGAAACCGATGCGAAGAAAATTGTCTCCACGCTGGAACGCACCAATGCCCTGCTGGCGCGCCTGGACGGCATGGCCGCGCGCGCAGACCGGCAGGTGTTTGGTGCCGAGGGGAGCAAAGACGCCCTGGTGCCCGAGGTGCGCGCCACGGTGGCCCAGCTCAACGGGCTGCTGGCAGACACCCGCACAAGCCTGCAAAAGGTGGACGCCGTATTGGTGGAGGCACAGGCCATAGGCGCCAACGCCCGCGAAGCAACCACCGACCTGGGGGCCCTGCGTGCCGAGGTGGAAAGCAACCTGCGCAAGGTGGAAAGCCTGGTCAACGAAATCAACCGCAAATGGCCATTTGCCAGGGACACGGAGATCAAGCTGCCATGATGACCGATCACGCCGCCTTGCGTACTTTTGGCGCCATTCTGGGCGCAGCAGTGCTGTTGTCCGCTTGCTCCAGCAAACCTCCGGTGCCAGACTGGCAAATGAACGCACAGGCATCCGTCCAGAAAGGAGTCGAAGCCTATCTGTCGGGCAATGCCCGGGTCGAGAAGCTTGAATGGGACCGCGCACGCGCGGAAATAGCCCGCACAGGGCGCCCTGACCTCCTTGCGCGCCTCGAACTCATGCGCTGCGCAGCCCAAGTTGCAAGCCTGGTGCCAGGCACGTGCGAGCGCTTCGAGCCCCTGCGGGCCGACGCGGCGGAGCCCGAACGTGTGTACGCAGAGTACCTGGCGGGCCGTGTGCAGCCCAGCGCGGTGGCTTTGCTGCCCGAAGCGCAGCGCAAGGTGGCAGCGTCCTCCGACACGGCAGCTTTGGCCGCGGTGCAAGACCCGCTTTCCCGCCTGGTGGCGGCGGGCGTGCTGTTTCAGTCCGGTCGTGCCAGCCCCGAGGTAATTGTGATGGCGACAGACACTGCATCAGCCCAAGGCTGGCGCAGGCCTTTGATGGCCTGGCTCAGTGTGGATCTGCGGCGCGCTGAAGCTGCGGGCGATCAGAGCGCGGCGGCAGCATTGCGTCGACGCCTCACCATCGTGGAGCAGGGGACTTCCCCCCGCTAGAAAACCCATCGGCCTCCACGCTGCGCCTAGTGAAGGCGTGCCTGCAACTGGTTCTCAATCGATTGGCGTTCGATGGTGAACTGCTGTGCGCTGATTTCGTTGGCTTCGTATTTTCTTGCGGTCGACAGCAGCAGGATCGTGTTTTCAAGCCGCGTGTCTTGTTGCAAAGACGGCGGAAGCGCTGTCAGCCGGTCAAAGCTTTGCTTGTACAGCTCACTCCACCGCAGTGCACCTGCCCGTGCCTGCGCGTGCGCGCCATCGTGCCACCGCACATACTCTTCCAGCGAGCCATCCCGAGGGCTGGTGCAGCCCGCCAAGGCGGCCATCAGGGCAACGACCGAAAGGGTTCTTGCAACCACTTCACGGCTAAGAACCATTTGAGAGATTCGACAACGTGTAGCCACGATCGCCCTCCGTTCTGCACATTCACCGAAAAACCCGGTGTGCAGCGTCGGATCGTACTCCGATGCTATGGTTTTTTCCAGCTACATGATCCGAAAGCGGTGGATTGTGCGTGGCGAGGTCACTCCAGGAAGCTGGAATCGACGAGCTGGTTAAGCCCACTGGGGAGCAACGGCATGGAGTCCGCCGATTGCACGATGACATCCGGCATGAGCAGGGATGCAGCGGCAAGCACTGCGAGCACAACCGTACCGGCAAACGCAGCCAGAGCACGGGTTCGTGGTGTGAGAGGGCGGCGTTGCATGGTAGGTCCTTTGGTCAAATTCGAATGGGAGTCCCAATGAGCTCCCGGCAGCCTCAATGGCTGATGGGCAGGATTTCATCAAACCCACCGCCGGGCGTCTGTCAGACAACGGCGACTATCTCGACAGCCCGTGAAATGTTTCGTTTGGTTGCAAACGCCGAGCAGAGCGTCATCCAATGAGGGCCCGGCTCACGAGTCCAATGTCGTCTTGTTTGCATCACGTTCCATAAGGCAGCTGTCTGCGGCAGGCAGCCATTCAGGGGAGCGCATGCCTTCTGCGGGGACCGGACTGATGTATTGAAATCGGTGGTGGGGGTAAGTCTTTGACAGCGCAGCCCGCCCCTGCGGCGAAATGGCCAGCACTTTCGCCTTCTGCTCTGTGGCACCAATACCTGGCAGCTGCGCCTCCACCAGCCGCGCCGCCGCCAGCACCCGCAGTTTGTCGACCTCGCACGCAGTCTCGATGGTCATGGGCAGCTTGCTCTGTGCAACCACGAACAACAACTCCATGGGCATGGGAAGCTCCTTCAGAATAGAGCCATTTATTCTGAATCTGGCAATTGCGGTTGCCAACTATTTAAACTTTTTGCAACAACTACATGCGTGGTTGCGATCCTTTTCGCGTTTGATCAGCGCATCGCCAACAAAAAAGCGCCCGAAGGGCGCTTTTTTTGATGACCGACTGGCGGAGAGGGCGGCAGTCGAACCCGGGTTTCACTTTGCGTCAAAAAATCTCAAGAAATCAGAAAATAACCCAATAAAAACAATAGTTTATGATTTTTGTTGTTTCACGGGGTTTCTGATGGCATCTCTCAATCTTGTGTTTTTTCCGTATACTTTTCCGTATAACGAGACCAAAATTTGGGTCTCGTCTCCGTCGAACTCCACCCATGGTCAAAGCCAACAAACTCACTCAATTGCAAGCCACTAGGCTCAAGGAGCCGGGCCTGCATGGCGACGGTGCCGGCCTGTGGCTCAAAGTCACCGAAGGGGGCTCCAAGTCCTGGATTTTGCGCTACGCCTTCAACGGTCGTGAGCGCTGGACGGGACTGGGGCCATACCCCGAAGTCTCCCTGGCCGATGCCCGCGACAAAGCCATGGCCTGGCGTCGTCAGGTGCGCCAAGGCATCGACCCCATGCAAGTCAAGCACCAAGCCGCTGCCGTAGCGCGTGCCGAGCAAGCCAAAACCATCACGTTCGACAGTTGCGCTGAGCGCTATATCGAATCACACCGATCTGGCTGGAAGAATGCCAAGCACGCCGACCAGTGGACGAACACGCTGCAAACCTACGCAGCCCCCATCATCGGCAAGATGGATGTCGCGCTGATTGAAACCGCGCACATCATGCGCGTGCTTGAGCCGGTGTGGCATACCAAGGCAGAAACCGCCTCGCGCCTGCGGGGCCGTTTGGAAGCTGTGCTCGATTGGGCCACCGTGCACCGGTACCGCACGGGAGACAACCCCGCCCGCTGGAAAGGCCACCTCGACGCACTGCTGCCCGCACGCTCCAAAGTCGCCAAATCAAAGCACTTCGCCGCACTGCCTTGGCGCGACATGAAACCCTTCATGGCCGAACTGCGCCAGCAAAGCGGCATCGGTGCGCTGGCTCTGCAGTTCACCATCCTCACCGCCGCCCGCTCAGGCGAAGTGCGCGGTATGGCCTGGTACGAGGTGGACTTCGAGCACAAACTGTGGACCGTCCCTGGCGAACGCATGAAAGCCGGGAAAGAGCACCGGGTACCGCTATCGGATGCTGCCATGCAACTGCTGGAGTCTTTGAAGGACACCAAGCTGGCAGACACCGACATCGTGTTTCCCAGCACGCGTGACCACAAACCCCTCTCCGACATGACACTCACCGCCGTGCTGCGGCGCATGAAGCGCGACGACATCACCGTGCACGGTTTCCGGTCCTCGTTCCGGGACTGGGCAGCGGAAGCCACCGACTATCCCCAGGAAATGGCGGAAATGGCGCTGGCGCACATTGTGGGCAACAAGGTGGAGGCAGCCTACCGGCGCGGGGACATGCTGGAGAAGCGACGCGCGATGATGCAGGCGTGGGCCTCGTTCATCCTCTAGTACGTTGGCTATATGCCGTGCACAGAGTTTGTACTATACAACTAAGTGATATAGTCGCCTATGAGCAAGAAGCGTGTCTTCAAAACCAAACACTTTGCCAAGTTCGCCTCAAAAGCGGGCTTAACGGACGCAGCCCTTTGTGATGCCGTCAAAGAGATGGAGCAGGGGTTGATTGACGCCGACCTGGGCGGAGGTGTCGTGAAGAAACGCGTTGCTTTGCCTGGGAAAGGTAAGAGCGGTGGCTCTCGTACTATTGTTGCGCACAGGAAGAAGTCGCACTGGTTTTTTGTGTATGGCTTTGAGAAGAACGACAGAGCCAATATCACCGACCGAGAGAAAGTCGCGCTTCAAAAGTTGGCCGCTGATTTGTTCGCCTATTCCAAAGCGGACCTGGATGCCCTTGTAGCTGCTAAGAATGTATTGGAGATATGCAATGACTGCTAAAGCAAAAAAGGCTGCCAGCCCGCTGCTGGCCGCACTGCATGACACTGCTACGGACCTGCATAAAGCAGGCTTCATGGACCTGAAGTCCCTGCGTGAATACGATGCGCTGTGTTTGGATGATGAAGTGTTCGAAGCAAAGGATATCGTCAAGCTTCGTTCCCAGCTGCAAATCAGCCAGGGTGTGCTCGCGGCGTTTGTGAACACCTCAACGTCTTCGGTGGCGCAATGGGAAGCTGGTGACAAGCGTCCTGGCGGACCTGCGCGGCGCGTACTGGGTCTGCTCAAGCGCAAGGGGCTAGAGGCTTTCGCTTGATTCCCTTTACAACCGGCTAATGTTGCTCTGACATGGCCGTGGCCTAACATCGGGTCTAGATGCTGAGCTCAAAGCCGGTATTAGCGGGCACATTCGAAGCCTCGGTTTGAAAGGGTATGAATGTCTAAGAAGTTTTCTGAGCTGCGGGCTGCAATGAGTCTTCAAGCGCGCTCGCAGGCTTCTAAGCTCGCACAGAACATGCTGAACGAAATGCCTCCGCATGGGCTGCATAGTGCTCAGGAGCTATCGAAAAACAAACGCGAGGATCACTCAACTCCTAAAGCCTTGAACGCAGCATCCACCGGGTCGGAATAGAAGCTGGTCTGGAACTTTGCAAACAACTCGCCCGGCACAGACGGAATGTCCGTCACGCTCGACATTGGCAGCAAGATGCGCTTCGCGCCCGCATCGAAAGCGACTTGCATGCTTTCAGCCAAGTTACGCACCTGAACAATCGTGCCGCCCAGGCTCATATCTCCCAGCACTGCCAACTGCGACTGCACCGGCTTAGCAAGGGCTGCCGAGCACAGCGCAATGAAGCTGGCCAGCGTCAGCGCTTGGGGGGCACCACTATTTTGCAGCTCCACCAGGTGGGTATGAAAATCCCGCTCGCCCGGCTTGATGGAGGCACTCACCCGCGATGAGTTGGCTTTGAAGTAGTCAAACGCCACCTTGACTGCCTCCCGTGGCGCTGCCCCGGACACGTTGACCTTGCCGCCGCCTGGAATCGACTGGATCTCCAGCCGGTAGATACCCGGCATTTCTGAGGCACCCATGCTGATGGTGTGCAAGGTGCCTGGCTGCAGGCGCCCCTCCGGCACCAATGCACCGCCCGACTGTTCAGGCACTGTCACAAAGCGCTCCACACCGTCTTCCAAATCGATGTAGCTGAAATGCACGTCGTAAAACTCCATGCCGCCGATCTTCTTGAGCTGCTCCTTCACGCGGCGTCTAGTTTCCAGCGCATATTCCAGGCACTTGCGCACTGACTCCTTGGTGTACTCGCCATTAGGGCACACCAGCTTGAGTAAGCCCGACGTAGTGCGGCGCACGGCAATGGTGTCACGCTGGTTCAAGTTGTTGCCCAGCTTGAACCATTTGTCGATGGCATCGGCAAAGCTGTATTTGCGCATCTCGCGCAGGTACTCCGCCAGGTAGTCCACGATCAGGCCGTACTGGTTGGTGAAGAACTCGGGCCGCATCTTGGGGATTTCCCAGCCCGGCACATAGGCATGGAAGCGGTCAAAAAAGGCCGAGTCGATCATGGCTTCGGGGAAAGGGGCCAGCAGGTGCGAGGTCTTGACCAGCGACTCCACGCTCTGGTTGATGTTGCCCACGAACACCATGGCAGCACTGGCATTGATGGACTCACGGCCCCGGCTGAACGAGCCCGAGGCCATATAGTCCTTCATGATCTGCACGCCGTCGTGGTCCTTGAAGTTGATACCTGCCACTTCGTCAAAGGCCACCACGTCCCACAAGCCCACCAACCCCACCTTGCGCGCACTCATGTTGTAGAACAGGTTGGCCACCGTGGTCTGCCCGCCCGACACCAGAATGCTGTTGGGGCTGATCTCTTTGTAGATGTGGCTCTTGCCGGTGCCACGCGGTCCCAGCTCGCAGAAGTTGTAGTTGTTTTCCACCAGCGGCACCATGCGCGCCAGCAGGTGCCACTTTTCACGCTCTTTGAAGCAGGTGGGCTCCATGCCCGTGGAGCGGATCAGCGCATCGATCCACTGCGCATCGGTGAAGGCCTTGCGCGCCTCAAACAGTGCCTGCATGTCCATGTTGGGCATCTGTATTGGCTTGAGCTCCGTCACGGTGAAAGGCGAGCCGCGCTGGTCTTCCTCAAAGTGGTACTTCAGCGTGACGATGCACCAGATACCGCCCACCAGCAGTTTCTCGAACTGGCGCACATACGAGTCAGAAATCTCGGCGTTCTTCACGCCCAGGTTGGACAGCAGCGCTTCGTATAGGTCCCGCTTCTCATTGAGCTTGACGGTGATCTTGTCGATCACTTTGTACGTGCCGCTTTCGCGCACCTTCGATTTAACCTTTTCTGCCTCGTCAGCGCGCACATAGTTTTCAGCCAGCACGCGCTTGACCATCTGCAGCCCATTCTGAATGGTGGCCTCGTCGTTGCTCGCGCAGTACATGCCCAGCAGGTACTCCAGCACGTACACCGGCACATTGGCACCTTCCTTGATGAGCTTGGTCAGATCCTTGCGGACGACCTTTCCAGCGAAGTGCGTGTTGAGCAGATCGTCAAGGCTCGCGTCTGCAGCGGACTCCAATGCTTCGGATGGCGGCGCGGCGATAGAGGGGTTCAGTTCTTGTGTCATTCGCGTTTTAAAAAAAGCCGCATTCCATTAAAAGTCGCTGCCAAAGGCTAAGTCCACCTTTATGGGCAGTCGTAGCACTTCCACCTTGGTGATGGCATCGCGCATCACCAGGTCATATCGGCGGTGGGGGTCATGCGCACCGGCGAGCACCGTCAAAAATACCGAACGCTTGCGCTCATCCAGCAACTGGGAGGTGCTGTCGAACGTCAGTGTCTGCTCGTCGCTGATCGGCGCGTCGCCCTCGCGCAGCGAAACCACCACCGTGCGCGCCAGCACCCGCTCGGACACCGCATCGGTCTGTATGAACTCGAAACGCTGCGAGCTGGTCACCATCTTGCCCACGTTGCCCAGCACGCTGATATTCACTGGCCGGGTCTTGGCGTGGTCGGCCTCGCTCTCACGCACTGTAATGACTGGCACCACCACCTCTTGCGGCATAGCACTGCCGTGAACAAAGCGAGCGCCCCCGGCAAAGTGAAAGCGGCTGGCCCCTTTGGGCACCCAGAAATCCAGGCTGCCCTCAAGCGTGGTGCCCGCCGTCACCGCCGTATTGCCTGCCCAGGCTTTGGCGGTCGTGCCAAGGTTACGGCCGATCAGATAGCGCTTCTTGGCCTTGAGCGTGCCTACGGGCTTGTCTTCCAGTGTCGATTTGTCGGCCCCATCCAGGGGTGACTCCTGGTAAATGAAACCATGGTCGGACGTTACCAGCACGGTCGAGCCGTTGAGCGAGTTGATGATGAAGCCCAGCAACTGCGACAACTCCTGCACCGTCTGCGCCGCCGCCTCAAAGGTCTTGGACTCTGACGCCTGCTTGTCACCCGTCATGTCGATGCGGTCGTGGTAGATATAGATGAGCTGGCGGTCACGAACCAGATCGCGGCCTTTTTCCTTGCCCAGGGCCATCAGGTCTTCGGCCTTGATCGCCATGCCGCCGACGCCCTTTAGGTGCTCATTGCGCTGCTCCAACGTAGCAACAAGGTGACCATCAGCCAGCACATCGAGGTTGGCGCTTTCCTTGTACGCCAGCGTCTGGTGCGGCAGCAGCGCCGCCATGCCCAGCGCGGTGTAGCTGGGCAGCACACCCAGCATGGCGCCCAGCGATGCCTTGAAGCGGTTTTTGCCGTTGGTGAACTGCACCAGCTCCTGCGCCACTTCGTAGCGCAAAGCGTCTGAAATCACCACAAACACCCGTTTTGCGCCCCCGCTGTACAACGGCTGCACCTCGCGCTCATAAAACGCCTGCTGCGGCGTCACATCCGGGATGGCCCAGCGTTGCAGCAAGCCTTGATCGCCTTCCACCACCTTGGCCCAGGCGGCACCCAGCTGCGGCACAAACCAACCGGAATACACATTCTCGATAGACGTGCGCAGCTCATGCAGCACCGCCCAGCCTGAAGGCTCCACGGCATCGGCTGCCGTGTGAAAGTGGCGGTACAGCTGGTCAAAGCGGTACAGGTACTCGCGGTACTGGCCAAAAGCCGTGGCCGCACCGGCGAAGCTGAAGCCCGCCGCGTGGCTGGCCTTGAGGCTGAAAAAGTCTGCCGCTGCCGTGAGCGCGTCGTAGCAAGCCGCCAGCGCACGGGTGCGCTCGCTGGCACTGGCCAGCAAAGGATTGGCCCAATGCCCATCACGCCGCCGTGCAATCAACCCATGCACCACGTCCATGTTGGCACCTGCCCCCGCCACGATGCGTTGCTTGAGGTCTTGCACCACCCGCAACTCCACCTCCTCGAAAGCCATGCACTCGGCCAGTTGCTCTGCCGTGTAGCTGGCCAGCAATTGCGCCAGATTCAGCTCTTGCGCCAGGGCGCGGGCCAGCACGTTGTAGCTGCTGAAAAACGCCAGGTCTGAGCGCCAACGCGCCGCAAACACCGAGGCATTGGCTGCCAGGGCGCGGTCGGGCAACACAAAGTGCGCCAACTGGCGCGGCGGTGCACCGTCCAGGCTCCGGCACAGGTCCGTCACCAACACACGCACCAGCAGGTCACGCAGGTTAGGCTCTGCGTCGGCATAGCCCAGTTGCGAGCGCACCAGTGCCCAGAACGCAGGCGCTAAATCGTTGGCCGCAATGTCTTGCCAAGCCTTGGGCTGCGCAGCCAGGTCGGCCTCGCCATCCACCACCAGCGCAGCAAACAAGCGCTGCAGCATGGCAAACAGCTCTGGCTGGTCGGCACGGGTCAGCACGGCCAGCATCTTGCGGTCCAGATCTGGCGCACCGTCGCCCGGCAGCACCAGGCGCTTGAGGCGCTCCACCCGGTCCTTGGCGCGCAGAAACTTGGCCCGCTCTTTCAGATGGTGGCGAAGCGCCTGGGTGGTCAGACCCAAGTCTTCCAGCAAGATGGACGTGGTGTCGGCCCGAAACGACTTGCTGCGCAGGCGCACGTCCAGCAGCCAGTCTTGCGCGGGCTCCGGCTCGGGCTGGGTGCTGTAGATCAGCCAGCGCTGACCCGGCGCGCGCTCGATATCAATCTTCACGCGCAGCGAGGGCGTTTCGTCCAGGCGCACCAGTTGCACGCCCTCGGGGGGCAGGCTGCCTACTGTCGATGAGAACTCGGCCTCCACGTCGTGCCAGAAGACCACGGGGTAAGACGCGAACAAAGTTGACAGGCTGTCGGAGATGCGTTGACTGCTCATGGTTGCTGGTTAAGTTGAGCTGCTGCAGGTCGCAATATCAACTCTGCAACTTCATGAAAGCGATCAAAGAATGCCTTGAAACTGGGCATGGTTTGCAGCGGCCCCCAGTTTTCCGGATGGTCCGCACACCATTCGGCGAGCTGAGCAGCAGACTGGCGACCTCCAAAAGCTTGGGCCAGCAGGGCTTTTGCACGATGCTCCGATTGTTCAGTGCCTGAAATTTCTTCCAGAGCCGCGTGCGAGTGATGGCCCTGCTGGGTGCATGCGAGAAGCCACGCTTCAGATACAGGTTTGGGCACCATGGGCACACCGTAGGCAAAACCTGCTGCACCAAACCCGTCCATCATGCTGTCCCACTTGGTGTTCCAGAGTTGCCCAGGAGCGCTGCGGGTGTTGTCTGTGTCGTGGAATAGCACCGCCATCACTGCTGACTCATCGGGACCTTGCAGCTCCTTCGCCTTCAAACCCAACTGCAATGCATTGTTGAAGTAATAGCCGGTTTCAGCGGCTTTGCTTCTACTTCGGAGTCGCTGCATGCGAACGGCATCCTGCTTAGAAGCCTGCTTAAGTGCCGTCTCACTTACGAAAATGACGGCTCCTGGGACGATGAGCAACTCATAGTTCAGCAAAGCCGCCCACAGCCTTTGCAGCCAAATCATCATCGGCCCTGGCGTGAAATCACCGTCACAGCACTCCCCCTGCGCGTTGTTACAGGCACCCATATCCGAAGGGCCTTCTCCGCTGACGATCACCCTCATTCTTCTGCATCCCGCATTGCTTGGGCTTCGGCTACAGCCTCCGCACGGATCGATTCTTCGTGCTGTCGATCTGCCTCAATGCATTCTTGGCTCAGAAGCCGCAAGTCGGTATCCACGAACGCATCTCCAGGCCCCATCGCTTCTAGCTTCGCCGCTATACGAGGAATGCCAAAGAATGGCCGAATACGTGTCTCCCCCTCCGGCGTTTTGTAAAGCAACTGCACCGCACTGCGGGCAACTTCGTCGGGCAAGTAGTTCAGCAACAAGGGACTGTGTGTGGTGACCAGCAACTGCTGAGGGCTTTGCAGCAACGTGTCCACCAGCGTTTCCACAATTTCCTGGTTGATGCCGTTCTCCAGCTCGTCGAGCAACAGCAGCGAACGGTCAGACTCTGCTTGGGTCAAGACCGCCAGAATGCGCAGCAGCCCGTCATTCAGATGCAGTGCTTCTGTCTCCAGCTTCTGTGCCCCAAACTGCTCAAACACGGACAGTTTTTTCCAGCCTGACTTTTGCGAGGTGATCTTGAAATCGACCAAAGCGGGGTAAAACTTCTGCAGCAGCGTGACCAAAGCTGCTTTGCGCTCCCCCTTGATGTTGTCCAGATACGCCGACAGCTTCTCCCCACCAGCCCCGATGTCGTGCTCACTGACGCGCGCGCTTTTGCGCAGCAAGTGCGGCGAAAGCAGCTCCAAAGAGCGAACGCGGCGCAGTGCATCCCGAAACTCCAGCAAGGCCACTGGCAGCTCCGAGTCCTTTAACGCCGAAAGAATGGAACCCTGGTACTCAAAGGCAATGCTTTGGCTGGGCTTGCCCTCCAAGTGAAATGCCTGGCCGCTCGAACGCAGGAGAATGCCCGCACTATCACTTGCGCCGAGGTAAGCGTGTTCTTGCGAACACCGCAAATCCGATCGATTGAACACGCCAACCCACGTCAGCTTCCCGCCTGTAGATGGCGCGAACGTCACGTTGAAGGTGATATTGCTCTCTTTGCGCAGTTTGCATTTGAGATCTGCAGCCGACCAGCCCCGGCGATCCAGCCAGCCCTGGACATCGCCGCGCATCAGCTGCGACAAAAAGTCCAGCGCCTGTAAGACTGTACTTTTACCCGCGCCGTTCATGCCCACCAGGCAGTTGAAGTGCCCGAGGCGAAGCGTCACTTCTGCCAGCGACTTGAAGTTGACTACCCGTACAGAATTAATCATCGCTGCTCCCTCCGGTGACGATTTTCACCCCCTCCAGCAAATCCCCAAACTTGCCATAGTTCACCTTCACGCCATCGTCTAGGTCGAGCTTGATGCGCATGTCGGCGTAGTGGCGGAGTTTTTCGTCGTAGGCCAGCAGCTCAGCGTGCTTTTTGGTGAGCTTTTCGATTTCCTTGTTCAGCTTGTTGCGCGCGGTGGTGCTGCTGGCGGCTGCTGCGTCTTTTTGCAGCATCTCGATGCGGCTTTGGATCTTGCCGGTGAGGGGCACGACGTATTCGGCGCGCAGGCGGGCGAGTGTGCCCTCGTGGTAGCGGTGCAAATAGACCAGGGCCTGGAAGGCGCCTTGTTTGCCGCTGCTGAAGAGCCAGTAGATGGGGCGCTTTTTGTAGGTCTGCAGGTGGTCTTTGAAGAACTTGTCGGCGATGTAGCGGCGGATGGTCTCGTCTGGGGTCTCAGACGCCTTGGTGCCCAGACTCTCGGCCAGCCAGGCCATGTTTTCTTCCAGGGTGTCTGGCCCCCAGACTGCGCGCAGGAATTCGCGGATGCGGCTGGGTGCGTCGTCGGCAAACCAGAGTTCGTCGGTGATGGGGACGATGCCGTCGGCATCAGCGGGGAAGGTGGCGTAGCGGGCAGGCTCGAAGCCGACGTTGCCCGCGTGGGCGTAGATCAGGCCGGGCTCGTCGAGGCTGTAGCGGCCCATCATGCAGCCGATGGCGTAGGAGATTAGTTTTTCAGTTTGTGTCGCCTCCACAGGCGCCAGGTAAGCGAAATCACTCTTCGATCCTGCCAAGGACGATTCCTCTCCAAGCCCATAGGCAGCAATCAGGAAACTATCCACTTCACTTGTTAGTTGATCCGCCTGTCGAATTTCAGCACACCGTCTGTCTTGTAATGCTTCCCAAGCCAACCGGGCAGACGCCAGACGATCTCTAATTAATTCAGGACATTTGAAATTCCAGGAAGTCTCTGATGAATCCCATTCACTCTCAGCAATCGAAATAAGAGCTTGAACCCTTTTCCCAATTTCGGCAATTGAATCGGTTGACAAATCAGGGATCGGGATAAGTCGTATTGCCCCAACATTAAAGTCCAAAGTCGGTGCCAAAAACTCAAACATCGCGTTAGCGACCTTTGAATTGAGTAGACTTAAAACCAGCGGGCTGTCGACCGCGCTCGGAAAAGCACTCGCGCCTTTCGCACTGAACGTGAACCCTTTAGGGCTCAGACGCGCTCCAAAAGTCCCGCCCATCGCGGACCAAGTAATGCCTTGTTGAAAGTAGAAATTTCGTGATGGCAAGCAATTTCCAGATATGGCTAGCGTCTCATAGTTTTTTTTGTCAAAAGCGACCACATAGTCATTATTGCCAAACCACTTTCTGAATTCTCCTCCCTTGTTGTAAGGCACCCACTTACGTCCGCTGGAAAAAACATCCTCTTTGCAACTCGCGTCGAACATCATCTTGCTTTGGCTTATCTCGTACCAAAAGCGCATGAATTTATCGTTATTCCCAGTTTGAAACCCTTGACGAACTGGCGCAATAGATTCAATATTCCGCCCCTTGTCGAAGCAGGCAATGACAGATGGTGATAGCCAGTAGGCCATTCGTCCCTCTGGGATTCTTGAAAAATTCTTTTGAACGAACTTGATCGAGGACCTTTCACTCAAAAAGGCATCCCGCTTCTCTGTCTCTGTTTTTGGTTTTACCAGCCTAAAACAGTCGATCACTCCATCCCCTGCCAAAGATTTTTGAGTAACAGTAAAAGCAACTACCCTTACGATTTCACCAGAGATGGTCTCAAATGCTCTTGGCCCAAGATGCAATAGAGTTGCAATTGACGATTCTTTTTGAATTTTTTTCCTTAATTCTTCAAAGGAGGGTAAAAACATCCATCCTTCCATCGTTATGAAGGCAAGTGAACCATGTCCAGGCCTTAAAGCAACCATTCCCCTGTCTATGAATGCTGCATAAATGTCGGCCTTTCCACTCGGAAAATTTGCCTCTGAAAAGCTTTTCAGCGCATCGTTCATACCGTTTCGGCCGCCCATATAAGGCGGATTCGCCACCACCGCATCAAACTGCATCGTCAGTACCTGCGCCTGCTGCACCAGCGGCAACAAATCATCCGCCGCTGCGCTGGCATACATATCCTCGCTATGCTTTGCTGAGGTCATCGCCTCCGGCAAAACGGCCAGATGCGTCTTGAGCGCGTGGGGAATCTGGATCAGCGAGCCAAAGGTTTTTGCGTGTTCAAAGGTTTCCACCAACGCGGCGATGGTGGCGCGCTGCACCTTGAACGGGGCCAGGTGGGTGGCGAGTTCGTCCACGCTCAGGCCTTTGCTCTCCTGCAGGCTCAGCACATTGAGCTTGGGCGGCTGCAGGTTGCCGGCGTTATCCGTGGCAGTGAACAGGCGGCGGTCGTCGGCGCGGGCTTTCATCAGCAACGCAAAGCCGGCCATCTGGGCAGCACGATCGTCAATATCCAGGCCGTAGAGGTTCTTTTCCAGAATCAGGCGCGGGATGGCTCTGGGCTGGTAGCCGCGCTCCAGGTAGATGGCCTTGAGCACGTCATAGGCCACCACCAGGATGTGGCCACTGCCACAGGCCGGGTCCAGCACGGTGATGGATTCGGGGTTGAGGGTGTCACCGTCTTCGCGCACGCGGGTCTGGATAAGGGCATCGAGCTGGGCCTGCACCTCGGGCGTTTGCTCGGCGGGGGTGATGTAGTACGGCCACTCTTTGGCCAAGGTGCTTTGCGGGTTGGCCATGAGCCACAGGCGGCCCACGCTGTTTTGCACCAGGTATTGCACGATCCAGTTGGGCGTGAAGAGCTGGGTGGCGGCGGGGATGTCTTCGCTTTTGACGACCTTGCCAATGACCTGGTCCTTCTTTTCGCTGATGTAGAACTGGTACAGCCAGCCGATGATTTCGACCTCGGCCCAGTCTTCTTCGGGGATCTCGGCCACCAGCTTGGCAATGACGGAGTCGCTGCGCAGCAGGTTGTCGGGTAGCAGCAGCTCGGAGTCGTCGTCAATGCGCTCAAACAAAAAGGGCATGGCGCGGGACAAGGCGTTGCACTGCGCGACCAGCAGCATGCGGTACAGCTCGCCATCGCGGTTGCCTGCGAGTTTGAGTTCGGTGACTCGCACCGCGTTCAGGCCAGGCAGTTCACTGGTCAGATCTGTGGCGTGGGTGAGAATGTCTGGAAGCCCCCCCGAGGTGCTGGACAGCGCCCGGTGGCCGTGGCCCAGGTAGTCGTGTAGCTCCATGTAGCGCAGCGCGGCAAAGCGGTTGAACCAGGTGTAGGCCACGGCTTCCATGGTGTGGGCAAAGCCGTCTTTGCGGATGCGCTCGATCAGCTTGTTGCGCTGGGCGTTGACCTTGGCGGGCCAAGCTTGTCCGGCGATGACGGTAACGTCGCCCTGTGTTTGGGCGGGGGCTACTTCCAGCGTGCCGACCTTGTCGGAAAGGCCCAGCAGGTTGGCGCGGGCGGTGACTGCGGCGATGAAGTCTTTGCGGGCCTGGGGGGCGTAGGACTTGAGGTTGGACTTGTTCATGTTTTTATGGTCAAAAGTGGCTCTAGCGCTTATCTAGCAAGCGCTAGCAGCTATTATTTTTGAATATTTTCGAGATGGGGATGTGCATCACCGATGGAATGGGGGTGGGGTGATGCGGGCCACATGCACCACGGCATGCACTGTGACGACGCACTGGTCTTCGTTCTGGTCGAAATAGACGATGTAGTTTTCGTGCGCGACGAGCTCATGTGCCCCGTTGACCCGCGTGCTGGTGCGGCTGGGGAAGTTGGGATCGGTCAGGTGGTCCACTTGCCCGTCGATCCACAGCCACATGTCGATGGCTGCGCTGGCGTTGTCTTGTGCAATCCAGGCTTCAATGGCGTCGAGGTCTTGCCGGTATTCAGGCCGACGGTCCACGCGGTATGCGGCGCACGTCATTGCGGCTGCCGGGCCTGCAATGCTTTTTGTTGGGCCAGTTTTTCAGCACGGGTGCTTTGCCATTCGTCGGGGGGAATAGCGGGCTGCGTGCTGTCGCGGCTGGCCTGCACCTTGGCGCGCACCCAGCGGTCGTATTCGGCGGCGTGGGTGAGTGCTTGGGCGCGGTCAGGGCGGCTGCGTTTGTGCTCGGGTGCCTGATCTGGCTGCCAATTTTCCAAGCCTTCGAGCACGATGCGGCGCACGCCTAGTTTGTGCAGCAGCTTCAATGCGGCGTCGGTGGTGCCAAACAGCCGTGCCTGCGTGCCACGCGCCTGCACCAGCGAAGCCTCGCCGGTGAGGGTGGTCACCTTCACAGCAAACTGCGAGCCCACGGGCTCCAGCGCCACCGACTGCACAGCGCCATGGGCAAAGGCTGCTTGAAATTGGGTTTGGGTGAGGGTTTGCATCGGGTGACTTGCGCCTGATTAACGTTATCTGTTCATCTTTATACGTTAAATAGCCATGGGGTGCCAGGGTTTTGGCAACGGTCCGTTGCCGTATTGCGGGGGCGCCGTAAAACCGCCGTTTACTGCACGCGCGCTTTTTGCCCAGCCCGCACTACGGCCAAGAGTTCGGACTTGAGCCGGGTGAGGTAGGCATCCACCTCAGCTTCGGTTTCCAAATAAGGCTGGTTAGAGAACTCGGCAGCGCGCACCACGCGGGTTGTTTTGGGGGCCGGTGCTGGACTTACCAAAGCGTTGGGCTTGCCGGTTTGCAGGGGCTGGGTGGTATCGCCGGGGCTGGCCACCTTGGTCGTGGTGGGCTTGGCGGCAGCAGCGGCCACGGCGGCTTCGATGAGGGTGATTGCTTCGTCCATGGCGTCGCCGCCTTGGCTTTGCAGGTACAGGATTTGCGCAATGCCGGTGAGGCCCGCAATCCGCGCCTTGAGGTCTTGCAAGGGTTTGAGGACCTTGTTGGAAAGCTCGGGCGTAGCGGCAGAAGCAGCGAGCTGTTTTTGTACCTCGGCCAGCTTGTCGTCGATGGAAAGCAGGGCTTTTTCTCGCTTTTCCTGCGCCAGTTGCTCGTTAACGGATGTGACCGTGGCCACCAACGGTTCGATGCGGTTGACCAAGGCGTAAGGCTGGGGGTTGTCGCGGATCTGGGTCAGCTCTGCCAGTGCCGTTGCCGCCTGGGGCACCTTGTTCAGGGCTTCGCGGTTGTCGGCAAACTGGCTGAGAGCGGCTAGCAGCTTGCGCCAGGCGGTGATCTGGGTTTTGTAGAAGTTGACGAGGTCGTGGATGTCGTCAGATGCGTCTTGCCAGTCGTCCTTGGCGGAGAGCAGTGCCTCGATAAAGGCAAAGCTGTCGCGGATGGCGAGCTGCTGGCCGATGCGGGCCAGGGCTGCGTCAATAGTGGCCTTGCCCGGATGGTGGGGGGTGGCTGCGGTGTGGGCGTAGCTTTTAAGGTCTGACTGCCAGTCGCCTAGGCGGGTGCGGTAGTCGGCCACCAGGCTGTCTTCGTCTTCACGGCCGAGTTGGCTGAACAGGTCTTTGTACAGCTCGCGCGCACGGCGCAGGATTGTGGCGTCGGCGGTTTTGCGCTTGAGGATGGAGACTTGCTTGAAGCGGGCGGATTTGGTGAGCGGGTCAGCGGCGCTGGCGGGGTCGAGGTCGCTGCCTTCGAGCATGAGCTTGATCTCGCCTGCCATGAACAGACGGGCGACGAGCAGCACCGTTTCCCACTCGGGCTTCCAGCCCCAGGGGATGCCAGCAAAGCGGTCCACCACGTCGGACAGCAGCACGCGGGATTGGCTGGCAGCCAGCTGGAGGTAATCGCGCAGCTCTTGTACGGCTAGCGGGTTGCCTGCCTCACCATTAAGGGCCAGGGCGTGCTGGGCCAGGTCGCCAGCGCTGAGCACAGCCTTGATTTCGGCAATGGGGTCGGCCTGTCGCACCTTCAGGTACGGCAGCTTGCTGTAGGTGTTGGTGATGAGGTAGTTGAGCAGCTCATCGAGCACGGTGGCCGGGCTGCTGGCCTTGATTTGCACCGGCTGGCCCAGGGCGTAGAAGTCGCCTGCGGTGATGAGCTCAGACAACTGGTGCACGAGGCGCTGGCGGCGTTCGCGGTTTTCATCCTTGCGGTCGGCCAAGATGCGTTTGAGCGATGGCGTGGCCTGGTCGGCCTTGGGGCTGACGATGTACTTTTCGATTTGCTGGTAGGTGGCCAGTTCGATGTCCAGGCGCTCGCCCTCAGCCAAGCGCACGAGGGCACGCCCGGCGCCTTCGCTGCTGCGCAGGATGCATTTGGCGCTGTGCAGTTTGTCGTAGTCGTCGCCCAGCGGGGTGAGCACTTCAAAGCTGAGGGCGTGGCTGGCCTGGCGCCAGGGCGCGCCGTCGAGCAGGCGGTTGAATTCGTAGTCGGACTTGGTATCGCGGTGGCGCACCTTGGTCTGGCTGCCCAGGATTTCATCGAACACGATTTCGGCGAGCAGGCGTGCCTTTTCTGCGGCGGAAACGTCTACATGGCCAATCTCGCGGGCGACGTCGCGCTCTTCATTGGTCAGAAAGAACCACTGGTCACCGTTGCGGCTGACCAGGCGTTGCTGTTCAAGCCGTGCCAAGCTTTCCTGGATCTGGCGCTTGAGTGCGAGCTTATCGGCGTCGATCTGGTCAATGCACAGCGTGGCCAGGTTGTCGATGTTGGGCTTGACGATGTCGGGGATGTAGCGAATCAGGAACATCGCCTTGAGCAGCTGGCTGTCGTAAGGCTGCAGGGCTGGGTTGAGCGGTGCCTCGTCGATGGAGCGCTTGGCCATGCCGTCGATGAAGCTTTCGATGGACGGATAGAAGTCGTACAGCGGCACCAGCACGTTGATGCCATTGGGGGCGTTGCGCACGGCAGCCGACTGGAAGGCGTCGAGCAACGAGCGTTCACCGCGCGAGAGGTGCTTGCCGGTGGCGCCCACTTTGCGGATGGTTTCGAAGATCTTTTGCAGCAGCGTGAACTGGTACGGCGCAAAGGGGTAGCAGGCAACAAACTCGGCAGCGTCTTTGTAGCCGCGCAGGCTGACGGCATTGCCGACAAAGCTGAGCTGGTTGTTGATGACGTCGCCCTTGCTGGCAAAGGCATCGCGCAGCAATACATGGGCTGCTTCGGTCTTGGAGAGCAGGCGCTCGCCAATCACTTCGTCGGTGTTGCTGCTGGCCAGAGACAGCCGTGTATGAAAACGCCCTTGAATCTTGGAAAAGTCTTGCGACTTGGCCTTGTTGGCTTCGCCAATGGCTGCGTCAATGTCCTCCTGGCTGGTGACGATGACCCAGGCGCGGCCCTTGCACTGCGTGCCCAGCTGCTCGGTGATGGTTTGCAGGCTGAGCATGAGCTGCGAGTTGGCGCCAATGAATTGCCCAACCTCATCGACCAGGAAGATGACTTTGTGACTTGCGGGCCGGGTGACCAGGTAGTCGTTGACGACCTTAGCAAAGTTTTCGATGTTGATGCGAAAGTCATCGCGCGCACGGTCAAACCACTGGCCAGCAGACTCGGGCGTCATCTTGAGGGCTTGGGCCAGCGCTGCCACGATGTCATCCCGCAAAAAATCTACCGCATCGCGCTCTTGCTCCCAGGTACTGCCGTTGGATGCGGCAAAGGCAGCTTTGAAGGCATCCAACGCTCCCTTGGAAACCAGGTGGCGCTCCATGTCGGCGATATGCGGAGCGTCGCCCGAGTAGCCCAGCTTCTCGTTGAAGACGCGCAGGAAGACTTGCAGGATGGCGTCGCGGTCTGTTTTGCTGTCAGCCTTGGCGTCGATGTTGAACAGGATCACATCTGCGGTGCCTTGAACGGCCCGTTGAATGTCGGCCTGCAGCATGGCGTCTTTGATCTTGTGGTGATCGAAGAACTGGGCGGCGCTGCGCTTTTCTCCCGTTTCGGGGTTTTGCGCCTGCAGGTTTTCCAGCAGGTACGACAGTATCTTGATGAAGTGCGATTTGCCCGAGCCAAAGAACCCGCTGACCCAGACGCCCATGCGGTCAGTGATGGCCGCGTCGTGCGGCCGGTCGATGGCGGCCAGATAGGCGTCAAAGAATCTGCGCAGGTATTCGCTGATCTGTTTGGTGACGACGTATTCCTCCAGCTCTTGCCACACGCTGGCTGCGTCCATCTGGTCGGCTTTGATGACGCCGTTGATGGGGCGGTCGATGGGCTTTTGGAACAGGTCGCGAATGATCATGGGGCTGTTTGGGAAGATGGTCTGGTGGAGGCGTATGAAGTGGAGAGCAACTAGGTCGCTTCAGGGACCAGGCGGAATGCGCGGTAGTAGTGGTCTTCAGCCTGTGTATTGAACAAGCGCAGTGAGTGACCGTCGTACCGGCCAGGAAAGAACATGAGCAATGGCGTGTTACCCATGATCGGGTGTAGCGCAGATAGCAGGGTGTGGGTGCGCAGCATGGGGTACACGGCGCCCACGCCAGTGAGTACGAGCAAATCTAGCGCAGCAATGTCATGTCGGGTCGCAATTTTCTGGGCCAGCTTGTCCTCTTTCAAGACGGAACGCAGTGCGACCAGGGCGCTATCGTCGCCCTTGTCATGTTGCATGGCGATGGCTTTGTCGAGCAAGTTGCGCTCTTCTAGTAAGTCCGTGACCAGCGCTAGTAGATTCACGACCGCGCAGCGAATGGCTGGCAACTGTTTGCCTAGCGCCGGTACCACGGTACCTGAGAGGAAGTCTCGCACCTCCATTTCCCGGTCAGGGGGGTAGTCAAAGATCCAGAAACCAATTTCGTTGCCCAGCCCTTTGCTGTCGAGGAATTCTCGGGAAGTGATACGCGGCAAGATTTGATTTAGGCGTTCTTCAAGGCTCAGCGTCATTGCGCGCGCTCCAAGCAGTCGAGGGCATAGGTTTCATGGCGGTCAGCGAGGTAGCGCCTTACGTCGGGGTTCAGCGACTTAGGGGTAAGTCGTAAGCTGCGGGCATTGTCTAAGTATTTAGCCTCGACAAGTACGCGGACAATGACTTGGAACAGTTTGGCCCTTGTTGCGTCTGTCCAGTTCGCGATTGCAGGATAGTGCAATGTGCATTCCGCCAAAAAGTCAGACCAGTCGTGAGGATCGACAGTTGGTTCGAGCTTTCGCTGGCGCATTGCATAGACGTTGCGCATGAAGTCGCCGAGTAGCGGACTGTGCTTGACCGCTGCGGCGAGCAGCAATTGAATTTGCACCTCGCTTCCATTGTTGGCGATCATTTCCCAACCCTGGGCATCTAGAGTCATCAGGCGCTTTCGAATCAACGTAGCTTGGCGTCGCGCCGTGGCGGGCGTGTTCTTTTGCAGAATGTTTTCGATCTCGATGGCATGTCGCCAAGCTGCCTCGTCCGGCTGCGTAAGCAGCAGCACGGCAATGCGCCTGCTTTCGAGCGGCATGAGTGAGCCTGCGGAGATTTCTGCGTTGTAGTTGGGCACAAAAAACTATGATTGGAAAAGCTCTATTGTGAGAGAAGCGGAGTATGCAAAGGGTGCTCCTGCGGCGGCTCCACAAGCCGCTCCAACGACCGCCCGCTAAGCCCTGGGATCGCAATGCGGCACGGGAATATCAATGTCGATGCGCAGGCGCTCCTGGATACGCTGCTTGATCAGCGACTTCTTCCACTCGCCTGACTTGAACTCCTGGAACCGACTCATAGGCTTGCCCTTGAGATGCCAGGTGAGCACCAATTGGTCACGCTCCCGCAAGCGATCAACATGTCGCTGTTGAGGCTTATTAACCCGGTAGTCTGCATCCACCTTCAACAACGTGCGCAGCCAGTCGAACTGCTGCTATTACACCGCCTCGCCCTTGGCTCCTCGCCAACGTGGCCTGCAAGTCATAGACTACCTGCAGATTCTATACACCACGTTAATACTAAAATTTACTCTATCAGCACTGCATTCAAAAAATAAATCCACAAATAGCCTAAACGCTTAGCCTAAACGCTTAGCATTAATAACAGCACATCGAGTAACAGCCCACACACCTCCATCAATTGAATCTCGAATAAAATGGCGGAAAATATTTATAAAAACAATCAAAAATGGTCTCCCAGACGTTGGGCGTGGGAGTTTCTAAAAAGAAATCCTGAATATATTGAACTTTGTGATGATGCGAGAAATCTAACCGGTGATGCTAAGGCTGCAGCCGAATTTGCTATAGCAAATAAATTTCAACTTAAAAAATTCAAAGATTACACAGAAAACTACTCCCCAAAAAACCCATTTTTTCTCTCCACCGCTATTTACAGATGGGAAGGGGGAAGTAAGAAGCGAAACACTGAAAAAACAACAATAAGAGTAAAAATACTTCCAGGTCAAGTGGTGATCAGATTTCAGGTTGATGCCACGCTGAATAATTCTAGGGCTATAAAAGTCCAACTGGAGTCAGCCAAGATTCATCTTGAACGCTATCGAAATGATCTTATTGATTCCGCCAAAAAGGAATCTCCACAACCAGAAGATAGCAAGAAAAAACAGATAGATTCAATCCCCAGCCCGCAGTTTTTCTTAGAAGACTAAAAATCATTGATGCCAAGCGAAGGGGGTTGACGAGAAACGAAATCTACAAAAAGGTCTTTCCCGATAAATTCAAAGAATTTAACGGCGACAAGGATGCGCTGCACGATCATTTCAAAGGAGAAATACCCGAGGCGATCAAAATGCTGGATAAATATTTAGAAATTGCAGCCATGGGCTTTGATCCAAAGAAAAAATCCACATAATTGCCAGCTTAAAAGGGGCGTCCAATAAATTTAATCGAGCGAGGTTTGCACCCAATTAGCTCAGAATCTCTGCAATTCCAAGTGCAACAGCTTTTCTATTCTTCCCGAATCGGAGGCTGTGCATTATTCTTCGGACAGGAACGTCCGACAATAGCTGAACTGATCTAGGTGTATTGATGTTTACGTCAATCGCACTACGAATCGTTTTGGCATGTGCTTTTAGCTGCCGCTGAGTAAACCCGACGCTGCGCAAATCCACTCCAGCGTTATGCAGTGCAAGTATGCAGTTTGGCAAGCTACCCATATTAGGTTGATGCTCAAATTGCTTTAATGAATTGTCCGTCAATTTTAAATCAGATATTTCTGTTCTAAGAATTTTGCGCCCGATTTTTGGCGACCAATCTCGTACATATTTGATGCCCCTGGCCTTCAAAAATCGGCGACGCAATACGAGCTCTATACGGAAAAGATCCTCACAATAGCGCTCAATAAAGTCACGATGCGGCAAAGTCTCGTCCAGTGGTCGAAAATTAACCTCTGCTGCCTTCCCATAGAATTTCAGTGACTTCCAGTCTGAATTCTGATCGATGTATAGGGTTTGATCGTTATAGTTGCTAGTAGTCCGATCAAGAAACATGATCTGCATCTTGAGATTTCTAAGTAGCTTGTCCACCATATCTCGGTTTTTCATCTTGAGATGGCCCACCACATCAATTCGATGAAGAGCAACAAGCCCATCCTCAACATTCTTCCGCTCTTGTGGGGAAAGACGAATGTCTAAGTAACGGCATACCTTCTTGACGATGGCGGTAACTTGCGGCTGCAATTTTTCTGAGCCAAAAACATTCTGCCCAGTTAAAAACTTGGGAGAGCTACACTCGATAACGAGCTTAGTAGCATTACGCACAGATTTAACCACTGCGCGCGCTCCATAAGCACCTGGAACACTAATCTTCTTGTAGGGGCTTGAAGCTGCTTTTGTGATTTTATTTCCTCCCCCAGAATTATGCTGTCGCTGCTGCTTCTCTAACCATTTTTTATGATCACAGTCAACAACGATTTTGATCGTATCCAGCAATGATGAGGCCATAACTTATCTCGATACATTTCAGTGGTGCGTACTACACAAAACGGTACGTTGGCTTGGTATTACAGTGATTCAAATGCCGCACCGCTACGACACGTGCATCACATCGCCATGTCACAACATCTGGTTGTGACATGGCTACGTGCTAGGCTTTAGCGGGACTGAGCTTCCAGAATCGACGCGCGGATTGCGATGAAGTCCTTCAGCTCCTCGCCCACACGTTGCTGGTAGTGGTAGCCACGCCGTCGACTAGTGACCAGATAGCCGTTAGCTCGTAAATCCTCCGTAGTCTTGCTATGAAAAGCTTCTCCCAAAAGAGATTTAAAGCGATTCGGTTTAATCAAATACAGAACCTCTCCGTTTTTTTGCTGTTTTTCATGATGCCAACGACCTTTTTTGAGTTGTCGTTAGGCTCCTGTTTTTTTGAGGAAAATTTGCTCTTGTTTTTTATCAGCATTGCCTGCACCGATTTGATGGTTCGCATCGATCGCTGAGATTTCAAAAGATCCATGTCCGATGCGCAAGAATTAATTCGCTCTTTAAAAACACGACCGAAGGCTTCGTAAATTCGATTGCGACTGACAGGCAACAAGCCAGCATTTGATATTTGTCGCCCTATAAAAGCACAAAACACCAGTCCATTTAACACGCGTGCATCAACACCATCCAAATTGTCCTCAAGTTCAGCAGCAAGAATTATTTTTTTGCGAATGGTATTTTTGCGTTTTATCCATTGCTCTTTGTGTTTTGTGAAATGACTGGCAATTTCCGATATCGCCGCATCTCCAATTACACTTGCATAGTCAGGTGCTAGGGCATCCAGGCGTTCAGAGAGCTTGGCTCCCGTCTCAAATCCACATAGATTCTCAAACATCCCATGATCGGTTTCAGGAATCTCAATGCTTCTCCCGTTCACCCCTCTATCTAGGATCAATCGATTTCTTTTAGCAATACCATCAAGGGACATCTCACTCGAGACGACGGCAACACCGGTCATTTTTTTCAATTTTTCATCTTCTTGATTTTTTCCATAATTACTTCGAAACCGGCCCGAACCATTTCCAGATTCCATGATTAGATCCATAATTGATTCTCCTGCTTTATGCGCATCCTCCAGAAAAATAGGCTTACTTCCTTGTGCGGCACAGAATTCAAGCATCCCAATGATCGTTGCATTGAAGTCCCTAATCGAATTTCGACCTTCCACCAAAAAGGAAACAGCGCGCTGAATGGTTGATTTGCCATGAGATGATTTGCCGACCAAAAGAAATGTCAAACGCGATACATCAAATGCGCAAAAGAAGTACGCAGCGATGGCTGCAATCAATATCACTAAAAACCTATCCAGCTCTTCAAGGTATACCGAAAATTCCCCCAAAAAATCTTCCATATTCTTTTGAGTCACAATTTTTTCTGCGGCTCGACCACTTAGATGGAATTCGCTAGCACTCACGCTGTTGTCGACTGGATAGCACACTCCATTTTTAGTGAGGACCTTATAAGCGATCCCATTAAGGGTGACATCCTGAAATCCCTCTGAAATTATCAGAGGCTTCAATCGAACCTCCTGCATAACGCGCAGTAACTCTTCCCGCACTTTATATGGCTTTTTTACGGCCAGTGTATATAGCCCATACTTTATAAATAGCTTTTGAAGTGGCCCGGTTTGTCCGCTAGCCAGAAGCTCCACTGGGATGGGAACCTCCTTCTCTAAAATGGACTTCAGATCTCTAATCACAAGATGCATTTCACCGCTGGGCAGTACACCTTGGCCCATAACTTCAATGTGGTCAAATACAATCACTCGATTGTTCAAGATGAGTGGATTTGCAGGGTTTTTTACAATTTGCATATTTTTAAAATTAATTATTTATCTTAAAAGGACACGCCAACGGCTCACCTAGATAGTGATTTAATATTTTTAAATACCTTGGGGGCTGGCTACTCGGTCGCTATATAAACACTAATGATCTTGCCTTCGCAAGTAGTACCTAGCACCTGACTTTTAACGCTCTGAGCTAGCAGCGTATATCGAGCGCGATACGCAAGTCACCGACGTTCCAAGCCAGAAATCGGGCACCAAATCGTTTCGGTGCAGGTAGTTTTTTGGCTTTTGTCCAGCGCCAGACACTGGCTCGAGAGCATCCAAAGAGTTGCATGACTTCACTCATGCGCACGTGTGCAGAATCAGGCAAGCTATCGAAATTCGCAAGGGCGGGGCTGAGGTTTGAAGGCGTTTTAATAGCTTGCTGAACCTGACAATGCCGATGTGGGTCGGACGATAGTGGTTCATTGAGGGGATGGACAAAAATCTTTTTCATAAACATCACTTA